>NZ_JAUSBA010000017.1 GCF_030652235.1 Cypionkella sp.
GCAGGATCGCGAGGATCTGCGCCTCAGTGTATCTGCTTGTCTTCATTCGGAATCTCCTCGTTCATATTACCGAGAAAATTCTACTTATGCAGCCCCTTACTTTCGGGGGGGATTACCAGAGGTTGGCCGATATTTTGGCACAGGGGGTCGATGTCCCCGCCGAACGACTGCAACCACTCGACATCGAAGTGACCGACCTAGCCGCAGTGGAGGCGCACCCGGGTATCAGACGGATTTTGTTCGAAGATGGACTTTTTAAGCTTTCTATCGACAACCTAAATTTCATATTTCGGGTCGTCCTTGGTATCGGGGATCCTAATCGGCCAAGCGAGCAAAATTACACTTTGGCGCTCGAATCTGGTAGCGCACCGCTTCTGGCGAAGATCGATATCCGTTTCGGCGAGTATCTGCGGAACGTCTTGCTTCGTTTGCCTGGCAATTGCCGAGAGAGCATTTCCGCCATTCAACACGTCATCGGGCGGGATGACGTGGAGTTCGATGACATTGTTGAGTTTCTCGAGAAACAGTCGACATCAATCCCGAGTTTGGATCAGGTTCCCGACAATCTCCATGCCAAGCTTTTCCAGATCGAGAAGATCGAAGCGACCTGGGAGAACTGCATAGCTTTTCTTGGGAGTGACAAATACGATGAGGAAATACTTACGCAGTTCTTGAACAGCGCAGCAACGTCGCGTGCGCTCGCTGCCCACAAGATCCCGGATGGAGAGCGGGCCGCACTATTATGCAAGTTCATCTATGAGAACGACGCTTTGAGCGCCGAAGCATATGACGCCTATGTCAAAAAGCTTCCGGGACGGCTTGAAGCCTTCCCAAAGCAGATTAGTTCGGAAAAGACCAAGATACTGGTCGACCAAAACATAGTGAACTTCTCCGCAAGCAACCTGTCGCATCTCGGCACCCCCCATCCATTTGGTGTCGCCTTCGTGGCGAAGAACATTGCAGAGTTCTTTGAGATCGAGGGCGGGTGCGCTTTAGACGACGATTTCCGGCAAAATCTGTTGGAGGCGGACATCAGCGATGAAAACCGGGTGACGATAATCCGCAAGATGGATTCTAGTCTATTGGCGAACATGTCATCGCGTGCCGCCATCGTAGGCGGAATAATCGCGCGAACCGGCGCAAAGATTGATAATCTCGGAATCGACGCCGCACGTGCGATCATCGTGAGCTCCCGGCCTCTTGCTACGCAGATATCGTTGTTTAACATGCTTCACGGGATTTTCGATGATCAGAAGGTGAGAGGCATCCTGCATTCTTTGCCTGATCCACTTCCTGATATCCGACCCGGTTTTGCGTCGCCAAAGATAGAGGGCAGCGACGTGAACCTTGAGTTTGTGACTTGGTTGCAGGATCGGCGCTTCATCTCATCGTGGCGGCGAGGGGTATTCGATGACGACATCCGCATGAACATGTTCAGGAAGTAAGCGGGGCATTCATCTCAGGCTCCACGGTAAGTCGTTCCCTACACTTCGCCGAGATGGATTAGCGAACGACAGGTTCCGGGATAAAGTCCTGATCGGATGAATGGCCCTCGCCACTGTCAGGCGGTTTGCCGCCCACTTGTAGCTTCGGGTAGGGAGTAGCTATGGTCCGCGCGAGCGACTGCCTTGCCAGAGTGGCTGCGGGCGCCGCGCTGCGGTGCCGACAGACCACTAACCGCCCTTCACGACCCGTCGGCCTGTTCAATCAAGAAAATGCCTTTGACCGTTCACTTCGGTAGAGGTGCTCATTTTTGGGCCCGGTCAGTTCTAGTTGTAGCCCATCTAAGACCGCTCAAAGGGTAGACCAGATGCTCATATCTCTCGGCCCTCATGTTCAAAGACCAGACGCATAGCCTGGACAAGTGTCAGCGTCGGAGCGGGGTCACTTTCACGCGACACCAGCCGCAGGAAGGCGATCCACGCCACCTCGTTGTCGCTGATGGGCCGGTCAGACGGCATCCTGAAACCAGCCACGGAAACGCCATCTGCACCTGCACCACTCATTTGCCAAACACCGCGCGCAAGGCGGTGCGGCTGCGCGACGTCAGGTTCGGGTCTGAATCCCCAGACGCATCCCGGATCTCTTCGAGCCACGCAACCTCATTGCGGGTGACGACGGTGCCGAAGATCGCCTCGACGGCGACCGCGGTCGTTGCGCCACCCGATTGTTCGAGGGCGAGCTTAAACAGCAGCTTCGGGTCGCAGTCCAGGGCCTTGGCGACACTGGGCACCCGGTCGAGCGGCAGCTTGGTCGAGCCATTCTTGATCATCGCCAGCATGTTCGGATTGACGTATCCGGCCTCGGTAGCGATCTCGATCTGAGATTTATTCGGGCGCAGCTCAAGAACGCGAGTTTCGATAAATTTCGCCAAACGGGTTCCGGCGTAGGGTCTGCTTTTCATGGTTTTCGCTTTCTTTTCAATGTCGCAGTCGTGTTGATCTGCATACATTGATTATAGCGAGTGACGCTTGGGTCGCTGGTGGGAACACTGAGCCGCATGCACGGCTCAGGTGTTTGATGGCTTAATCTTTCAGTTGAAATGCCTGCTAAGCTTTCGTGCCGGTCAGGCGGTTGCTTGCAGGCTGGGTGCGAACGACAGATGAGTTGCAAATGCTGCATCCAGCTTCGACTCCCACGCTTCGATATCAGCGAGACGCCAGCGCGAAGAACCGGCGCTCAGCTTGTAGGCTGCGGGGAAGCCACCAAGGCGCTTCCAGCGGTAGATGCTGTCACGCGAAACGCCAAGGCGTTCCGCAACCTGGATAACGGAGAGATAGACATGCGCGGCCATGAGATGCTTCCTGTGATGTTGGATCGCGGCGGGAAGAATGCCACACCGCCATTATAGCAATCGCACAAGAGGACTGCGCATGAATTTAATGAAATAGTTCACAACGTGAAAAGCGAGCTGGATTGGGGATCGGCCGGATATTTCTTGACAGATAGCGTTACCGGTCGTGAGGGGCGTCAGGGCTGAGATTAAATTGTGACAACCGCTGCCTCGAGTGCAAATACATCACTAACAAGCAGCTCCACTACTGCAGTTCGTTGCAGCGCACCGCATCAGTTCGCAAAGAAGTTGGTGGGGTGGATGGTGGGATGAAAAACCGATATCCAACTAAATACAGCAACATCAATAGGTTATGGAGATGTGTGGCGGAGAGACAGGCTACCCAACCGGGTTTCGCTGTGTTACGCCAGATGCCGCCATATTCCTATGTTTATTGGGCGCTTTTCACTTTCTTATTCCGCCGAATTGCGCCAGGATTCCCCATGTTCCGGCGACTTATGGGGGATGAAATGGGGGATGACCAAAAGGCTGAGCGTTCACCGCGCGCGCCGGCTAAGGCTTTGACCGCCCGCGCCGTCGATGCCGCCAAAGAACCCGGCAAATACTTCGACGGAAACGGGCTGTATCTGCGGGTGGACAAGAGCGGTTTGCGCCTGTGGGTGCAGCGCATTGTCATTCGCGGCAAGCGTCGGGAAATCGGCTTGGGTTCGCCCGATCTGGTGAGCCTCGCCACCGCGCGGGAAAACGCCCGCCGCAATCGGCAACTCGCCTATGAAGGGCAAGACCCCATCCAACTCAAGAATGAAGCCCGCGCGGTGCCCACCTTTGCCGAGGCGGCGCGCACCGTTCACGAATTGCACAAGCCGACATGGCGCAATGAAAAGCACGCGGCGCAATTTATCAGCACGCTCGAAACCTATGCCTTCCCAGCCTTCGGCAATTTGCGCGTGTCAGAGGTGACAAGCGCCGATCTGATGAAAGCCCTTGCGCCGATCTGGACGGGGAAACAGGAAACCGCGCGGCGGGTTCGCCAGCGCATCGGAGTGGTGCTGAAATGGGCGATGGCAAAGGGCTGGCGCAAGGATAACCCCGCCGATGCCGTAAGCCTCGCCCTGCCCAAGGTGGATAAGGCCGTCGAACACCGCAAATCGCTGGGCTATGCCGAGGTAACAGGATGCATCCAGACCGTGCAGGCGTCCGGCGCTGGGCTGTCCACGAAACTGGCCCTTGAATTTCTGGTGCTGACCGCTTCCCGCTCTGGTGAAGCCCGTGAAGCGCTATGGTCGGAAATCGACTTGCCCGCGAAGGTGTGGACTATCCCAGCCCTGCGCATGAAGGCCAAGCGGGCGCATCGGGTGCCACTGTCAGGCCGTGCGGTGGAGTTGCTGAAACAGGCGCGCGGGCTGTCAGAGGGCGATGGGCTGGTATTCCCCGGCACGATAAAGGGAAGGCCGCTGTCAGATATGACGCTGATTAAGCTGGTGCGGGAACTTGGCTTTCCCATCGACATTCACGGGTTCCGCACCTCTTTTCGCACTTGGGCGCAAGAGCGCACCACCTTCCCGCGTGAGGTGGCCGAGGCGGCACTTGCGCACATGGCTGGGGATGCCGTCGAACAAGCATATGCCCGATCTGACCTATTCGAGAAGCGGGCCAAGATGATGGAAGCATGGGCCGGATTCCTGTCGGAACGTCGCGGCGAAGTGGTGAGGATTGCATAATGCGCCTATTTTCCGCGCGTCAAGCCGATGATGAACATATGCACCTTTTTGAAATCGCGCATTGGATTGCTTTGGGCATCATGCCAGAAGTTGGTTATCGATTGGACCGCGATAAGATTCTTGATATTGGAGGGGCGCAATGGACTTCCGGACTTTGGCTTGACGAGCACCAAATCGCCAATTTGTTGCCAGAGGTTTCAATTGACGATTATTTGCACCTTCGTGAAATTTGCGGAACGCAAACACTAGAAGAACTATTAAGTAGCGATAGATCATATATGGCGCAACTTTGGGAATCTGCCAAACTAGACCCCAAATTTGCTCAACACCTTGCTGAACGAGAATTAATCGATGAAAACGAAATAGCAGCAGCGCGGCAATTGAAGGTTTTCAACGCCCCTCTAGAGAAGGCGATAGACCGCGCAAAAATTGAAGTTTTACATGCACTTACAGATGGAACATTGAAAGCTAGCGGTCTATTTCTCGTTGGGTCTGATGAACTTGGTTACGGCGAGTGCCAAGATTTTCAGGAAATCGCGCCAGAAGACTGGACGCTTACAGGGGTGGATTTTGCAAATTCGAATCTAGCTGTTGATGGCGGGGTCTATTTGGCAGTTACCGTGTCAATTAGCGACTGCCTGCGCGTTTTCAATTCAAGCCGTGTTGAACCACGACGTGTGAGCGGGTGGCTCCACGGCAGCACTTTTATTCTAGATGAGGAAAACGGAGCCTCAATTGAACCCTCACCACGCCGCCGTAAAGGGCGCACCCCTATGGGCGAAGGCTTAGCACAAACAGCAGTCTTGCGCGCAATGCAACTGAAACGCCGCGAATTGCCCAACAAAAAGGAAGCAATTTTGGCAGAAGCGCAAGAGTGGTATCTTGCACATTTCAATCTTCCTCTGTCTCGAAGCACCGCCCAGCGTTATCTCGCTCCGCTTTTGGAAACTATGCCCAAATCAGATGAAGAAATGCCCAAAATTGCCCCCGAAAAGCCCAGAATTGTCGACCCATCCTGCGGATAAGAACCGCCTTATATGGGCCGTCATTCGTTTGAACGCACCATAGATTGCCCCCATGCTTTCGCCATGTAACGCCAACATTCGGAGGCCATCATGGTTGAAAAGCACCTTCGCCGCCCTGCCGTTCTCGAACTTACGGGGCTGTCGACAACGACGATTTACGACCTGATGAAGGCGGGGAAATTCCCCCGCCCCATCAAGTTGACGGGTCGCGCCGTCGCATGGCCGGAAAGCCGGATTGCCGACTGGCTAGCAAGCCGCACCGCCGCATAACGAAAAACCGCCACCCCGACACGGGCAGCGGCTCTATTCGTTTGTGCGGTATCAGGACACCCCAAGCATAGCGCATCGCCGCCCGAGCCGCAACAAAAGGCATCGAGCTATGACAAACAGACAACAATGGTATTCCAGCCCAACGCAGGTTTTTTGGTGCTGCAAGGCTCTGGCCGAGCGCCGCACCATTTCCACCAAATCCGAAATCCGCGAAATCAAAGGCTGGCGCTTAGCCGCAATCGTGGAGCGGCTGAAACGGGAATATAGCTGGCCGATCAATGCGGAACTGCGCGGCAAGGAAAACGTCGCGCATTACTTCCTCGCCCCCGGCACCGACCCAGCAACCCTGAATTATCCGCCCTCTGCAAAGTCACTTGCCGATGGGGTGCTGAAATGACCGCTTTGCAACTCGCCCGCTTGCGCCGTGCATTGGGGGTTTCGGCCCCTGTCGCCATGCTCTTGGCATCGCTGATCTATGGGGAGACCCGCGAATGACTGAGGCACATATCTTGACGCAATCGCTGGGCGGGGAATGGCGGGGCAAAGCTGGCATTGCGCCTTGCCCGGTCTGCCAGTCCGAGCGCCGCCGCGATCAACGCGGGCTTTCCATCCGGGCCGAGGGTGGCGCGCTGTTGGCGTTCTGCCACAAGAGCGGCTGCGACTTTCGCGACATTGTGCGGGCGGCGGGATTGCCCCGCGATGCCCTGCGAGTGGATCCACAAGCCGCGCGCGAAGCCGACGCCAAGCGCGAAGCCTATGCGGCGGAACAACTCGCCAAGGCGCGGCGGCTCTGGGCCACCTGCAAGCCGCTGCAAGGCACCAAGGGCGAAGCCTATCTGCGCGGGCGCGGTATTACCTGCCCCCTGTCGCCCGCGCTTGGCTGGGCCGCAGATGCCTTCCACGCGCCCAGCGCCCGCTGGTTGTCGGCAATGGTGGGTGACGTGTCCACGGGCGGCGTGCATCGCACCTACTTTGAGAAAACCGGGGCGCGCATCGGCGGCCAAGCCAAGATGATGCAAGGCCCCTGCGCAGGCGGTGCCGTGGCGCTGTCAGAGGCACCGGGGCCGCTGGTGGTGTGTGAGGGAATAGAGACTGGCCTAAGCCTTCTAAGCGGGCTTCTGGCGAGTCCTGCGACTGTATGGGCGGCGCTGTCCACTTCGGGAATGAAAGCCCTCGCCCTGCCCAAGCCCCCCGGCGAATTGATTGTGGCGACGGATTCCGATGATGCCGGGGCCGGATGGCAGGCGGGCAATGTATTGGCCGAGCGCGCCAATGCTCTGGGCTGGGCTGTGTCTATGTTGCCAGCGCCCGAGGGGCAGGATTGGAATGACGCCTTGCGCGGGGGGATTGCAGCTTGAACCTGCCCAAACCCATCCCCTTTACACCGCAGGCCGGGGCCTCGCCGCTGATCTATGATTTTCAGGCATGGCAGGAGATCGACCCGGCACAAATTCCCCGGCTGAGGTTTGTCTATGGCGACACTTTTGCGGCGGGATACCTAAGCGTTACCTTTGCCGCACCAAAGACAGGCAAGAGCCTCTTGGCGCTGTCCGAGGCCATTGACGCCGCCACCGGGCGCGGATTTCTCACGGGCAAGCCCGCCGCGCCGATCAAGGTTTTGTATTACAATGCCGAGGATGATTTAGCCGTCATTCAAGGCCGGGTGGCGGCGGTGTTGCAGGCATGGCAAATCCCGCAATCCGAAATCATAGGCAGGCTGTTTCCCGTTTCCGGGGTGACGGCTGAAAGCCCGGTTGTGTTGATAAGGGGCGAGAAAGGCGACATTGCCGAATCCGCCTTCCTGGCACTTGCCGACCTGATCAAGCGGGAAGGCATTGCGCTCGCCATATTCGACCCGCTGCAAGACTTGAGCCATAGCCCCGAGACAAACGAGGTTTTCCGCGCGCTGGGCGGGCGCATCCGCGCGCTTGCGTCCGAAACCGGGGCGGCTATTGGGCTTGTCCACCACACGCGCAAACCTTCCCCCGGCATTGCACCAACCCTAGATGATGGCCGGGGTGGATCGGCCCTGCGTGGTGTGGCGCGCTTCAATCGCCTGCTGGTGCCTATGACCGAGGCCGAGGGCGCGCAGGCGGGTGTTGACGATTTCCGGCACTATTTCCGCATCGGTGAGGCCGAGAGCAACCTTGCGCCGCCGTCATCAGATCGGAACCGCTGGTTTGAGAAAACGGGCGTGATGATTGCCAATGGTGAGAACGTCGCCACCATCCGGCCTTGGGTATGGCCTGAGGCGTTTACGGGCATCACCGTGAACGACGCGTGCCGGGTGCGGGCCGAGATTGCCGCCTGCGAAAATCCACCGCGCGAAAATAGCCAAGCCAAAGGTTGGGCCGGGGAAGTGATTGCCGAGGTGCTGGGGCTTGATCTGTCTAAGGCTTCTGACAAGGCGAGAGTGAAGACCATGCTGAAAAAGTGGATTGAAAGCGACGTTCTGCGGATTGAGCGGCTGACCTATGGCGACAAGAACAAGCAGGCGGATTTTGTCTTTGCGGGCGAGAATAACCCGGCGGTGCCAGAATGAAGTTTCCCCCACTTACCCCCACTTACCCCTACCTTCCCCCCACCTTGCAAAAACCCATTACCTCACCCCCCACCCCCACCTTGTATAGGGGTGTGGGGGTGGGGGTGGGGGAAGTAAGAACCGCCCCCACCTTTCCCCCACCTTGTGATGTTCACGGCTTAGATTTTCGCGCCCAAATCGGCGGGCCAGCCATGCTAATCACCATCCGCCCCGGCCCCGTCTTGCACTTCAGGAGAGGCAGCAAGGAAGTCGCGGCGGTGCCTCTGACACCATCGGCAACCCTCACCCTATGCCGTGGCCTGCTGGCGGCGCTGGCGGGGGTTATGCCGCGATGATGGCCGAGGGGGTTAAAATCAGCGCGTCATGGCAAATCAACGCTTTAGCCCGCCTATGGCCCCGGAAATACGGGACAAGTCAGCTCTAAACGGATGGTGAAATCATAGCGTTAGCTGGCGACGGTTGAAATCAATCAAAGGAAATCCAGATGCCCGGCCCCGATCCTGATGGAATAGCCTTAGGCCATGACTACCCCCGCCGCCTGTCGGTGCTGCTGTATCGCAGCGATGCCAGCATACTTTATGGTGGGGGTAATATGCGGCACCGCAACGCCCGGGCCGAGGCCGTTCTAAGGCGTCTAGCCCGTGGCTGGCTATGCCATTGGTGCCGCCGCCCTGTGCCGATCTATCGCCGCGCCGATGCCTGCTATTGTTCGCAGGGGTGCCGCAAGCGGGCAGCGTGGGCGCGCAAAAGCGATGGGTGACGGGGGGGTAAGCAAATCTCTGGGGCCTCTAGGGTTCGGGACCGGAGGGGGGAGCATTCTTCACGCTTCCACAAATCAGAGATTTTGAGCGGGGGGGGCGTGCAAATGTATATGACATCCAAGGCAAGGGACCGCGTGGGAAGCATGCCGACCATAAACCGCAACATTTCAGGGGCCGATCTGCGGGCCGCGCGCAAGGCGGCGAAAGTGACGCAAGCCGATCTGGCAAAGCGTGTGGGAGTGTCCCGCGATACCGTCCAGTATTGGGAAGCCAAGGCGCAAATCGGATGGCATGGCGCATGGCGCTTGATGGCCGAGGCTTTGGGTTTGCAGGATTCTTGGCCCAGTATTGCGCGCACGGGGGGATGGGGTGTTAGTTGGCGCGAACAAGCCGACGCCCAAGCCGAGGCGCTATTCGCCGTCTATCTTGCCCGCGCCAAAGAGCGGGAAGCCCAGCGCCTCGCCTGCCACCGCGTCATATGCGGGGCCAAGACGCGCAAAGGCGGGCAATGCCGCAACAAATCAGAACCGGGCAAGAGCCGCTGCAAGTTTCATGGCGGTAAATCCACCGGGGCCAAGACGCCCGAGGGCTTGGAACGCATTGCCGAGGCCCAGAGACGGCGCTGGGCGCGTATGAGGGGGGGGGGGGCCATAACTCCACAACCTCGCAACCCAGTCCTGTGGTCGGACGTCCGCTCACACTGGGAGCAAATTTCAAAAGGGGGGTGTGGGTAAGCACGCATGCAAGCGCGCGCGCAGGGCGAACCTGTCAAAACCTGACATTGCGTAGAGATACGCGCGCGCGGGGGTGGGGTCTTAGGCCGAGCGCCGGGAATTTCCGCATCAGGGCGAAGCCTGCCGACCTTCGCATATTTCGTAAAGCTGTGCCATGAAACACACGGCAAATTTTGCAAGGTGGGGGATGATATGGGGGATGTAAAATCAGTGTTTGCGAAAATATTAGTATTTTCAATGCTTTACGGGGGGTGATTGGCGGAGAGACAGGGATTCGAACCCTGGGTCGGCGCAAACCGACAACGGTTTTCGAGACCGCCGCATTCGACCACTCTGCCACCTCTCCGCGGTAGGGATCGTGGCGGGGATTTAGCGGGGTCGCGCAGCGCTTGCAACCCCGATTTTATCACTGGGTGCAAAGACTTTGCACAGGTGCAGCGCCTACACCCGTCTCATGCGTCCCGCACACCAGTCTTTCTGCCGCGCAGCGCCAGACCAGCAAAGCGCCGCGTCCTCACCGATCTGTGTCCTCCGCGCCCTTGGCAGCGCGTGCGCAACGCCGTAACTGTGGCCCCAATCCGCCGCGAAAGGCCCGATATGCTGCGCCCCATCTTTCTCTTGCTTTGTCTTGCCCTTCCGATCGCTGCCCTGCCATCCTTCGCGCAGACGCAGGCCATCCAGCCTGATATCTCGGCCCTCAGCCAGACCCTGAAGATCGGCGCCCTGATCGCCGTGATGCGCACCGAGGGCCTCGCCAATGGCAAGGAGATGGAGGCCGATCTGTTCCCCGGCCAAGATGGGGCCGCGTGGGACGTCGTGGTCAGCCGGGTCTATGACACCACCCGTCTGCACCAGATCTTCGATGCAGCCCTGACCAAAGCGCTGCAGAACGATCCCGCCACCCAAGCCGCCATGCGGGATTTCTTCGGCACCCCGCTCGGCCAGTATATTCTGGCGCTGGAGATTGACGCCCGCAAAACCCTGCTGGATGACAACGCCACCGAGGCCGCCGCCAAACTCTGGGGCAAAGCGCTGAACGCCAAGACCCCGCGTGCAAAACAAATCAACCGCTTTGCCGAGATCAACGACCTTGTCGAATCCAATGTCATGGGCGCTTTGAACGGCAATCTGGCATTCTACCGCGGCATGAACGCCGCCGAAGCCTTCGCGCAACCGATGCCCGAAGCTGATATGCTGGCGGAAGTGTGGTCGCAGGAAACCGATGTGCGCCGCGACACCACCGAATGGCTGTTCCCGTTCCTGATGCTGGCCTACCAACCGCTCAGCGACAAAGAGCTTGGCAAATACATCGCGTTCTCAGAAACCCCCGCTGGTCAAAAAGCCAACCGGGCGATGTTCGTGGCATTTGATGCGATGTTCGTGCAAGTCTCGAAAGAACTCGGCCAATCGGCGGGCCGCTTGATGGCCGGGCAAGACATCTGACCCCACCAGACTCGGCCTTGACACGCGCGCCCACCCGCCGCATAAGCGCGCATCCCGGCGAGGTGCGAATCTCGTCGGGTCTTTAATTCATGACGCCCACAGGGGCGCGCTGTCCGAGGCGGGGAAACCCAAGAACTCCTTCACCGGGGCCACAAGACGCGGAGCAAGAGAAGGAAAGACCCATGTTCGCGGTCCTCAAGACAGGCGGCAAGCAGTATAAAGTGCAGGCGGGTGACGTTCTGCGCGTTGAAAAGCTTGATGCCGTTGCTGGTCAAAAGATCCAGTTCAACGAAATTCTGATGGTTGGCGGCGAAAGCCTGACCATTGGCGTGCCCTTCGTGGCAGGTGCGGCTGTGCAAGCCGAAGTGATCGACCAGATCAAAGGCGAAAAGGTCATCCACTTCGTCAAACGCCGCCGGAAGCACTCGTCGCAGCGCACCAAAGGCCACCGTCAGCACCTGACGCTGGTTCGTGTGCTGGATGTGCTGGCCACGGGCGCTGATGCCTCGGGCGTCGCTGCTGCAACCGGCACCGCCGATGCACGCCGCGCGGCCCATAACAATGCTCCGGCCGCTCCGGTCGAAGCTCCTGCGAAACCCAAGCGTGCTGCTAAAGCCGCTGTAGCGTCGGAGTAATACCTCATGGCACACAAAAAAGCAGGCGGCTCATCCCGCAACGGCCGCGACTCGGCTGGCCGTCGTCTTGGCGTGAAACTGTTCGGCGGCCAAGTCGCCATCCCGGGCAACATCATCGTGCGTCAACGCGGCACAACTTGGTTCCCCGGTGAAGGCGTTGGCATGGGCGTCGATCACACCCTGTTCGCCAAGGTTGAAGGTCATGTGACATTCAAAAAAGGCTTCAAGGGCCGGACGTTTATTTCTGTGCTTCCGGCAGCGAAAGCCGCAGAATAAGCCGAACCTTTACAATTAGATTGTAAACGGGGGATCGGTCGAAAGACCGGTCCCCTTCCTTATTTCCGCCATCGGAATGAGGTTTCCTCAGGGTTTGCACCCTGCAAGGCTTTCAGGAGTAAGCCCGTGGTTTTGGATATGATTGCTGTTCCCACCGATGGCCAGATCGCCGCTGGTCGCTTTGTGCTGCGCCCGGTTCAGCGCTCGGACGCTGGCTTGTTCGCGCTTTACGCAGGCGACAAACGCGTCGCCGAAGCCACCCATTCGATTCCCCATCCCTTGCCGCCGGGGGCAGCCGATGCCTTCGTCAGCCGCGCGATGGGCGGGCGTTCGGAGGAACAGGTTTGGGTGATGGACGGTTCCGCCACGGGTCTGGCCGAAGTGCTGGGCGTGATCAGCCTGAAACCAATGGACGCGCACAAGCCGACGCACGGCCAGTCTGAAATCCGCTATTGGGTGGCACCTGCATTCTGGAACACGGGGATTGCATCCGAGGCAGTCAAAGCTTTGGTGGCCGCCAACCCGCAAGCCAACTGCGCGATCTTTGCCGAGGTGTTTCAAGACAACGCCGGCTCAGCCCGCGTGCTGACCAACACGGGTTTCCAATACTTGGGCGACGCCGAGACGTTTTCGGTCGCGCGCAATGGCCTCGTGCCAACCTGGACCTATGTGAAAAAGCTGGCCTAAGTCATGACTTTACGCGCCCAGCTTCAAACGGCGCGTCTTCGCTTGCGCCCGGTGGCGGCCTGTGATCAGGCCGCTGTCGTCGCATATCTGAACGATCTCGCCATCTCTGGCTGGCTGGCCCGTGTGCCCGTACCTTACACGGCAGCCGATTTCCACGAATTTGCCACCCAGATCGCCTATCCCGGCGAAACCTTCACCATTGAAGACGCGCAAGGGTTCGTAGGCATCATTGGCGCAGGTTTCGAGCTTGGCTACTGGCTCGCCCCCCACGCGCACGGCAAAGGCTACGCCACCGAAGCCGCCCGCGCTGTGCTGGACATGCAATTCGCCCATGATGAAAGCACCGTCGCCGCTGGCTACTTCGCTGGCAACCAAGCCTCTGCCCGCGTGCTGGCAAAGCTCGGCTTTGTCGAAACCGGACGCAGCTTGAAACACTGCCGCGCCTTGGGGCAAGACCGCCCGCATGTCGATCTTCTGCTGACGCCCGAGGCGTTTTGTGCCGCCAACCCTTTGGAAATCATAACACCCCGCCTGCGCCTCGCGCCGTTAGAGATCGAGCGCGACTGGCGTGACATCGCCCGCATTGGTGGCGATCCACGGGTCGCCCCGATGACCAACTCTCACCTCTCACCTTGGCCCGAAGCCGAAGTGCGCGCCACTTTGGCGGAAAGCCAATGGTGCGGCCGCTTGGGCTTTCGCCTTGGCATCTGGTTTGAAGGCAAACTGATCGGCGCGGTCGGGATCTGGGATGATCCGATTGAGACGGGTTATTTCCTCGACCCCGCATTCTGGGGCCGTGGCATCGCGACCGAGGCGATGGCCGCCTTCCTGCCGCAGATGGTTACGCGCTTTGGGCTGGCCGAGGTGTTCGCCGATCACTGCACCGACAACCCCGCGTCTGGCGCGGTTTTGCGCAAACTGGGCTTTGGCCAAATTGGCGAAGGCATCGGTGAAAGCCTTGCAAGGGGCGCTGTGCCAATCGTGATCTATCGGCTTGATCTGCCAAAGGTTAATAATCTGTTAAAATGGCACAGTTAAGTAACTGAAATACAATACTAAAATTTGGTCCCGAGTTGGGACCGCCGCAAATCTCGCAAAGAATCCCCACGCTTGAGTCCCGCCCCCCAATCCTGTATCGCCTCAAGTTAATCTTTCAGAAAGCCGCTCCGATGAAATTCCTCGACCTCACCAAAGTCTATATCCGCTCTGGCGGCGGCGGGGCAGGTTGCGTCTCTTTCCGGCGCGAGAAATTCGTCGAATTTGGTGGCCCCGATGGCGGCGACGGCGGCAACGGTGGGTCCGTGTGGGCCGAGGCTGTCGATGGCCTCAACACCCTGATCGACTTCCGCTACCAGCAACACTTCTTCGCCAAGTCGGGGCAGGGCGGCATGGGCAGCCAACGCACCGGCAAGACCGGCGACGATATCATCCTGAAAGTCCCGGTCGGCACCGAGATCCTCGATGAAGACGAAGAAACCGTGATCGCCGACCTCGTCACCGTCGGGCAGAAAATCCTGCTCGCCAAGGGTGGCAATGGCGGCTGGGGCAACCTCGCGTTCAAATCCTCGACCAACCGCTCGCCCGCCCGCGCCAACTCCGGCCAAGAAGGCATCGAGCGCACCATCTGGCTGCGACTGAAACTGATCGCCGATGCGGGCCTGTTGGGTCTGCCCAACGCCGGAAAATCCACCTTCCTCGCCGCGGTTTCCAACGCCCGCCCGAAGATCGCTGACTACCCGTTCACCACCTTGGTGCCGAACCTCGGTGTGGTCGGCATTGATGGCGCAGAATTTGTCATGGCCGACATCCCCGGCCTGATCGAAGGTGCCTCCGAAGGTCGCGGTCTGGGCATGCAATTCCTCGCCCATGTTGAGCGTTGCAAAGTCTTGCTGCACCTCGTCGATGGCACCTCCTCCACCATCACCAAAGACTACCGCACCATCGTCAAAGAACTCGAAGCCTACTCCGAAGTCTTGGGCGACAAACCCCGCCTCCTTGCGCTGAACAAGTGCGACGCGCTGGACAAAGCCACTATCACCACCCGCCGCAAAGCGCTTGAAAAGGCCAGTGGCGGCCCGGTGCATGTGATTTCTGGCGTCGCAGGCATCGGCCTGATCGACGCTTTGCGGGCGATCATGGCCGAAATCAAACGCGAGGCCCCTGTCGAGGAGGGCCTGCCTTGGCAGCCTTAAAACCTCTGACCGCACCTGACATTCGCGACGCCAAACGATTGGTCGTCAAGATCGGCTCGGCCTTGCTGGTCGACCGCAAACTTGGCCTGAAGCAAGGCTGGCTGTCAGCGCTGGCAATGGACGTGGCCGAAGCGAAAGTGCGCGGCACCGATGTGGTGCTGGTGTCCTCGGGCTCCATCGCCTTGGGCCGCAAAGTGCTTGGCCTCGGTGATGGTATCCTGACGCTGGAACAAAGCCAAGCGTGCGCCGCCGTGGGCCAAATTCGCCTCGCCCGCGCCTATGAAGAAGTCCTTGCCCCGCATGGCATCACCACCGCACAAGTGCTGGTGACGCTGGAAGACACCGAGGACCGCCGCCGTTATCTGAACAGCCGCGCCACGATGGAAACCCTGCTTAGTCTGGGCGTGGTGCCGATCGTCAATGAAAATGACACCGTGGCCACCGATGAAATCCGCTTTGGCGACAATGACCGTTTGGCCGCCCAAATCGCCGTGACTGTGGGTGCAGATCAGTTGATCCTGCTGTCGGATGTCGATGGCTTCTATTCCGCCAATCCAAAAGAAGACCCCACCGCGCAGCGTTTTGACTTGGTGGAAACCATCACGCCGCAGATCGAGGCGATGGCGGGCGAGCCGATTTCAGGCATGTCCAAGGGCGGCATGAAGACCAAACTCCTGGCCGCCAAAACCGCCGTCAAAGGTGGCTGTGCGATGGCGATTATGGAAGGCTCGGTGCTGCGCCCCTTGCAAGCCTTGGCTAATGGCGCGCAACGCACATGGTTTGTGGCGCAAAGTGACCCCCAAGCCGCGCGCAAACGCTGGATCAACGCGATGAAACCGCGTGGTGAATTGCGGCTTGATGCGGGGGCGGTGACGGCGCTGCGGGCGGGCAAATCCTTGCTGCCAGCGGGAGTTACTGCGGTGACAGGCACGTTTGGGCGCGGCGACCCGGTGGCAATCCTGTCGCCTGCCGGCGATACTTTGGGCAAGGGCCTCGTGCGCTACACAGCCGTCGAGGCCAATGCGATTGCCGGGCACCGCTCGGGTGAGATCGAAGCAATTCTGGGCTATCAGGGCCGTGCCGCCTTGGTACACCGCGATGATATGGTGATCTGACTTTGGGGTCGTCGCGGGGGCCAGCCCCCGCACCCCCGGGATATTTGGGCCAATGTGAAAGGGCCGAAGATGGACGGGCAAATCTTGGATGTGATGCGCGATATTGGCAGCAGAGCGCGGGCGGCTGCGGCGGAACTCGCTTACGCGTCGCAGGAACGCAAATATGCGGCCTTGATCGGGGCTTCGGCGGCGGTCTGGGCGCGGCGGCAGGACATTCTCGATGCCAACTATATCGATATGGATTACGCCACGGAAAAGGGCCTCAGCCCCGCGATGCTGGATCGTCTGCGGCTTGATGAAAACCGCATCCGTGGCATCGTCGACGCCCTGCGCAGCGTCGCCGAATATCCCGATCCGGTGGGCCGGGTTCTTGCCGAATGGGATCGCCCGTCTGGGCTCCATATTCAACGCGTGGCCAGCCCTTTGGGTGTTATTGGTGTGATCTACGAATCGCGCCCGAACGTGACCGCCGATGCCGGGGCTTTGTGCTTGAAGGCTGGCAATGCGGTGATCCTGCGCGGCGGGTCAGAGAGTTTTCACTCCTCGGAAGCCATCCACGATTGTATGCAGCAGGGCCTGCGCGAAGCGGGTCTTCCCGTGGGTGCGATCCAACTGATCCCGACGCGTGATCGCGAAATGGTGACGGCGATGCTGCAAGCCGTTGAATATATTGACGTGATCGTGCCGCGCGGCGGCAAGGGCTTGGTTGGTCTTGTGCAACGCGAGGCCCGCGTGCCAGTGTTCGCGCATCTGGAAGGCATTTGCCACGTCTACGCCGACCGCGACGCCGATCTGGAAAAGGCGCGCCGCGTGGTGCTGAATTCGAAAACCCGCCGCACCGGGGTTTGTGGTTCGGCGGAATGCCTTTTGATCGACTGGCAGTTTTACACCAAACACGGCGCTGTGCTGATTGAAGACCTGCTGAACGCCGGGGTTGAGGTGCGCACGACGGGCGAATTGTTGAAAATCCCGGGCACGGTTCAGGCCAGGCCCGAGGATTTCGGCCATGAATTTCTGGATATGATCATTGCCGCCAAACTGGTCGATGGTGTCGATGAGGCCATCGCGCATATCCGCAAATATGGCTCCAACCACACCGAAAGCATCCTCACCGAGAACGACGAAACCGCCGCGCGCTTCATGCAGCGGCTTGATAGCGCCATCCTTATGCGCAACGCCTCGACGCAATTTGCCGATGGCGGCGAGTTTGGCATGGGCGGTGAGATCGGCATTGCCACCGGCAAGCTGCATGCGCGCGGCCCGGTGGGGGCGGATCAGTTGACCAGTTTCAAATATCTGGTCACTGGCAATGGCACGATCAGAAACTAAGCCGGATTTCCCCCTCCATCAATTCGGTGGTCAGGCGGCGGTGCTGACGGGTGATCTCTTCTGGCACCAACAGGAATTGCACCTGCGCCGGGCCAATCTCGGTCAAAGCCGCGGGATGGATCAGCCCCTCCCACAGGCTTGGGTCGATCTTCAGCTTGGCCGCCGTCGCCCGCAGCGACCAGCGCGCCTCGCCACGCTCCACCTGCACCCGCCCGCCATAGGGCAAGGCCGACTCGAGGCACAGGATCAGCAAAAACACCAGCTTCACATCGCGCCTTGGCAGATCGGCGGGGCTGTCCCACTCAATTTGCACCCGTCCGCCATGCGTCATATCCGAGATAATCGCCATAACCTCATTGCGTCCGATGCGCTGCTCGGCACTGCTGGCACCAAACGCCACCCGGAAGAAACGGATCCGGGCGTTGGCATGGCCGACGCTTTCGGTGATCAGCGCCATTTCTGGCCCCTTGGCCGCACCTTCCATCAACATCAACTCTACCCCGTTGCCGATGGCGCCAATCGGGCTGATAAGGTCATGGCAAATACGCGAGCCGACAAGGGCTGCAAGATCGGGTTTGTCAGGTATTTGGGCGGTCACTGCGGTCATCCTTCAACGAACGAGGCGAATATGGCGGCTTTACTGGAACCGGGGATGCTGGTGCGACACCCGGCGCGGCCCGATTGGGGCTTGGGGCAGGTGCAATCCAGTATTGGCAACCGGGTGACAGTTAATTTTGAACATGCCGGCAAGGTGGTGATTGACCTTTCTCAAGTAGAACTGACGCGCGATTTCTCGTCCCGAAGCGCACATTGACGCAGCATGTGGTTAATCTTCGGTTAACACAATCAGCGCGAGGCCCCGCGTGGTTGCATTGCGGCCCGCCAGCGCCTAAGAAAACCTGTCGCCCAAACAGCCGGACCGGATGCTGCCGATGATTTCTGACGACAAGCCCTTCATCCTGCGTTTGGCGCAAGACGACCGTGATCTGCGCGCGGCGCAACGCTTGCGCTATGAGGTCTTCGTGCAGGAATTGGGCGCGACGGTCACGTTGGCCGACCATGACGCCCGGCTGGAACGCGATGAGTTTGACCCCTTTTTTGACCACCTGCTGCTGATTGATCCGCAGCGCTCGGCGGAAGATTTGCAAGATGTGGTGGGGGTTTACCGCCTGCTACCTTCCGATCGACTGGCGGTAACGGGGCGGTTTTACTCGGAATCAGAATTTGATCTGACTGCGTTGAAAGCTTCGGGCCGCAAACTTCTCGAACTCGGTCGGTCTTGCGTCCATGCCGATTATCGCGGCGGCACGGCGATGCTTTTGCTTTGGAATGCTTTGGCCGATTATGTGCTGGAACATGGCATCGAGGTGCTGTTTGGCGCGGCTTCATTCCATGGCACCGATATGGCGGCCCTCGCGCAGCCGCTGTCTTATTTGCAGCATTTCCACCTTGCCCCGGCCGAGTTGCGTGTCATCGCACGCCCCGCGCAGGCTGCGCACAGCGCGCTGATTCCACAGCATCAGATGGACCGCAAGGCGGCGATGCTGGCCACACCGGCGCTGATCAAAGCTTACTTGCGGCTGGGTGGCTATGTCGGACAGGGCGCTTGGGTCGATCACGCCTTCAACACCACCGACGTGTGCCTCGTGATGGACACCGCCCAAATGAGCGCCAAGCACCGCGATTTCTACATCCGTAAATCGGCGCGTGAGGCATGAGCGGCTGGCGTGCAGACGCACTGGCTTGGCCGCCCTTTGGGGCAATGGGATGGCTGCGCGTGGCTCTGCGTGGTGCTGCGATGGGCTTGGTCGTCTACAGTGGTTTGCTGCTTTTGCTGCTGCTGCGTCTCATCGAGCGCCCGGTGTTCGGCCCAGCCCGCCCATGGACGCCCTATATCACCCAAGCCGTCTGCAAACTGGTGTTTCCGATCCTTGGCTTGGCCCTGGTCACGCGCGGCACGCCGATGCAAGTGAAGGGGGCCGTGGTGGCCAACCACTCGTCATGGTTGGATATTTTCGCCCTGAACGCCGTGCAACGCGGCTATTTCGTTGCCAAATCCGAGGTGGAGCGTTGGGCCGCGATCGGCTGGCTTGCCCGCGCGACCGGAACGGTCTTCGTCGCCCGCAAGGGCACCGAAGCCAAGCGCCAACAGGCTTTGTTTGAGGCGCGGCTGCGCGCGGGTCACAGACTTATGTTCTTCCCCGAGGGCACCAGCACCGACGCAATCAGGGTTTTACCTTTCAAATCAACACTTTTCGCGGCGTTCTTCACTCATGGCTTGGATCAGATCCTGCACATCCAGCCTGTCAGCGTGATCTACCACGCGCCGCCCGGCCAAGATGCACGCTTCTATGGCTGGTGGGGCGAGATGGATTTCGCGCCACACCTGCTGCAAGTCTTATCGGTGCGTAAGCAGGGTCGGGTTGAGGTGATTTTTCACCCAACCGTTGCGGTAGATGCCTTCGCCAGCCGCAAAGAGCTTGCCGCTCATTGCGAGGAAACGATCCGCGCCTGCCACCCGCTTGCCGCAGGTCAAGCACTGGATCAGCGCGCCACGACCTACAAGATATAGTGGTTTTTGCGCAGAAAACCCACGAAACCCACAAGTGTTTCCCAGCTGGGACTGAGATCGTCTTACCCCAGCGGTGCCATCAACGCCTTCAAAGTCGCCGAGGGATCATCCGCGCCCCAGATCTCCTCGCCGACACCGAAGAAATCGGTCACTGGGCCAAACTTCTCAACCAAAGCCAGTGTCAGCGCCCCCTCAGCGATCACCGGAACTTCGATGACAGCGCTCCACCATTCAAACAAATCAAATTCGACCTGCTCGCCATTGCCCAAAGGGGTCGCCCCCACAGGCCCAAAGGCGACGTAATCCGCGCCCGCTTCGCCCGCGTTCATCCCCTCATGCCGGGTGACGCCGCAGAACGACCCGATCACCGCATCCGCGCCCAATTCCTTACGCACATAGCGCACCTGCCTTGCGCCATCGGTCAGATGCACGCCATCCAGACCCAGCCGATTGACCATCAATAAATGGTTCTCGATAACAATGATCACGTCGCGGGCATGGGCCACCAACCGGCAGGCATCCGCGGCGCGCTGGATCATGTCTTCATCCTTGCCCGCCAAAGCCAGCCGGACGCAGGCGATGTCGGTGCTGTCCATCACGGCGGCAAGGCGGTCGGGGAAGGTTTCCAGATCAATCGTGGGCGGGGTGATCAGGGTGATCTGCGGGCGGTCTTGGTCGGCCATCGGGGTATCCTGCATGAAGTTGGCCCCTGATAGCGCAGAAAGCTGGCCTTGGCTAGCAAGGCAGGCTGGCGTATCAGACACCACCTTGCCCGGAGAAAACCCATGATCCCGCCCGCTTTCATTCTGGTCCGCCCGCAAATGGGCGAGAACATCGGTGCGAGCGCCCGCGCGATGCTGAACTTTGGGCTGGAGCGGATGCGGATCGTAGCGCCGCGCGATGGTTGGCCGAATTCGGCTGCGGTGGCTTTGGCATCCGGGGCGGGACGGGTGTTGGATCAGGCGGCTTTGTTCGGGTCGGTGCAGGACTCGATTGCCGATTGTGATTTTGTCTTCGCCACCACGGCGCGAGGTCGGGAATTGACCAAGCCGATCTATACCCCCGAGGCCGCGATGGAACACGCGCGGGGGTTGGTGGCAGCGGGCAAGCGGGTGGGGGTGCTGTTCGGGCCGGAACGCGCGGGGTTGGAGAATGAAGATGTGGTGCTGGCCAACGCGATCGTGACGGTGCCGGTCAATCCAGAGTTTGCCTCGCTGAACCTCGCGCAATGTGTGCTGTTGATGGGGTATGAATGGCGGCGGCAGACCCAGCCTGCAGAGGGCGTGGTGATGGAGCTGGCGCGGACGGAGATGGCGTCTGGGATTGAGGTTGAGAAGCTGGGCGATCATTTTGAGGAGCGGTTGTCGGCTGCTGGGTTCTTCTTTCCCGAGGCGAAGATTCCGGGGATGAAGGCCAGCTTGCGGAATATGTGGTCTCGGTTGGGGCTGACGAAGGCCGAGGTTCAGACCTTTCATGGCATGCTGCGCCAGATCGCTTATAAACTGCGGGCGCAGGGGGATGAGTGACGGTCCCAACTCGGGACCATTGTTTTTATTGACGTATTTTGAACGGTTGGCGGTATGGTTAATCGAAGGTAAACGCGTTGTTCAGCCGCTACACAGGGCTGCGCTGGACCGCCGGGTGGGCGAACCACGCTCGTTCTAGGCGCTTTATGGTTCAGGCAACTCCCCAGAAGTTCTAGGTGAGAGGCTGCAATAGCACCCGCCCGAGGGGGCGGACAGGCGCTGCCCGGCGGCGCTAAAGCGCCTTTATCCGGGCGGTGGGCGATTGGGTGATAGGTTATGCCGACAGGGCACAGCTTTGCCCCGGTCAGCATGGCGTGAGCGTTTGCGGTATCTGGCCGCAGGTCCGGCCCTTGAAGCTGCTGGGGGGTCGGCCTAGTGTTCGTTCAAGCAACGAAGGGGTTCGGTATGGCCACGAAGCGCAGCATTTTTGAGGAAGTAGGCCCCGGCGGGCCAGCGGTGGCGGCTCGGCAGGGCGGGTTGATTGACGGGCGCGGCAAGGGCGCGCGGCGGGGCATTCGGGCTTGGCTGCTGGTGATCTTTGCGTTGGTCGCGGTGATGATCGCGGTGGGCGGGCTGACCCGGCTGACCGACTCGGGGCTTTCGATTACCGAATGGAAGCCTGTCACCGGGGCGATCCCGCCGCTCAATGCCGCCGATTGGGCGGCGGAGTTTGCAAAATATCAAGTCTCGCCCGAA
The DNA here is from genome assembly GCF_030652235.1 of Cypionkella sp. Taxonomy (GTDB): domain Bacteria; phylum Pseudomonadota; class Alphaproteobacteria; order Rhodobacterales; family Rhodobacteraceae; genus Cypionkella. The sequence continues at coordinate 22,319 of NZ_JAUSBA010000017.1, forward strand.
TTTCAGCTTCAAAACACCGCGATGACGTTGGATCAGTTCAAGTCGATCTTCTGGTGGGAATGGGGACACAGGCAGCTTGGCCGGGTGATTGGGCTGGTTTGGGCGGTCGGGTTCTTTGGGTTTTTGCTGGCGCGGCAGATTCCGGCGCGCTGGACCAAGCGTTTGCTGGCGATCGGTGCTTTGGGCGGTCTGCAAGGTGCGATTGGCTGGTGGATGGTATCGTCGGGGTTGACCGGGGCGAAGGTGGATGTGGCGTCTTATCGGTTGGCCACCCATCTGGGACTCGCGTTTATCATCCTTGGGTTGATCACTTGGTATGCGCTTTTGCTGGGGCGGTCGGAGACGGATTTGCTGGTGGCGCGGCGGGCTGGTGAGCGGAAGTTGGTGGTGAAAGCCTCGGGCTTGATGCATCTGACGTTTGTGCAGATTTTGCTGGGCGCGCTGGTGGCGGGGATTGATGCGGGGCGGAATTTTCCGACTTGGCCGGATATGAACGGGCAGTTTTTCCCAGCCGATGCGTTTTATGTGCCGGATGGCGCAGGGGGGGTGCTGCCTGTGTGGCATGCGTTCTTTGAAAATCCCGGTTTAGTGCAATTTATTCACCGGATGTGGGGCTATTTGCTGTTCGCCTATGGGATTTTGGTATGGCTGCGTGGGCGTCGGTCGGCTTACGGGGCGACGCGACGGGCGTTTCATGCGGTGATGATTATGTTGCTGGCGCAAGTGGTTTTGGGGATTTTCACCGCGCTGACCGCGGCGCAGGCACATGTGGCGATCACCCATCAGATTGGGGCTGTGGTGTTGTGGGTTCTGATCATTCGGGCGCGGCATTTGTCGATGTATCCGGTGGCGGGCTCGATCCGGGAGGGAACGGCGTGAACAATACGGCTTATGTAGAGTTGATGGCCTATCAGCGCGACACCGAGGCTTTGGGCAAGATTGCCGAGCGGACGGGGTGGGATCAGGAAACCATGATGCCGCGCGGTGGGGCGGATCAGCGCGGGATTGAGATGGCGGCGATGGAGGGCGTGCTGCATGCGCGGCGCAGCCATCCGCAGATTGCGCAGTGGTTGGCGGATGCCGAGGCGGTGGATGCTGCGGCGGCGGCGCAGTTGTATCAGATTGACCGTAGTTACAAGCGGGCGGTGAAGGTGCCGGGAGATCTGGCGCAGGAATTGGCGCGGGTGACGTCGCTGGCGCAGGGGATTTGGGCGGCCGCGCGAGCGGACGAGAAAGTGGCGGATTTTCTGCCGACTTTGCGGGAAGTGATTGGGTTGAAGCGGCGCGAGGCGGAATGCCTGGCCGAGGGCGGCGATCTTTATGACGCGTTGATTGATGATTACGAGCCGGGGGCGACGGCAGCGAGTTTGGGCGGCATGTTTGACCGGATGCGGCCTCGGTTGGTGGCGTTGCGTGCGGCGGTGTTGGCGGCGAAGGCTCCGGCAGGGTTGTCGGGGCATTTCGGGCAAGAGGCGCAGTTGCGGTTGGCGCGGGATGTGGCGACGGCGTTTGGCTATGACTGGAGCCGGGGGCGGATTGATCTGGCGGTGCATCCGTTTTCTTCGGGGGGCGGCGACGACAGCCGGATCACCACGCGGGTGGTAGAGAGCGATCCGTTCAACTGTCTGTATTCGACGATCCACGAGGTTGGCCATTCCAGCTACGAGCTGGCTATTGACCCGGATTACGGCATGACTCCGCTGGGGCATGGCGTGTCGATGGGGGTGCATGAAAGCCAGAGCCGGATTTATGAGAACCAGATCGGGCGGGGCCGGGCTTTGACCGGGTGGATCTATGGGCAGATGGTGGAGCGGTTTGGGCCGTTGTCGGTGGAGGGGCCGGAGGCGTTTTACGCGGCGGTGAACCGGGTGCATGCGGGGTTCATTCGGACCGAAGCCGATGAGGTGCATTACAACCTGCATATCATGATGCGGTTTGATCTGGAGCGGGCGTTGGTGCGCGGTGATCTGGGCGTGGATGATCTGGAGGCGGCTTGGAATGATCGGTTCCTCGCAGATTTCGGGCAGGTGGTGGACAAGCCCAGCCATGGCGTGTTGCAGGATGTGCATTGGTCGGTGGGGCTGTTTGGCTATTTCCCGACCTATTCTTTGGGCAATGTCTATGCGGGCTGTTTGAACAAAGCGATGCGGGCGGCGGTGCCGGGGCTGGATGCGGCATTGGCGGTGGGCGATACCTCGGGAGCGGTGGGTTGGCTGCGCGAGAATGTGCAGCGCCATGGCGGGTTGCGCAGCCCGCGTGACACGATTGCGCAGGCTTGCGGGTTTGAGCCGAGCGAGGGGCCGTTGCTGGATTATCTGGAGGCGAAGTTCGGGGATTTGTATCGGTTGTGAGTTGGTTTTCCGGCCAAGCGGCGGCGGTTTGGCTGCTGGCGCTTGGGCAGACGCTGACCTACGCCGGGGTGTATTATGCGTTCCCTGCGCTTTTGCCGGATTTGCAGGTGGCAACGGGCTGGTCGGTGGCAGAACTGGCGTTCGGGCCGACGCTGGGGTTTTTGGTAATGGCGGCGCTGACGCCGTTCACCGGGGGCTGGGTGGATCGCGGTTGGGGCGGCGAGATGCTGACCTATGCGCCGATTTTGGCCGCGCTGGGCGTGGCGGGGTTGGGGCTGGCGGGATCGCCGCTGATCTGGTGGGCGATTTGGGCGGTGATCGGGGCGGCGCAGGCGTGTTGTCTTTATGAATCCTGCTTTGCGTTTCTGACTCGGCGTTTGGGGGGCGAGGCGCGAGGCGCGATCACCAGGGTGACGCTGGTGGCGGGATTTGCCGGAACTTTGGCGTTTCCTTTGGGCGATTTTCTGGGGCGGGCTTTGGGCGGGCAGGGGGCTTTGATTGCCTTTGCCGGGTTGATGTTGCTGGCAGTGCCGATCAATGCCTATGCGGTGCGCAGTCTGCGGCGGATGGAGCGGGCGGGCGGGATTTCGGTTGAAGCCGCGCCGGGGGCGTTGGCCGAGGCGATGCGGCGTCCGGCGTTTTGGGCGATTGCGGTGGTGTTTGGCATGATCTGGCTGAACCACGGGATTTTGCTGACCTATGTGCTGATGCTGTTCGCGGATCGCGGGGCGGAGGCTGGGATGGCGGTGTTGGCGGCGGCTTGCATTGGGCCAAGCCAAGTTTTGGGGCGGTTGGTGCTGCTGTTTCAGGGCGCGCGGATCGGCAATGCGCGGGCGACGGTGTGGTCGCTGATCGGCGTCGTCTTGGCGGGCCTTGCGTTGTTGACTGCAGGTTGGTGGCCGCTCTTGATCTTTGCTTTTGCGGCGTTGCAGGGGGCGGGGGCGGGGTTGCTGTCTATCCTGCGGCCGATGCTGATCGCGGATATTCTGGGGCGGCGGGGATTTGGGGCGATCTCGGGCGCGGTGGCGGTGGCCCCGATTTTGGCCTCGGCTGCCGCGCCCTCGGTCGGCGCGGTGCTGTTGCATTTGGGCGGGCCGGGGCTGGTCTACGGGTTTTGTCTGGCGATGGGTTTGGGTGGGCTGGCGATTGGGCTGGGGTTGTTGCGGCGGGGTGGGTCGGCTTAGGCGGGGTGAACGCCGCCTTATGTCCAGTTTGGCGGGCGCTTTTCAAGGAAGGCGGTGATGCCTTCGTCGGTGTCTTGCAGCATGATGTTTTCGACCATAGTGGCCGAGGCTACGGCGTAGGCTTCGGCCGTGTGAAGGCTGCTGGTGTCACGGAAGGCGGTTTTGCCGAGGCGCAGGGCAGCGGGCAGTTTGGCGGCGAGGGTTGCGGCGAGGCTTTGGGTCTCAGACTCGAGGCTTTCGGGGGTGGTGAGGCGGTTGATCAGGCCGATCTTGTAGGCGCGGGTGGCGTCGATGAAAGCGCCCGTGGTCAGCATCTCAAAGGCGATGGCGGGCGAGATTTTGCGGGTAAGGGCGACCATGGGCGTGCTGCAAAACAGACCGATGTTGATGCCGTTGACGCCAAAACGGGTGCCGGTTGGTGCGGTGATCATGTCGCAAGAGGCAGCGAGTTGGCAGCCTGCGGCGGTGGCTACGCCGTGGACTTGCGCTATGGTAGGTTGGGGCAGGTTTTGCAGGGCTTGCATGACCTTGGCACACAGGGCGAACAGGGTTTCGAAAGCGTCACGGCCTTGGTCGGGGGCGGTTCGGGCGGCTTGCATTTCGCGCAGATCATGGCCAGCGCAGAAGGCTTTGCCGGCGCCTTTCAGGATGACGACGCGGATGCTGGGATCGGCGTGCAGGCGGGCGATTTCGGTTTGCAGCGCGGTCAGCATCGCGGTCGACAGCGCGTTGAAGCTGGCGGGGGCGTTGAGGGTGAGGCTGGCGATGCCGTCTGTGTCGTGGCGTAACAGGATCTCGTTGCTCATTGCATCCCTCCTTGGAATGGCGGAACTCTAGGCGGGTGTCGGGCAGGGGGAAAGCATGATCGTGATGACAGCGGCAGAGTTGCAGGGGTTTCTGGCGCAGGAGTTTGCGCAGGTGGCAGAGGATTTTCTGGTCGAGCGCGCGGATGGGGCGGGGGTGTGTCTGCGCTTGCGGGTGCAGGACAAGCATTTGCGGCCGGGTGGCACGGTGTCGGGGCCAGCTATTTTCGCGCTGGCGGATGTGGCGATGTATCTGGCGATTCTCAGCCGGATTGGCCCGGTGGCTTTGGCGGTGACGACAAGTTGCAGTGTGGATTTCATGCGCAAGCCTGCGGCGGGGGTGGATATGCTGGCCGAGGCGCGGGTGTTGAAGCTGGGGCGCAGCTTGGCGGTGGGGGATGTGATGCTGTTTTCGAAGGGGATGGCCGAGCCCGTGGCGCGGGCGGGGCTGACCTATTCCATCCCGCCTGCGCGGTAGCGGCGGGGTTAGGTGCGCTGAAGCGCACCTTAGGCTTTTGTAGATGGGCGGATAGACTGTTGCCGCGCGGTTTACGCCTTGGCTTTGGTGAAGCGGCCTTCGATTTGGGCGCCGCTTTCGATGATCAGGGTGGTGTAGCTGATGTCGGCGGTGACCTGGGCGGCGGCGCGCAGGGTGAAGGTCTGGCTGTCAACCCGGCCCTCAAGCTTGCCTTTGACCTCAACCGTCTCAGCCGAGACTTGGCCCGAGACGCGGCCTTCGCCACCGATCAGCAGGCCATGCGCGGACAGCGTGCCCTCAATCTCGCCCAGCACTTCGATGGTGCCGGTGGAGGAGATATCGCCGATGATCTTCAGATCAGACGACAGCACAGAGCGGTTGTTGCTGCTGACATTGCCGCTGGTGGGGCGAGTCGGCGGGGCAGTAGGGTCGGCGGGCTTGGAAAACATGCGAAATCCTTGGGCACGAAAGGGCTTGTTGCGCAGATAAGGACCCATGGCGGGCTGCGGGTCAAGCCTTGGACTGGCGGGCGGTGTCGCGAAACGGCAATGCGGGTCGTGGTTCGGCTGACAAGCGCCGAAGGATTTGATCATATGGGGTGTAAGAATCGCCCCGAAGGGGGGGGCAGGATATGACGCTCCGCAATATGAATGAATTTTTCGCGCCGGTCTCTGGCTTTGATCTGCCGCGATTCGCAGGCATCCCGACGTTTATGCGGCTGCCGCATGTGCCGTTTGACCACGCGCGCTTTGGCGAGGTGGAGATCGGGTTAATTGGCGCGCCTTGGGATGGCGGCACCACCAACAGGCCCGGCCCTCGGCACGGTCCCCGGCAGTTGCGGGATTTGTCGACCATGATCCGGGCGATGAATGGGGTGACGTGGGTCGCGCCGTTTGAATTGGCCAACTGCGCCGATCTGGGCGATGTGGCGCCTAATCCGGCAGATTTAACGGATTCTCTGGCGCGGATGGAGGCGTTTTATGATCGCGTCGTCGCGGCGGGGGTTTTGCCGCTGACCGGGGGCGGCGATCATCTGTGCTCTTTGCCGATCCTGCGGGCGGTGGCGAAGCAGCGCGCCGTGGGGATGATCCAGTTTGATAGCCATACCGATCTGAACGACGTTTACTTCGGCACCTCGAAGTACAACCACGGCACGCCGTTTCGGCGGGCGGTGGAGGAAGGGCTGATTGACCCCAAGCGCTATTGTCTGATCGGCATTCGCGGCACGGCTTACGGCCGGGAAGATTGGGATTTCGCGGCGGCCAATGGCATCCGCATCATCGCGATCGAAGAGTTTCACGCGCGGGGCGTGGAAGATGTGATGGCCGAGGCGCGTGAGATCGTGGGATCGGGCGATACCTATATTACCTATGACATCGACTTTGTGGACCCGACCTTTGCGCCGGGGACGGGGACGCCTGAAATTGGCGGGCCGAATTCGTGGCAGGCTCTACAGGTGGCGCGGCTGTTGAAGGGTGTCAATATCGTGGGGGCTGATCTGGTTGAGGTCTCGCCGCCGTTTGATGCCAGTGGTGGGACGGCGTGGTTGGGGATCTCGATCATGTTCGAGATGCTGTGCGTGATGGCCGAGCGGGTTGCAGCGTTACGCGACTGAGAGGGCGTGACCGGGGGTTCCACACCCCCGGACCCCCGTGGGATATTTGAGCAGAGAGGATGACCAAGATGGCCGTTGAGATGATTGTGACCAATGCGAAGGTTTTGACGATGGATGCGGGGCGGCCTCGGGCAGAGGCTGTGGCTTTGGCGGGCGGCAAGATTGTGGCTGTGGGGTCGGCGGCTGAGGTTGGCGCGCTGGCTGGCGCTGATACGCGGGTGATTGACGCGGGCGGGCGGACGTTGCTGCCGGGGTTCTTTGAAAGCCATTTGCATCTGGTGCTGGGTGGGAATGAGCTTACGCAGTTGCAGATTGGTGGCTTACATGGCTTTGCGGCGCTGAAGGCGGCGTTTGAGGACTATGCGTTGCAGTATCCCAGCAATGCTTTGCTGATGGCGCAAGGGGCGTCTTATGAGATTTTGGATGAACCTGTGACGCGGCAGGATCTGGACCGGGTGATTGCGGATCGCCCAATTGCGATGATGTCGCCTGACCACCATACGGTTTGGGCAAATACTGCGGCTTTGGCCGCGGCGGGGCTGCTGCATGGGGCTGCGATGCCGCATGGGCATGAGGTGGTGATGGCTGCGGACGGCACGGCCTCGGGCGAGTTGCGCGAGTTTGAGGCGTTTGGGCCTATTTTGGCTTTGGGTGGCGAGGCGCATTTGCAACTGGGCATCGCGACCGGAGGGGAGCCGGAGCCTTGGCCTTCGGATGCGGTGCGCGCCAGGGATAAAGATAAGATCGCGGCAGGACTGGCGCATTGCGCGGCGCATGGCATCACCTCGATGGTGAACATGGACGGCAATCGCTACACCTGCCAACTGCTTCGGGAAATGCAGGAAGAGGGGCGGCTGACCGCGCGGGTAAAGGTGCCGTTCCACTTCAAACCGCATATGGCATTGTCCGAGCTGGACCGGGCCAGCGCCATGACGGCGGAGTATAAGGACGACTGGGTGTCGTCGGGGTTCGTCAAGATGTTCATGGATGGCGTGGTCGATAGCCGCACGGCCTTCATGCTGAATGACTATCCGGGGACCACGGAACGCGGCGAGCCTCTGTTCGAGCCGGAGCGGTTCAAGGCGATCTGTGTGGAGATTGATCGGCGGGGCTTGCAGATTGCTGTGCATGCGATTGGCGATGGCGCGGTGCGTACCACGATTGACGGCTATGAGGCGGCGGGCGTGGCCAATGGTCTGCGCGATATGCGCCACCGCATTGAGCATATCGAGTTGATCGCGCGCAGCGATATTGCGCGGTTGGGGGCGTTGGGGATCACGGCCTCTGTGCAGCCACCGCATCCTCCGGGGGCGATGGATTTTCCGATGTCGACGATGGAGACGGTGTTTGATCGTAGCCGTTGGGTCGATGCCTATCTGTGGAAGTCTCTTGCGGATCAGGGCGCGCCCTTGGCTTTTGCCTCTGATTGGCCGGTGACGGATGTCTCGGTGATGCGGGGACTTCAGGCGGCGCTGACTCGGGTGCCGTATGAGGGGGCTAAGGATGAGCGGTTCAGTCTGATGGATAGCCTTTACGCCTATACGGCGGGTGGGGCCTGGGCCGCGCATATGGAAGGCGTCACCGGCAAGCTGGTTGTGGGCTTGGCGGCGGACTTGGTGCTGATTGATGGCGATATCGAGTCGGTGGATGTGGCTGATCTGGGCCAGACTGGAATCGCGCTGACGATTGCGGGCGGAAACATCACCCATCAGGGCGTGGGATTCGCCGCCTGAGGGCTGGATTCGGAAAGATTCGGGGCGTTGAAGTCCGAATCAAAGGCGCAGATCCGGGGATAAACCCGGATTTGCGCCTTTTGCCTTTGCCGCTTCTGCCTGGCGCGGCGGCAGCGTGTATGGAAAACCCCTGTAAACATTGAGCGTGACAAGAAAATGACGAAGCTGTGCATTTTTCCTCTTGCGGGTTTCGGCGGCTTTCCCTAAACACCGCCTTACCGAAGCGAAACAGACGCAGCGATGCAGACGGGACGCGGACGGAAGCGAGATGAGACGCTCGTAACAGAATTTGGATACACGACGGCAAGACGCCCGAAGTTCGGGCGATCTGGTTATTTTGTG
>NZ_JAUSBA010000042.1 GCF_030652235.1 Cypionkella sp.
CCGCCCGCAGCTCCGCCGCCGTCAATTCCTTCCGCGTGACCTCGATTGCCATTCGATCCTCCCTGCCGTCGGAACAAGAGAATCAGAATCTGAACGCTTTGGGAATCCCCTCAGAGTCAGAAACAATGGCCGTTGGTATTATACGTATCTCGGCCTTCACATTAGCTTAAATATCCAGACCGGAATGCAAAAGCATTCCTTTCGCTGCAGACGCAACTCAGTCCTGGTATCCCCATCTCAAAAAAAAACCGCAGAGCGCAGCCTCTGCGAAAACCTCAAACTGTAGGGCGGAACTACCTTTGTCATCTCAAGTGAAAAGAGCGTATGACTACCCAAAGCATTGAGAACGCCGGAAAAAAGACGATGGTGATGGGCGTGCGTGAAAGATGGTGGGTGACAATATTGAGAAGTCGTGCATTTACCGGTAAGGCCGCCCGCTTTGCCGCCCTAGCAGATTATGTCGCGATCTATGCTGGACAGATCGACGAGGCCTGGGTCGGCGATCTGCACAGAATTCCGCAACCGGGCAGCTTTTAAGGCGGCTGGGTCAAGCCCAATCTGGACAGCCAGATCAAGGATGCCCCCGAAACTCAGCATTGTTAGGGGGCGAGACACTTTGTTCTTTGCGGCTTTGGGATGGTTTTTCACTTTTGGCGCAGGCCCTGTGTGCCCTGCGTTGGCCTAAAGACAGGCCGCCGCGGCGTAAATCCAGAATCTTCACAAAAGATTAAAACACAAGCCGCAAACCCGGTACCGTGATCACCCCAAACGGTTCCACGGGCGCAGGCCAGCACAACTCATCTAAGCAAACATAAAGGCCAGCAGGCGCAACCTCCCTGCCTTCTAAAGTGCGAACTGGCCCCTTGCAGACGACCAGCTTAAGCAAAGGTTAAAAAGTCACAGGGCGCAAAAAGTCTTCCTCTATTGCACCCCTCGGCAAAACAGCCTTCCGTGATGAGACGGTATTGCGTACACAGCCCAGGCGCCCATAGCGAGCGCGGTCGAGTTTGTGGACAACCACGATACCTTGGCTGTCGAATTTTACCGTTCTCAGCTCGCAGGTTTCGCCCGCCAGATACGTTTGGGTGTGTCTTTCTCATAGCCCAACGATGAAAAGCTGGCGATTTCAAGGGACTGGCCCCATGGCGCATTGAAATAGACCCAAGAGAACCCAGCCAACGGGCCGTCGGTCACAGTGTTGGGGCCTTCAAGCAGTTCGATGCCTTGCGCTTTCAATCGGTCTGCCGAGGCAAACACATCTTCGACTTCGAAACAAAGATGGGTGCCCCCGACTTCGGAATTCCGCTTTGGGCGGGCTGAACTGTCTTCGCCGATGTATTCGAAAAGCTCGACATTGGTGCTGTCACCACACCGCAGGAAAACTAGATCGCGGATGCGGGTATGTGCCGGTGTTCCAAGCTTGCGCTGCATGAAAGCGTCATCCACATCAAACGGGCCAGTGCGAAACACCTCGACCGCGCCAAAGACGGCTTTGAAGAAAGCGATGCCTTCCTCGATGTCGGGCACTGTGATGCCGATATGGTGCATCCCGAAAACATGTTCTGCCATTCGATTTCTCCTTCTGCGAGTTATCTTTTCCTTGTTTCACGTCAAAGGTAGCGCACTTATAGCAAGCGGATTCAGACCCGCTCTAGCGCAATGGCGATACCCTGTCCGACGCCGATGCACATGGTCGACAGTGACCGCCTGCCCCCCGTCAAAGCCAATTCCAGCGCTGCTGTGCCAGTGATGCGCGCGCCAGACATGCCAAGAGGATGACCCAAGGCGATTGCGCCACCGTTGCGGTTCACGCGGAGGTCATCGTCGGCGATACCCAAGTGCCGCAACGTGGCGATGCCTTGGGCGGCGAAGGCCTCGTTCAACTCGATCACGTCGAAATCGGCGGCGGTAAGGCCCAGCCGCGCCATCAGTTTTTGGCTGGCGGGTGCAGGGCCAATGCCCATGATACGCGGCGGTACCCCCGCCGTGGCCCCACCCAATACCCGCGCAATCGGGGTCAGTCCGTAACGCGCAGCCGTTTCGGCATTGGCCAGAAGTAGCGCCGCCGCCCCATCGTTGACGCCACTGGCGTTGCCTGCCGTCACTGATCCATTGGCGAAGATTGGCCGCAGTTTTGCCAGCGCCTCGGATGTGGTGGCGCGGGGATGTTCGTCCCGCGCCACCACCAACGCCTCGCCTTTGCGCTGCGGGACGGTCACCGCGGCAATTTCTTGGGCCAGCCGCCCGTTGGACTGTGCGGTTGCTGCCTTGGCCTGCGAGGCCAGCGCCATGACGTCTTGCGCTTCGCGGCTGATACCATAGTCATCAGCCACATTCTGCCCGGTTTGTGGCATCGAGTGGGTGCCATACGCCTTGTCCATCAACGGGTTTATAAAACGCCAGCCGATGGTGGTGTCGTAAATTTCGGCCTGCCGCGAGAAGGCCGCATCGGCCTTGGGCATCACAAACGGTGCCCGCGACATCGATTCTACGCCGCCCGCGATCATCAGCCCGGCCTCGTCCGCCGCAATCGTCCGCGCCGCCATCAGCACCGCGTCCATGCCAGAGCCACAAAGTCGGTTGATCGTGGTGCCGCTCACCTCTAGCGGTAGGCCTGCCAGCAGCGCCGACATGCGGGCGACGTTGCGGTTGTCTTCACCCGCCTGGTTGGCGCAGCCAAAGATCACATCATCCACCGCCGCCCAATCCACGCCCGGATTGCGCGTCATCAACGCCCGCAAAGGCACTGCGCCCAGATCGTCAGGCCGGACTGATGCAAGCGCTCCGCCATAGCGACCGATAGGCGTGCGGATATAGTCGCAGATGAAAACCTCGGTCATCTCAAAGCTCCGGTACGATCAAATCGGCCACGGTGCCCTCAAGATGCAGGGTGGCGGCCGTCATTGCCTGCAATGCGTCCAGCGACAGCGCCGCCAGCTTTTCGCGCAGCACAAAGCGGCCACCAACAATATCGATCACCGCAAGGCTGGAGTAAATCCGCGTCACGCAAGCAACGCCCGTCAGTGGCAAGGAACAGCGCTGCAGCAGTTTGGGCTTGCCGTCTTTGGTGACGTGATCGGTCATCACCGCCACCCGCTTGGCCCCATGCACAAGATCCATCGCGCCACCCACCGCAGGCACCCCTTTGGGCCCGGTGGACCAATTCGCCAGATCGCCCGTTTCGGCCACCTCATAGGCCCCCAAAATTGCGACATCCAGATGCCCGCCGCGCACCATGGCAAAGCTGTCGGCATGATGAAAGAACGCGGTGCCGGGTTTCAGTGTCACCGCCTTTTTTCCGGCATTGATCAGATCCCAATCCTCAAGGCCCGGATCGGGGGCTTTTCCAAAGCCAAGGATGCCGTTTTCAGTATGGAAAATCGCCTCGCGGCCAAGAGGTTGGAACTTGGCCACCATTTCAGGAAAGCCGATGCCAAGGTTGACATAGGCCCCGTCTTCGATGTCTTGCGCTGCGCGCCATGCCATTTGCGTGGGTGAAAGTTTCATGCGGCCACCTCTGGGTAAACTGCCCCGGCGCGGTTCAGGTCTTCTTCCTGCGCGGGATTTGGTGTCTCGACCACGCCCTGCACAAAGATGCCGGGGGTGATGACAGCCTCGGGGTCAATCTCGCCTGCTGCCACAATCCGGCTGACCTGCACGATGGTGACGGCCGCCGCCATGCACATCAAGGGGTTGAAATTGCGCGCCGCCATCCGGTAGGTCAGGTTGCCCAAAGGGTCGCCCAGATGTGCCTTGATCAGTGCAAAATCTGCCTTCAGCCAGCGTTCCTGCACATAAGGTCGCCCGTCGAACACCTCGACCGGTTTACCAATGGCAAGGTCGGTGCCATAGCTGGTCGGCGTGTAAAACGCCGGTATCCCAGCGCCGCCTGCGCGGATGCGTTCGGCCAAAGTGCCCTGCGGCACCAGTTCCAGCTCCAACCTGCCCGCAAGATACATCTGCGTGAACACCACCGGATCAGCCGAGCGTGGGAAAGAACAGATCAGCTTGGCCATCATCCCCGCCTCGATCAGCGCAGCAAGGCCGACATGACCGTTGCCTGCGTTGTTGTTGACCACCGTCAAGCCACGGGGATGACCCGTCGCGAGAAAGCGGTCGATCAAGGCATGGATCAACTCAATCGGTGCGCCTGATCCGCCAAAGCCGCCGATCATCACTGTCGCGCCATCCGGGATACCCGCGACCGCGGCGGCAAGATCGGGAAGTGTCTTATCCATGGGCCAGTCCTATTTCAGCGCAATGTATGTTTCAGGGTCCAGCGCCATAACACGGATGGCAACATGGGTATCGGTGGCGGCCTGCACCATGCGGCGCAGATGGGTGCAAACGGCCAGAACCACCTCTCGGCTGCGTTCCGATTTGGGCATGATCTGCATTTCAACATTTACCCTTGGCAAGTCGGGCATGGCGCAAACCGGGATCACCGCAAACTGACACGCGGGCGCATCAACCCTCAGATCGCGGCACAGCATGTCGCGGATCGGACCAAGGGCGTTTGAAAGCCTTTCCCGGCAATCGGGATACAGCGCATCGTCAACATAGATCTTTACGTTTGGCATCGTTGCCCTCGTTGCTGTTCGTGGGACCGATGGGTTCAGGCGGGCGGGTGTTCAAACAACAGGCGGGCGTTGTCGGGGTGTGCCGCCAAAACCCCTGCCTCGATCTGAAGCGCAACCTCGACCACGCGTTGATTGACCGGGGCGCTGCGGCCATGGGCCTGTAGTATCTGCACCACCCAGCCATTCACCTCTTGCACCTCGGCCCGCCGTCCCTTGCGCCAATCTTGCAACGAGGTGGTCAGCGTGTCTTCGCGCGAAAAGGTTGACAGCACCTTTTCAAAAATCTCATCGACATAGCGTTCTGGATCATTGCTCATGGTGGGTGGCATTCCGATGATGGGCATGATCGTGGCGCCATCGGCAAGGGCCGCCTGCATCGCCTCGTACCCAGCGGCGCGCATCACATCCAGCATACCCGGCGCGCGCGCAGCATCGTTCAGCGCGGTGTCGATAATGGCCGAGGGGATCAGTTCGGCGGCGTTGACCACCAGTTTCATCCACTTGGCAGATCGGATATCCGTCGTCACCTCGACATGGCCGGAATGGCGCAACAGATCGGCCACGCCTTCAACCCGGTGCTGTTGGGCGGGGTCCAGCGCGCCCATGGCAAACCACGATTCGTCATGATCGTTCTGGCGGTTGGTGACACCCGGCACCCACATGTTCGACGCAATTTCAATCACCGCGCCGATGGTGCGGTGACGGCCTACGACGGCGGCGATGTCTTCATGGGTCATGCCGTTTTGCAGGCCGATCACGAAACCATCGGCGGCCAGAACCGGCTTGATCAGTTGCGTGGCCCATGTGGTGTCATAGGCTTTGACCACCAGAAAGATCAGATCGAAAGGCTGCTTGACCTCGGCCACCTGACATAAGTGCAGGGCAGGCACCTGCACGTTGATCTGCCGCGTGGGCAGGTTGACGGTAATTCCATTCGCGCGGATCGCCTCGATGTGCGCGGGCCATTGGTCGATGAACGTCACATCCAGCCCTGCAAGCGCAAAATCAGCCGCAATCGACGCGCCTTGCGCGCCAGTCCCCATAAACGCAATACGAGGGCCGGTCATGCGGCACCTTTGTGCATCACGAAATCAAAGGTCGATCGCCATTTTGTTTCGCCTTCAGGTACTGGATCAAACGGCGCGATCAGGGATTGTTTCACGCCAAAGACGGCATCAGAGTGTAGATACTTATCACCCTCCACGAAAGTATGGGTGACGATGGTGTCAAATCCCGCGCGGCTGATGATGAAGTGCATATGCGCCGGGCGGTAAGGGTGGCGGCCCAGATGGCCCAGCATCTGGCCTACGGGACCATCATCTGGAATGGGGTAGGCCACAGGCTTGATCCCACGGAACCAATAGCGCCCGTCCGGGCCGGTGACAAAGATGCCGCGATTGTTGTGGGTCGGCTGCAGCCCCGGTTGCTGAACGTCGTAAAAACCATCCTCGTTGTCGGACCAGACGTCGATGCGGACGCCCTGCAAGGGGGTGCCGGCAAGGTCAGTAACGGTGCCTTCAAACAGGCAGGTTTCCTTGCCGCCCTCTTGGGTGATCGTCGCACCCATCGGATATTCCGGCACGCCGTCGACATGGAACGGCCCCAGAACGGTGTTTTCTGTGGCTCCGGTCGGGCGGCGATTGTTGATAGCGTCCACCAACATCGACACACCCAGAACGTCCGAAAGCAAGATGTATTCCTGCCGGTTGCCATCGCAGATCTGGCCTGTTCGGGTCAGAAACCCGATGGCATTGGCCCATTCTTCCTGCGTCAACTCCACATCCTTGATAAAGGCGTGCAGATGCGTGACCAGACGCGCCATGACATGGGCAAGACGGGCATCCGTGGCCGGGCCCATCCGGCCGTTCACAGCCTCGACCGAATGGCTTTCGGTGAAATAGTCAATTGCGGTCATAGCCTTGTCCTTTCGGGTCCGGGTGATGCGGGCCGGGTTCCGGCCCAAGCGGCCTGCAACAGCGCCAGCACACCATCACGCGTCACGTCGCGCGGGTTGGCATAGGGGTTTTTCACGGCCAGATCAGCCAGGCGAGCCAGATCGCTTTGACTCACGCCCAAGTCTTTCAAAGCCGTGGGCGCCCCCAGCGACAGCGCCAGATCATAAAGCCCGCCGCCCAGATCGCCGCCAAACAGGGCGGCCGCCGGCCGCAAGGCGCTGTGCGCGGCTGCCGCGTTGAACGCCATCGTGTGCGGCAGCAGGATCGCATGGGTTTCGGCATGGGGCAAATCCAGCGCCCCACCAAGCGTGTGGCAAAGCTTGTGGTGCAGCGCCATCGCCACCGCGCCCAGCACCGTGCCACACAGCCAAGACCCATAAAGCGCATCACCGCGCGCGGCCAAATCTGCCGGATCGCGGTAAATCGCAGGCAAGGCCCGTTGCAAAGCGGCAATGCCTTCGACCGCAATAAGCGATGTCACCGGGTTGGCATCGGCAGCGTAAAGCCCCTCCGCCGCATGGGCCATGGCGTTCAGCCCGCTGGCCACGCTCATCGCCACCGGCAGGCCAAGGGTCAGTTCGGGGTCATAGATCACCGCCTCGGGACGGATGCGGGGGTCACGGCGGGTGGATTTCACGCCACCTTCGGTTTCGCCAAGGATATCGGTCACCTCGGACCCGGCATAGGTGGTCGCCACCACAAGGTGTGCTGCGTCATTGCGCCATGCAATCGCTTTGCCCAACCCGATGGTGGACCCGCCGCCCAAGGAAACGATGCAATCCGCCCCACTTTGATCATAGGCCGTCAGCGCGCGGGCGGTGACGTCAACCGGCGTGTGCATCCGGGCCTCGGCAAAGACGCCCGCGGCCATAGGACCAAGCCGGGCCGCCAGCCGATCTGCGTCATCCTTCTGGAATGGGGTCGACAGGATCAGGGCGCGGGTGCCACCGATCGCTGCAATCTCGTCGGCAACGTGACGCTGTGATCCCGCACCAAACCGCACCCGCACAGGGGCGGATTGGTAGATAAAGGTCTGTTCCATCGTCATGCCTCGGCCTGTTTACGGGCGGTCGAATAGATCAGCGCTGCCGCAAGGATCAGCGCGCCTTGAAAAACATATTGATAGGTTTGCGACAGCCCAAGGAAGGAAACCGCGTTCAAAACCTCGGTCAGCAGAACAGCCCCCATCACCGTGCCAATGAACGTGCCCCGCCCGCCGCGCAGGCTGGTGCCGCCAAGCACCACCGCCGTGATGCTGCCCAGCGTATAGTTGACGCCCTGTGCCGGGTCGCCCACGCCGATCTGCACCATCAGCATGATCGCCCCCAGTGCGGTGAACAGGGACACCGCGATATAGCCGCCAATGATCACCCGGTTCACCCGAATACCCATCCGCCGGGCAGATTCCTCATGCGAGCCGACCGCGCGGAATTGCCAGCCCAAGCGACGCTTGCGCAGAATGTATTCCGCCAGCAGTGCCACGATAACCAGCACGATAAACGCCACCGGCAACGGCCCCAGTTTCCAGCCGATCGTGTCCATGACGGCAAAGCTGATATAGCCCCCCGGCCCGTCGCGCAGAACGAAGCTAAGGCCCTGCAAACCGATATACATTGCCAAGGTGGCCGCAATCGGGGTGAAATTGGCAAACCGGATCAGAACGCCGTTGATCGTGCCCACCACCAGTGCTGCCAGAAACATCAACGCAAATCCTAGCGCGAAGGTCTGCGGCGATTGTCCATCATTTATAAAGAACGACGCAATCACCACCAGAAACCCGGCCAGCGGCCCAACGGACAGGTCAATCCCCCCCATCAAAAGCGCAATCGTTTGCCCAAGGGCGATAAACCCAAGTGCCGTCGCCAGCAAAAGAATGTTCGAGAGGTTGAAGGCCGAAAGATAATTCGCGTTCTGTCCGAACACATACAGCCCCAGCATCACGATCACCGCTGCCAGCGGAACGACGGTGGCATTGTCGCTTTGGATGAACTGACGCAACCTGTGCCCTGCGGTCTGCGCGGCCTTGGTCGCCGCCCCCACGCCGTCGACATGGGATTGCGCCCTGACCGCAGCGCCCACAATGCGGCCTTCGGTGATATCTTCCCCGCGCAGGGTTTCGGCCACACGCCCGCGCGACATCACGATCACCACATCGCAAAGCCCCTCCAACTCGGCCGCATCGGATGAATTCACGATCACCGGTGTACCAGATTGCGACACCTCGCGCAGGATGCGGTAAATCTCGAACCGTGCGCCCACATCAACGCCTTGGGTGGGTTCATCGGCCAGAATGAAGCCGGGTTTTGACATCAGCGCCCGCGCCATCACCACCTTTTGCTGGTTGCCGCCCGACAGCGACAGGATACCCGCATCAAGTCCCGGCGTCTTGACCGCCAACGCGCCGAACACTTGGCCAACCGCGCCCAATTCCCTGCGGCGGCTTAGAATACCAAGAGTGCTAAACTGGTCCAGCGCCGAAAAGGTCGCATTTTCGCGCACGGTCAGGTCGGAAATGATGCCTTCCTGATGGCGGTCTGACGGCATGTAAGCGGTCTTGGCCTTCACCTCGGCCGCCGACAAGAGCGTATCGTTCAGGCGCACCTCCCCTTTCCACGGCTCTAGCCCCGCAAGGGCGCGCATCACGCCTGATTGCCCGTTGCCCTCAACCCCGGCGATGCCGATGATCTGGCCACGCCCAACAGCAAAGCTGACATCATGAATCGTGCGCCCCGACAGGCGCTGAACAGCAAGGTTGATTGCGGGGGCTGCCTCACTGCATTTCGGCGGAAAAGCCGATGCAAGGCTGCGTCCGACAATCATTCCCAACAAATCATCATCGCTGACATCCCTGACCAGCGCGCCGCCTTCAAGCCGCCCATCGCGCAACACTGTGACGCGGTGGGCGATCTGGCGCAATTCTGCCAGCCGGTGGGTGATGTAGATTACCGCCGTCCCCCCCGCCACCACGCTGCGGATACGGGCAAACAGCATTTCGGTGGCGTCCAGATCCAGCGCCGCTGTTGGTTCGTCAAGGATCAGCACGGGTGGCCGCGTGGCCAACGCCTTGGCAATCTCCAGCAGGTGCTTTTGCGCTACTGTCAGGCTGTCAGCCCGCGCATTCAGCGCGACATGCAGCCCCACATCATCCAGCATGGCGCGGGCAATCTCTGAAGGGTCCCCCGCCGCAAAAACCCGGGGCGGAAGCGCCACACGCAGGTTTTCCAGAACCGACAGGTCATCCAGCACTGCAGGATGCTGAAAAGAAATCGACACGCCCAGCGCGGCTGAGCGTTCTGGCGTCATTGCGGCGATGACCTCGCCGTTGAATTCGATCGTGCCAGATGTTGGGCGGAACACGCCCGAGATAATGTTCATCAGGGTGGTCTTGCCCGCCCCATTCTCGCCCAGAATCGCGTGAACCTCGCCGGGATAGATGTCGAGCGACACATTGGACAGCGCCACAACACCGCCGAACCTTTTGGTGATACCTGACAGCCGGATAGTGGGCCGTGCCGTCACCGTGCCTGCAAGCCGTTCGGTTTCCTGATCTTTCATCGCAGCTCCCTCGGGCATGTCTTATCCTGCTGTCCTTGCGGTGCAATCTTACGGGGTCGGCCCCGGGCATGACCTGCCCGGGACCAAAGCTATTTTTACTGACCGACCGCCTTGGCCTGCGCGTCATCGGCCATTTCAGCCGACAGATAGATCGAGCCGGGCAGATCTTCACGGCAGGTTACGGGGTTCGGGGTGCCCGAGACCGAGTCTTCATAAACCGGAGCCTTGAAGATGTTATCGGCGGGCGGGGTGCCGTCGGTTGCCAAGGCAACAGCCCACTGCACGGCCAGACGGACGTTATCGTTGCCAGTGGCAACAGTGAACAGTTTGAAGTCTGGGTTGGCCGCGTGGTTCTGCGCCCAGAAGCAGGACAGCGAGTTGCCGTCAGACGTGGCCAGCGCCGGGATCGACCGCTTGAATTCGGCAAACACCGGCAGTGCCCCCACCAATGACGGACCAAAGTCAGATACGATCACGTCGATCTTGTCATTCTTGGCGATTTCAGCCGACAGAACCTGCTGGGTCAGGGACGGGTCCCAGTTGGTGACGGCAAAGGGCTCGGGGTTGATGAAGACGTATTTGTCGTCCAACACCTGTTTCATGCCTGCCAACTCGTCTGTGCCTTGGCTGTTGCCGGCCGGACCGCTTAGGAACAGAACATTGCCGCCTTCGGGCAAGACTTCCTTGATCCAGTTGCCCCAGCTGACACCGTCCTCGACAAAGGACGAGCCGATGAATTTCGCGTAGTTTTCACCCTCCACGCCACCAACGTTCACGCGGTACGGCACAACGATGGTGCCTGCACGGTGCGCATTGGTCAGGGCTGGCAGAACAGCGGGGCCCGCGTCGCCAAACACCACCATCGCATTGATCCCGCGCGCGGCCATCGAGTTGATGTCCGAGATGGCCTTTTGGGTGTCGCCCTGACCATCAGCATATTCATACTGCGTGATCGAAGGGCACTTTGCGGCCTCTTCTGCGCCCGACGCGGTGGTCACCAAACGCCAGCTGTTGCCGCCAAAGCCATCCAGCAGCGCAAGCGATGCTTGCTTTGGCCCGCACCACGACGGGGTTTCAGCCAGCGCCGTTGTCCCGGCAAGGGCCATAGTCAAGGTTGCTGCAGCGAATGCCGCAGTCATCGTTTTTGATTTAAACATTGTCCGTTTCCTCCGTTTTGGACTTTTGTGCAGTCTTGGTTGCCGCCTGTTTCCAGCGCAGCGAGTAAACACCGATCCCAAACACCAAGGCCAAAGCCTGAATGATGGTCTGGGCCGAAAAGGGCACACCGACAGCCAGCGCAAACTGACTTAACTGGTTCAGAAAGAACGCCGCGATGACGGTCGAGACTGGAAATCCGCGCCCCCCCAGCAAGGACGTTCCTGCCAGCACAACCACCGCAACCGATGGCAACAACAGGCTGTCGCCCTGAAACGCGGTGGGTTCGCGGGTGATCCCGGAAATCAGGATCCCGGCCATGCAGTAGTGCAATTGGGCAAAGACATAAGCCATCGCCTGATAGAGCCGTACCCGCAGCCCAGCCGCGTGGGCAGCGGCAGGGTTTGCCCCAATCGCCTCAAACCGGCGGCCAACCACGGTTTTCTTCAGCACAAAGCTGACCAGCACCAGGATGGCTATCACAAACAGGATCGAGTTCGGGATGCCCATGATCTTGCCGCCTGCGATCTGCGCCATCATGGGTGTGGTGATGCGAGGCACCCCGCCCGACACTGCAAAAACCGCGCCATACATCAGGGCGTTCATCCCGATGGTGGCGACAATCGCGTTCAGCCGCAGCACGCCGACAAGAATGCCATTCGCCACCCCCGCCAAAATTGCGCAGGCAAAGGCAAGCGCGATGGCTCCGAGCAGGTGTGCGTCACTGCCGCCCGACATATGCGTGGTGATCACCACCGCCAGCGACACGCCCCCTGCCAGTGACAGATCGAACCCGCCCTGCTGCACCACCAGCATCTGGCCCAAGCCCACTATCGCAATGATCGCCGCAAATGGTAGGCTACCCGCCAGCCCCCCTGCCGAAATCGCTGACGGCGCAAAGAAGGCGCAGACCACGATCAGCGCAATTGTCGAAACCACCACCGTAACAAAGCCCCGTGCGGGTTTTAGTGACACCAGATTAAGCGCAAACCCGGTTGGGTCTGCTGATTGGTCGTACTGCGCCATGGCCCCTCCCTTTCTGCGCCCGATTATCTCAGGCAATTTCCAATGTTATTTTCACCGCACGGGCCGGGTCTTTGCCCAGCGCGTAAGCTGTGATCGCATCATCCAAGCCAAAGCTATGGGTCTGGATCGGCGACAGATCGATCGCCGTGCGTTCCAGAAACCGGATCGCGGCAGGCCACACACCGGGGGATCCGATACAGCCGCGTACTGTCAGATCCTTGATCTGGATCTTGCCCAACTCGACCGGAAATTTCTGGCCGATGTTGATGCCAACCATTGACACAAAACCCTCAGGCCGGGCGTAGTCGAAGACATTGGCCAGCGACGCAGCGTGCCCTGCCGCCTCGACCACCAGATCAGCACCGCCCTTGGTGATGTCAGTCACGGCCTCAACAGCGTGGCCTTCAGATGGGTCAACAGTGCCATAAGCGCCTAACTTCATTGCTATTTCACGGCGCAGCGGCACTGGATCAACGACGATCACCTTCGCTCCCATGCCAATCGCCGCTGCTGCCGATACCAGCCCAATGGTGCCGCCGCCCGAGACCACCACGGTCTGCGACGCATCCACGCCGCCATGGCGCAGCACCGCATAATAGCCGCAAGTGAAGGGTTCGATCAGCGCGCCCTTGGCGTCATCCACCCCGTCGGGCAGTTTGTGCAACCATTCCGGGCGGGCGGCAAAAAACTCACGGTTTGCACCGTCCATCGAAAAGCCAAAATGGTGGATACGCTCTGGCGTGCGGATCACACATTCGCCCACCACACGGTCACCACGCGCCAGACCCTTGACGTTGCGCCCAACCTCGACCACCTCGCCCACCCATTCATGACCGGGCGTCACCGGATAAGAGATTGGGATGATGTAATTGCCCGACATAAGTTCATAATCCGAATGGCAAATGCCCACGCGGCGCGAGCGGATCATCACCTCGTTGTCAGTGATCGTCGGTATCGACACGTTGGTGACGACAGGCTTGTTCGGCTGATCGAAGATAAGGGCTTTCATCTTGGTCCTCGTAAGAGTGTCTGGTTCAGGCCACGGTTTCGATGCGGCCACTGCGGGCCGAGGCGAATACCGCTTCCAGCAACGCAATATTGTTGATCAGATGGTCGGCAGTGATGGGATAACCGGCCCCGCGCACAGCACGCGCAAAGGCCACAAGGTTGTCTTTCACCGGTTCAGCATTGCCGATTTCGGTGGTGATGATCGGGCCGCCCGCCATCGCAGATGTGACGATCCAGCCATCGGGGGCCTCGACATGCGCCTTATCCCGAATATCGATCCAGCCTTTGGACCCGAACACCGCAAAGCGCGAGATGAACGGGTTGGCCAGCGATGCCGACACATAAGACGTGCCACCGCCCTTGAACTTTATGAACGCAGCCACCGTATCGCCCTGAGGCAGATCGGACGACAACTGCTCGCAAATGCACAGCACCGACTCTGCCGCCCCCAAAAGCCGCACTGACAGGTCCAACAAATGGATGCCCGTGGCCGTCATGCCCCCTGCCGGGGCCTGATCGGCCTTCAGCCGCCAGTTGTCACGCGCCAGTGACAGGAATTTATCATGGCTGAAGTTCGCCTCAATCTGGTGGATCCGGCCCAGCGACCCGGCATCCGCCATCGCCAGCATGTCTGCCACCGGAGGTTCAAACCGCCGCTCATGGCCCATGCCCAGCACCAGCCCCGCCGCGCGACACAGTGCGACCGACCGCTCCGCCTCGGCCTTGGTCAACGCCAGTGGTTTTTCACAGAAGATGTGCTTGCCCGCCGCCACCGCCGCCGCGATCTGGTCGGTATGCAGCGAATGGGGCGTGGCCAGCACCACCGCCTCGACGCTTGGATCGTTCAGCGCATCAGCGTAGTCTGCCGACAGGGCAATGCCTTTGCCCGCGCACAGCTCGCGCACGCTTTCAACATTGGGCTCAACAGCGCGGACCACCTGAATGTCATCTGGTGCCGATTGCAGGACGGCCAGCATTTTCTGGCCCCACCAGCCCATGCCGACCAGCGCGATTTTGACAGGATGGGCCATCAGCGGTTATCCACGCGCTTGGCAAACGGACGGATGGAAACGGTTTTCCACAGGCCCGCCTTGGCGAAGGGATCATTGCTGTTGAACGCCACAACCTCGCCTAGGTTTGCGGCCTCCAGCACGAAACAACTGCCGATCATCGTCGCCTCATCATCGGCCAAAAGGGGGCCAGAGATCACGGTTTTCACCGCAGCGGCAGCCAGATAGGCCTTGTGCGCGTCATAATGAGACAGCCGCAAATCGATGGCACCGTCATGGTCAAGGCAATGGACGACGTAATGCATTTTTGCCTCCTTACGCGGGGATGATGCGACGGGCGCGCAGCTCGTCGAACACATCGGTGAAGCTGTTGCGGCTGGATTGATAGGCGTCAAAGCCAAGGCTCCGACTGTTGGTCATGTCGGTGAAACATTCCAACGTGCGGCCCAGATCGGCGTCGCTATGCCACCATGAGGCCAGCTTGCTCACCGCAATATCCTGCAAGCCATGCTGCGCCACGATCTGCGACCAGATTGTTTGCGCATCGGCCATCTGGCCTTCCAGCGGGGTCGGATTGCCCGGATAGGGGGCAGCCTCGATCTCAAAATAATCGGCGATCTGCTGCCAAAGCCAATACCAACGGAACACATCCCCATTTGCGGTGTTAAAGGGGGTATTCGCCGCCTCGGGCGTTGTCGCGGCCCAGTGCAACTGCTTTGCCAACAGGCGCGCGTCGGTCACGTCGGCCACAGCGTTCAACTGCTCTGGCGAGCCGGGATAGACGAAAGGCCGTCCGGTGTGTTTGCAGATGCTGGCATAAACAGCCAGCGTTACCGCCATGTTCATCGCATTGCCGATGACAAAACCGATCATCGTATGCGGGCGATGCACAGACCAAGTAAAGCCGCGCTTTTCCGCCATCTCAAACAGCACGTCTTCTTGGGCGTAATAAAAATTCAGGCCAGGCAAACGCGGGCTGCTTTCCAGAAACGGCGTATAGGGTTTGACCTTTGCATAGTCGTCGAACGATCCAAGATAATGCTTCAGCCCGGTCACAAGT
The DNA here is from genome assembly GCF_030652235.1 of Cypionkella sp. GTDB lineage: Bacteria > Pseudomonadota > Alphaproteobacteria > Rhodobacterales > Rhodobacteraceae > Cypionkella. The sequence goes on from NZ_JAUSBA010000042.1 coordinate 15,350, forward strand.
GCCGCGTGGCGGATGGGGGCGGCGGACAGACCGTCAAAAAGATTGCGGATCATCAGGGCATTGACGCGCACGTTTTCAGCCTCATTGGCCTGACGCGACCATGTGCAAAAGAACACATGGGTCACATCGCCCGCGGCCTTTAGCGCAATCGCCGACGCCGCTGCATCTTGCAAATCCGCCGAGATATGGCGATCTGAAAACTCCAGATCAGCGGCACTGCGCGACAGGGTGACCACGGTCCAGCCCTGTTCTTTCAACAACTGGCCCGTATAGCTGCCAGATAGTCCCGTGGCACCCACGATTAGGGCGACGTTGTTCTTGCTCATCTTGTTGTCTTTCTTGCTTTGGTGCTTGGTCAAGTCGTGACCAGTATTTTCAGATGTTCGCCCGCTGGGTCCAGCAGAGCCTCAAATCCCTTGGCCACCACATCGGCGGCGTCGATGCGGGCGGTGATGACTTTTTCCACTGGGAATGTGCCTGCGGCGATCATGCGGGCGATGCGCGGCCACATGTGGGTGGGGTAGCACCATGTCGCCTCGACCGTGATGTCCTTCAGCGCCCAAAGCATGGCATCAATGCTGGCGGGTTTCATGTGCAGGCCGACCTGCACCACACGGCCTTGCCGCCGCACGGCCTGCACACAGGCGTTCAAAGATGCTTCCAGCCCCACACATTCCAGCGCCACATCTACGCCGACGCCTTCCTCGGTCAGGTCGCCGACCACTTGCGCCAGATTGGCGCTGCGCGGATCAACCACCACCGCATAGGGCGCGATTTCCGATATGATGCGGCGGCGGTTAGGGTTGGGTTCCGACACGATGATGATAGCCGCTCCCGCCGCCTTGGCCGCAAGCACCGTCAGCGCCCCGATCGGACCCGCGCCGGAAACCAGAACCGTCGATCCGGCGGTGATCCCACCCCGGTCAACGCCGTACAGGGCGACCGCTGCAGGCTCGATCATAGCGGCCTGATCATCGGTGATGCTGTCGGGCACGGGTTGCGCGTTATAATCCTTGATCACGGCCTTTTCCGCCATGCCACCCCATGCCCAGCTTAGGCCGACACAGCCCATCGACGGTGACAGATGATACAGGCCCCGCTTGCCGTAATAGTCATTGCGCGGCGACAACAGCGGTTGGATCGAAATGCGATCTCCGGCGGACACATGGGACACCGCATCCCCCACTGCCAAAACGCGGGCGGAAAATTCGTGGCCAAGGATCTGTGGATTGGTGGCTCCGGTGTAGATATGCGGTTCTTTCGGCGTGACGATGGGGCCTGCAAGGTATTCATGCAGATCAGTGCCGCAAATGCCGGTAACTGCAGGCGCAATCAAGACATCATCGGGCGCAAGCGTGCCTGATGGCTCTGCCACGTCTTCGACACGGATATCTCTTGCTCCGTGAAACCGAACTGCTCTCATTCGCGTGCTCCCTGCGTCTGTCGCGCGCCGCTTTGCATGCGGCAGGCGCTCCCCGTCGTCCCGTCATGGTCTGTCGTCAACAACCCGCCAGTTTCTCGGTTGGCGGCGAAGGTACAGCAGCACCCTCGCCAGTCGCGTATTCTTGGCGGGTCGAAATGACGCAAATTCACTCCCTGCCAAATCGATAACAAATCCTGCTCGGACCGAATGCGCAAATTTATCCGTTTCGAATAAATTATCGCAAACACCGTCATTGCGAAGTTTTACACACAAGATGAAGTTAGCTCGGGGCGCAGCATGAACAAAGACGTTGCAGAGATATCGCGCTTGGGTGTCGCGGGCATGGGTATTGGTTGGATCGGTGCGGGTAAAATGGGTGCGCCCATGATCCGCAATCTGCTGGCCGCTGGCGCAAGGTTGTCCGTGAGCGAGCCTGATGACGATGCCCGTGATGATCTGGTGCGCGCCGGGGCAACGGCTGCGGAAAACCTGTCAGCGCACAGCAGCAACAGCATCGTCTTTGCCACCTTGCCAAACGACAAGGTGCTGCGTGACGTTGTGTTGGGCGCCGCAGGGCTTGCGCAGCATATGGCTGCCGGATCGGTTCTTGTCGAGATGAGCACGGTTTCGCCAGAATGTTCTGCTGAAGTTGCATACGCATTGAAAGATAAACGGATTTTCTACCTGCGCGCGCCACTTTCTGGAAGCACGGCCATGGCAGAAACGGCCACCCTGACGGTTTTGGCCTCTGGCGATCAACAAGGCTGGGATACAGCAATTCCTGCGATCAGGCTGTTGTCATCGCGTCAGTTCTACCTGGGGCAAGCCGAAGAAGCCCGATACATGAAGCTGGTGATCAATACGTTGGTCGGTGCCACCTCTGCGATTCTGGCCGAGGCCATTGCCCTTGGGGCCAGTGGCGGCCTCAGCCCGGCCAGCATGATGGAGGTGATTTGCGAAAGCGCCGTCGCCTCGCCCCTGTTGAAATACAAGGCCGCCGCCGTTGTCGCTCAAGACTATGCCCCCGCCTTTAGTGTGCAACAGATGATCAAGGATTTCAGCCTGATCAGCGATGCAGGCCGTGCCAACGGCGTGCCGCTGCTCACCACGGGGCTTATCCTTGAATTGTACCGTGCGGCGGCCAATTCAGGCTTGCGGGATCAGGATTTCTTCGCTTTGGTGAAATGGCAGTCCGAAATCTCCGCTTAGCTGGATCACACTCTTGCAGCAGGTCAACACATCCATTGCCCCCACGTCAGAACTGACCAGCCACGAGCTGTCTCGGATCGTTGATTTTCTGCGCAAACTGCGCGCGCCGTTTGATACGCATATGCCGGGTGCGACAAAGGACGTGTTCTGGAATGTGGTCCTGGAACTGGTCGATGCCCACTTGCGCAGGCGACCGATAGACAAATCCGGCTTGGTGACGCTGGCTGGTGTGCCTTACAGCACCGGAAACCGTCTGATCACAACCATGATCGCAGATAACCTGATCCGTCAGGTGCCCCGCGGTGGCGGGCTGAAAACCCATTTTCTGGAACCAACGGATGTGTTGCAGCACAGCTTTGTGAACTATGCCACCCATGTGAAAGGCCATCTGGCCAAAACATTCGGGCTGCGCCAAGGGTCGGAGGCCAACGAATACTACTTTGGCGGCAGCTACTTTGCGGCGCAAATCATCTCTCCTGTGCGGGGCGATGACATTTCCTCAAAGGTGTTGGGCGATATTCGGTTCCTTCTGAACGACGACAACTATTTCTCGGCAATGCGGAATATGTGGTCTGACTTCCGCAATGATCTGGGCCGCAAAAGCAGCTTTCAATTGCTGCGCCTGCCCGACCTTTATACCAGTGCCCACAAGGCCTTTGCCGCAGCCGCACCCGACCATGATGTTGTCGCCCTGAACATGCCTTGGCTGGGCGAATTCGTAGAAAAAGGCTGCCTTGCCCCGCTGGATGGTCTGTTGACCGATGCCGCCATCAACCCGCTTGATTTCCATCCATCCGTCTGGGGCACGGGCAATTGGAAAGGCACCCAATACGGTATCCCGCTGTATTGCACAGTTGAGATTCTGGCGGCACGCAGTGATCTGTTCGAAGAAAAGCGGCTGTCCTACCCAACGACGTTTGATGAAACAATTCGCGCGGCACGAGCGCTGCACAATCCCGCGAAAGAGTTTTATGGAATCGCCTGGAATGGCCAAAGGGGCATGCCGATTGCCAATTCCTTCATGTTCTTTCTTGCAGCCTGCCAAAAAACGATCATCGAAATGCCGATGCACAACCACGAAAGTTTGCATGCACGTCGGTTTGAAAAGCTGAAACTGCAGATCGATACGACTGACTCGATAGACGCCATCGACTACATGCGGCAACTGGCCGAGGTTTCGCCGCCTGATATTGCCGAGGTCGATTGGGAACGTGGGCTGTCGTACTTTATGTATGGACAGGTTGGGCTGGCCTATTGCTGGACGATGCGTGCTGCACGTTTTGAACATGAACTCAGCTCAAAAGTCGCGCGCCGGGTGGCCTATCTGCCGCCCCCATCGCGCCGGTTGCGAAAGATAGCCGCCCCGATCGGCGGCTTTCTGATGACCATTCCAGCCAACGTCCAGCCTGCCCGCCAACGCCAGATCATGAACGCCATAGCCTGGATGGTCTCGCCCGAAGCGATGAAAGCCCATGTTAAGAATGGCTTTCCCGTCGCTCCCCGCTTTTCCGTTTGTGCCGACCCCGAGGCTCTTGCCTCGTCGCCCATCGTCAGCATGGTGGATCAAATGGCGCGCAGGAATGAACTGGTCACATGGGCTCGCCCACCAATTCCAGAGTTCAACCTGATCGAGACCATTCTAGGCACAGAAATACATGACGCTGTTTTTGGCAAAAAACCCCCGCGCCAAGCGCTAAGGGATGCCGAAAATCGCATACATCGCGAATTGCTTCATCGCGGCTGACGACGATCATCCGTCTGGGTGCATCACGCCCAGATCGCCAGAGTGAAACCAGCCGTCAGAAAAGGCCTTAACGATGGCTTTAGGGTTACGGAAATAGCCCTTCATCACGACAATGCCGCGAAACATCGCCGCGCCCATGGTTTGGTCTTCACGCGGCACGGCTTGCAAGGTTTCGGGGTCCAGCACATCCACGCGCTCCAAGGGCAGACAGCACACGCCTTGGCGGGACCTCGGTGCGGCTTGCCGGGCTGCGGGCAAAAAGGACCGATTTTCGTGCCAGTCGTTCACGATGGGTGCGCCACACAAATGGGTCACGCCACCCAGCGCCGGCACCGTCCAGATCGGTTCGACCCGACCCTGACGCAGACAGATATAGGCGCCGACGATGGCCAACATCGTCCGAGGGAAACATCAGCCGTTGCAGGGAAACATCGGCCGCGTCCACAGATAGACTTCGTGTTTGCGCATGGACGGGCGATCTTGATGCTGCCGAGCACGATACCGCCGTTGCGAAAGGAAGCGTGGCAAGGGCCAACCTGGGGCGTGCGAACCGCAGCCGTCGTTGACATTCGGAAAAACAACTCCCTTTTGCCTGACATGAAATTTATTGTCATCTCAGGAAGCCTGCGCGCGAACGCGTCCAACACGGCACTGCTGCGCCGCTGCAAACCGCGGCGGGGCCCGAACACAGCATTGCGATCTCGGATCACATCTCTAGATCACTGATATTTTCACCCGATCTTAAGCTTCTTGCCCCACCCGCTCCGGTTGACGATTTCGTCAAAGCCATCTAGGAGGCATATGAAATACTCATCGCAAGCCCTGAATATGTAAGCTCAATTCCGGGCGGGCTGAAAAATGCCGTCGATTGGCTCGGGTCAAGTGAGACTCTGGTCAGCAAGCCAATCGCACTTTCACATGGGTCGCATCGCAGCGATGACATGCTGGATCAATTGCGGATCGTGCTGGGTGCTGTCAGCAGCCGTGCTCGGTATCAGGCCTGCCCCGGATAAACCGCGTCCATAACCCCTCAAACATGCCCAGCTTCGACCCGAGCCTCCGCAGACAGACATTGCTGTTTGCCAAATACTTCCCGCAGAGCGTCCAACATCCTACCCCGACCCAAGCCTGCAAAGCCATTCCCGGCAGCGCGGTTAAGCGCCGCCGCGATTGCGGCCAAGACCGCCCGTCATCCCAAACACCCGCTCAGGTCTTTGAGAACCGCAACACCCCCGCCACTCGGTTTCCGCCGCCAGAATCCGCAGGATGCGCCACCCCGTTCAACACCAAAATCTCAGCAAAATCAAACGGTGACATCCCCGCAATACAGGCCACATTGACACCAAACTGCCCAGGGTCCGACCGGCGCTGATGATGGGTGTAGATGCCACAGGTCTTGCAGAAATAATGCCGCGCCACCCTCGTGTTGAACTGGTAAAGGTTCAAATTCTCCTCACCGCGCACAAACACAATCTCGCCAACCTGCGCCGAGACCACAACCGCCCCACGCATCCGGCACAGCGAGCAATCACAGCGGCGCGCGCTGGCCACCCCATCGCTCAGCCGCACCAGAAACTGCACCGCCCCGCAATGACAGGCCGCCTCCAACATCCCGCCCGCTTCATCCGTCATCGCACCAGCCTCCCCTTGCGTCAAAGCAGGCTATCGCCGTTGCGGAGTATCAGAAATCGAAAATTGCTGCCTCTCGCGATGTGCGACCGCATTTTTTCAATTTTTGTGTTTTTCGCGAAATCCAAAACCGCCCCGTCCGGACACATTAAAGTCCATTCCCTCAATCTCGCCATGATTTGCTCTTTGCCAAATACTCCCCGCGGAGCGATCCACCATCGAAACCAGGCACCGCGTGGCAAAACCATCGCCCGGCAGCGCGGTCAAGCGCCCCCTCGATGGGGGCCGAGACCGCACCCGGTTCAGGTCACGCCCAGCAGAGATTAACACCCTGTGAACGACCCAAGGCTCACCCGTTGAAATCCCACGCCCGCAAACCTGTCCACACGCAAACAGCCCTCAAACCCCAGCCCCCGCCGCGACCACCTGCGCCGCTGCCGCCAAGGCCCCCGGCCCATGCGGGATATCCAAAGCGATCATCCCGGCCTCCATCACCGCCAGCGCGCCCAGGGTCATATGGGCGTTCACATGCCCCATATGAGCCACCCGCAAAAACCCGTGATAAGCCGGGTCCGAACTCGGGGCCATGCCAAGCCCGATCCCCAAAGTCACCCCGGCGCGATGCTCGCACCATTCCCGCAGCCGCGTCGCATGTGGTGCGCCAAACCGCGCCGCCGTCACCGACCGCCCGCGATGCACAGCGTCCGCCACATTCAGCCCGATCAAAGGATTGCCCGCCGCCCAGCAGTCAAACGCCGCCCAAACTGTGCGCGCGAGGCAGTCATGCCGCGCCCAAACCGCAGGCAGCCCCTCCTCGCCGATCATCGTCAACGCCTCGCGCAGCCCATAAAGATGATGCGTCGGGGCGGTGCCGTTCCACAACTGCCAGAACTCCTCGCCGTCCGCGCGCGGGGTCCAATCCCAATACGGCGTGCGCAAATCCGCGCCCAAAGTCCGCGCCCGCGCCTTATCGGAAAACCAGATGAACCCCATCCCCGGCGGCGTCATCAGCCCCTTCTGGCTCGCCGCCACCGTGACATCGACCCCCCAATCATCCATGCGGTATTCATCACACCCCAGTGATGCGATGCAATCCACCGCCAACAGCGCGCCATGCCCGGCGCTATCCATCACGGCCCGCAGTGCCGCCACATCGGTGCGGATCGTGCTCGCCGTATCCACCTGCGTCGTCAGCACCGCCTTGATCCGGCCCGCCTTATCCGCGCGCAGCACCGCCTCCACGCGGCTCATATCGACAGGCGCGGATTTGCCGAAATCCAGCACGTCCACATCAATCGCCATCGCGCGCGCCGAATTGGCCCAAGACAGCCCAAATTGCCCGGTCGCCAGCACCAAAGCCTTCTCGCCGCGCGAGAACATGTTGGCGTTCGCCGCCTCCCAGATCGCATGACCGTTGCCGATATAGGCCGCAACCGAAGCTTTGGTCCCCGCCAGCGCCTTCAGATCCGGCCAAAGCGAGGCCACCAGATCATACAAAGCCCCCTCATAGATGTTCGGCGCCGCCCGGTGCATCGCCGCAAGCACCCGGTCGGGCATCACCGAGGGGCCGGGAATGGCAAGGTAAGGACGGCCGTTGGCTAGGGTCATGTCAGGCTCCAAATACAAACCTGACATGGCTATCCGGGCCGATATGCCGCGTCAATCGCCGCCGACACCGCCCCGCCCGCGCAGCCGCAGCTAGGCTTGCCCTTACCGCCTGCGCAAGCTAGACCAAATCAGCCATTCGCAATCGCCAATCGTTCGCAATCGCCAATCGTTCGCAATCGAAAGTGCCCGTTTTGACCAAAACCAAAACCAGTCAACATGGGCCCAGCCTACTCCGGCGATTTTGGTCAAGCTATATCCGTCAGCACACATGGGGCATCCTGCTGTGCCTGCTGTTGATGATCATCGAGGGCAGCGCGCTGGGTGGGCTGTCGTACCTTCTAAAACCGCTGTTCGACGTGGTGTTCACTCCCGGAGGCGAGGCTGCCCTTTACGGGGTCGGCTTTGCGATTTTCGGCCTGTTCGCCACCCGTGCCTTCACTGTGGTGGTGTCGCGCACGCTGATCTGGTCGATCTCGCAGCGGGTGTCTGCGGCAATGCAATCCGACCTTTTGCGCCATATCCTGACACTGGACGCGCCGTTTTTCCAAACCAACCCGCCCGGCGTGCTGATTGAACGCGTGCAGGGCGACACAGGGGCGGTGCAGGGCATCTGGAGCGCCTTGGTCACCGGCATTGGCCGCGACCTTTTGGGGCTGGCCGCGCTGCTTGCGGTGGCCGTCTCGATTGATCTGCGCTGGACACTGGCGGCGCTGATCGGCGCGCCTTTGCTGATCCTGCCCGCCGCGATGTTGCAACGCTATGTGCGGCGCAAATCCAATGAGTTGCGCGATCAGGCAGGCCAGCGCGCCACAAGATTGGATGAAATTTTCCACGGCATCAATGCGGTCAAACTGAACCGGATGGAAGATTACCAAACCGGGCGCTTCCGCACGGTGCTAAAGTCAATCCGCCGCGCCGAAGTGCGCTCGATCTTCGCGCGCAGCCTGATGCCGGGGATGATTGATCTGGTCACCGGCCTTGGCTTTTTCGCCGTGCTGCTGATGGCGGGGGATGAAATTTCGTCTGGTCAGCGCACCACCGGCGATTTCATGTCGTTCTTCACCGCGATGTCGCTGACCTTCCAACCTTTGCGCCGGTTGGGCGAGATGGCGGGCACCTGGCAAGTCGCCTCTGCCAGTCTAGAGCGGATCTACGCGCTGTTCGATGCCCGCCCCGCCTATCCGCGCCCGGAAGTCAGCCTTGCGCTGCCCGCCGCCGGCGCACCAGAAATCCGGTTTGAGGATGTCAGCTTCGCGCATGGCGACCAACCCGTGCTGCGCGGGCTGACCTTCACGGCTGAGGCAGGCAAGACCACAGCGCTGGTCGGGTCCTCTGGTGCAGGCAAAAGCACGGTGTTCCACCTGCTGACCGGCCTTTTGGAGCCCGCCAGTGGCGTGATTCATATCGGAGGTGTCGCCGCCTCTGGCCTCGCTTTGGCCGATCAACGCGCGCTGTTTGCCACCGTCACGCAAGACTCGTCCCTGTTTGACGAAACCCTCGCCGAGAACATCGCCTTGGGCCGCAACGTGGCACCGGATGCGCTGGAGGCCGCCCTGCGCGCAGCCCATGTTGCAGATTTCCTGTCGGCTTTGGCGCGCGGCGTCGATACCCCGGTCGGTCCGCGCGGCTCTGCCCTGTCGGGCGGCCAGCGCCAACGCGTGGCGATTGCGCGGGCTTTGGTGCAGGACGCGCCCGTGCTGCTGCTGGATGAGGCCACCTCGGCCTTGGACGCGCAATCCGAATCCATCGTGGCCGAAGCCCTCGCGCTCGGCAGCCAAGGCCGCACCACTTTGGTGATCGCGCACCGATTGGCCACTGTGCGCAATGCCGACAAAATCGTGGTGATGGACCATGGCAGGGTTGCGGAAACCGGCACACATGACCAACTTCTGGCACAGGGCGGGCTTTATGCCGGGCTCTACCGCTTGCAATTCAAGGACTAAATCATGCCCAGACAAACAAGCGGGGGCGAAACCGCCGCTGACCGCCGCGTCTATACCATCACCGGAGCGGATCGGCTAAGCTTCCTGCAAGGCATGGTCAGCAATGATGTGCTGGCCTTGGCGCGCGGCGATGGCATGGTTTGGGCGGCGCTGTTGACGCCGCAAGGCAAGTACCTCGCCGATTTCCTGCTGGTGGCGCAAGGCGACCGCCTGCTGTTGGACATCAAAGCCAGCAGTGCAGACGCCACAATCCGCCGTCTTTCGATGTACCGCCTGCGCGCCGATGTGCAATTTGCCGCCACCGACCTAAATGTGACGCGCGGCTTGGGCGATGCCCCAGCGGATGCCCTCCCCGACCCGCGCCACCCCGCCCTCGGCTGGCGCGCTTACGGCCCCTCAGGCACCGGCCCCAGCATCGACTGGGATGCCATCCGCGTGACCCATTGCATCCCCGAAACTGGCATCGAGTTGATCCCGGATGACAGCTACCTGCTCGAATCCGGTTTTGAACGGCTGCACGGCGTCGATTTCCGCAAGGGCTGCTATGTCGGTCAAGAAGTCACCGCCCGGATGAAACACAAGACTGAGTTGAAAAAGGGCCTGATCACCGTCAGCATCGCAGGCGAGGCCCCCCCCGGCACGCCAATCGTGCAAGACGACAAACCCGCAGGCACCCTGTTCACGCAAAGCCAGGGCCGTGCCATCGCCTATCTGCGCTTTGATCGCGTCGATAACCTCACCGCAGGCAGCGCCAAAATCTCACTGTAAAAGCTCTGCGCTGAAGGTCATCCTCTCTGCCCAAATATCCCCGCCTCAGGCATCCGCCGCCTCAGGCCGCGCAACAGATCAATCTTCCAAAGCCACATAATCCCGCGCCACCCGGCTCCAAGTCGCTTCCGAATTGGCCACCACCAACACCCCAGCCCGCCGCGCCAGATCATACGCGCCGCCATCCAGAAACCGCGCCACGCCGCCCGCCGCCTGCACCGCCAGCACGCCGGCCGCATGGTCCCACGGATGCGGCTGCGGCCCCGAGATCACGAATTCCACATGCCCCTGCGCCATCAGCCGATATTCATGGCACGAGCAGCGCAAACTGGTCACGCGGCCATAAGACAACCCCGCCAGCACCGCCGCCCGCTTTCGATCCGCCGCAAACAGCCCCACCGGAATGAAGCCACACATCTGCGCCGGATCGCTGACCCCAGACACCGCCAACACCTGCGCCCGCCCATTCGCCTGTACGAACCGCGCAGGCCCGCCCGCGCTCACCTCAACCCAGTCATCCAGTAAAGGATCATACAGCAGCCCATATTGCGTCACCCCATCCTGCACCGCCACCGCGATCATGCCAAAGGTCGAGATGCCCTTGGCGAAATTCCAAGTGCCATCGACAGGATCGACGATCACCTGCCACCCCGCACCCGCCATCGCAGCGCGAAGGCGTGGATCTGCCGCAACAGCTTCTTCGCCCAGCACCCGCGCCTCTGGCCAAGTTTCTGCCAAAATCGCCCCAATCAAAGCCTCGGCTTCGGTATCCGCCACCGTCACCAGATCGGCAAAATCGGTTTTCTGCGAAATCTGATCCGCGCCCAAGGCCCGAAATCGCGGCGCCACTGCCGCCTTGCCCGCCGCCCGCAGCGCTTGCAAAATCACGTCCATCACAAACCTCCAAACAAAAGGCCGCCCCAAAAGGACGGCCCCAAATCCTTCACCAAGCAATCGCCAAAGCTTACGCCCTCTCAGAATATTCCATCAATTCGGTATGCACGATGATATCTTCGTCCGGCCCGATAAATGGCGGGATCATGATCCGCACGCCGTTGTCCAAGATCGCAGGCTTAAAGCTGCTCGTCGCCGTCTGGCCCTTTTGCACAGGCTCGGTATCGACCACCTTGCAACGCACTTTTTGCGGCAGGCTGACGTTCAGCGGCTCTTCGCCGTAATAGTTCACCGTCGCCATCATGCCATCTTGCAAGAAGGGGCGACGGTCGCCCAGCAATTCGGCATCAATTTCAACTTGCTCGTAGGTCTCAGAGTCCATGAACACCAAACGCCCATCGGTCTCATACAAAAACTGCTGGTCCTTGTTTTCCAACTCGACCCTTTCGACCTTGTCTTCCGAGCGGAACCGCTCGTTCAACTTGCGGCCATCGCGCAGATTTTTCAACTCTACCTGAGCGAAAGCGCCGCCTTTGCCGGGTTTGACATGGTTGACCTTGACCGCAGCCCAAAGCCCGCCGTCATGTTCCATGATGAAGCCCGGTTTGATTTCGTTTCCGTTGATCTTCGGCATTTGTGGTAAAACCTTGTCAAAAGGTTGAAGTTAAACAAGCGCCCCCTATATAACGTGTTACGTTTGCAAGCAAGACGACTAGATACGGTAGACACACTCGCAAGCCATGCGCCATGCGCATGACAGATATGCGAAAGATAAACCCCCGAATCGTTATCAAAACGTTACAAGCACGAAGTTACGGAAATACAAGAGCAAGAAAAAAGGAACATGTGATGTTGGGTACGGTTGACAGCACAGCCTTCAACTTTGAACAAGGCCAGCGGGCGCGCAAGCTTTTTGCGGCGGTGGTTTTGGCTGCTTTGGATGATGCCATTGCAGATGACAAGAAATACGGCAACGGCCCCGATCAAATCGCCCGTTGGGCACGCTCGCGCGATGGTCGTGAAGTGTTGTCCTGCGCCGGGATCGACCCGAATGAACGCGTGGTCAAGGGGCTGATGGAATTCGTGTCAAAAGGCGTGCGCACTTCGGTGGCACTGTCGCGCGAAGAATCCGAGCGCCGTCATGCGCTGGAGTTGGAGCATGCAGAAGCGGCATAAGCTGTCTCTGCATTAAGAATAGAAAAACGCGCCTTGTGGCGCGTTTTTTATTTGGGATCATTGGGTTACAGTCAGCCCCCGCCTGCGCCACCTGAATCTATTCAAACTCTTGCGCGGCCAGCGCCCGCGCGATTTCGGCCCGCACCAGCTTGCGAATATTCCGGGTGATCCGCTCGCCCATTTTGCCCGCAAGTTCTTCGCGCAGCATGTCGCGCACCAACTCACGCAGTACATCTTCATCAAACCGCATTGCCTGATCGAACGCTTCGTCGTCGTCCGCCGCATCCGGCTTCGCAAGTGCCGCCAGCACGCTGGCTTCGGCGGCATCGGCCCAGACTGGGTCTGGCTCTACCGTGCCACGCAGCGGCGCGGTGGTGGCTTCAGCCTCATCGTCTTGCGCGATCTCATCCTCTTGCGCCCAAGCCGGAGTTTGCGCCGGGGCAGCCGCCTCGGCCGCGTGATACTCAAAGGGATCATGCGGCTCCAAGTCGTCCTCATTCGACGCCAGCGGCTCATCCACCAACACGTCATCAGCAGGCAGCGACCATGGATTGACCAAACCCATATCCGGCTGGGGTGCACAATCGCCGGTTTCGGCTTCCCAATCATCCGGGCTTGCGTCGACCGCAGCCCCTACGCTGGCAACGACGTCGCCCAAACCACTGCGCGGCGCATCCATCAGATTTGTGCGCGGCACCGCCACGAACATCGGCAGCGGGGCTGCCAAAGGCTCTGGCACCTCAGCCTCGGTCTGCACCACCCGCAACGCCGGGGTCAGGATCAGTTTATCTCCCGCAGCCGCCGCCAGCTTTGGGGTGGGCCGCATGTCATCCGACACCAGCCTGCGGATAGAGGACAGCACATCCTCAATTTCGGTCGAACTCAACGGCTCTGACATCAACGGCGCCCTACGCATTTCAAACCCAGTTATTCATCGTCAGTCTAGCGACAGAAGCCACGCCTGACAAGGAATTGGCGCATTACCGAGAACGATCAAGCGGATAGACTGCTGACGAGTTTAACGAAAACGGCCCCCGCACCGCATCCGGGCAGGGGCCGCTGACACCTTAAGCAAATCTGAAACGGCTCAGTTGCCGATTTTCTCTAGGATCTTGTCCAGCCGCTTGCCGCGCGTCGAAGTCAGCGGGGCTTTCTTGATGGCGGTGTAATAAGCTTCTGGATCATAAGTGGTGATGCCAAGGTTCAACTGCTCCGCCGTCAACTGCCCCATGGTGGACAGCAGTTGATAAACGCCCACATAGCGGCTGGCTTCCGATTGCAGCTTGTCGGCGCGCGCGCTCAGCAGTTCCTGTTCGGCGTCCAGCACGTCCAAAGTGGTGCGCGCGCCCAACGTGGCTTCCTCGCGCACGCCGTCAAATGCCTTTTGTGCCGCCGTCACTTGCAAGCCCCCGGCTTGGATCGAGGCCTGCTGCACGATCACGTTCGACCAGGCATTGCCAACGGCTTCCGACACTTCGACCACCGCCTGCAACTGCGCCGCCGCCGAAGATTCTTTGCCCGCCAAGGCTCGCCGATACAAAGCCGAGCGTTCGCCGCCCTGATAGAGTGTATCGCTGAACTTCACCCCGGCCACGGCATTGCCCGAGCCCGACAGCCAATCCTCGCTGACCATCAAAGAGCTGCTGACCGTCGGCAGGAAAGCGGCTTCGGCGATTTTGACCCGAATGTCTGAAATCTTCACCTCATGCCCGGCCTGTTTGATCACCGGATGGTTGCGCACCGCAATCGCGCGCGCGGCTTCTTCGGATTTTGCGGCAACCGGCAGCTTCGGCAGGCCCGCCAGCTTGCCGGGATAATGGCCAATCGTCGCTTTATAGCGTTCCCGCGCGGCTTCCAGCGCCCCTTGCGCCGCAGCCAGACCCGATTGCGCCGCAGCCTGCCGCGCTTCGGCCAAAGACACATCGGTCAGCGTCACTTCGCCAACATCAAAACGATCTTTTGCCGCCTGCAATTCCTGGCTGATCAGCCGCACGTTGGATTCGCGCAAAGCCACAGTCTCGATCTGCAAACGCACATCCACATAGGCTGAAACCGCCGACAGCAACACTTGCTGCTCGACATTCACCAAAGCCTCCCGCGTCGACAGCACACTTTCCCGCGCCACATCGATGGCCATCTTGCCACGCCCGCCCGCATAGATCAGAAACGTCGCGCTCAGTTGTGCCGAGGCATCGGCGGATTCAGCATAGGCTGGAAGGCTTTGCCCCAAAGTACTGCGAAATGGCAAGTCATTGTCCTGCTTGGTCCATGTCGCCTGCGTGGCAAAACTGATCACAGGGCGCAGTTGCGCCAAAGCCACCGCGGCATCTTCATCCGCCGCCCGTAACACAGCCTGATTTCTATCCAGCAGATGCGATGTCTTGTAGGCAGAGATCAGCGCATCCGCCAAAGTCTCTGACTCCGCGGCGGGGGCCGCCACCATCGCCGCCGTCACCGCCACTGCTGCCCAAAACTTCTGCATCACGACCTCATATGTAGCTGCGCGTTTTGCGCTTGTTGTCAGCGGCCAGACCCGGTCCAGCCGCCACGTCTATTGTTTACAGCGCAAAGGCCGAAGCCTTGGCAAATCCCGGCAAAATCGGTGCCGTAGCGTTAAACGAAAACCGCCAAGTCACCCGACCGTCAGCCTTATGGCCGATTTTCACCGACCCAAGCGCGCCCTGCATGAAAATCGCGGCAATCCGGCCACCTTCGGCCAGTTGCGCAAGCAGCGCCTCGGGCACCTGCTGCACGCCGCCCTCAATCAGGATCACATCATACGATCCCGCCGCGCCATCCTCCAGCGGCCCGGTCACCACCGAGACTTTGCCCGCGCCAAAAGTCGCCTGCGCCGCGCCCGCCAGCCCCGCATCGGACTCAACCATCACCACCGAAGCCAGCATCCGCCCCAGCACCGCAGCGCCATAGCCCAGACCACCCGCGATATACAAAGCGCGGTCGCTTGGTTGCACATCCAGCGCCTCCAGCATCTTGGCCAAAGTGCGGGCTTCCACCATCACCCGACCATTGCCGATCTCAAGGTTCTCACCGACGTAAGCCGCTTCGGATTTTGAGTGTGGCACATAGGCCTCGCGCGGCACCGCAAGCATCGCCGCGATAATGGGAAATTTTGTGACGTCGGACGGGCGCACCTGAGTGTCGACCATCATCACGCGGCGGGCAGAAAAATCGCTCATTTGGCTAAACTCACCAGTCTAGATTGCGTCTGTTTTGTCTTGCCACATCTGACCCGACAGAGCAACGGCCCATCGCAACCGCGCATAGATTGTGACGAAGTGTTGCCCGTTAAACCGCAGGTGCGCCGCTAAATTTGGCACCCGCCCAAGTTGCCGCCCGTGTGTCCAACTCTTTGAATTTCACCGTTGCAGCCTCCAACTTCGCCCGCCAGACCGGATCAGGCTGCTGGCCTTGCGTCACTTTGAAGAACACCTGCAACAGGCAGGCAATCGCAAAGGGCTCAATCAGCGCCGCTGTCACCGCCCAGTCAAACAAAATGGCAAACACAAACCCGCCCGCCGACCATGACCCGGAGATCAGGCAAACCACCAAAGCCGCCGGGGCCAGCATCACCAGAAACACCACGAACGACAGCCCACAGCTGAACAGGGTCAGCCAAGCCGCATTGATCAACAAGGGCTTGGCGTTCTGCGCATACAGCACCAAGCCGTCCTGCGCCGGACTCCAAGGATTTTCTGCCTCGGTCCTGATGCCATGCGCCAAAATCACCTCATCGATCAGCCCAACCGAGACTTTCAGATCGGCCCGCACCACCCCCATCGTTTGATCCGCTTTTGGGATAGGCACGATACCCAAAATCCCCTGCATCAGCCCGATGATCACCCCCACCACGCCCTTGATCAACCGATCCAGCGCAAGAAGCGCGGTCTTGCGCATCAGCCCAAGCGCCTGCGCCAGCGAAAAATCTCACAGATAAAGCTCCAAAACTGTCTGCCGAATACCCGGCTAGAATCTGCCTGAGCGGCGTGCAATGCAAGAAAATTTATCATCGCGATTTCAGGGCAAGTCTTCGCGCAAGGGCAGATCGAAACCGATCCTTAACCCCTGCCCCACATCCTATTCAGACAAAGCCGCAACAGGAGAATCCTATGCAAAACCTAAGTCCCGCCGATGAACTCTGCGAAATCCGCGCCGCCGTCGCGCGCCTGCAAGCGCGTGAGGCGAGCCTTTGCGCCACCCTGCAACACGCGGCCCAAACACCAACGCTGCCCACGCCCCGCCCCGGCTGGCCGATCCGGCGTAACGCGGCAGAATTGCATTAAGCGATCTGCGCAAAACGCTGTTCCCGGCGGTGCAAAATCGCAGCCCAAGCGGCACAACCACAATATGTTGTGGAAAATGCCCTCAAAACTGCCCAGAAATACAAGCCACTCCCAGCTGGGAAGACGTTCAGGCGAACAGCACCCGGTCTGCAAACATGGGCAACACTTCGGAAGGCAACACTCTGGAAGGCAGCACCCTAAGCCCCGTCCCTCAGCCGGAACCGCTGAATTTTCCCGGTTTGGGTTTTCGGCAAAGCCTGCACAAAATGCACCGCGCGTGGATATTTATACGGCGCAATCACCCGCTTCACATGATCCTGCAACGCCTTGATCATCACAGCATCGCCCACTCGCCCCTGCGCCAACACCACATGCGCCTCGACAATCTGCCCACGTTCCTCATCCGCCCGCCCGATCACCGCACATTCCAGCACATCGGGGTGCGACAACAGTGCCGCCTCCACCTCTGGCCCCGCGATGTTATAGCCCGACGAGATAATCATATCGTCCGAGCGCGCGGCAAAGTGGAACCGCCCCTCGTCATCCTGCCAGAAGCTATCCCCGGTCAGGTTCCAGCCATCCCGCACATATTTCCCTTGCCGATCATCCGCCAAGTACCGACACCCCGTAGGCCCGCGCACCGCCAAGCGGCCCACTTCACCGCGCGGCAGTTCTGCCATATCCGGCCCCACAACCCGCGCTTCATAGCCCTTAACCGGCCGCCCCGTGCAACCCGGTTGGTGATCTTCAAACCGATTGGTCAGGAAAATGTGCAACATCTCGGTGGCACCAATGCCATCCAGCATCGGCTTGCCGGTCTTCGCCATCCATTCTTCATAGACCGGCGCAGGCAAAGTCTCCCCCGCAGAGACCGCCGCGCGCAAAGATGACAAATCCGCCCCCTCCGCCATCGCCTTCAGCATCACCCGATAGGCCGTGGGCGCGGTAAAACACACTGTCGCTTTGTGGGTCTGGATCAGCTCAATCATATTGCCCGGCGTCGCCTGCTCCAACAAAGCCGCCGCCGCACCAAACCGCAAGGGGAACACCGCAAGACCGCCCAGACCAAAAGTGAACGCCAGAGGCGGGCTGCCTACAAACACATCTTCCGGCGTGACGTTCAAAACCTCTTTCGCATACCCATCCGCGATGATCAGAATATCGCGGTGAAACGCCATCGCGCCCTTCGGCTCTCCGGTCGTCCCCGAGGTAAACCCGATCAGCGCCACATCATCACGCCCCACCGGCGGCGGGCTAAACCGTACCGATTTCGACAAAGCTGCCCGGTCCAGCTCCGCATCATGGTTCGCCGTGCCGTCAAAGCCGACCACGGTTTTCAGAAACCCCGAGGTCTTGGCGCAAGTCACCAACTCCTCCATCAACCTTGTGTCGCACAGGGCCAAAGCGATCTCGGCTTTATCGACAATCTGCACCAGCTCGCCCGCCCGCAGCATCGGCATGGTGTTGACCACCACCGCCCCGGCCTTGGTCGCGGCCAACCAACAGGCCACCATCGCAGGATTGTTGGCAGAGCGAATAAGCACACGATTGCCGGGTTTTATGCCGTAATCCTCAACCAACACATGCGCCAAACGGTTCGACCAATCAGTCAGTTCTTTATAGGTACGCTGCCGCCCGTTTCCGATCAAAGCCGTGTGGTCGCCAAAGCCCTTTTCGACCATCCGATCCGTCAGCTCGACCGCTGCGTTCAGATACTCGGGGTAATCAAAGCCCTCCAGCAGAAACTCTGGCTGCTGATCAGCAGGTGGCAAACGGTCACGGGTGAACGTATCACTATGCCCAGTCGGCCCCAACATCACACAGCCTCCGGAATAACGGCGGTCGCCTCAATCTCAACTTTCGCGCGGTCCTCGACCAAAGCCACCACCTGCACCAGCGCCATCGCCGGATAATGCCGCCCGATCACGTCTTTGTAAATCGCACCCAGGCCCTTCAGATTGCTTAGATATTCGTTCTTATCGGTGACATACCACGTCAAACGTACAAGATGCTCGGGCCGCGCCCCGGCGCAAGCCAGCACTTCGACAATCCCCCGCAACGCCGTCTCAACCTGGCCCACAAAATCATCGGTTTCAAACTCTTGATCGACGTTCCAACCGATCAGGCCGCCAGTGAAAACCATCCGTCCCGAGGCCGCCATGCCATTGGCATAGCCCCGTGCAGGCTTCCAGTTTTTCGGGTGCAAAACCTCATGACTCATGCCGCGTCCTCCATATATGCCATCAGGCGCGCCCGCATCGCGTCGGGCCAAGCCGCCGCTTTCATGCCGTCGATCCACACCAAAGTCAGCGCCACGCGCAGTCGCAATTCGGCGCCCATATGGCCCGCAATCTTCAAACTGACCGAAGAGCGCCCGATTTTCTCAATCGTCAGTGAAAACAGCACCTTATCGCCAAGACGGGACGGGGCTACAAATTCCGCCGCAAGCGCCACCGTCGGCACACCGTTCGCGGCACCCCGATGCATCGAGGCAAAACTGCGCCCGACCACATCGTTGAAAAAGTTCTCCACGACCGAGTTGGTCATCTCAAAATAGCGCGGATAAAACACGATCCCCGCCGGGTCGCAGTGGTTGAACTCGATCTGAATCTCGCGGGTATAAGTCATCCCAAAATACTCCGCGCGATCACGATGCGCTGCACATCTGACGCACCTTCATAAATCCGCAGCGCCCTGATTTCGCGGTACAAAGCCTCGACTGCAAAGCCATGCCGCACGCCATCACCGCCATGCAGCTGCACCGCCATATCAATCACCTTCTGCGCCGCTTCGGTGGCATAAAGCTTAGCCATTGCGGCCTCCCGGCTGATCCGCGCTGCGCCTTGATCCTTCACCCAAGCCGCGCGGTAGATCAGCAGCGCCGAGGCATCAACCTGCAACGCCATATCCGCCAGATGCCCCTGCACCATCTGCAATTCGCTTAACGCCGCACCCTGAATCCGACGGTTTTGAACGCGTGTCAAAGCCTCATCCAGTGCGCGCCGCGCAAAGCCCAAAGCCGCAGCGCCAACGGTAGAGCGGAACACATCCAACACCGACATCGCGATCTTAAAGCCGTCCCCGGCCCGCCCGATCAGCGCGGTTTCCGGCAACACAACTTCCTGCAACGCCAAATGCGCCAGTGGATGCGGCGCAATCACTTCGATCCGCTCTACCACCCGCAACCCAGGCGTATCGGCAGGCAACAAAAACGCCGATAGCCCCTTCGCGCCCAGAGCCTCGCCCGTCCGCGCGATGATCACATAGACATCGGCAATCCCGCCGTTCGAGATATAGGTCTTCTCGCCGTTCAGCACCCAGCCCTGCGGCCCCGGCACCGCAGTGGTGCTGGTCGCCGCCACATCCGACCCCGATGCCGGTTCAGTCAAAGCAAATCCCGAAATCGCCGTTCCCGCGCGCGTCCGCCCCAACCATTCGCGCTGCACATCCGAACCAAACAGCGACACCGCCCCCATGCCAAGCCCCTGCATTGCAAAGGCAAAATCTGCCAACCCATCATGGCGGGCCAAAATCTCGCGGATCAGACACAGACTGCGCACGTCCAGGTTTTCGCCGATCCCTGCGCCAGAGTGCTGCAGCCAACCGCCCGCCCCCAGCATCGCCACCAGCCCCCGGCACGCCGCATCGACATCACCATGATCAACGGGCAGATGCACCGCAGCCCAAGCCTCCAAAGCCGCCGCCAACGCCCGATGACGGTCCTCAAAAAACGGCCAGCTTAGAAAACTTTGGTCCGACATAGTTCATCCTCTGCGCTCAAATATTCCAGGTGCCTATTGGTTTTGCCATTGGCTCAAGAAACCAATAGACGGGGGCAGTACCCCGGGGCTTGCCAAAGGCGCATCAATCCCCCGCGAAAACCGGCTTTTGCTTGGCCACGAACGCGCGATAAGCGCGTTCAAAATCTTTCGTCTGCATACAGATCGCTTGCGCCTGCGCTTCGGCTTCAATCGCCGCCAGCAGACCCATGTCCCATTCCTGCAACAATTGCGTCTTGGTCACGCCATGCGCAAAGCACGGACCCGCCGCCAAGCGCCGCGCCAGCACCAGCGCCTCGGCTTCCAGCGCATCGACACCGTGCAAAGCATTCCAGAAGCCCCAGCGCTCGCCTTCTGCCGCCGTCATCACCCGGCCCGTGTACAGCAATTCCGCAGCCCGACCCTGCCCGATAATCCGCGGCAGCATCGCGCACGCCCCCATATCGCAGCCCGCAAGCCCGACCCGGGTGAACAAAAATGCGCATTTCGCCTCCGGCGTCGCCAGCCGCAGATCGGCGGCCATCGCAAGGATCGCCCCTGCGCCCACGGCCACGCCATCCACCGCCGCAATGATCGGTTTGCCGCAGGAAATCATCGCCTTGACCAAATCTCCGGTCATCCGGGTAAACGCCAGCAAATCCTTCATCGGCAGCCCGATCAGCGGCCCGATGATATCATGCACATCGCCGCCCGAGCAGAAATTACCACCGTTCGACGCCAGCACCACCACATCGACATCCGTCGCGTAGACCAGATTGCGAAACAAATCGCGCAGCTCGGCATAGCTCTCAAACGTCAGCGGGTTCTTGCGCTCGGGTCGGTTCAACCGCAGCACAGCGACCCGGTCGGTGACGTCCCACAGAAAATGCGCGGGCTTAAAATCCGCCAGTTTGATGCCTTCGGTCATGCTCGGCCCATCCTTTTCAAAATCTCGGTCAGGCTGTCCAAATCTGGCTCTGACAGCCCACCAAACAGCCGATCCACCTCGCGCTCGTGGTCGCTCGCCAGCCCCTCAAAATCCGCCAGACCCTGCGGCGTCAGCGCCACAAACACCGTGCGACGGTCCTGATCGCTTTGGGTGCGCAGAACGAGGCCGTCTTTTTCCAGCCGATCCACCACCGCCGTCGCGTTGCCGTTAGAGACCAGCAGCATCCGGGAAAGCTCTGACATCGTCACGCCATCCCGCCGCCGGTACAGAGCTGCCAGCACGTCAAAACGCGGCAAAGTGGTGTCGTGTTTCACCCGCAGAAACTCGCGCAGGTGCGACTCGGAACTGCGCGTCACCCCCAACATCCGGATCCACATCTTCAGACGCCGCTTTGACAGATCACTCACAATTCCCCCCCCGCAATCGTCAAAGCCTGCCCGTTCACCCCTTCCGAGCCCGGCCCACACAGAAACAACGCCATCGCGGTGACTTCCGAAGGCGCGATCAGCCGCCCCTGCGGGTTCATCGCCGCCAAAACGGCCCGCGCTTCATCCAAGGATTTCCCGGTTTTCTCGGCAATCACCTCAACCGAGTGATCGGTCATCGGCGTGTCGAGAAACCCCGGACAAATCGCATTCACCGTCACCGGACGCTTGGCAATTTCCAAGGCCAAAGACCGCGTCAGCCCAATCACCCCGTGCTTTGCCGCCGCATAGGGGGCGACCTTGGCATAGCCCTTCAGCCCCGCTGTTGACGCCACCGAGATCAACCGCCCCCAGCCCGGCATCTGGTTCAAGCCGTCGCGCAGGGTCAAAAACACCCCCGTCAGGTTCACCGCAATCATCGTATTCCACTGGGCAAGCGAGGTCTTCGCCATCACCGTCGAATCCGCGGCCCCGGCATTGGCGATCACCACATCGCATGGCCCGGCTTGCGCAAACATCGCCCGCACCGAGGCTTCATCGGTCACATCCGCCTGCACCGCCCGGATACCCGGCGACAACAAAGCCACCGCCTGCAACGCCTCGATCCGACGCCCCGCGATCACCACTTCGGCCCCCGCTTGCGCAAAGCCCAGCGCAAGGTTCTCGCCTGCACCCGAGCCGCCCCCGGTGATCAAAACGCGTTTGCCAGCCAGACTGTTACCCGAGAGGATCATACCCGGCCCAGTCATACCCGGATCGGGCCTTCCGACTTCTGCACCAACCGCCGTGCCTGATCACGGCCCGCAAGATAGGGTTTCGGCCATGCGGTGCCTGTGTCGCCCAAGGCCACCGACTGATGCAAAGTCCAATACGGATCGGCCAGATGCACCCGTGCCAAGCAGACCAAATCCGCCCGCCCCGCAAGCAATATCTGGTTCACCTGATCGGCCTCAGTGATATTGCCAACCGCCATCGTCGCAAGTCCCGCCTCATTCTTGATGCGGTCCGAGAAGGGCGTCTGGAACATCCGACCATATACAGGCTTCGCGTCCATCGAGGTCTGCCCCGCCGATACGTCAATAATATCAGCGCCTTCTGCCGCGAACATCTGGGCAATCTGCACAGCCTCCGCAGGCGTCACCCCACCTTCCGCCCAGTCATTGGCAGAAATCCGCACCGACATCGGCTTATGCCCCGGCCAATAGCGCCGCATCTCGCGGAACACTTCCAGCGGATAACGCATCCGGTTTTCCAAACTGCCGCCGTATTCATCTTCCCGCACATTCGACAACGGCGAGATGAACGACGAGATCAGATAGCCATGCGCCGCGTGAAGCTCGATCATGTCGAAATCCGAGCCCTCGGCCATCTCGGTTGCCTTGATGAACTGGCGCAGAACGCTGTCCATATCATCGCGGTCCATGGCTTTCGGGGTCGCATTGCCCTCTTGCCACGGGATTGCAGAAGCGCTGAGCAACGGCCAATTCCCCGACACCAGCGGTGCATCGGCATCGGCCCAGCCGACTTGCGTCGATCCCTTGCGCCCGGAATGACCAATCTGGCAGCAGGTCTTGGCTTTTGTCTCAGCATGGATAAAATCGTTGATCCGCTTCCACGCCAATTCGTGCTTGGGCGTATACAGCCCCGTGCAACCCGGCGTGATCCGGCCATTGGCGGACACGCAGGTCATCTCGGTATACACCAGCCCAGCGCCGCCTTTGGCGCGCTCTGCGTAATGTACGAAATGCCAATCGCCCGGCACGCCTTCGACCGCACGATATTGCGCCATCGGCGACACCACCACGCGGTTTTCCAGCGTCATGCCGCGCAACTGAAACGGCGTGAACATCGGCGCACGGCCAGGCGCACCGCCATATTGTGCTGCAAACCAATCCTCGGCCGATCGCAGCCACGCCGGATCGCGCATCCGCAAATTCTCATGGCTGATCCGCTGCGAACGCGTCAGCAGCGAATAGGCAAACTGCGGCGCGGGCATATCGAGATAACGCTCGACCTCCTCAAACCACTCCAGCGAATTGCGCGCCGCCGATTGCAGCCGCAACACTTCCACCCGTCGCTCTGCCTGATAGCGCTCAAACGCCGCCTCTTTGGTCGGCTCCGAATGCAGATATTCCGCCAAAGCAATCGCGCTATCAAACGCCAGCCGGGTGCCAGAACCGATTGAGAAATGGCTGGTCGCCGTCGCATCGCCCATCAGCACCACATTCTCATGATACCATTGCGCGCAAATCACCCGTGGAAACTGCATCCACACCGCCGAGCCGCGCAAATGCGCCGCGTTCGACATCAGATCATGGCCGCCGAGATGCCGTTCAAAGATCTTGCGGCAGGTTTCCACCGTTTCCTCTTTGGTCATATCCTCGAAGCCCCACAGCTCCCAAGTATCCGGGCTACATTCGACGATGAAGGTCGCGGTATCGGCGTCAAACTGGTAAACATGCGCCCAGACCCAGCCGTATTCGGTTTTCTCGAAGATGAAGGTAAAGGCGTCCTCAAATTTGGCGTGCGTCCCCAGCCAAACAAACTTACACTTGCGCACATCAATATCCGGCTGAAACACCTCGGCATATTCGCGCCGCACAAGACTGTTAAGACCATCCGTCGCCACCACAAGATCATAGTCCTTGCGGTATTCTTCCGCCGATTTGAACTCTGTCTCAAACCGCAGATCGACGCCCAATTCCCGCGCCCGCGCTTGCAGCAGGATCAGCAGCGCCTTACGGCCAATCCCGGCAAAGCCATGCCCGCCCGACACCGTGCGCACACCGTTATGTACGACCGCAATATCGTCCCAATAGGCGAACTGATCGCGAATGGCCTGTGTCGAGATCGGATCGTTCGCAGCCATCCGCCCCAAAGCATCATCCGACAACACCACCCCCCAGCCAAAGGTATCATTGGCTTTGTTACGCTCCATCACCACAACGTCGTGTGAGGCATCGCGCAGCTTCATCGAGATCGCGAAATACAAGCCCGCCGGACCACCGCCCAAACACAGAACCTTCATGGCAATCCCTCCAATGCGTTTGCATCAGCCTGCCATCACGGCAAAACAATTTCAAGCTTGAAATTTCTCGCTTGAAATTTTTCGCCCACCCCGCATAGTGCGTCCATGGAAAACTTGGCTATCACCCCGCACCCATTCTGGCTGCACATCGCGCTGAACCGCCCTGCGGTAAAGAACGCGCTGAACACCGCGACGCTTGCGGCTTTGGCCGATACGCTGACCCAAGCCGCCACCGACCCCAAGATCCGCGCAGTCCTGCTCTCCGGCACCGAGGGCAATTTTGCGGCAGGCGCCGACATCACCGAAATCGAGGCCAAAACCAGCGCGCAGGCCGTCGCCGACCCCCGCAAAGCCTATTGGGCCACGATCCGCGCCTTCCCCAAACCGCTGATCGCCGCAATCGACGGCTTTGCTTTAGGTGGCGGGCTGGAACTCGCCCTGATGGCCGACCTTATCGTTCTGGGCGAAACCGCAAAACTCGGCCTGCCCGAAACCAACCTTGGCCTGATCCCCGGCGCAGGCGGCACCCAGCGGTTGCTGGCGCTTGCAGGCCGCGCCCGCGCCAGCCGGATGATCCTGACCGGGGAAATCATCGACGCGCAAACCGCCCACGCCTGGGGCATCGCTGCCTACCTCACGGAAGGCTCCGCCCTGCCCGACGCCATCAACCTTACCGCAAAACTCAGCCAACGCGCGCCCCTCGCGCTGCAAGCCGCCAAAGCCGCCCTTGTCGCAGGCGACGAAACCGCTCGCGCCTTCGCCTTGGAACGCGCAAATTTTGAATCCCTGATGGACACCGCCGACAAAGCCGAAGGCATCCGCGCCTTCCGCGACAAGCGCAAACCCAGCTTCACAGGCACCTGATGCAGCCCAGCAATAGCCCCAAAATCGGCATCATCGGTCTCGGCACAATGGGCTTAGGGATCGCGCAAATCTTTGTACAGGCTGGTTTTTTCACCATCGCCACCGATGCCCAGCCGCTTGCGCGCGCCAGTGCCCGTCAACGCATGTCCGACGCCCTGAACGCCCGCGTCAGCGCTGAAAAACTCACGCCAGAGGCCCGCGATGCGACGCTGTCCAACCTGCACATCACCGCAAGCATAGCCGAGATCGCGCCCTGCGATCTGGTGATCGAGGCCATCATCGAGCGCCTCGATGCCAAACAGGCGCTCTTTGCCGAACTTGAAACCATCCTGACGCCAAATGCCGTGCTCGCCACCAACACCTCCTCAATCCCCGTAGCAAGCATCGCCAGCACCGCCCGACACCCTGACCGCATCCTTGCGCTGCACTTCTTCAACCCGCCCACCGCGATGAAATTGGTCGAACTCGCCCCCCACGCAGGCACTTCTGCCGCCGCCCTCACGCTCGCCCGCCAGATCACCGAAGCGGCTGGCAAGACCGTCATCCAATGCCCTGACCGCCCCGGCTTCATCGTCAACCGCTGTGCGCGCCCCTATTACGGCGAAGCCCTCGCCCTACTGGAAGAAGGCCACGCCGTGCAAGACATCGACGCCGCGATGATGGCCGCAGGCTACCGTCTTGGCCCCTTCGCGCTGATTGACCTGATCGGTGCCGACATCAACCTTGCGGCCACCGAGGGCCTTGCAAGCGCTATGCAAAACCATCCCCGCTACCACGTCTTCGCAGCCCTGAAAGCCCAAGTCGCCAGCGGCAACTTGGGTCGCAAATCCAGCCAAGGCTTCCTATACCCCGCGCAAGCCATTGCAAAAGCCAACCCCAAAATCGCCCTGCGCATCGAAGCCACCTTAGTCAACGAGGCCGCATGGCTGCTCGCCGAAGGCGGCACCACGCCCGAAGGCATCGACACCGCTTTGAAGCTTGGCCTCAACTTCCCGCGCGGCCCGTTCGAGACCCTCGCCCTTCACACAACCCCAAAAGTCCTCGCCACCCTGCAAAGCCTTGCAGAAAACGCCCCCGAGGCCCTGAAACCCCGCTACGCCCCCGCCCCCTTCCTCACCCGGTGATCCCCATGTCTGACGCCTATTTCCTTTACCATT
Source organism: Cypionkella sp. (assembly GCF_030652235.1). Taxonomy (GTDB): domain Bacteria; phylum Pseudomonadota; class Alphaproteobacteria; order Rhodobacterales; family Rhodobacteraceae; genus Cypionkella. The sequence goes on from NZ_JAUSBA010000042.1 coordinate 42,226, forward strand.
CCATCGGCATGTATCCCGGCAAGACCGCCGATCTCGCAGCCGCAATGACCGAATTTGCGGGTGTTTGGGGCAAGCCCGATGACAGCCAATGGGCCTATGCCCTTGGAAAACGGCAGAATTTCATCGACCGCTGGCGCGCTATCCTGAACGCCGCCAGCCAATCCATCACCGCCACCGAAAACGTCACCGCCGGTTTCCACGCGCTGTTGACCTCGCTACCGGAAAGCCACCTGAAGGGCCGCAAAGTGCTGATCGGGGCCGATTGCTTCCCGTCCAACCACTTCCTGCTCAATGGCATGGCCGAGAAATACGGCTTCACCCTGCACACCGTGCCCCTGCGCCAAGGCATGGGCTATGTCGAGGATGACGATTTCCTCGAAGCATGGACGCCAGACGTTGGCCTCGCGCTGCTGACATGGGTGTCCTCGCTCACCTCGCACCGCATTGATCTCAAACGCATGGTGGCCCACGGTCGGCGCATGGGCAGCCTGATCGGCACCGATATCACCCAAGCCGCTGGCCTGCTCCCCTATGACGTGATGGCGCCCGAGGTGGATTTCACCGTCTCCACCAGTCTCAAATGGATGTGCGGCACCCCCGGCGCAGGGATCCTCTACGTCAGCCCCCGCCTGACGCCACATTGTCATCCCGAACTGCGCGGCTGGTTCAGCCAGGAAAACCCGTTCAACTGGGACATCACTGCGTTCCAATACGCCCCCGACATTCGCCGTTACGACAGCGGCACCCCCGGCACCATGGCAGCATTGGCCAGCCTACCCGCATTGGACTGGCACGCGACCCAAAACCAAGCTGACCTGCTGGCCCACAACCGCCACCTCACCGCCCGCCTGATCAAGGCCGCCGATGATCTAAACCTCACCCTGCTCACCCCCCGCGCGCCTGAAAAACGCGGCGGCTCGATCATGTTGCGCCTGCCAGAAACCCACAAAGCCGCCGAAATCGTCGGCATCCTGCGCGCCCAACGCATCACCACCGACGCCCGCAGCCAAACCCTTCGCCTCTCACCCGGCAATTTGACGACGATGGCAGGCACCGAAACCCTGATCGCGGCGCTGACAAAACTGCTGCGCCCTTAACCATTCACCTTGGCAAAAATACTCCCGCCGGAGGCTTCAACCTCCCACCAAAAACCCCCGGCGCAGAACAGACCCCTTCCGCCAAAGCCTTAACAAACCCTAAACGCCCAAAACCACCCCTTTGATAAACAACAATTTTCCAAACGGTCCCAACGCGGGACTTCGTCATACTTTCCCGTTGCCCGACTCTGCTGGCCAGCCTACCCTGCGCCCATTCATTCCCGGAGGATACCATGACCGCACCCCTAGGCTTCGATACCCTTGCCATCCACGCAGGCACCGCCCCCGACCCCGCGACGGGCGCGCGGCAGGTCCCGATCTACCAAACCACGGCCTACGTTTTCCGCGACGCCGAACACGCCCGCAAACTTTTCGGCCTGCAAGAAATCGGCTACATCTATTCCCGCCTGACCAACCCCACCGTCTCGGCGCTGGCCGACCGGGTCTGCGCTCTTGAAGGCGGCGCGGGGGCGATCTGCTGCTCCTCAGGTCATGCAGCGCAAATCATGGCGCTGTTTCCCCTGATGGGGCCGGGCCTTAACATCGTCGCCTCGTCGCGGCTTTATGGCGGCACGATCACCCAATTCAGCCAGACCATAAAACGCTTCGGCTGGTCGGCAAAATTCGTTGATACCGAAGACCTGCTGGCGGTCGAACACGCCATTGACGCCAACACCCGCGCGATTTTCTGCGAAACCATCGCCAATCCCGGCGGCTATGTCAGCGACCTCGATGCTCTCGCCCGCATCGCCGATCAGGCGGGCATCCCCTTGATCGTCGACAACACCACCGCCACACCTTATCTCTGCAAACCCATCGAACATGGGGCCACCCTGGTGGTCCATTCCGCCACCAAATACCTGACCGGCAACGGCACGGTCACCGGTGGGGTCGTCGTCGACAGCGGCAAATTCGACTGGTCGGCGAGCGATAAATTCCCCAGCCTCAGCCAACCCGAACCCGCTTATCACGGCCTTACCTTCCATGCGGCATTGGGCGCGATGGCCTTTACCTTCCACTCCATCGCTGTCGGCCTGCGCGATCTCGGGATGACGATGAACCCGCAGGGCGCGCATTACACGCTGATGGGGATTGAAACCCTTGGCCTGCGGATGCAGCGCCATGTTGAGAACGCCAAGATCGTCGCGGAATATCTGGAGCAAGACCCTCGGGTGGAGTTCGTGACCTATGCTGGCCTGGATTCCTCGCCCTACCGCAAACGCGCCGAGTCAATCACCCCTAAGGGTGCAGGGGCGTTGTTCACCTTCGCGGTGAATGGCGGCTATGACGCCTGCGTCAAGCTGGTGGATAATGTGAAACTGTTCAGCCATGTTGCCAACCTCGGCGATACCCGCAGCCTGATCATCCATCCGGCCTCGACCACCCACAGCCAGTTGGACGATGAGGCAAAAATCCGCTCGGGAGCCGCGCCGAATGTGGTGCGTCTGTCGATCGGGATTGAGGATGTGCGCGATATCATCGCCGATCTGGATCAGGCCCTGACGGCGGCTACAGCGTAAAAACCAGCAAGCCCAGACCGTTATCCCGTCTGGGCTTGCTCTTTTTGAAATACTCCCGCCGGAGGCTTCTAAGGCAAGTCTCGGATGCCTCCGGCGGGGATATTTATGAACAGATGAAACGCAAAGTTACTCCACGATCGCGTAGGTGATCGTCACGGAAGCCGTCATACCGATCTGACCAGAGGCCACAGGCACCGCCGAAGCCGCTTTGGATTCGTCGCGGAACATCGGCATCGGCGCACCGTAACCTGCGCTTTCGGCGATCGTCTCGATCTTGCCCAGTTTCACACCTGCTGCCGTGGTCAGTAATTCAGCGCGGGCCTTCGCGTCAGCGACAGCGGCTTTGCGGGCTTCATCTTGCGCCGGGCGCGGGGCCGCAAGATCAAAGGTGATGCCGTTCAGCGTGTTCGCGCCATCGGTGATGCTGGCATCCAGCACAGTGCCCAGCGTATCCAACGCCCGCACCCGCACGCTGAGCATGTTCGAGGCCACATAGCCTGCGATTTTCGGGGTTTGGCCCGCATCATAGCCGACCCAATTCGGGTTCAGCGACAGGTTTGAGGTTTGCAGATCGCGGTCTTCGATCCCCGCCGATTTCAAACGGTCAATCACGGCTTGCAGCGCCTTGGAATTGGCCGCCATCGCCTCGGCTGCCGACGAACCATCTGTGGTGACACCCAGCGAGATCGTCGCCATATCGGGGGTGACCTGAACCGTGCCTTCACCCGTCACGGTGATCACATTTTCGGCAAGGGCCGGGGCCGCAATCGGCAGGACGAAAGCGGCAGACAGCAGCAGGGCATTAAGAACACGCATGGGAACCTCCAAATGTTATACGTCTTAGGTGTAATGCTATGACGGGCGCCGCAAGCCATTCCTTGGCGGTCTACCTGCCTTTTTCTTTCCTTCGGCAAAAAGCTGCTATAGGAAGAGCAAAACCAGCCGTAGAGCGTTTCCGGCGGTACCCCCAATGTGCTAGACCCGTGAAATGAAACCAGCTTTTGCACTCGACTTCCGGGATGAAACCATCAGCTTGCTGCACCGCTCTGGCGGTGGCTGGCAGTTGGTGGGGACTGTTCCGCTTGACACGCCCGATCTGACCGAGGCTTTGGGCTATCTGCGCGCTACAGCCCTTGGCCTGTCGCCGCGCGGGATGACCACCAAGCTGGTGATCCCGAATGAACAGATCCTGTATCTCACCGTCCACGCGCCAGGGCCGGATGAGGCCACGCGCCACGCGCAGGTTGTGGCGGCGCTAGAAGGCCGCACGCCATACGATGTCGCCGATCTGGCGTTTGATTACACCGGGACGGGGTCAGAAGTGCAGGTGGCGGTGATCGCCAAAGAGACCTTGGCCGAGGCGGAAAGTTTTGCCGCCGAGCATCGCTTGAACCCGATTGCCTTCGTCGCAGCCCCCGAGCCCGACAGCTTTGCGGCAGAGCCTTGGTTTGGCCTGTCGGCGATGGCCGCCTCACTGATCCCGAAAGGGGCAAAGGTCGAGCGCGACAGCGGCCCAGTGATGATCGTGGCGCGCAGCTTCGGCGCTGCGGCGCAGGCCGTTGAGCCTGTCGTTCAGACGCCAGTTGAAGCGCTGGCACCGATACTGAAGAGTGCGCCCGAGTTTGAGGTTGTGAGTGAGCCTGAGGTTTTGCAGCCTGAGGTTTTGGACCCTATGGTTGCGGTACCTGCGGCCGCGGTTGAGCCCAAAGTTGTGGTTGAGCCGGAAACTGTCATCGCAGCTGACGATCTGTCCAAGACGGAAGTCAGCCCCACGCCCGAAGACCTGCGCGCGTTGGACGAGGTGGTTGAGCCCGAAGCCCTTGTCGCGGCACCCAATGATATCCCGCCGGCAGCGGTTGCGGCGGAAGAAACCTGGCTGCCTACAGATTATGCTTCGCGTGCCGCACATGTAGATAATACGCGGCCCGCGCGATCCGAGCCCGCCGCATCATTAGATGACGACAACGCGTTGATCGCAGCCCTCGCCGATACGCTGTCGGCCCCGATCCCGCAGCCTGCACTGCCTCCGCCTGCACCCCGCAAGCCGGTGGTCGAGGTGGAAGAAGCGCCGATGGCTTTGGATGTCTTCGATGAGGCGGCTGAGGGTGATGACGAGCCGCAGGGTGCCGATGTGATCCGGGCCGCGATTTCGGCCAAGGCGGCACGGGTGATTGATCCGGTTATCGCCGATGATTTGCCGCCGATGCCTGCGGCTGCGGCTTTGGGTGCGTTCTCCAGCCGCCGTCAGGGCAATGAGCCGCTGTTGAACAAGGCCCCGGCGCTGGGGGCGGCAAAATCTGGGGTGCCGCGCCCGGCGGCGGCAAAACCACTGGCCGGGATGCAAGGGTTTGGGGCGCAAGGATCGGGTATAGCGCGCGCGTCGATGTCAAAACCGGATCTGACTGTAAAGTCAGCAAAGCCCAGCAAACCCGGTTTGCGCGGCCTGTCGGCTTTGGTCTCGGGATCAAGTGCCACTGCTGCCAAACCCCGCAGCAAGGTCGCGATCCCTTCGGCGCTACCGCCGCTGAAATCCACAGACTCTGCGGGTGCAGGCCTGCCGAAGCCGCCAGTGACGCGCCCCGCTTCTGCACGCGGCCCCGGTGGATTTGCGGCCCGCGAACCAGTGCGTGGCAAACCGCGTTATCTTGGGCTGCTGCTGACGGTGGTCTTGCTGTTTCTATTGGCGATGATTGCAGCTTGGTCTTCTTATTCGCTGGGCGCGTGGAACACCGGGGCAGATGCGCCGGTGCAGGTTGGCGCGGACAATCCAGATGGCACGGCGATTCCTGCGACGGAAATGCCGGATGCCAATGATGAGATGTTGGCCGATATGCAAGACCCGGCAGAGTTGTCGGATACGGCTTCGGCCAGCGATCCGGCTGTGCCCATGGTGGACGGCGACGTGGCCTCGCCTGATGCGGCAGATCTAAGTGGCACCGACCCCGAGCCTGCGCCCGCTCTGGATGTTGCCGATGAGACCACAGCCCCGGTGAACCCGACGACGGGCACCGATGATGAGATTTTCCTCGCTTCGATGGATGCAGCACCGCTGCCGCCCGATCCCCTGTCGCTGGTGCAGCCGCTGGCGCAAGGTGACCAGATGCCCGCGGCACAGCCCGCGCCGCCGCCATTTGGCACGGTGTATCAGTTTGAATCCAATGGCGCGATCACGCCGACGCCCGAGGGAATTATCACGCCTGAGGGCGTTTTTCTGCGGGCGGGCAAGCCGTCACGAGTGCCAACCGCGCGGACCGAGGCAGTGATCGCGGCAGCGGCTGCCGCAAAACCGGTAGTTGAGGACGCAGCTTTGCCCGGTTCAGTGGCCAGCGCTGAAACTGCCCCAACTGTTTATGCCGACCCCGCTTTGGCAGGCAAAAAGCCAAAAACCCGGCCCGAGGGGCTGACGCCACCCACCGCCGCCGATCAGGGCGTGTTGGCGCCCGAGGTCGACAGCCGCCTTGCCGGGCTGCGCCCCTCTGCCCGCCCGGCGACGATCCTGTCAGCGGGACGCCAAGCGCAGCAAGCCTCGGCGGCGGCGTCACTGACAGCGCAAGCCGAGATGCTGAACCAAGAGGCGGCCTTAACCAGCGGATCGAAGCTGGCGGTGGCGATCAGCCGCAAGCCTGCCGCGCGTCCGCGAGACCTGAGCCGCGCCGTCGAAGCCGCCGTTGCAGCAGTTGCCCGCGAACCAGAGCCCGAACCCGCCGCAGAACCGCAGCCGAGACTGGCGGCGATCCCTGACAAGAACTCTAGCGCCGAAGCCGATGGTGAGCCGGATGTGGCCTCTGCGGCACCAAGGATTCCGACCAAGGCGACTGTGGCCAAGCAGGCGACGTTCAAGAATGCAATCAACCTATCAAAACTGAATCTGATTGGGGTATATGGCACGCAATCAAAGCGTTACGCTTTGGTGCGCACCGCAGCTGGACGCTACAAGAAAGTGCGGGTTGGCGATACCATTGACGGTGGTGGCCGCGTCGCCGCGATCACCGCAACCGAAGTGCGCTATCAAAAAGGCGGCCGTTTGGTGGCCTTGGCGATGCCCAAGGGCTAGAGCGTTTGCACTTATCTTGAACGGCACTGCAACGGCACTGCGCGCCAAGACCTGCGCGCAGTGTGATGGTGTTGTGTCAGATAGAACCAAACCGCCTTGATCAGCCGGCTGTCAGCACGCCACGATCAATCTGATCCTGCTCTATGCTTTCAAACAGGGCGCGGAAATTGCCCTCGCCAAAGCCATCATCTCCCTTGCGCTGAATGAACTCGAAAAAGATCGGGCCGATCACAGTTTTGGAGAAGATTTGCAGCAGGATGCGAGTCTCACCGCCATCCACCACGCCTTCACCATCAATCAGGATGCCATGCCTGGCCATCGCCTCCAGCGGTTCTTGATGGCCAGCCACGCGGGTTTTCGACAGCTCATAATAGGCCATCAGCGGCTTCGGCATGAACTTCAGCCCACGTGCAGCAATCTCATCGGTGGCTGTGTAAATGTCCTGCGCGCCGACCGCGATATGCTGGATGCCCTCGCCATTGTAACGCTTGAGGTATTCGACAATCTGCCCGGTTTCCCCGCGATCTTCATTGATCGGGATGCGAATACGCCCGCAGGCTGAGGTCAGCGCGCGGCTGAACAGGCCAGAGTGTTTGCCCGCGATGTCAAAGAAGCGGATCTGTTTGAAGCCAAAGATTCGGCCATAAAAATCAAACCACTTGTCCATATTGCCTTTGTGGACATTGTGGGTGAGGTGGTCGAGATAATAAAAGCCGACGCCCTTGGGGTGATGATCGGTGAAGGTGAAGTCCTTGTAGGGGTTTGCTGCGCCGTATTGATCGATAAAATAGATCAGAGAGCCGCCAATACCAACAATCGCCGGAACCTCTAGCGTCTTTGCGCCTTCAAATGGGGCTGCCCCACTCGCGACAGCATGGTCAAACGCCTGCGCCGCATCAACCACGCGCCAACCCATCGCGGGGGCGCAGGGGCCGTGCTGCGCGACGAAATCGCGGCCATGGCTGCCGGGTTCATCGTTCAGGATATAAGTGATGTCGCCCTGCTGCCAAAGTTCGATCGCTTTGCTGTTGTGCCGCGCGGTCAGGTTGTAACCCATGCGGGTGAACAGATCGCGCAACTCTTGCGGATTTGGGTGGGCGAATTCGACAAACTCCATACCATCGGTGCCCGCCGGATTGGCTGGGCTGATGCTGGCTTTTGCGGCGGCGTGCGGAAACGGACCCATGGCGTGCCTCTTTTAATTGCATTTTATCATAATAACGCATTAGTGACACGCCGTTTGCGCGTAATTTGATTGCTTTGCCACTATGTGCGCGCGATACACGCAGCATACCTGAATTTGACGCGAGAAACCCGCATGTTGGATGCTATCGACTCACGTCTGCTGGCCGAGATACAGGCCAATGCGATGCTGACAACGCAGGAACTGGGCGAGCGGTTGAACCTGTCACCCAGCCAAGCCGCGCGGCGCAGGCAGCGTCTGGAGGCCGAAGGCTTTGTGGTCGGCTATGCGGCACGGCTGTCGCCAGCCAAGGTTGGGCTGACGGTGCAGGCGTTTGTGCAGGTGCAAATGGCCACGCATTCGCCGGATGCCGCGCGCAGTTTTGGCACGCTGGTGTCGACTTGCCCTGAGATTATCTCGGCTTGGACGCTGACTGGTGAGGCCGATTACCTGCTGCGGGTCTGGTGCGCCGATCTGCCGGATTTGAACCGGGTGATCCACACGCTTTTGCTGCCGCATCCGGCCGTGGCGCGGGTGCAGAGCCAAATTGTGATGGACCAATTCAAGGCGGATGCCCCGCTGCCGACTTAATGCTGTTGCCAACCTAAATTTATTGCTGATGTAAAGCCGCTGCCAATCTGAAAGTGCGTGATGGAAAGTTTTCTGCTGCAAGCCTCAATCTATCTAGGTGCCGCTGTTTGCGTAGTGCCTTTGGCGGTGCGTTTGGGTTTGGGATCGGTGCTGGGCTATCTGGCCGCCGGAATTCTGATGGGCCCAATTTTGGGCGTTGCAGGTGCGGAAACCGCCGATCTGCAGCACTTCGCCGAGTTCGGCGTGGTGCTGATGCTGTTCCTGATTGGGCTAGAGCTAGAGCCAAAATCTTTGTGGGAAATGCGGCATAAACTGCTCGGGATGGGCGGCGCACAGGTGGTTCTGACCACGGCAAGCGTGGCTATGGGTTTGATTTGGTTCGGTGTTACGCCTGCGGTGGCTCTGGTTCTGGGTATGATGGCTTCACTGTCATCCACCGCCATCGTGCTGCAAACCCTGTCTGAAAAGAACCTGATGCGCACGCAAGGTGGGCGCTCGGCGTTCTCGGTGCTGCTGACGCAGGATATGGCGGTGATCCCGATGCTGGCGATCATTCCGCTGCTGGCACTGCCAGAAATGGTTAGCACGACGTCCGAGGTTTACGGTGTCAGCAATCCACAGGAATTGGTCGAACAGGCCGCGACCTCAGAACTGATCACCACGGTGCAATCGCTGCCGGGTTGGGGCGCGGGGCTGCTGACGCTGGCGATTGTCGCGGGGATCGTGCTGGCGGGCCACTACTTAAGTCGGCCGATTTTCCGCTTTGTCCATGCCGCGAAACTGCCCGAGATGAGCACGTTTATCAGCCTGCTGATGGTGCTGGGCATCGCGTTTCTGATGATGCTGGTCGGGCTGTCCCCGGCTTTGGGCACCTTTGTGGCCGGCGTGGTGCTGGCGAACTCGGAGTTCCGCCATCAGTTGGAGGCCGATTTGAAACCATTCAAGGGCCTGCTGCTGGGGTTGTTCTTTATGACCGTTGGCGTTGGGATCAACTTTAAGATGCTGGCGCGAGAGCCGATGACCGTGCTGGGGCTGACCCTTGGATTAATGCTGCTGAAGGCGCTGATTCTGGTGGCGATTTCGCTGGTGTTCAAATTGAAGCGGCAAGACCGTTGGTTGTTTTCGCTGAGTTTGGCGCAGGGTGGCGAGTTTGGGTTTCTGATCGTCAGCTTTGCCCGCTCAGAAAGCGCGCTACCGTTGGCGGCAGGCCAAATGGGGCTGTTGGTGATCAGCCTGTCGATGCTGCTGACGCCATTGCTGTTCATCGGCTATGATTGGCTTAGCGCCCGCTTTGCCCACCGCACGCCCGATCAAGCCCCCGATGAGATCGACGAAAAAGGCCAGGTGATCATCGCGGGAATCGGGCGGTTTGGCCAAGTGGTCAATCGCCTGATCCGCACCTCGGGCATCCCGACGGTGGTGCTCGATAACGACATGACCACGATTGAAACGATGCGCAAATTTGGCGTGAAAGGGTTTTTCGGCGATCCTGCACGGCCCGAATTGCTGGAGGCGGCAGGTCTGGCCGAGGCACAGGTGATCGTGATTGCCGTTGATGACAGCGACACTGCAATCCGGATCGTGCGCTATGCCAGATCACGTCGCCCTGACATCCATATCGTCGCGCGCGCGCGGGATCGGGTGCATGTCTATGAGTTGTATCAGGCGGGTGCCAATGACATCGTGCGCGAAACCTTTGACAGCTCGATACGGGCGGGGCGTTATGTACTGGAAAATATGGGGTTTTCTGAGTACGAGGCCGCGAAAGTGTCGCAGGCCTATTACCGGGTGGATCGCGGCGCGATGCGCGATCTGGCCGAAGTGTGGGTGCCAGGACAGCCCACCCATCTGAATGACGCCTACATTGCGCGCGCCAAGCAGTTGGACCGCGATCTGGAAATTGCGCTGATGGAAGAGTTGCACGATGTTAAACCAATGGCGGCAGACGAACCCGCCGAGGTGATTGAAGCCATGCTGTTCCCCGATATGGACGAGCCACGCGACAGACAGGCCGAGCAATAAAAAAGGCGGCCCGAAGACCACCTTTTCCGAAATTTCAAACCAGATCAGGCAGCGCGGCTGATCAGCACATCGCCGACTTTCTTCTGCGCACCCGCCTCATCAACGCCAGAAACGGCGGCAACTTCACGGGTCAGACGCTCCAACGCTGCTTCGTAAAGCTGACGCTCAGAATATGACTGCTCACGCTGATCATCGCAGCGGTGCAGGTCACGCACGACTTCTGCAATCGCCATCAGATCGCCCGAGTTGATCTTTTGTTCGTATTCCTGCGCCCGACGCGACCACATCGCACGTTTGACGCGCGCCTTACCCTTCAGGGTATCCAGCGCTTTGGTGACGAGATCCGGCGAAGACAGCGAGCGCATGCCCACATCGGTGGCCTTATGGGTCGGAACCCGCAATGTCATCTTGTCTTTTTCGAAGGAAATCACGAACAGTTCCAAAACGAACCCGGCAATTTCTTGTTCTTCGATCGAGATGATGCGGCCAACGCCATGGGCAGGATACACAACGAACTCATTCGGACGAAAATCAGGCTTCTTCGATTTGGTCATTCAGTCGCTTCCTCGGCAGGAGCCTGTTCCGCAAAAAACATCACCGTCCCGGGGAATCACCCCGATCGAACGGCTTAAGTTTTCAGCTAGATTTTCACCCCAAGCGGGCAGCTTTGAGGTTTTTCAGGCGTCCGTGTTTATTTGTAACTTCTGTATAACACAAAAATGCACTGATTCCAACCACTGCAACAGATAAGCGCCAGCGCTTTACCCGTTGGAATCACGGTATTTTCCGGGTTGTGCCTGATTCGTTACGACTGCTATGCCGAATCAGCAATGCATCATTGGCTCAGTTGCCCTGCCCCGGCGCCTCCGAGAAGTACTTCTCACGCTTGCCGGTTTCGCCATCGCGGTCTTCGTATCCCGGCATCGGGTCTTTTTTGGTGACGATCACCGGCCACATTTCGGAATATTTGCGATTGAAGGTGACCCAAGCGTCCATATCCGGCTCGGTATCCGGGCGTATTGCGTCTGCGGGGCATTCCGGCTCGCACACGCCGCAGTCGATGCATTCATCCGGGTGGATGACCAGCATGTTCTCGCCCTCATAGAAGCAATCTACCGGGCACACTTCGACGCAATCGGTGTATTTGCACGCAATGCAGTTGTCGATCACAACGTAGGTCATGGGGCAGGCTCCTCTTTCCGCGCTGTCTGACTACTAAAGCTGAAGCGATCATTCAAGCGGTGCATCGGCGGATGGTGCAAGATCGTGATAAAGCGCTCGAGCTTCTTGGGCTGGCCCCCGGCGTTCGTTCCGACAGCACCAGCACGCGGACCACGCGCAAACCGCGGCCCTGCGAAAAGGTCAGCGTATCGACTTCCATCACGCTATGCCCCGGCTTGCGGCAACGCTAGCCGTTCAGCCGCAGATGGCCGCTTTCTATCATTTCGGAGGCGAGGTCCCTTGTCTTAAAGAACCGTGCCGCGAAAAGCCATTTGTCCAGCCGAAGTTTCGGCTGAACGTCTTTTTGTGGCTTTGCCCCCTGCCCGGCCAATCAGATTCCGAAAATCAGAGTTTGGCCTTCAACGCCATCAAAGCGGCGAAGGGGTTGTCGGGATCGATCGGCTTTTCAGCGCGCGGTGAGCGCTGTTCGTAGGTTTTCGGCTTGGTATCGCGGTCATTTGGCTTGCCGCCATGCGGTTTGTTGCCCTTATAACCTTCGCGCTTTTCACCATCGCGACGCGGGCCACGATCTGCTTGTGCAGGCTTGTCACCTTCAACACGCGGCGCGCGGTCGGGACGCGGGCCACGGTCGCCGCTGGGCGTATCGCCCTCCTTCTTCGGGCCGCGATCTGGCCTAGGCCCACGATCCGGGCGCGGACCACGCTCGGCAGCAGGCGCGTCGGCACGGGGCGCACGCTCAGGACGCGCGGGGCGTTCCGGGCGCGGGCGCGGTTTTGGCGCCCAAGTGAAGGTGTAGAACGACTCCATCTCTGGCGCCGCTTCTGGGTCGGGCAGAACGAACGCCGATTCGCCTTCCGGGATCGGTTGCACAGGGGCAGCAGGATCAACCGCCACCGGGATCGGAACCGCCTTAACCTTGGCACGCTCGGCCTTTTCGCCCTTATAGCCCAAACCACCCATCAGGTCGTTGAACTGCTCCAGCGTCATGCCTGTGATCGACAGCATATCCGGCGTCGCTTCAAATCCTGCACGGCTATCTTTGGTGCGCAGGATGTCGGCCAGACGTTCCAGCATATCAATGCGGATCGCGCGTGCGCCTGAAGGGTGATAGCCCGCCAGTGTGTAGTGCATTTTCGGCACGGCGGGGATGTTCGGGATGGTCACAAGGCCCGGAGGCGGGCTTTCGGGAAATTCATCCAAGCCATTCCACAGCGACCACAACACCAACCGCAACCGTGTCGGCGCGGGTTTCAGCAACGCGGGCAGGAACACGGTGAACTGACCAAACCGCACGCCATGCTTGCGCAACGCGCCACGGGCTTCTTGGTCCAGTTCTTTAACTTCATTGGCGATATTCTCGCGGGGGATCACACCCAGACCTTCGGCCAGACGGAAGGCAAAGCCGCGGGCAAGCCCGGTCAGGGTTTCATCGCGGCCCATCGCCAGCAAGGGTTCAAAGTTTGCGGCCACCTTGCGGTCGATGAAGTGCTGCAAACGCCGACGCACTTTATCGGCGACATCCGGGCCAGCTTCTTCATCCACAAACGCTTCGACGCCGGGACGCGCAGGTTCAGCGCCCTTGATCAGCTTGCCCATCGCTTGGGTGCCCCACATCAGGCCCCCCTGCTCGGTGAAATCCAGCTCGGTATCGGGTGCGTTATAAAAACGATCCGCCCGCAGATGGAATTCCGGCTTTAGCGCCGCGAAGGCCGCTTGCCGCAGCGTTGCCGCCTCTTCATTGGAAGTGGTCGCATCCTGACGGAAACGGAACCCCTCAAGACGGCCGACGAACTCGCCTGCAACCGTCACTTCGCCCTTGTCATTCACCTCGGCCACGAGGGTCTCCTTCTGCTTCAACCGCCGCAACAGCACGGACGTGCGCCGGTCAACAAATCGTTGCGTCAAAGCGCCATGCAGCGCATCCGACAATCGGTCTTCTACAGCGCGCGTCTCGGCGCGCCAATGGCTTTCGTTATCAGTCCAGCCCTTGCGCTGCGCAACATAGGTCCAGGTGCGGATATAGGCCAGCCGTTTCGAGATGGTATCAATGTCGCCGCCCGCTTTATCTATCCGCGCGAGGGCCTTTTCCAGCCAATCCGACGGGATTCGGGTTTGCGCAAGGCCGCGCCCGGTCAGGAAATCGAAAATTCGCGCGAGCAAAGTGAAATGCTCATTCCCCGCTGCGTTGCGGAAATCGGGGATGCGGCAAACCTCCCACAACAGTTTTATCCGCTGCGGCGTGTTCAGCTTTTCTTTCACCTCGGGCAGTTCCGACAGGTATTTCAGCGCCAGCATGTCATCGGCATCGCGGGCGCGGGCCAGCCATTTGTTTTGCGTCGGGGCCTCAAGGCTGCGAATCAGCCGCTCAACGCTGCCAAACTCTAGATCGTGGTTGCGCCATTCGAGTTTACGCACCGGATCAAAGCGATGCTCTTGGATCGCCTCGACAGTCTCATCTTCCATCGGGCGCACCTCGCCCGTCACCCCGAAGGTGCCGTTTTCCTGATAGCGCCCTGCCCGTCCGGCAATCTGCGCGAGTTCCTGCGGATAAAGCGCGCGCATCCGCCGGCCGTCAAACTTCGACGTGGCAGCAAAGGCGATGTGCTTGATATCGAGATTCAGCCCCATGCCAATCGCATCGGTCGCCACCAGATAATCGACATCGCCGTTCTGATACAAGGCCACCTGCGCGTTGCGGGTGCGCGGGCTCAGCGCGCCCATCACCACCGCGCAACCGCCCTTGGTGCGGCGGATCAGCTCGGCAATCGCATAGACGTTTTCCACCGAAAACCCAACGATGGCAGAGCGTTCTGGCATCCGGCTGATTTTTTTCGAGCCGGTATAGGTCAGCTCGGAAAACCGTTCGCGCTTGATGAATTGCACATTCTTGATCAACCCAGCGATGGCCGGACGCATGGTTTCCGCCCCCAGAAACAGCGTCTCATGCAGGCCCCGCGCCCGCAGCAAACGGTCGGTGAACACATGACCCCGCTCTGGATCGGCACAAAGTTGAATCTCATCCACCGCGACAAAATCGGCACCCAGGTCCAGCGGCATTGCCTCAACGGTGCAGACCCAATACTGCGCGCGGTCGGGCACTATGCGTTCTTCGCCCGTGACCAGTGCCACCACTGAAGGGCCGCGCGAGGCGACAATCCTGTCGTAAACTTCGCGGGCCAACAGCCGCAGCGGCAGGCCAATAACCCCAGTGCGATGTCCCAACATCCGCTCGATCGCGTAATGAGTTTTTCCGGTGTTGGTCGGCCCAAGCACCGCCGTCACCTGGCCGGCAGCCATCATATCTGTGGTCCTGCCCTATAGGTCTTTGCCCTGAAGCTCGGTTTCAATGCGTGAAACAGTCTCAACCACCCCCGGCGCGTGCGGATCAATCACCAGCACCGCGTTATAGACCTCCAGCGCCTGCGACGGCTTGCCGAGTTCTTCAAAGATTGAACCCAAGCCCGACAACGCCCCGAAGTGTTTCGGGTTCAGCGTGAGCACATGGCCAATATCCGCAATCGCCGGGCCAAACTGCCCAAGCTGATAATAGGCGGTTGCCCGCGCATTCCAACCTTCAGCGAAATCCGGCGCGTGATCGACCAACGCCGTCAAATGCTGCACCGCGACATCGGGCTGACCATTCGCCATCGCATCCTTGCCGCGCTGCAACAACAAATCCATCGCGGGCGAGCCGGATTGCGACCACTCCATCCAGATATCAGATTCGATTTGGCTCGCTTCGGCCGCATCTGCCTTTTGCAAACGCTTAAAAAGATCGTCCAGCTTGTCGGTTTGGGCGGACACAGGCAGGCATGACAGAAAAACCAGCATAAATGCCGTTACGATACGATTGTGTAACGAATAATGCGCTTTCATAAAGGTATAAGTAACGCAACGGGCAGGGAATTCCAGCCCCGCCTGCACAGATCGGAGAATGTGATGAGCGATGTGATCTCGACCGCCGTGGAAGCTTTAGCGAAAAAGCTGCCAAATGGCTTTGATGGCGTGGCGAAGTTTGTGCTGGTGGGCGAAGGCTCGATCATGGTCGATCCTTCGGGCGCAAGGGCGGGGGATGAGCCTTCGGATGTGACGCTGACCGCTGAGCCCGAGGTTTTTCAGGCCATGCTGGCGGGTGAGATGAACCCGACCACGGCTTTTATGACGGGAAAACTGAGCGTTGAGGGCAGCATGGGCCTTGCAATGCAACTCGGCGCGGCGATGTCGTGAGCGAGGCTCCCCTTTACGACGTTGCCGAAGGTCCTGCGGGCGGGCGGGCTTTCTGGCTGACCACCGCCGATGGCGTGCGGCTGCGCGTGGGTCTGTGGACGCATGTGGGCGCACATGGAACAGTGCTGCTGCTGCCTGGGCGGACGGAATATGTCGAGAAGTACGGCCGTGCGGCGGGCGATCTGCGCGCACGCGGTTTTACGACTTTGGTGATCGACTGGCGTGGTCAGGGTCTGGCTGACCGTGCTTTGGATGACCCAATGGGCGGCCATGTCGGTGATTTTGCCGAATATCAGCTGGATTTTGATGAAATGCTGGGTTTTGCCCGCGCGCAAGGTCTGCCGGAACCCTATTACCTGATGGCGCATTCGATGGGTGGTTGCATCGGATTGCGGGCACTGATGCGCGGGGCTCCGGTGAAAGCCGCTGCGTTCTCGGCCCCAATGTGGGGGATTCTGATCGCCGCTTGGATGCGCCCAATGGCACTGGCGCTGACCACCGCGTCACGTTGGTTCAAGTTTGACGACCGCTATGCGCCGGGAACCGGGGCAAAATCCTATGTGCTGACCGCCGATTTCACGGGCAATTCGCTAACCACAGATGCCGAAATGTGGGATTATATGCGCAAGCAGGCGCTCGCGCATCCCGAACTGGGCCTTGGCGGCCCCAGCCTTGGCTGGCTGAAAGCTGCATTGACAGAATGCCACGCGCTGAGCCTGCTGCCTTCGCCGACAGTGCCGACCGTCACCGCCCTCGGCGCGCAAGAAAAGATTGTAGACACCGCCCCGATCCATGCCCGCATGGCGATCTGGCCGGAGGGGAGGTTGGATCTTTACCCCGGCAGCGAGCATGAAATTCTGATGGAACGCGCCGCATCTCGAAGCCGATTTTTTGACACATCAACGGAGTTGTATCTGAAACATCGCTGACCCTGCGCGCAGATGTTCTCAAAATCCGCCGGTTGCGTCCCCGCGGAATCCGATTTCTTCGCAGAAATCGGGACCGTCGCCTTACAAGGTGATCTGTGTGAACCCATCGCGCAAAGCCTTGGACCAAGCTTCGGACATCGCCCGAAAACTCTCATCCCCCGCCTCAATCCGCCGCTTGCGGCTGACACGGCAGGCGTCTTTTTCGATCACGCAGAGATCGAGCGGCATCCCCACCGAAAGGTTGGAGCGCAACGTCGAATCCATCGACAGCAGCACCGCTTTTTCGGCATCGGCCAAAGACGTGCCAGGGTTTACCACCCGGTCCAGAATCGGTTTGCCATACTTATGCTCACCAATCTGCAAGAACGGAGTGTCCTCGGTGGCCTCGATGAAATTGCCCTCAGGATAGATCAAAAACAACCGCATCGCTCCGCCGCGACGCTGCGCGGCGACGATCATGCTGGCCGAAGCGCCCTGATTCATCGTGGCCATTTTCTCATCAATCTCTTGCCGGACGCTCGACAGCGTATTTCCGATGATCAGCGCCACCTTTAGCATGGTCGGGGCTTTCATAATTGAGCTCGTCTCGGTCGCGTCCGGATCGTCGATCGCTTCGCGCAGCCGCGCGATGGTGGTTTGCGTCACAGACAAAGACCCAGCGGTGACGATCGAGATCACCCGTTCGCCCGGTTCTTCAAAATGGAACATTTTGCGATAGGTCGCGATGTTGTCCAAGCCCGCATTGGTACGGGTATCCGACAGCAACACCATGCCCGCATTCAACAAAAGTCCGACGCAATAGGTCATGGCACGCTCCGATTTTAGGTCGGGAGACCCTATTGCTCCTGCGTCTGGACCGCAACCGTCACCGACAAGATTTCCGATCCCGAACCGCGCGAAATCCCCCGAATGGGCGCTGCATCTTGTGCATCAAGTCCTGATCCGATCCGAATATAGCGATCGTCCGGGCAGCAACGGTTCGCGGGATCAAATCCAATCCAGCCGATGCCGGCGATGTACAACTCGCCCCAAGCATGAGCGGCTTCGTGATCCATGCCGTCTTGGCCCGATTGCAGGTAGCCCGAGACATAGCGGGCGGGAATCCCACCCGAGCGTGCAGCCGAAATCAGCGCCTGCGCGTGATCCTGACACACGCCCTCGCCTTGCGCCAAAGCCTCTGCCGCGGTGGTGTGCGCACGGGTAGAGCCGGGCTTGTAGGCAATCGCATCGGAAATCGCGTCGGTCAGGTTGTGGCAACCCCCCAAGGGCGATTCGGCGGCGGCGATGATCTGACCCAGTTCTTGCAGCGCCGCGTCGGCAAAGGTGGCTTCGGTGTTGCGCAGATAGGCCTCTGGCGGCACCAGTTCTTTATGGCCGCGCAAAATCCCAGCTAGATCGGTGGTCAGCACCCGGCCTGACACCCGGACCTCAATTTCATCGACAGGGCCTGCGACTGTCCAGCCCTGCACCCAATCGCCTGCGCCATCGCGAAACGCGCTACCCAACTCGCCGCCGGTCATTGTCACCGACCAATCCAGCACCTTTTGGCCGTCAAATTTTGACGGCATCAAGCGGTGGCTTTGCACCACGCCGCGTACCGGGCGGTCATAGCGATACACCGTGACATGTTCGACGCTGAGCAACATTATTGCATATCCCCCGAGAGATAAGAATTGTGGATGATCGCGCCCAGGCCTGCGGCCTCACCAATAAAGCGGGTCAGAAACTCGTGCAGACCTTCTTCAAAAATCTGCTCGGTCGACTGCTTCTCCAGATCATGCAGCAGTCGGGTGGCCACCGATTGCGCCTCGCTTTCGCGGCCATAAAGCTTCGCCAGACGGGTCAAATGGTTGTTCACCCCCGCCATGCAGGTGATCAAACTGCGCGGACATTGCGGGTTCAAAATTAGGAAATGCGCGATCTTGCCAGAGGTGATCTCACCGCCGTAAGCCCAATGAAACGCCCGATTGGCCGACATCGCCCGCAGCAGCATCGCCCACTGATCATTGTCGAGCCCCGATCCGACATAATCGGCGCGCGGCAGCAAAACGTAGTACTTCACATCCATCAGGCGCGCGGTGCTATCGCCGCGTTCTAGATAATAGCCGATATTCAACACGTTATAACCGTCGTTGCGCAACTGAGTCGCATCAATAGCGCCCCGCACCATCGCCGTATGGCGCGTCACCCAATCGGTCAGACGCGAGAGTTCATGCGGCGTGGTCTGCGCCGAAAGCTGGCGAAGTTCCTGAAACGCGGTGTTCAAAGCATCCCAAACTTGCGTGGTCAAAGCGGTGCGGATGATGCGGGCATTCTCGCGCGCATTGGTGATGCAGGACGCCACCGAGTTCGGATTGTCGCGGTCGAAAAACAGATAAGATTCGATCTGCGCTTGCGCAGGATGCCCGTATTTCGCGGCATAGCCGTTGGCGTTACCCGAGGCACGCAACAGGCTGTCCCAATCGTTGCGGTAGCCTTGGGCGGTGGGCAGTAGCGAGATACGCGCGCCCACTTCCAGCAGGCGAGCGGCGGTTTCAGCGCGCTCCATATTGCGGGCGATCCAATAGAGGTTGTCGGCGGTTCTGCTCAGCATGATTTACTCCGCCAATACCCAAGTGTCTTTAACGCCGCCGCCTTGCGAAGAGTTCACTACCAATGAACCTTCGCGCAAAGCCACGCGGGTCAGGCCACCAGGGACCAATTCGATGCGTTCACCGACCAAGCAATAGGGGCGCAGATCGACGTGGCGCGGCGCGATGCCTTCTTCGACAAAGGTGGGCGTGGTCGACAAAGCCAAGGTCGGCTGGGCGATGTAATTGCCGGGATTGGCAAGGATCAGCGCGCGAAAATCTTCGACCTGCTGTTTGGTCGATTTCGGGCCAACGAGCATGCCGTAGCCGCCCGAGCCGTGTACTTCCTTCACCACCAGTTCGTGCAGATTCTCGGTGACATATTTCAGATCAGACGCTTCACCACATTTCCAAGTGGGGACATTGCTCAGGATCGGTTCTTCACCGAGGTAGAACCTAATCATCTCGGGCACATAGGTGTAGACCGCCTTATCATCGGCCACCCCTGCCCCCGGTGCCGA
This sequence comes from Cypionkella sp., assembly GCF_030652235.1. GTDB lineage: Bacteria > Pseudomonadota > Alphaproteobacteria > Rhodobacterales > Rhodobacteraceae > Cypionkella. The sequence continues at coordinate 62,122 of NZ_JAUSBA010000042.1, forward strand.
GCAAATCGACACCCCTCCCGAGCGATACACATCCATCAGTCCCGGCACGCCCAGCATGGAATCGGGGCGGAAGCATAAAGGATCAATGTAGTCGTCGTCCAAGCGGCGATAGATCACGTCAACGCGCTTTGGGCCCTCGGTGGTGCGCATATAGACGAAGGCACCATCGACGAACAAATCTTGCCCCTCGACCAGTTCCACGCCCATCAGATCGGCAAGGAAGCTGTGCTCATAATAGGCCGAGTTGAAATGGCCGGGCGTCAGGATCACCACGGTCGGGTCGCGGTCGCATTTGGCGGGGGCGACGGAGGCGAGGGTGCGGCGGAGTTTGTAGGGGTAGCTGTCAATCGGTTCGATGCGGTTTTCGCGGAAGAGGTCTGGGAACATCCGCATCATCATCTCGCGGGATTCGAGCATGTAACTTACCCCGGACGGCGTGCGGCAGTTGTCCTCCAGAACGTAAAACTCGCTCGGCCCGGTGCGCACTATGTCGATGCCAACGATATGAGAATACACGCCTTTTGGCGGGACAAAGCCGCAGACTGATTTCTCATAGGCTGCGTTCTGATAGACCAGCTTTGCCGGAATCCGCCCCGCACGCACGATCTCGCCGCGTCCATAGACATCGACCAAAAACGCGTTCAAAGCCCGCGCGCGCTGTTTGATGCCGCGCTCTAGTTTTGCCCATTCGTTGGCAGTGAACACGCGCGGGAACATATCAAACGGGATCAACCTATCCGGGTCGCCGCCCTCGCCGTAAACCGCGAAGGTGATGCCGATGCGGCGGAAAAGCGCTTCGGCCTCTGCCTGTTTGGCCAGCCGAATGTTGGCGGGCATATCAGCGCTCCAGCCTTCCAAACGGGCATAAGGCGGGCGCACCGCGTTATTTTGGAACATTTCGTTGAAATAAGGGGTCATGCGGTGCCGCCTTTTCGTGCTGATTGATCCAAGTAAAGGCCGCTGAATTTGCGCCGTAAAGGGCAGAAGATTGAAAGCGCTTCGATTTTCACATATCCGCCCGAAATAACCGCAAGGTGCCGCCTAAATTATAGGCAAACACCTTTGCTCACCTTTCCGCGCGCTGCCTTGCACAACGCCCCCTTTGCCCCCTAGATACATCCAACAATCAAAGAGGTTCCCATGTCGCTTCCCCTGCCCCGTCCCGGCCACAAAGCCGCGGTTTTTGATGCCCGCATCGGCTCGAACTCGTTTGGCGATCTGCCCGATTGGGATCTGAGCGACCTTTACCCTGCCCCGGATGCGCCAGAACTGACGCGGGATCTGGCGTGGCTCGACAAGGCTTGCGTTGATTTTGCGGCGAAATACGAAGGCAAACTGGCGGGTCTGAAGGCTGCAGACCTGCTGGCCTGCGTGACGGAATATGAGGCGATTGACGTGATCGCTGGCCGGATCGGGTCTTATGCGGGCCTGCGTTACTACCAAAACACCATGGATTCCGAGCGTGCCAAATTCATGGCCGATGTGCAGGACAACATCACCAATTTCACCACCCCTTTGGTGTTTTTCAGCCTTGAATTCAACCGCTTGGACGATGATCTTCTAGCGAAACTGACCGCCGAGAACGCGGCGCTTGCCCGCTACAATCCGGTGTTCGCCCGGATGCGCGCGATGCGGCCGCATCAATTGTCGGATGAGATGGAAAAATACCTGCACGACGCTTCGGTTGTGGGGGCATCGGCATGGAACAAGCTATTTGATGAGACGATGGCGGGCCTGATGTTCACCGTTGCAGGGGAAGAAGAAGACCTGAACCTAGAGGCCACGCTGAACCTTTTGACCGACGCTGATCGCGCCAAGCGCGAGGCCGCAAGCCGTGCTTTGGCCGAGGTTTTTGACAAACACATCAAACTGTTTGCCCGCGTTCACAACACCTTGGCGAAGGAAAAAGAAATCGAAGACCGCTGGCGCAAGATGCCCAGCCCGCAGTACTCGCGCCACCTAGCCAATCATGTGGAGCCTGAGGTGGTCGAGGCGTTGCGCAATGCGGTTGTGGCGGCCTATCCCAAGCTAAGCCACCGCTATTACAAGCTGAAAGCCAAATGGATGGGCCTTGACCGCCTGCAAACCTGGGACCGCAACGCGCCTTTGCTGACCGAAGCGCCGCGCTTGGTGAACTGGGCGGAAGCCACCGAAACCGTGCTGTCGGCCTATGCCGCTTTTGATCCGCGCATGGCCGAGATTGCCAAACCGTTCTTCACCGATGGTTGGATTGATGCGGGGGTAAAACCCGGCAAGGCACCGGGGGCGTTTGCGCATCCGACCGTCACCACCGTTCATCCCTATGTGATGCTGAACTACTTGGGCAAACCGCGCGATGTGATGACGCTGGCGCATGAGTTGGGCCATGGCGTGCATCAGGTTTTGGCGGCGGGTCAGGGCGAGTTGTTGTCCTCGACCCCGCTGACTTTGGCGGAAACCGCGAGCGTTTTTGGCGAGATGCTGACTTTCCGTAAGCTGCTCGACGGGGCCAAGACGCCTGCCGAGCGCAAAACTCTGCTCGCGGGCAAGGTGGAAGACATGATCAACACCGTGGTGCGCCAGATCGCATTCTACGATTTCGAATGTAAACTCCACGCCGCCCGTGCCGAAGGTGAACTTACGCCCGACGATATCAACGCGCTCTGGATGTCAGTGCAGGCGCAGTCTTTGGGCGAAGTGTTTGATTTTGCGGATGGATATGAAACCTTCTGGGCCTATATCCCGCATTTCGTCCACTCGCCGTTCTACGTCTACGCCTATGCGTTTGGCGACGGCTTGGTCAACGCGCTTTATGCCGCCTATGCCGATGGTCTGCCGGATTTCCAAGAGAAGTACTTCCAGATGCTGAAAGCGGGCGGCTCAAAACACCATAAGGAATTGTTGGCCCCATTTGGGCTGGACGCGTCTGACCCAAAATTCTGGGACAAGGGCCTGTCGATGATCGCGGGCTTCATTGACGAGTTGGAAGCGATGGAAGACTAACGCTGCGCAAAGTAGCCTGTTGCTGCAATCTTGGCCAAAACCTCTTCGCCAAGGCGAGGGGATCGCAGTGACAGGCAGTTTTGCTTATAAAACCAATAGAGAAATTCTGCATATGGCCAGTCACGGGCTTCGGCGCGGGCGATGGCGGCATCAAAATCGTGCCTGTTGCGCACAACTTCGGTGCAATGATGAAAGTCGGCCTGACCACAGGTGATCACCGGGCGGCCATGCACCAGCGCCTCCATGCCAACGGCGGAGCTGATCGTGACCACTAACGCACAGGCATCCAGCATATCGTGGACATTGGCATAAGAGATCTGAAGCCGCGCGTCCTTTTGGCTTTGCCGCAGCAGCCATCCCAAGCTGTCGAAATCAATATCCAGCGGATGCGGTTTCACGATGATCGGTCGCGGATCAGTGCGCGATAACAAGGCTTTGATCATCCGGCGCATCGTGACGTAAAGCGCCTCAGTGACGCCGCGGTGACTTTCGGCTTGCAGAAATACGGCGATGTGACCCAGCGGCAAAGGCAGCTTTTCGATCGGCTGGTCATAGCGCGATTTGCGCTTGGCGGCGGTACTGGCATAAAGCTTCGCCTGAAACGCTTTTGCAGCCACTGGGTCGATGGCCGCCGAATCAAAAGCCGCCGCCCCTATCGACGACAAGGACCGCGTGCCCACCGGATCGAGGTAGTAAAACGGTGCAATATAGGCAGAGCCCCAGTTTAACGCCCGTGGGTGCTGCATATGCCCCCGATCAAAAATATGGAAAGCACGATCAGACTCTATGTCTGCGGATGCAGATTCACGATTGTGGTGTGCAAGTTCACAAACCGCACCCAAAGACGTCAGCGCCTGAAGGAGCGGCCCGTAAACCTGTCTGCGTTCCAATTCTGACTCCAGCACCCGTTTGGGCACATGAAACTTTAGAGGGAAGGCAGAAACCCGCGTCACAACGTAATTTCGACCCCAACTTTGAACACAGTGTCGATCATCATCTGGGTGCCCTTCACGAATTCCAGCGGGCAAGGGTAGGCCGCGCCCTCGCGCACAGAACGCCCAAACGCCTCCACTTGCAGCACATAATGGTTTGAGGTTGGAAAGCGTTCGGTGATCACCTTGTTGCCATCTTGGTGCAACTCAATCTCGGCAATATCGTTGTAATTGGCGTTGAACGGGCCGCCATCCAACCGGATCATGCCTCGGTCGCCTTGAAACGTCACCACTTGCCGATTGTAAAGCCGCATCGAAGTAATCGAAGAATAGGTGAAGCGGCCGTGCGGGCCGTCCATGATGCCCGACACTTGCGCAAAGGTATCAACGCCATTCTCAAGGATCAGCCGCGCTGCAATATCAACGGGCTCTGATCCGGTGACAAAGCGCGCCGAGCCAAAGGTATAGACGCCGATATCGCGCAATGACCCTCCGCCCGACTCGGGACGGTTGCGGATGTTCTCCATATCGGTCAGGCAATAGGTGAAGGCGGCATCGACGTGGCGCAGTGTGCCGATCTCGCCGGCCTCCAACCATTTTTTGGCCAACTGCCACTGCGGATGATGCACGATCATATAGGCTTCGGCGGCCAGCAAGCCCGAGGCATCGCGGGCGGCGATAATCTGGTCGATCTCAGACGCCTGCATCGCAATCGGCTTTTCGGTCAGCACATGCTTGCCCGCCGCCAGCGCCTTCAGGGTCCATTCGACATGCAGGTGATTTGGCAGCGGCACATACACTGCGTCAATCGTGGGGTCGGCGAGCAGTGCCTCATACGTCGCGTGGATTTTCAAACCTGGGCAAAACGCCTGAAACCCGGCGGCTTTTTCCAGACTGGATGTCGCCAAAGCCGCCAACTCCGCGCCCTTTGCTGCATGAATTGCCGGAGCCATCTGCTCTTTGGCAAAATTCGCCGCTCCCAAAATACCCCAACGCACTGGTTTCATCGTCATTCCCCTTAGTGTTTCGCCGGGAAACTAGCGGGCCTGACATGTTAGCGCAATCGCTTAGGCTTCCGGGGCTGCCTCTTCCGCCGCTTTGCGCGGTTTTTTGATGAAAGTGTACACCAGCGCCGCCAGATATGCACAATCGACGATGACTAAAGTGGTCCAAGGATAGGTCAGCAATGCCGCGACCAGACCAACAAAGGCAAGCAGCACAAAGCTGACATTCTCGGCATAGATCGTCGCGCGCTTGAACGACGGCGTACGAAACCGCCCCACCATGAGCCAGCCCACCAGCGCCATCCACAGCGCCACAAGGCCGTTGGCGTGCGGCTGGCCATCGTCCAAGGCAAAGGCCAGAAACATCGGCAGCATCACCAGCAATGCGCCTGCCGGCGAAGGCACGCCTTGGAAGCTGTTGGAATCATTGTCAGGTTGGCGGTTACCGATATTGAATCGGGCAAGCCGCAGCAGGCAGGCAACGGCGTAGATCAAGCAAGCGATCCAGCCCTCGGCCCGCATGCCTTGCAACGCCCAAAGATAGGTGATCAGCGCCGGAGCGACGCCAAAGTTGACCAGATCACAGAGGCTATCGAGTTCGGCCCCCATATCGGATTCACTTTTCAAAAACCGCGCAAGGCGGCCATCAAGACCGTCCATCACCGCAGCCGCGATGATTAGCGCCACCGCAAGGCCAAACCGCCCCTCAATCGCAAAGCGCACCGCGGTCAGCCCCGCACACAGTGCAGCCACGGTCATAAAATTCGGGATCAACTGCACAATATGCAGCTTTTTGCGCGGCCGCCGACCGATTTTTGCAGGCTGAAGTTCGACTGACTGCGGTTCTGCTGACTGCGGCGCGGCGGGCACCTTCATTCCCGCACGGCCGCGCGGCGCAGCATGTCGCGATCCAACTCGGCAAGAACGGTTTCGCCGGCGACCATGGTTTGACCCAAAGCCACCAGCGGCTCAACGCCATCGGGGAGATAAACATCCAGACGCGAGCCAAAACGGATCAGACCAAAGCGCTCACCCGTGCGCAGCGATTGACCTTCGGACACAAACGGCACGATCCGCCGCGCCACAAGGCCTGCAATCTGCACCACAATCAACTGGCGACCATCGGTAAGTTCCAGCAGTAGCGAGTTGCGCTCGTTATCTTCCGACGCCTTATCCAGCGACGCATTGAGAAATTTACCGGGGCGGTAGGCCATTTTGGCGATGCGTGCGGCAATCGGCGCGCGGTTCACATGGCAGTTGAACACCGACATGAACACCGAAACCCGCGTTAGCGCATCGTTGCCCGCGCCCAGTTCCGGCGGCGGCACCGCGCGTTCGATCAAGCTGACCACGCCATCAGCTGGAGAGACGATCAGGCCACGTCCCTGTGGTACCGAGCGTTTTGGGTCGCGAAAAAAGTAATAGCACCAGACGGTTGCACCAACACCCAGCCAACCCAGGGGATCCCATATCCAAAACAACACCAAGGTGATGACGGCAAAGATGCCGACAAACTTATAGCCTTCGCGGTGCATCGGCTTCAGAAAGGTTTCCAGCATGGTCATAGGGTGGCCCTTTTATGGCGCATCAGTTTGATCCAGCTATCTAGCCTTTGCGCACGCGTGGCGCAACCTTTGGGCGCAAGATACGCCCAAAGGGGTTCGCTTTAAGCCGGGATCACAATGCCCTTGCCGACGGCCAATGACCGCATCCGCTCTTGCAACTTTTCAAAGGCGCGCACTTCGATTTGACGAATACGCTCACGGCTGACGCCATAGATTTCCGACAGTTCTTCCAACGTGATCGGGGTTTCCGACAGGCGGCGCTTCATCAGCACATCTTTTTCCCGATCATTCAGCGCCGACATCGCCTCATGCAGCAGGTCCATCCGAATATCGAATTCGTCGCGCGCCTCGTAATCTCCGGCCTGATCGCTGTCTTCATCTTCCAGCCAATCCTGCCACTGCGTCGTGCCTTCACCGTCCGACCCGACCGTGGCATTCAGCGAAGCATCGCCCCCCGACAAACGGCGGTTCATATCGACAACTTCACGCTCGGACACGTTCAGATCGGTGGCAATTCGGGTGACGTTTTCGGGCCTCAGATCGCCTTCCTCCAACGCGCCGACCTTGGCCTTGGCCTTGCGCAGGTTGAAGAACAGCTTTTTCTGCGCCGAGGTGGTGCCAAGTTTGACCAACGACCACGAGCGCAGAATGTATTCCTGAATGCTGGCCCGAATCCACCACATCGCGTAAGTCGCAAGGCGGAAGCCTTTTTCGGGATCAAACCGCTTGACGGCCTGCATAAGGCCAACATTGGCTTCGGAAATTACCTCAGCCTGCGGCAAACCGTAGCCGCGATAGCCCATGGCGATTTTGGCGGCCAGACGCAGGTGGCTCGTGACCATCCGGTGTGCGGCCGGGCTGTCTTGGTGATCTACCCAGCGCTTGGCCAGCATGTATTCTTCTTCAGGTTCCAGCAGCGGAAATTTGCGGATTTCCTGCATATAGCGATTCAGCCCCTGTTCCGGGCTGGGTGCTGGCAGATTTGCATAGGTGCTCATGTTTGACGCTCCCTCATTGGCCCGGTGCAGTTTCGCCCCCGGGCGGTCGAATTGATATATGCCAGACGCAGACTTCAAGCAGCTGACACATAACTTCCTCAACGAAAGATGGTTCCATTTCCGTCGCAAGGGAAGGTTTGTAACATTCCGGTCACGGGAATGTTAGTGCGCGGACGCACTTTGGTCATCCTCTGCGCTAAAATATCCCCGCCAGAGGCATTCTCGGCAAGCCACAGAAGCCTCCGGCCCGAGTATTTAGCCAATGTGAATGCGCCAAAGGGCTTAGTCTTGGCCCTTACGCAAAGCTGCCAGCAGCCCCTCTAGGTCAGCAGGCAAGGGCGAGGTGAATTCCAGCATCTCGCCCGTCACCGGATGCGCGAAGCCCAAGGTCGCCGCGTGCAGGGCTTGGCGCGGAAAGCTGTTGCCCATTTCCGCCACCTCGGCCCCGAACAGCTTGGGCGAGACTTTTTTCTTGCCGCCATAAGTCTGATCGCCGACCAAGCCGTGGCCCGCGTAGGCCATATGGACGCGGATCTGGTGGGTGCGGCCGGTTTCTAGCCAGCACTCCATCAAAGCCGCGCCCCCCTTGAAATCTTCCATAACCCGCGTGCGCGTAACTGCGTGGCGGCCCGAATTCCAAACCACGGCTTGGCGTTGGCGGTCGGTTTTGTGGCGTTCCAGATGGGTGGCGATTTTTAAGATGCCGCCGGCCTCAAAGGTAATGCCCCTCAGGCCGCGGATGCGCGGATCGTAGGCGGAGGGCACGCCGTTCACCACCGCGATGTAACGGCGGTTGACGGTATGGGCCTCAAACTGCGCAGCAAGCCCATGATGGGCGCGGTCAGATTTGGCGACCACCAACAGGCCCGTGGTATCCTTGTCGATGCGATGCACGATGCCGGGGCGACGCTCGCCACCGATGCCGGACAAGGTATCGCCGCAATGATGCAACAACGCGTTCACCAAAGTGCCCGACGGGGTGCCTGGGGCGGGATGCACCACCATGCCCGCAGGCTTGTCGATCACGATCAGATCGCCGTCTTCCCAGATCACCGACAGCGGAATATCTTCCGGCAGGGTCGCCACATCCACCGCGGGGGCCAGGATCAGCGTGTATTCTTCGCCCGCTTTCACCTTGGTCTTGGGGTTGGTCACCGCCACCCCACCGCGCAAAACATCGCCTTCGTCGATCATCTTCATCAAACGCGATCGTGACAGGGCAGCTTGCTCTGGCACAGCCGCCGCAAGCGCCTTATCAAGACGGGGGGCTGCGTCTGCGCCAATCACGATAATCAGGCGGTTGCCCGCCACATCGCCGTACGCCATTTTTGCGCCATCCACAGCATCTTCGTCTTCATAAGGGCTCACCATGTCTGACACTCCGATCGAGCCGGGCTTGCCGCCCTCGCTGCGCTTGCTGAAAGTTTTGGTGATCGTTCTGATGATCACCATGATTGGCGGTGTCATAACCGTGGTCGGGCTGCTTGTCACCCGTATGCCGAACGCAAACAGCCTACGCCCCACTTTGCCAGCCAGCTTGCAAATGCCCGCCGGAGCCACCGCAGGGGCGATCACCATGGCCCCCGGCTGGATCGGCGTTGTCACCACCGACAACCGCATCCTGATTTTCACGCCACAAGGCACGTTGCAGCAAGAGATCGCTGTTTCGCCAATTCCGGCGCCATAGGCCAAGCTTTGTCTTGACCAGATGCGGTCAGTGATCTCTGCTGAGCCCGATAGAGTTTGGGGATGCCCGCGCGATGAAGATGTTGCGGATTTTAAGGCCGGATACCGATGCTGCTGCGCAGATCAGCACTCAGTTACAGATGCTTACTGCAGTAGAGCCTGCACGACTGATCAGCACATCCACAGCGTTTGGCCTGATGGCGCTATTTCTGCCATCTTGGCTGGTGCTGGCGGCGCTGGGGGTGGATATGACGCTGGAGGGCCTGAACTTCCAACTTTTGCGCGCGCTTGATCCCATCAGCCAAGCGCGACGCTACATTGCCACCGTGGCGACGGTGTTTCTTACCGAGACATCTTACACATTGTGTTGCGTGTTGATCTGGCAGCAGGACACCGAATTTGCCAAAGCAGCGGCGGTGTCCATGCTCAGCATGACGTTGTTTCAACTAAGCACGGTGCGGGCGATCCATATGCCCTTCGGTATTGCAGGTTTGACTGCGGCCACGCTGACAGCTTTGATTGGCAACGGATTTTACTGGCTCGAGAAACAGGATTGGCTGGGCTTTGCAGCCTCGTCCATAGCCCTGCTGGCCGCCGTCGCTTATGGCTTGGGGGCAATGCGATCCAATCATGCGCTGCATCGGGAAATCAGCAGTCGCGGCATCAGGGCGGATGCCGCCAACCGCGCCAAGGGCCGGTTTCTGGCGCAGATGAGTCATGAATTGCGCACCCCGCTCAACGCCATTGTCGGCATGGGCGAGGCCGAACTGCTGCACACGCCCAGCCCTGCCACGAAGGCGCGGATGGACACGCTGGTCAGCTCGGCGATGGATCTGGCGGCCATCCTCGATGATGTTTTGCAAATGGCTGCGATTGAAGAAAACCAACTGCCGCTTCGCCCGATTATCGCCAGACCGAAAGAGGTGGTCGAAGCAACGGTTGCGCTATTCCAGCCGGTCTTTGCCAAAGCCGGGCTTTGGCTGCGGCTGGAGTTTACCGCCTATCGCCTACCCGATGGCCGCCCTGCCCCAGATCTGCCAGAAACCGCCGAGTTTGATCCGCAGCGCTTGCGGCAATGCCTGTCAAACCTTCTGTCCAATGCGTTGAAATTCACCGCGACCGGCGGTGCGACGTTGCGGGTCAGCTACCGCGCACAACCTTTGCCCCGCGCGAGCCAAGTCATTGGCGATCAGTTGCAGATTGATGTCTCTGACACCGGCAAGGGCATCCCCGCGCATGAAAAAGGCCTTGTGTTCCAACCCTTCCAGCGCGGCGCGGGTGCGTATAGCGGCACCGGCCTCGGGCTGGCGATCAGTCGCAGCATCGCCCAGCAGATGCAGGGTGATCTGGTGCATTTGCCCAGCCAGATCGGCGCGCTGTTCCGGCTCAGCGTGATGATCCGCCCGGTTATAACGCCCGCGCACTTGCCCGCACATGCGGCCAATTTGTCCGGGCACCGGATCTTGGTGGTCGATGACATTGCCACCAACCGCTTGGTTGCCGCGACCTATCTGCGCGGTATGCAAGTCTGTGTCGACGAGGTGGAAAGCGGTGCAGCTGCTCTGCAAGCCATCACCGCACAGCGCCCCGATCTGGTGCTGCTGGATCTGCATATGCCCGGCCTGTCCGGGCTTGAAACTATGGCCGCGATCCGCGCCCTGCCGGGGCCGCATTTGCCGGTGGTAGCGATGACGGCGGATGCCTCTGCCGCCGACCGCGCGCTGTATCTCTCTGCCGGCTTGGACGGCTATCTGACCAAACCATTGACGATGGAGGCGCTGCGCGTCGGCCTTGCCAAACATCTGACGCGCCCTGCTCCCTTGCCCCAGCGGCCGCCTGACTGCGACATTGCTGGCCATACGGGACTGGACGCCACCGCTTTGACGGCGTCAACTGTGCCAAACAAGCAGGAGAATCGGGATGATAGGTGATCTGGGCGCACGCGACGCCACCGAACTGGCGGGGATGGTGGCATCAGGGCAGGTCACGCCGACCGAACTGCTCGATGCAGCCCTTGCGGCGGTCGAGGCCCGCAACCCCGCGATCAACGCCGTGGTGCTGGTGCAAGAAGCCGCCGCCCGCCGCGCCATAGCCGATGGTCTGCCGCGCGGGCCATTCCGGGGCGTGCCGTTCCTGCTGAAAGACCTCGGCTGCGAGGCGGTCGATTTCCCCGGCCACAACGGTTCGCGTCTGCTGATGAACACCAGCTACGCCCGCGATTCCGCGATCTGGCAGCGTATTCGGGCCACAGGCGTGGTCAACTTTGGCCGCACCACCAGTCCGGAAGGTGGCGTTGGCACCGTCACCGAAGCCGCCGTTTACGGTGGCCCAACCCGCAACCCGTGGAATCTGGATCACACGTCCGGCGGCTCATCCGGTGGCGCAGGTGCTGCGGTGGCGGCGGGGATCGTCGCCTTCGCGCATGGCTCAGACGGCGGTGGTTCAGTGCGCATCCCGGCAGCATCCTGCGGGCTGTTCGGCTTCAAATCCACCCGCGCCCGCCTCCCCGATGGCCCCTATTCTGGTGAAGGCTGGGCGGGCATGGCGATTGACGGCTTTCTGACGCGGTCGGTGCGCGACACCGCGATCATGCTGGATGCCTGTGAAGGCCCCGATCTGGGCGCGCCCTATGTCGCCCCACCGCTGGATCACGGCCATGCGAGCGCCATCAGCCGCCCGCCGCGCCGCCTGCGGGTGGCTCTCTGCGATACTACATTTACCGGCGAAGCGATTGATCCAGAAGTGGCGCAGGCCGTGCGCGACACCGCAAAACTGCTGGAAAGCCTCGGCCATCACGTCGAACCCGGTCGCCCCAGTGCGGATGTCGAGATGATGATGCGGGCGTGGACGGATATCGTTGGCGTTGGCACCGCCCTTTCGATCCAGAAGGCCCTTAACGGACGCCCGCTCACCCCCGATCTGGTCGAAGGCATCGGCCGCTCTGCCGTCACCTACGCTGCCACCCTACCCCCCACTCGCTATTTGGAAGCCGTCGGTGAAATCCATGCCTTCGGTCGCCAGATGGCCGCATACTTTGCCAGTGGCCCCGATATCCTGCTGTCTGCCACCCTCGCCGAGCCACCCGCCAAGGTAGGCCGCTATCATCACAACCGCGACGACTATGTGAACTACCGCATCGGCCCCGGCGGTATCTTTTCCTACTCGCCATTCTGCGCCGTGTTCAACGCCAGCGGACAGCCTGCCGCCTCGCTGCCATTAGGCCAATCTGCGGCAGGCTTGCCCATCGGTATCCATCTGGCGGCACCCTATGGGAACGATGAAGAATTGATCTCTCTCTGCGCTGAAATCGAATCTGCATCCGCCTGGGCCGCCCGCCGCGCCGCAATGGCTTAAACCACGCCTAAGCACTGCCAAGCCTAAGCCTTTGCGCGTGTTATCATCTTGCCGCGCGCTTAGGCATTTGTACAACTTAAGCGGCAACTGCCTAGTCTTTCGGCACATAAGGCGAAGTTTATGTTGCGCCCGGGCTTGCCCGCGGCACAATATGATCAAAATCAACGGGAGCGAGTCACCTTGAGCCAAACCAACGCCGTCGAGGCCCGAAATGCCGTCAAAGCATTCGGACAGGGCGACAACGCCGTCCGCGCACTGAACGATGTGTCTGTCGAAATCCGCAAGGGTGAATTCTTTACCCTGCTTGGACCATCGGGCTGTGGCAAGACCACTCTTTTACGTCTGATCGCAGGGTTTGAGATGCCAACCTCGGGCACCATCCTGCTCGATGGCCAAGACATCACCTACCTGCCGCCAAACAAGCGCCCGGTGAACACGGTATTTCAATCCTACGCTCTGTTCCCGCATCTGACCGTTGCTCAGAACATCGGCTTCGGTTTGGAAATGCAGGGCCGCCCGCGCGCCGAGGTCAAGGCCACAGTGGACCGCATGCTAGCGCTGGTGAAGCTGGAGGAGTTGGCCTCGCGCAAAACCTCGCAGCTTTCCGGTGGCCAGCAACAAAGGGTGGCCTTGGCGCGGGCTTTGGCCCCGGCGCCGAAAGTGCTGCTGCTGGACGAGCCGCTCTCTGCGCTCGATTTGAAATTGCGCCGCGAGATGCAGGGCGAACTCAAACGCCTGCAAACCGAAACAGGCATCACCTTTATCTTCGTGACCCACGATCAGGAAGAAGCCCTAACGATGTCCGACCGCATCGGCGTCATGTCAGCGGGCAAGCTGCAACAGGTTGGCACGCCGCGTGAAATCTACACCCGCCCGCTGAACCGGTTTGTTGCAAGCTTCATCGGCGAGACCAACTTCATGCCCGCCACCTCGGACGGCACCACTTTGACGCTGGCGGGCGGCTACCAAATGCCCGCCCCGGTCTTGACCAAGTCCGGCACTGTGACCGTCACCGTTCGCCCCGAACAGGTGAAACTTTCGCCCACAGCCGAGCCCGGCACCCTGCCCGCCACCGTGCGTGGCGTGGTCTATATGGGCACCGATATGAACTACCAACTGCATCTCGCCGATGGCACCGAGATAGAGGCTTGCGTGGTATCTGACGTGACAGGTGAGGCCGCACTGCAAGCAGGCCAAACCGTGGGCGTCACGTTTACCCCCGGCTCCGCCCAAGTGCTGGAGGATTGAATGAGCGCCGCTGAAAAAGCCCAAGCCGCGCAATCCACCCGCAACGGCTGGTTGCTCTCGACCCCGGCGCTTGTGATCCTGACGCTGTTCGCCGTTGGCCCCTTGATGATCGTGGTGGTGTATTCCTTCCTGGCCCCCGGCCAATACGGCAATGTCGAATGGCAATTCTCGCTGGACGGTTGGCGCGGCATCCTGTGGACCAAGGACATCTTTGACGACACCTATGGCCTTGCCGATGCCAATATCAGCATCTTTTGGCGCTCGATCAAACTGTCGGTGCTGACCACCGTTCTGACCTTTGCCGTGGGCTTTCCGACAGCATGGTTCATCGCCACCCGCCCGCAGAAATCCCGCGCCCTGTGGCTGTTTCTGATAACCATTCCGTTCTGGACCAACCTGTTGATCCGCACCTACGCGATCAATGAAGTGATCCGCAACGAAGGTCTCATGAACACCGTGTTGCTGAAACTCGGCGCGATCTCGGAGCCGATCCGGCTGATCTACACCGACACCGCCGTGTTCATCGGCATGGCTTATGTCTATCTGCCGCTGATGGTGTTGCCGTTGTTCGCAGCCATCGACCGATTTGACATGAGGCTGTTGGAGGCGGGCTACGACCTTTACGCCAGCCGCATGCAGGTGCTGCGGCGCGTGATCCTGCCCATCGTGAAACCCGGTATCATCGCCGGATCAATCCTCGTGTTCGTGCCCTCCTTGGGCGCATACGTCACCCCGCGCGTGCTGGGTGGCGGCAAGCAGATGATGATCGGCAACTTTATTGATCTGCAATTTGGTCAGGGCCGCAACTGGCCGCTGGGCGCGGCTTTGTCGCTGACGCTGCTGGTGATCGTGACGGCCGCCCTGCTGATCTATGTGAAATACGCCAACCGGGATGTATCCAATGGCCACTAAAACCTTCTCCGTCGCCAAACTTCCCGGCTTCACCACCACCGCCATTATCGTCTTCATCGCACTGTATTTGCCAATCCTGACGCTGGTGGCCTATTCCTTCAACGCCAGCCAATCGGTCGCGGTGTGGGGCGGATTTTCTTGGGATTGGTACGTCAAGGCGTGGAACAACGACGCCGTCAAAGACGCTACCGTGCGATCCTTGCTGATCGCGGTCTGTGCGGCGGTGATCTCCACCGCTGTCGCCACCATGGCCGCCTTGGGAACCACACGGCGCAAGGCGTTCAAAGGCCAGACCTTCATCTATGTGATGATCAACCAACCCCTGATGGTGCCGGAAATCGTCACCGCCGTGTCCTTGTTAATCCTGTTCGGCATGGTGAAACAGGCCACCGGCATCCAAGGCATCGGCTATGTGATCTTCGCACACGCCGCATTCTGCATCCCCTTTGCCTATCTGCCAATCCGCGCCCGTCTTGAAGGCATGGATATGACGCTGGAAACTGCTGCGGCCGATCTTTACGCAACGCCATGGCAAACCTTCCGCCATGTCACTCTGCCGATCCTGCTGCCCGGCGTGATCGCGGGCGCGATGCTGGCTTTCGTGATCAGCCTTGATGATGTGGTGATCACCGAGTTCACTAAATCGGGCGGCCAAGACACTTTGCCCACCTATATGCTCGGCCAGATGCGCCGCCAGTTGACGCCAGAAATCAATGCGATTTCCTCGATGCTGCTGGCGCTGACCATCGTGCTGCTGACCGCCTTTTTCTTGCTCACCCGCAAAAACGATTAACCTTAACCATCGGAGCCTCGCCGTATGAAAAAGTCCGCTCTTGCTATCGCCCTTTCGCTGACCACCGCCCTGCCTGCCCTCGCCGAAGGCCAGTTGAACCTGTTCAACTGGGGCGACTACACCTCTCCCGAACTGCTGGAAAAGTTCGAAAAAGAGACGGGTATCAAGGTGACCGTCACCGATTACGACAGCAATGATACAGCTTTGGCCAAGGTTTCGGTGGGTGGCGGCGGCTATGATCTGGTGGTGCCTTCGGCGCATTTCGTGCAGATTTATGTCGAAAAGGGCCTGATCCAAAAGCTGGATCTGACCAAACTGCCACACCACGGCAACATCGCGCCGGAATGGATGGATGTGGAATGGGACAAGGGCCGCAACTATACGATTCCCTGGCAATGGGGCACCACCGGGGTTTCGGTAGATACCTCGGTCTATAAAGGCGATCCCAACACCTCGGAAATTTTCCTGAACCCGCCGGATGAGTTGAAGGGCAAGATCAACGTCGTTCCTGAAATGAACGAAGTCGTCGGCCTTGCGGTGATGTGGGCGGGCGGCAAGCCCTGCACCGAGGATGTCGCAGTGCTGAAAAAAGCCCATGATGCGCTGATCAATGCGCGGCAATACTGGATCTCGATGGATTACGGCACCACCGAACGCATGGCCAACGGCGATTGGGCGGCATCGGTAAACTGGTCGGGTGAAACCTTCCGCGCACGGCTGAAAAACCCTAATGTGGTCTATGGCTATCCGAAAGAGGGCTATCCTTTGTGGATGGACTCGGTGGCACTTCTGACCGAAGCTCAGAACGTGGATGAAGCCTATAAATTCCTCGACTTCATCAGCCTGCCGGAAAATGCCGCGCTGATTTCTGCCTTCGCGCGTTATCCTAACGGCATCACGGGCTCGGCAGAATTTATGCCGCCCGACATGGCAACCGCACCAGAAGTCAACATTCCGGCCGAGGTCAAGGCCGCTGGGCATTTCATGCCAGCCTGCTCTGGCAAGGCGCTGGAATACATGACGGCGATCTGGACCGATTTGCAGAAATAACCACAAGAAACCAAGGGAGACGACTATGAATAAATTGTTCTCGGCCACGCTGCTTTTACTTGCCAGCACCTCGCTGGCATCCGCCGAAGGCACGCTGCAACTGTTCAACTGGGGCAACTACACCTCTCCCGAACTGCTTGCAAAGTTTGAAAAAGAAACCGGCATCAAGGTTACGGTCACCGATTACGACAGCAACGACGCGGCCTTGGCCAAAGTCGAAGCTGGTGGTTCGGGCTTCGATTTGGTGGTGCCTTCCGCCAACTATGTGCAGATCTGGGCCGAAAAAGGCCTGATCGTGCCACTGGATGACAGCAAACTTCCGCACAAGGGCAATATCGCACCCGAGTGGAAAGACGTGGCTTGGGACAAAGGCCGCGTTTACACCGTGCCATGGCAGTGGGGCTCGACGGGCGTTGCGGTCAACACCAAGGTTTACGGCGGCGATATCAACACTTCAGACATTTTCCTGAATGTGCCGCCGGAACTGGTCGGCAAGATCAACGTGGTTCCCGAAATGAACGACGTGGTCAACCTCGCGATCATGTGGGCAGGCGGTCAGCCCTGCACCGAAGACACCGCCGTGTTGAAAAAGGTGCGTGATGCGCTGGTTGCAGCCAAGCCAAACTGGATTTCGATGGATTACGGGGCCACCGAAAAATTGTCGAACAATGATTGGGCGGCAAGCGTGAACTGGAATGGCTCGACCATGCGGGCACGTCTGGCCAACCCGGATGTCAAATATGGCTATCCGAAGGAAGGCTATGTGCTGTGGATGGATTCGGTCGGCCTGTTGAAAGACGCGCAGAACGTCGAAGAAGCCTACAAGTTCATCGACTTCATCATGCTACCGGAAAATGCCGCGATGATTTCCGGCTTCGCGCGCTATGCCAACGGTATTGCCGGTTCGGATGCGTTCATGCCTGAAGACATGAAAACCGCGCCGGAAGTGGTGATCCCCGAGGAGTTCAAGGCGGCTGGACACTTCCTGCCGACCTGTTCGGCTAAGGCGCAGGAATACATGACCGCAATCTGGACCGAACTTCAGAAGTAACCCGTCGGATCTGAGTGCGATGCGGGGGTGAACAATCCCCGCATCCTTATATTAAGCGCTTGCACGCAAGAATGGAGAGGGCTTTCCGCCCCCTCCAAACCTTCCCCAGCATATCGCCTTGGGGTGGTAGAGCCAGAGGATGACCCAATTGGCATTGCATGAATTGTCAGCCTCCGAGCTGTCGCGGTTGATCGCTGCCCGCAAGGTGGCCCCCTCTGAAGTAATGGCAGCACACCTCGACCAGATCGCAGCGCTTAATCCTGCGCTGAACGCGGTGATTTCGTTGCGGGATCGCGATGAATTGCTGGCCGAGGCTACGCGCGCAGATGATTCTGCCCCCACAGGCTGGCTGCACGGCCTGCCGCTGGCGGTGAAAGATCTCTGCGCCACCAAGGGCTTGCGCACCACCTATGGCTCACCTTTGTTTGCCGATTTCATCCCCGCAAAGGATGATCTACTGGCCGCCCGCATGCGCGCGGCAGGGGCGATCTTCATCGGCAAAACAAACACGCCGGAATGGGGCCATGGCAGCCATTCCTTCAACCCGGTGCATGGCGTTACCCGAAATCCCTATGATCTGGCGGTGACGGCGGGCGGTTCTTCGGGCGGGGCCGCCGCAGCACTGGCCGCGCGGCTGGTGCCAGTGGCGGATGGCTCGGACATGATGGGATCTTTGCGCAACCCAGCGGCGTTCTGCAATGTCTATGGCTTTCGGCCCTCATGGGGTCTGGTGCCCGGTGATGCCGAGGGCGACACCCATCTGGCCACCCTCGCCACCGAAGGCCCGATGGCACGCACCGTCGAGGATGTGGCGAACCTGCTGACGGTGCAGGCCGGGGTTAACCCGGAAGTGCCATTTGGCCGCACAGGCAGCAATTTCGCCAGCCAGCTTGCCACCGACCTGCGCTGCAAACGCATAGCTTGGCTCGGCGATTGGGGTGGTGCGTATCAATTCGAGCCAGGGATTCTCGACCTTTGCGAAGCCGGCCTGCGCGTGTTCACTGATCAGGGTGCCAAGGTCGAAGCCATCGCCGCCCCCTTCCCGGCTGAGAAACTGTGGCAGGCGTGGACCACCCTGCGCGCCATGCTGAACGCGGGTGGCATGAAGCCACTTTACGACGATCCGGCCATGCGCCTGCAGTTGAAACCCGAAACCATCTGGGAAATCGAGCAGGGCCGCGGCCTGACGGCGCAGGCGGTCTATGAAGCCAGCACGATCCGCAGCCGCTACTATGCCCATATTGCGCGGCTCTTTAGCAAATATGACGCAGTTATTCTGCCAACCGCGCAAGTCTGGCCGTTTCCGGTGGAAACCCGCTGGCCACAAAGCATCAACGGCCATGCGATGGACACTTATCACCGCTGGATGGAAGTGGTGATCCCGGTCAGCCTGATCGGCCTGCCCGCGCTCAACGTGCCGGTGGGGTTTGGTGCCAGTGGCCTGCCGATGGGGATGCAGATTGCGGGGCCGGTGGGGGCGGATGACAAGATTTTGGCGATCGGCCAAGCCTATCATTTGGCCACCGACTGGCCCGGCAAACGCCCGCCTGCACTATAGTATCCGCCGCCGCAGGAATTCCAGAATATCCGCCTGCACCTGCGACGATGCCTGATCCAGACTGTTGACGCAGATGAACAAAGCATCCTCGCGCGCCTCGGCTTCAGCGATCTTTTCACGCACCCGCGCGGGCTTATCCACATCCGCGCGGAAATAGACGGTGTTATCCGAGGCCGCGATGGTCGCCGTCCCCGCCGCCAATTCCAGATGATTGGCCAAACTCGCCGGGTTAAACTGACTGCCATGCCGAAAGCGCGGCGCCATATTCGCCTCAATTACACCCGGATGTGCCGCCTCAAACCGCTGGAAGGTCGAGCAGCGCAAGGGATGCGGCGTGTGGCCAATGCTGAAAAACCGCCCCCCCCCGCCGACCAGCCGCGCCGCGCGCAACTGTTGCAACTTAAACCCCACCGGCTGCCAATTCTTGCCCCGGCGTTTCAGCCGACCCAGCGCCAGTTGCAACCATGGTACCAAACCATAGGCCCGCGTCATCCAATGGCCGCGCAGCACAGGCCCGATATCGGTAAAGAAATCCGCAGGCTGCACTGGGCGGATCAAGAAAAAATCATCGTTCAGATAGATATAACGCTCCGCCAGATCGGGGATGCGAAAGAGCGCCGTCTCAATCGTGCGGCCCGAGAAAATCGGCAACAAATTCTCATGCCCGCGATAGATCACCGAGTGATCAACAATCTTGATCCGTTCGCACATCGCCGGGTCAGCCCACAGCTCTTGCACCACGCGCGGCACTTGCCCGTCGGTTACGATGTGAACACAGCGCAACCACGGCGCAAATTTCAACAAGGCCCTGAGGCTAAACCGAATCTCATCCCGGCTGGCAAAGCGCGTGGCTTCCACGCCCGCAGCGCCAAACCCCGGATCATAGGCACGGCGCTTGGCCAGATGCGCAGGGTCTTCACCATCGACCCATGTCAGCACCGCATCAATCGGCTGGCTCACAGCACCGCCCTCAGCCGCTCCGGTATAGTCACCACCGGCGGCCCCGGCAGTTTGGCGGGCTTATTCCACGCCAAGGGCCTGCGCACCCAAGTCATGCGCCGCCGGGCACCGTCAAACAAAGGCTCACCTTCCACCGCAGTCGCCGCTTCCACCATGCGAAACAGCACTTCGCGGCGCTGCATGTGCGGGCCCCAGCCTGCCGCGATCAGGTTGGGATCATTCGCTCGCCCCATCGCGGTCTCATAATCAATCATACCGAAATGGAACATAAACAGGTCCGGATGAATGTGGAAATTCCGCCGCTTTACCCGGTGCAGACCCGCGCCCCATGTTACAGGTTTGAACGCCAGAACCGGCTTGGTATAGGCATTTGACACCACGGCCACGCTGCGCTGCGCCAGAAACGGCTGCGACGGATCAATCGCAGGTTCCGATTTCAAGTCCTGCACCACATCCAACCCCAGCCCCGACAGAGTCGAGGTCCGCGCCTGATGACCCTGAATGAACGCGTTCAGGCTGGCGTGCCGCGCGGGGTCCGCCACCAAAAACTCATCGACATCGGTGGCGATCACCGCATCGTAATCATAGCGCCACAGCGTGCGGGCCAGATCGGAAATAGCGCGCGAACGGTTATGCTCCATCACCACCCGCCGCATCGGGGTGTTGCTGATTTCCGCCGCCCAATCGCGGTGACGCAGATGCAGAAAGTTCACGCCCTCAAAGCCCTGCGGGATCGTCTCATCCAGCCCATCGATGATCACGAACAGCGATTGCCGCCCGAAATTGCCGCCGTAATAGTCGATCCATTTGCGCAGAAAAATCCGGTCATTGCGCACCGTGGTGATGCAGGCGACCTTCATACGCAGGGCGGACACAGGGTTTTCTGACACGGGTTTCTCCGGCTAAAGCTAGGCTTGGCTTTAGCGTAAGGCCAGACAAACCGCAACTTGAGGCACCCACCAGCTGCGAAACCCTGCTTAAGCCCGCGCCAAAACCGCCATCCGCGCGCGCAACTCATCGCGGATGCCCCCTTCGCGTGGCGCATCCCGCAAAGTCGTCAGCAGCGCGGGCGCAGGCAAAGCCCGCCCGCCGCCACCCCAACTTAAAGCCCGCAACACCGACTGCGCCGCCTCGGGCAACAGATCGGGCACCGCTCGCCCAGACAACTCCGCCCAGAGCAGTGTCCAGCACCGCGCCACCGACCACGGATTATAGCCGCCACCCCCCAGCAGCATCAACCGAGGTGCCATCGGCCTGATCGCCCTCAACGCCTCGACGTAAGAGTTGTTCGACAAAGCCAAGCGCGACAACGGGTCCTCCCGCAATGCATCCGCCCCGGCTTGCAGCACGATCACCTGCGGCCCAAACGCCTGCAATCGCGGCAAAATCATCTCCTGCAGAACCAGCCGCGCCTCAGAGTCATTGTACTGCGCAGGCACTGGCAGATTGACGCAATTCCCCCCAGCCACCCCCAAAGCTCCGGTAAACGGCCATCGCGCTTCCTCATGCACCGAGATCAGCAGCACCTCTGGCACGCCCGCAAAGGCAAATTCCACCCCATCGCAATGATGCGCGTCCAGATCAACATAGGCCACCCGCAGCCCCATCCGCCGCAACGCCATGATCGCCAGCACCGGATCGTTCAGATAGCAAAACCCGTTGGCACGGTCAGGCAGCCCGTGATGGGTGCCACCGCCCGGCACATGCACCGCACCACCCGCAGCCAACAACTCCGACGCCAGCAACACCCCGCCCGCCCCCGTCGCCGGACGGCGGTAAATCTGCGGAAAGACCGGATTGGACAGGGTGCCAAGGTGATGCCGCGCCATCGCCGCAGCTGCGATCTCGCCCGCCTCTGCCGCTTTCAAGGCCGCGATATATTCCGCCGTGTGAAACGCCAAAAGCGCCGCTGGCTTGGCACATGGGCTGGTCCGATAGCAGCCCTCCAGCCACCCCAAAGCCCGCGCCAAATCCATCACCGTAGACACCCTTGGCACCCGCAACGGATGCCCACCGCCATAGCTGGAACCGCGATAAATCTCTGATCCGATGAACAATGCGGCAGTCACTGCCATTTCCGCCCTTTTGCCCGCCGCTACCGAACTGTAACGCTTTTGTAACAGATTTTGACTGAACAACCCTTTGCAATACTATGCAAATCTTAACCAATATGCGATAGGTGCTCTTGAATGCGGCCCTGAAGAACCGCAGTTTATCAGGTACGCGTTGAAGGCCGATGCAGATGAATCAGATCCAACCCATAGCGCCTCTGGACGAGGCTGCCGTTCACCCGGATCAATACGGCGCGATCTGCTGGCGGATGCACCGCAGCAAGGTTGAGGTGTTGTTGATCACCAGCCGCGACACCGGGCGCTGGGTGATCCCAAAGGGTTGGCCAATGGACAATCGCTCTGCGTCCGAGGCGGCGCAGCAAGAGGCGTGGGAAGAAGCCGGCGTGCGCGGTGACATCGCCGAAACTGCTATCGGGATGTTCAACTATGTCAAACTTCTGACTTCAAAGCGCAGCAGCGAATGTGTGGTCAAAGTGTTTGCGCTGCGTGTCTCGAAACTTGTCGACAAATTCCCTGAACGCAAGGAACGTCGGCGCAAATGGTTTGCCGCCGAGAAAGCCGCCCGCATGGTGATAGAGCCGGAATTGCGCCAGCTGCTACTTGGGCTCAGCGCCAATCTTTTGGCCGAATTGCCCGAGCTTGGGGCCGAGCAAGCGCTTGCAACCACTTGAAAAGCGGCGCAGCCTGCTTAGGTAAAAATCCTACCCAGTTTTGGCCCAAGCATGATCAGCTATTCCCTTCAATGCAGCAATTCCCACGGTTTTGACAGCTGGTTTCAGTCTGCCGAAGGTTATGAAAGCTTGGCGAGCGCGGGGCGGATCAACTGTCCGATCTGCGGCGATAGCGCCATTGACAAAACCCTGATGGCCCCGGCAGTACGCCCCGCCCGCAACGCAGGCGAGGCCAGGGCCAAACCCAAACTCAGCGAACCCACCACCGAGCTGGAAGCCGCCATGACCGAGTTGCGCCGACAGGTCGAGGCGAACTCGGAATATGTCGGGCTGAACTTCGCCGCTGAAGCCCGCCGGATGCATGACGGTGAAATCGACCAGCGCGCAATTTATGGCGAGGCCAAGCCCGCCGAGGCCCGGGCTTTGATCGAAGATGGCGTGCCTGTGGCGCCCTTGCCGTTCATGCCACCCAGAAAGGCCAACTGATGACCACCTTGATCACAGGGGCCACCCGCGGCATCGGGCGCGCCCTGCTGCAGCATTACCAAGCGGCAGGTGCGGTGGTGATCGGCACTGCCCGCAAGCCCACGCCGGGGCTGTTCACGCTGGATGTGACCGACCCCGCAGGCCAGCGCGCCCTCGGCCAAAGCATTGAGACACTTGATCTTTTGATCTGCAACGCCGGGGTCTATCCAGATCGTGGCCAGCAGCTGGATGACGGTTACGCGCCCGCGCTTTGGACCGAGGGGTTCAACACCAATGTCGTCGGGGTGTTTCTGAGCGTACAATCCCTGCTGCCTGCCTTGCGGCGCGCGGGCGGCAAAATCGCGATCATCTCGTCGCAAATGGCGTCCGATACCACAGCCCCCGGCGGCAGCTATATCTACCGCGCGTCAAAGGCCGCAGCGCTCAACCTTGGCCGTAACCTTGCCAGTGATCTGAAATCGCAGGGCATCGCGGTGGGCATCTATCACCCCGGCTGGGTGCAGACCGAGATGGGCGGTGCGGGCGCGGATATCACCGAAGCCCAATCCGCACTGGGCCTCGCCGCCCGCTTTGCCGCCCTCTCACTGGCGACAACCGGGTGTTTTGAGACTTGGGACGGCCGGGCGCATCCGTTCTAAGCAGAACGTCGAAATTCATAGAAAGACGAATTTAATTGGGGGCTCGCCCCCAAACCCCGAGAGTATTTCGAAAAGAGCAAATACTCAGATCTGCTTTTGCGGCATCAGCACGCGCAGACCGTCCAGCGCATCACTGACCTTGATCTGGCAGGTCAGACGCGACGTTACCGGATCGGGATTCCATGCGAAATCCAGCATATCTTCTTCCATTGCGTCCTTCTTGGGCAGCTTATCCACCCAAGCCGGGTCGACATAGACGTGGCAGGTTGAACAAGCGCAGGCCCCGCCGCAATCGGCTTCAATACCCGGGATGCCATTGTCGCGTGCGCCCTCCATCACCGTCAAGCCGTTCGAGACGTTGACCACATGTTCCTTGCCACCAAACTCGACGTAAACGATCTTCGCCATGCTATTTTCCCTGTTTCTTAATACCCAACGGCTCTGACGCCGACATAGGCCAAAGTCACAGCCTTTGCCAGTGCAGCACCGTCACAGTTCGGTGCAATTCCGTCACCCCCGCCGATCCCCTGCAAGGCCCCAGCGGCCAAGCATCTTTGCACAGCCGCCATTTGCGGTTAAGCTGGACCCCAACAGGGCCCGGAGCAAACGGGGCGCAATACGGGCATGGCATGATTTTTCGTCTGATTTTTGGCTGTGCTCTGATTTTGGCTGGCTGTACCCAGCAGGTCTCGGTAACGGCACCCGCCGTAAGTAACCTTGGCATCGAATTGATGCGCCTGAAGGAAGGCCAGCAACCACCGCAGTCTGAAGGTACGTGCTGGGCAAAAGACACCACCCCCGCCGTGATTGAAACCACCACCGAACAGCTTGTCGTCACGGATGAGCAACGCGATGCGCTGGGAAAAGTGACCTCTCCCGCCACCTATCAAACCAAGACCCACCAGCGCCTGCTGCAAGATCATGAAGAGGTCTGGTTCCGCGCGCCCTGCCCGCAAGACATGACGGTGAACTTCGTCGCCACCCTACAACGCGCCTTGAAGGCGCGTGGGCTCTATATAGCACCGGTCACCGGAATGATGGACGCAACCACCTCCGAAGCGGTCCGGCAGTTTCAAGCCGATCGCGGCCTCGACAGCCCGGAACTTTCGCTTTCCGCCGCCAAAGAGCTTGGCATCATCGCAACGGATGTCTCAAAAATATGACCCATTCAGCCACCCAATCCCGCTACGAGGCCGAAGTCGCCCGGCAATGGTCCGCGCATCCTGCCGATGGCGCGCATGATCTGGGCCATCTGCGCCGCGTCTGGGCGCGCGCCAAGCTGATCGCGATGGATGAACCCTGCGATCTGGACATCTTACTGGCGGCTTGCATCTTCCATGATCTGGTCAACCTGCCGAAATCCCACCCCGAGCGCGCCCGCGCTTCAACGCTGTCCGCTGAAGCCGCCGGCCATTTCCTGCGCTTGGATGGCTTCCCCGAGGCCAAACTGTCTGCCGTCGGCCATGCCATCGCCGCGCACAGCTTTTCTGCCGCAATCACACCCGTAACAGCCGAAGCCCGCGTGCTGCAAGACGCCGACCGGCTGGAGGCTCTGGGCGCGATCGGCATCGCCCGGATGTTTCATGTTTCGGGCGCGATGGGTGGCGGGCTGTTTGATGCCGAAGACCCGATGGCGCTGCACCGCCCGCATGACGACCGCGCCTTCGCGTTAGACCACATTGAGACCAAACTGCTGAAACTGGTCGATACCATGCAGACCGCCCCCGGTCGCGCCATGGCCATCGAGCGCGCCGACTGGATGCTGTCGTTCCGCACCCGCCTGCTGTTTGAGATTGGCTAAGCGATGCGGACCCGGCTTTCCCTGCGTTTCATGCTTGTGTTGGTGCTGACCGCCGCCGTCACCATCGCCTTGCTGACCATGTTCGAGGCGGTGATCCGCGCCCAACTCAGCTTTGGCACCGCCCTGATCGTCGTGCTGCCGCTGCTGGTCG
Source organism: Cypionkella sp. (assembly GCF_030652235.1). GTDB lineage: Bacteria > Pseudomonadota > Alphaproteobacteria > Rhodobacterales > Rhodobacteraceae > Cypionkella. The sequence goes on from NZ_JAUSBA010000042.1 coordinate 88,034, forward strand.
CCGCGCGATCTTGTGGCAGCACTTGGGTCACCCGTCACCAAACACCCGCCGGGATCAAACCCGTGCTGGCCTATGGTGCATGGTTTGCCCTGCTCGCCTTGATCATCTTCCTGCTACACGGCATAGCGCTGCGGCTGTGGATCGGGCAAAATCTGGCTGAGACGGCGCAGATGTTGACCCAGCGCCCGCTGACGATCCTGACCGTCGCGGGCCTCAGCTACGCCACCTGCGCTGTGATCACCAGCACCGGCTTCGCCTTGGGCGCGCGTGCGCAAACCCGCTTGCTGCCGCGCAAATAAAAAGGCGGCAGGTTTCCCCGCCGCCCGTTCTTCTCAAAGCCCAAACGCTTATTCGACCGACAGCGCGACGAATCGCGGATCGCCCTCGCGCCGCACCAAGAGCAAGATCGACTTGCGCCCCGCCGCTTTGGCTTCTGACAGACGGTCTTGCAGATCGCTGATGCTCAGGATCTTCTGCTGCCCGGCTTCGACAATCACGTCGCCCGGACTAACCCCCTTCTCTGACGCTTCAGACGCAACATCGACATGCGTCACCGCAAGCCCGGTCGCCCCGGCAGGCAGCTTCAGATCCTTGGCCACCTGTTCATCCACTGGCACCAAAGTCAGCCCCAGCACTTCGGCTTTTTGCGGCTCGACCGGAGTATCCTTCTGCGCCGCAGGCACCGGCTTGCCAGCCTCATCGGTTTCCCGGCGCCCCAGCTTGATCTGCAAGGTCTGCTGCTTGCCATCGCGCAGCACCACGGCGGGCACTTCCTCGCCAATCGGGCTATCCGCCACCGTCCGCGTCAGGCTGCGCACATCGGTGATTTCCGTGCCGTTAAAGGTCAAGATCACGTCGCCCGCCAGCATCCCGCTGGCCTTTGCCGGGCCATCCGGCACATCGGTGATTAAGGCACCCTTGGCCTCGGTCAATCCCATCGCTTCGGCCACGTCAGGCGTTACATCCTGAATCCGCACACCCAACCAGCCGCGCCGGGTTTCGCCGAACTCTTTCAGCTGATCCACCACGTGCGCCACCACGTTCGAGCCCATCGAGAAGCCGATGCCAATCGAGCCGCCAGTCGGCGACAGAATGGCGGTGTTCACCCCCACAACCTGGCCTTCCATATTGAACAGCGGTCCGCCCGAGTTGCACTTGTTGATCGCGGCATCGGTCTGGATAAAGTCGTCATAAGCGCCGCTCAGCTCACGCCCACGCGCCGAGACGATCCCGGCAGACACCGAAAAGCCCTGCCCCAGCGGGTTGCCCATCGCCATGACCCAATCGCCGACCCGCATCGCATCCGAATTGCCAAACGCCACGAACGGCAGCGGCTCGGGGCTTTCGACCTTCAGTAAGGCGATATCGGTCTTCAGATCCGTACCGACAAGCTTGGCCTTCAGTTTCTTGCCCGAGAAAAACTCAATCTCAATGTCATCCGCGCCCTCGATGACGTGGTTGTTGGTCACAATGTAACCGTCCGCCGAGATCACAAAGCCCGACCCCAAAGCCTCCGAGCGTTGCGGCTCGTTGCCACCTTGGCCGTTCTGGTCCATGAAATCTTTGAAGAAATCCTCAAACGGCGAGCCCGGCGGCACCATCGGCGCGCCATCGGTGGCAGAGGCTATCATCGAAGACGTGGTGATGTTGACGACCGAGGGGCTGATTTGCTGGGCCAGATCGGCAAAGCTGTCGGGTGCGCCGAACGCCAGTGCCTGATGCGCAGGCCCAGCGGCCAAAGCCATCGACAGACCCAAACCCAGGGCCAGCATCAACCTGGGACGCTTTGGAGTGGCGATTGCTGGAACAGTCAGCGCGCGCCCACTCAAAACATTACGGGCATTGATAAGTTGAAGCACGTCCGAACTCCTTTTCGTAGTGCGGGGCGCGATCCACATCGCCCGCCGCATCGGAACATATCCGCATATTCATTTAGGGGCCAAAATACGCAATGCAAACCAGATCGCGCCGCCTCAACCCTACGTGAATGAATTTGTCACCTGCGTGAAGCTGCGTGCAAGCGGCATCGGCACATTGCACCAATCCTTGCCGCAATGAAAAAGGGCCAGCGCAGACGCCAGCCCTTTCAAGTTTATCAGTCCCAGTCCCCGCTACGGCTGTGCCGCAGGCGCAGCCGGGGCCGCAACCGGAGGCTTCTCGCTGCGCAAATACTCAAAGAACTCGCTGTCCGGCTGCATCACCATCGAGGAATTCCCCGGCTGCAACGCCCGCTCATACGAGGTCAGCGACCGGGTAAAGGCGAAGAACTCGGGGTCTTTGCCGAAGGCTTCAGCATAGATCGCGTTGCGCTTGGCATCGGCCTCACCGCGGATCACTTCGGCCTCTTTGCTGGCCTGCGAGACGATCTCAACCTTAGAGCGTTCCGCCGCAGCCCGCACGCGCTGGGCGGCCTCGTTACCACGGCCGATCTCATCCGCCGCTTCGCGATCCCGCTCTGCCCGCATCCGCGCAAAGGTGGCTTCAAGGTTTTGTTCGGGCAGATCGGTGCGCGTCAATCGCACGTCAATCACATCCACCCCAAGCCCCGCCGCCTTGGCGCGCGAATTGTCGCGGATCTGGTTCATCAGCGAGGTACGATCTTCCGACAATACCTTCTGGCTGTTCACCCCGCCCAAAACCTCACGGATTTCGGCATTGATGATCTTGTCAAGGTTGCTGCGCGCAGCTTCAATGCCACCCGAACCAACTGCACGCCGGAACGCTTCCAGATCAACGATCCGCCAGCGCGCAAACGCATCGACCACCAAACGGCGATCATCCAGCGGTGTGACTTCCAAAGGCTGCGTCGGCAGGCCAAGGATGCGGTCGTCGTAACGGTAAACCTCCTGCACGAAGGGGATTTTGAAGCCCAGTCCTGGCTTGTCCACCACTTGCTTCACTTCACCAAACTGCAGGACCAGCACTTTTTCGCGCTCGTCGACGATGAACACCGAAGACATCAGCAAGGCACCTGCAAGGATCAGGCCGGGAAGAATATAGATCGCACGCATCAGTTCGACCCTCCGGTTGCGGTTGCAGGTTTCGCCAGACCCTCCAGCGGCAGATAGGGCAACACACCCTGTCCGTTTTCGCCAGAGACGCCATCCAGGATCACTTTGTTCATGCCACCCAGCACTTTCTCCATCGTTTCCAGATACATCCGCTTGCGCGTCACTTCTGGGGCCTTGATGTATTCGGCGTAGATCGACGAGAAGCGGCTGGCTTCACCTTCGGCGTTGTTCACCACTTGCGCCTGATAACCGCGCGCGTCTTCCAACAACTGCGCCGCTTGCCCGCGTGAGGCCGCGCCAATCGTATTGGCATAGGCGTCAGCTTCTTTTTCCAACCGATCCCGCTCTTGCTGCGCCGCCTGTACTTTGCGGAAGCTGTCGATGACTTCGCGCGGCGGGTCTGCCTTGTCGAAGTTCACCCGGATCACGTTGATCCCGGCGTCATAGCTGTTCAGCGTGCCCTGAATGGCCGAGGTCACTTCCGCAGCAATCACGCCCCGATCGCGGTTCAGCACCGGCGACAATTCCGAGCGCGCAATGATATCGCGCATCGCAGATTCGGAAACCGCGCGAATAGTGTCTTCCGGGTCGGCGAGGTTGAACAGGAACTTCGATGGATCAGCGATGTTCCAGACCACCTGAAACTCAATATCGACGATGTTCTGATCGCGAGTCAGCATCAGCCCATTGTCCAATTCGCCCGCCACGCCGTTGCCAATATCGGTGGTGCGCTGCTTGCGCGCCTCAACGATTTCAGCCGTCATCACCGGCCAAGGCGCAAAGTGCAGACCTTCTTCGGTCACACCGCTGAACTTGCCCAGCATCAGTGTCACCGCTTGTTCTTCAGGCTTGACGGAATAAGCCGAGGACCAGACCCAGACGCCCAGCGCCACGATCACGCCCAGCGCGATACCCTGCTTGCTGAACATCGGCCCAAGTCCACCCGCACCCGCAGGCCCGCGACCATTGCCACCACCGCGCCCGCCCATCAGCACCCGCAGATGTTCTTGGCCCTTCTTCATCAGCTCATCAATTTCCGGCATCTGCGGACCCTCGCCCGGTCTGCGCCCACCCGGACGCTGCCCCGGACGGTCGCCCTCTGGCCGCTGGCCATTCCGGTCATCCCCACCAGAACCGCCATTTCCGCCCCAAGGGCCGCCACTACCCGCCATTGATTAACCTTTCGATTTGTTACCTTGATGGTGAATTGGGCATGAATGGTGCGGAAATCAAGCAGATACCCGGCGCAAATTGCCGCATCAGACCACTCTTACCGGCTTTCGCATCGTCACCAGTTCTTCCGACACCGTCGGATGCACCGCCACCGTGCGGTCAAAATCGGCCTTGGTCGCCCCCATCTTGATCGCAATCGCCGCAAGCTGGATCATCTCGCCCGCCCCCGGCCCGACGATATGACAGCCCAGAACGCGCTGGCTGGCCTGATCCACAACCAGTTTCATCAACACCCGAGCCTCTGTCCGGCCCGCAAACAAGCTGCGCATGGGTCGGAAACTGGCTGAGAATATCTCAATCGGGCCCCGACCTTCAGCAGAATTCTGGCCAACAGCCGCTTGCTCGGACAACCCAATCGAGCCCAATTCCGGCTGCGTGAACACCGCCGAGGCAACCAGTTCGTGATCGGCCTTGGTCGGCACGCCGCGAAACACCGTATCGGCAAACGCATGGCCCTCGCGGATCGCCACTGGCGTCAGATTGATCCGATCCGTCACATCCCCCACTGCATAGATCGAGGGCACTGCCGTCTGGCTCCACTCATCCACCAACACCTGCCCGCGCGCGCCAATGCCAACGCCCAAAGCCTCAAGTCCCATCCCGCCGGAATTGGGCTTACGGCCCGTGGCATACATCACCAGATCAAATTCCCGCGCCGCACCATCGGTGCCCTGCACTGAGATGCCGCCCGCCACCTTTTCCAGCCGCGCCACATCCACACCGCAATGAATATCAATCCCGCGCGCCACCATCGCCCCCGCCACCATCCCGCGTGCCTCATCATCAAAACCGCGCAAAATCGCAGCGCCGCGATACATCATGGTCACCTGCACGCCCAAACCACGCAGGATACAGGCGAACTCAGAAGCAATATAACCGCCACCCACCACCAACGCCCGCTGCGGCAAAGCCTCCAGTTGGAACATCTCATTAGAGGTCACCGCCAACTCACCGCCCGGCACCTCCGGCACAAAGGGCCGCCCGCCGGTGGCCACCAGAATATGCTTGACGCTGAATTCCTCTCCCGAGGCCAACCGCACCCGATGCGGATCGACCACCGCCGCGCGCGCATCATAAATTGTCACCCCCGCGTTCAAAAGCGTGCTGCGATACGCGCCTTCCAGCCGATCCAACTCAACGTCCAGCGCGCCGCGAAACCGCCCCCAGTCAAACACCCCCACCGAAGCATCCCAGCCATAAGCCCGCGCATCCGCCACCGCCTCGGGCATTTCCGAGGCAAACACCATCAGCTTCTTGGGCACACAGCCCCGGATCACACAGGTGCCTCCCATCCGGCTTTCCTCGGCCAGCGCCACCTTCGCACCACCCTCAGTGCTCGCAATCCGCGCTGCCCGCACCCCACCAGAGCCACCACCGATGACGAAAAGATCGTAGTCGAACACGTTATTCCCCTAAATCAGCAAAGATATTATCCGTCGGTGCGAATATAATCAGATCATCCGTTTCCGACCCCGAGTTGATATCCCGCACCGTCACCCGGCCATCGCCGTGGCCGATGATCACAATGTCACAGATATCTATGAACAGCCCGTTTTCAACCACACCCGGAATTTGGTTCAACACCAGTGCCAACTGACGCGGGTTGCCGATCCGCTTCAGATGCAGGTCCAGAATGTAGTTGCTCTCATCCGTCACCAACGGCCGGTCGCCATTCATCCGCAAGGTTACATCGCGCGCCAGCACATCCATCGACACCAGCATTTCCTCGACCAAGGCTTTCGAGGTCTGCCAGCCAAACGGAATGATCTCAATCGGCAGTGGAAACGCCCCCAACTGCTGAACTTCCTTCGCCGCATCCGCGATGACGATCATCAGATCGGACGCGGTCGCCACAATCTTTTCCTGCAACAAAGCCGCCCCACCGCCCTTGATCAGCGCCAACTGCTGGTCAAACTCATCCGCGCCGTCAATCGTCACGTCTAGCCATTTCGCCTCATCCAGCGAGGTGACATGAATGCCAACCTGCCGCGCCAACTCGGCAGTGCGGGTCGAGGTCGGCACCCCCACAATCTTCAACCCCTCCTCGCGCACCCGCTCGCCCAGACAGCGCACCATCCACGCGGCGGTCGATCCGGTGCCCAACCCCACCTTCATGCCATTTTCAATGAAATCTACCGCGCGTTTGGCGGCGACGAACTTGGCTTTGTCGATGGGGGAAAGATCGGCTGGCATCTGGTTTCCTCAGTCTGATGCGCCCGGTGGGGCGGGGTCCTTGGGCTGTTGCGCCCTTATAGGCAAAGCAAGCCGAGGGAGCGAGAGGGGAATCACTTGGCCCTTGACAGACGCATCCGCAAAGCTAAATTGCGAATAATTCTCAATATCAGAAAGCTGCCATGTCCTCCCCGTTTGATCTCACCTCCGACTGGAAGAAGCCGCGCGGCGATGCCGCCCTCGCCGATGTCCATCGCTCGATACAACTGCCGAAAGGCACATGGCGCCGCTTCGCCGCATTCCTTGGCCCGGGCTATCTGGTGGCAGTGGGCTATATGGACCCCGGCAACTGGGCGACCTCGCTCGCGGGTGGTTCCAAATTCGGCTACACCCTGCTGGTGGTGGCGCTGGTTTCCAACCTGATGGCCGTCGTGCTGCAATCGCTCTGCGCTCGCCTTGCCATCGCTTCGGGCCGCGATCTTGCGCAAGCCTGCCGAGACGCCTTCCCGCGTTTCATCAGCATCCCGCTCTGGCTGGCGGCTGAAATCGCCATCATCGCCACCGACATCGCCGAGGTGATCGGCACCGCCATCGGCCTGAACCTGCTGTTCGGCATCCCGCTGGAACTTGGTGTGCTGATCACGGCGCTCGACGTGTTCCTGATTCTGTGGCTACAAACCAAGGGCTTTCGCTGGCTAGAGGCCTTCATCATCACCCTTCTGGGCGTGATCGCGGTCTGCTTTGGCCTGCAAATCGCCATGGCTGACCCGATCTGGTCAGATGTGATCAAGGGCTTCGCCCCCACCACCGAGATCCTGCGCAACCCCGAAATGCTGTACCTCGCACTTGGCATCCTTGGTGCAACCGTCATGCCACATAACCTGTATCTGCACTCGGCCATCGTGCAAACCCGCAATTACGGCGACACAATCGAGGAAAAACGTGAGGCGCTGAAATTCGCCACCATCGACTCGACCGTCGCTCTAACTTTCGCTTTGCTGATCAACGCCTCAATCCTGATCCTCGCCGCATCCGCCTTCCATACCACGGGCCAGACCGAAGTCGCCGAACTGGGCGATGCCCACCAACTGCTGGGGCCGCTGCTCGGCTCTGGCATCGCGCCCTCCCTCTTTGCCATCGCCCTGTTGGCCTGCGGGTTGAACTCCACCGTCACCGCCACCCTCGCAGGCCAAGCCGTGATGGAAGGCTTCCTGCAAATCCGCCTGCCACCATGGTTGCGCCGCCTGATCACCCGCGCCATCGCCATCGTCCCCGCCGCCGGAGTCACGCTCTATTACGGCAGCTCAGGCACCGGCCAACTGCTGATCCTGACGCAAGTGGTGCTGTCGCTGCAACTCTCCTTCGCCGTGGTGCCTTTGGTGATGTTCACCGCCAACCGCGCCAAAATGGGTGCGCTCGCCGCCCCGCGCTGGCTGGTCGCCTTGGCCATCCTGATCGCAGTGGTGATCATCGCACTGAACTTGAAACTGCTGTGGGATTTCTTTGGCTAGCCCTGACAAGGCGCGCCCCCTCCTGTTCCCTAAAATTTACCTAAAATTTGCTTTCAGACTGGCTTAAATATTTCACGGGGGTGCGGGGTGTGAAACCCCCGCGAACCTTTCCGCCAAACATGCTGCTGCAGAACCAACGCCCCTCCGCCGCTGCACACCAAATAGTGTCGGTTTTCGCATGGTATCCCTCCCACCTTCCGCCATACTGCCGCGTAATGAGGAGCCCGCGATGTATATCCTGCACCACACCCCTGACTCGGCAGCCCTGATCGTCCGATTGGTGCTAGAGGAACTCGGCCTGCCCTATGAAATCGCCCCGCTCGACCGGGACGGCGGCGCGCTTGACAGCGCCAGCTACCGCAAACTGCAACCCCTGGGCAAAGTCCCCGCGCTGGAAACCCCCGACGGCACAATGTTTGAGACTGCCGCGATCCTGCTGCACCTGTCCGAGATCGCGGGTAAACTCGCGCCCGCCCCGAACACCCCCGAGCGCGGCCAATTCCTGAAATGGCTGTTCTTCACCTCCAGCAACCTGCATCCAGTGGCGATGAACTACTACTACCCGCACCGCGTCGCAGGCCAAGAAAACGCCGAAGCCGCCAAGGCGCATGCCAGCGCCACACTGAAGTCTCTGATGCAAACCCTTGAAGATATGGTTGCCGTTGCGGCCCCTGACTGGCTCTCAACCTCGCCGTCCATCCTTGGCTATTACATCGCCGTGCTGATGCGCTGGCTGTCCGAGCCTTGCCCCGCCAAGGACTACCCCGCCTTGCATAAAATCCTGCTTGCCTTGGAAACCCGCCCCGCCGCTATCACTTGCGCGCAGGCCGAAGGTTTGGGCAACACGATGTTCTCGAACCCTTATTGATCGGACCCAAGCCTCATGTTCCTCTCGGTTTTCGACATGTTCAAAGTCGGCGTCGGCCCGTCCTCGTCGCACACCATGGGCCCGATGGTCGCCGCCGCCCGCTTTCTGGACCTGATGCGCGCCTCGCCGTTCAAATTCGGCGGCGTCAAAGCCTCGCTGCACGGCTCGCTTGCCTTCACCGGCATCGGCCATGCCACCGACCGCGCCACCATACTGGGCCTCGCAGGCTTTCACCCCGCCACCTATGACGCAGCCAAAGCCGACACCGTGCTCGCGGCAATCACCGAGACCAACACCATCCACGCAGACGGCCTACCGCCTTTGCACTTCAATCCGAAAGCCGATCTGACTTTTGATTATGGCCCTGCTTTGCCCGGCCATGCCAATGGCATGGTGCTGAAAGCCACCGACGCCCAAGGCGACGTGATCTTGCAGGAAACCTACTATTCCATTGGTGGTGGCTTCGTTCTGAGCGCTGGAGAGTTGACAGAGGCAGGCGCGGGGAAATCCAAGACCAAAGCCGATGTCCCCTACCCGTTCGAGACGGGTGATGAAATGATGGCGATGGCGAAAGCCTCTGGCTTAAGCATCGCGCAAATGAAACTCGCCAACGAGCTGAAATTCCGCAGCAAGGCCGAGATCGACCACGGCATCGCCCGGCTGTGGCAAGTGATGAACGACTGTATCTCGCGCGGCATGGAAGGCACCGGCATCCTGCCCGGAGGGTTGAAAGTGCGCAGGCGTGCCAAAGGCATCCATGATGCCCTGCTGGCCGAGCGCGGCTTGAACATGACCGCACCCCACACCATCAACGACTGGATGAGCCTCTATGCGATGGCGGTAAACGAAGAAAATGCCGCAGGTGGCCAAGTCGTCACCGCGCCCACCAACGGCGCGGCTGGCGTGTTGCCTGCCGTGCTGCGCTACTACCTCGACCACGTCCCCGGCGCATCGACCGCGAAAATCGCCGAATTCCTGCTGACCGCCTCTGCCATCGGCGGGCTTTGCAAACACAACGCTAGCATTTCCGGCGCGGAATGTGGTTGCCAAGCCGAAGTAGGCTCTGCCGCCGCCATGGCCGCCGCCGCCCTCGCCGCTGTTTTGGGCGGTACAGTCATGCAAGTTGAAAACGCCGCCGAAATCGCGCTGGAGCATCACCTTGGCATGACCTGCGATCCGGTCGCGGGGCTGGTGCAAGTCCCTTGCATCGAGCGCAACGGTCTGGGTGCGATCAAAGCCGTCTCGGCAGCCTCGCTGGCCCTGCGCGGTGATGGCGAACATCTCGTGTCCTTGGATGTCTGTATCGAAACCATGCGCCAAACCGGCAATGACATGCATGAGAAGTATAAGGAAACCTCGCTCGGCGGCCTTGCGGTCAACGTGCCGAACTGCTGAGAGGGTGATCTGGTCGAGCCGCAAAGCGGCAAGGGTTTTCCCTTCCCCCGGCTCGCGCCGGGATGAAGGGGCTGCCGCCGCGATGGAATTGAAGCCGTGCGCGTCGGGTTCGGGACGTTTTTGAGTATTTCCAAAAGAGCAACTCCCAGACCCACAGCGGCATCCAAGGTCGCTTTCAGACAGGACGCCTGCCGCCCGCCCGACTAGCCATGCGCCATGAACAATGATCGCATCCTTCGTGGCATCCTGCTGATGCTGGCCTTTTGTGTGATGGCGCCGCTGCTCGACACCGCCTCAAAACTCGCCACCACCGCGATCCCTATCGGCCAGATCACCACCGCCCGCTTTCTGGTGCAAGGCGCTTTAATGCTGCCCGTGGCCCTGCTGATGCGGCTGCCTTTGCAGATGAATGGCAAAACCGCCGCCCTGATCACCTTGCGCGCAGTGTTCCTGATCGCCTCGACCTATGGTTTTGTCGCAGGTGTTCAGGTGATGCCGATCGCCGACGCCCTCGCCATCGTGTTCATCGAGCCGTTCATCCTGCTGATCCTTGGCTACTTCCTGTTCGGCAACCCGGTCGGCCCGCGCCGCATCGCAGCCTCCATCGTCGGCTTTGCCGGCGCTTTGCTGGTGATCCAACCCTCGCTCATGCACTACGGCACTGCCGCGCTCTATCCACTGGGCACCGCATTCAGCTTTGCCTTCTACATGCTGATCACCCAAGCCATCGCCACAAGGATGCATCCGGTGACCCAACAGTTACACACCTCGATTGCCGGAAGCCTGCTCTGCCTGCCGATCATGCTTTGGGCCGATGGCACGGGCATCATCGAACTGGATCCGGTGATGCCGCAGGGTCTGAACTGGCTGTGGTTGTTCGGCGTCGGCTTTTGGGCGGCGGCAAGCCATATGTGCATGACCGTGGCGCTGAACTGCGCCCCTGCCTCTACCCTCGCGCCGCTGCACTATCTGGAGATCGTCACCGCCGTCGCCTTGGGCTATCTGGTGTTCGGTGATTTCCCCAATGCGCTGACTTGGGCGGGCATCGCGATCATCGTCGCCTCGGGCCTGTATATCATCCACCGCGAGCGGATCACGCTACACCAAGCCCGCTCAGTGCTGCCGCCAGAGATTTGATTGGCAAGATCACCAGCATCTTCTGCGCCGAGAACCGCAACTCCACCGGGCCTGACACTTCATTCGAGGTGCCGATCATGCCATCGGGCGCGAAATCCAAGCCCTGCAACGGCCAGCGCAAGCCTTCGCTTTCCCCGGTCACCTGCGCCATAGGAAACAGCGAAAACCGCGAACCCAATGGCAAATTCAACCGCATCTGCAAAGGCGCCAGAAAGGTCACATCCTGCGGCGACAGCACCAGACAGCGCTGATCGGCTGCGCGCACCAAAGCGTTCAGCACCGCCAAACTATGATCTAGCCGCGCCCCTGCGAATCCTATCCCCAGCACGAACGGCGCGTGAATCGAGCGCAGAGCCTTGTCGAAATCGGTCGTGATTTGTTCCTCAATCGGAAACAAACGTCCCGCCAGACGCGCCTGTGCTGCAGCACTGATCGAATCGAAGTCACCAATCACCGCCTCGGGCTCGACCCCCAGTGCCAAAAGCCGGTCCGCGCCGCCATCGGCCCCAACAATCCTTGGGGCAAACCGCTGCGCACGGGCAAGCTGCGCTTTGTCGAACGGCCCGCCGCCCGCCAAAGTTACCCCGTGCAAAGAGTCGACAATCACTTGCATAATCCCGATACTGTTCTTCTAATTGCGGCACTAACCCCGTGCGGTGAACACAATCAATCCTTCAAATTACCCTGTTCTGTCCACGGAATTGAACAAATCGCAGTGCAGGTTGGCGACGTGAACTTTGTAAAGGCGGCATCCCGATGATCGGTGCAAGTAAAATTCTTACCGTATCTTATGGAACTTTCAGCTGCACGCTGGAAGGGTTCGATGAGCCTTTCAACACCATGAAGGCGATCGCCGAATATTTCCGTGATCTGGCCGCAGAAGACCGCTACTTTGGCGCTGAACCGCCCACTCCCGATGCCGCCATGCTGCACCGCATTGCCGAGCGGGAAATTCAGCGCCGGGTTGAGGCGAAAATCCAAGACAATGGCGTGATCCTGCGAGCGGGTGATGCTGTAGCGCCTGCGCGCGGCGCCCCGATTGCCGCCCCAGCCGTCACCCACGCTGCGAACGTGGATGCCAATGGAGAATCCGTCGCCGAACGCCTGTCCCGTCTGCGCGCCGCCCAATCCGCTTCGATAGCTGCCGAACCCACCATTCACCACATCGCCGAAGCCGCCGCTATCGCCGACGACAGCTATAGTGAAGATCAACACTCCGATGATATCCTGGCCAATATGGCCGCTTTGGCTGCGCCTGAATCTCACTCGGAAACACCTGTCGAAGCGGATGCACCCGAGCCGCACTACGTTGCCGAATCCGACGATCTGATCGGGAAAAACAACACATCTGATCACCAAGATGCATCAGAGACCAAAGTCGAGCCACAATATCTTGCCGATCTCGCCGCGTTGAATGCGCCAAACGCCGACGCAGCCCCCCTTGATGACGTCCCCCTTTACACCGCAGCGGACGCCAGCGCAGCTTTGCCCACAGCCCAAGACGGGTATGACGAAGACCCTGCCTTGCAGAACGACAGTTCTGCCGATCTTGCCGCCGCCTTCGCAGATGATCTGCCCGCAGCCGAGAGCCTGACCAGCGCTGAAAGCCTGATCGCCATCGAAGACCTTGTGATCGAAGACACAAGGACCGAAGACTTTGCAGCGGCTGTGCAAGACGCGCCCGCCGCCGAAGATTATGACAACGAAATCCTCGCTGATCTGTTGCCCGAACACGATCCGATTGCCGAAGCGGCGGCCTATGCCGATGAAGACATGTTGGCCACGCTGGGCGCGCTGATCGCCGAAAACGATCAAATCCAGCCTGAGACCAATGCCGTTGCGTCTGTTTCCGAGCCGCTGACCGCGGTTACCGAAGCTTTGGCAGAAGATCCTCTGCCAGAAGCGGTTGACGCAGCAGACGTCGATGCGCAAGATGATATCCTGCTTGCCAGCCTGCCCGCAGCCCCGGAATCTACCCCGAAAGTCGCGGCAGCCCCTGAAAGCCAGCCGAAACCAGAATCCCAGGCCGCAGCCGCCGCTTTCCCAGAAGCCGCCAGCGCACCCGGTGAAAAAATCCAGCGCGCCCGCGCCCGCGTGATCAAAATCCGCCGCGTCGATGCACCGCGCGCGCCCGAAACGCCTCAAGCCGAACCTGCTCAAACCGCGCCGCAAACCTCGCTGCTCTCGCCCGAGGCCGAGGCAGCACTACAAGCCGAACTCGCGGCCCTTGAGGCTGAGGTCCCGGCGGCATCCGCCCCGGTGCGCCCGACCCGCCCCGTGCGGCAACTGACGCCGCGCCCGCTGGAAACCAGTTTTGACGACGACGATCAACTCGCCGCCGCTCTGGCCGACGCGCCAATCGCAGCAATCCTGCCCGAAATCACCTCCGCAGCGGACGCCGTTGCAGCCTTGCTGGCTTCTACAACGCCCGCAGAAGCTGAAACCGAAGCCCAACCGCAGCCGACCCATCACGCCGAGGGTCGCAAACTGCTGGAAACCGAATCGGATGACGATGCGGTCACCCGCCTGATGGCCGCGACCAATTCCGCGATGGACGATGAAGAAAGCCGCCGCCGCCACTCGGCGATCTCGCATCTGAAGGCCGCCGTCGCCGCGACCGAGGCTGAGCGCCAAATCAAAGCCGCCAGTCCCGGCCATTCGCAGCCTGATCGCCAAGACATCTACCGCCATGATCTGGAAAGCGCTGTCCGCCCCAAGCCCGTCGACAGCAGCATTGAGACCCGCGCCGCCGCCAACGCCGAACGCCTGACGCCGCTGGTTCTGGTCTCAGAACAGCGAATCGACCGCGCCAAGCCTACCGCCGCCGTCTTTGTGACTCCCGCGATCCAGCCCACCTCAGCCCCGGCCACCCCTCGCGTGGTGATGCCGGTGCGCCCGCGCCGCGTCAGCGGTGCTGCCAGCATGGCTGCAATGCAAGCGATGCCCGAGGAAGATAGCCTGATCGGCGATGCAACTGACGATCTGGACGACGAAGACATCCTCACCGCCGAAGATGACAGCAATTTCTTCGCCGAGGGCCAAAACTTCACCGATTTTGCCGAGAAACTTGGCGCGCATTCCTTGACCGAACTTCTTGAAGCCTCAGCCGTCTATTGCACACAGGTACTAGGCCGCCCGAACTTCAGCCGCCCCTTGGTGATGCGTCAGCTGGAATCCCTGATCGACAAGCCCGATCACCAACGCGAAGACTGTCTGCGCGCTTTCGGCACCCTGCTGCGGCAAGGTCGCATCGCGAAAATTAAGCGTGGCCAATTTGCCATGACCGAGCGTTCGCCCTTGCTGGCGGAAGCGCTTCGCTTTACCGCGTAAGTCAAGAGAACAGGGCCGAGGCTGCCACTCGTGCCCCACAAAACAGCCGGAACATTGGGGAATGTTCCGGCTGTTTTCATTTCTGATCAAGATTTGCGATCAACTGGCGCATCAGGCACCGGTTTTGCCTCAGGATCGGGCTGCCCGACGCCCAGAAACACCGATCTGAACGGCAATATCCACGCCACACCCAACAGCAGGTAGGCCGGAACCTCGGCCCAAATCGGCAGGCGATCAATATTGTCGATCAGATTGACCGCCACCACGACATAGATCGGCATCCCGACCAACAGGATCAGCAAAGACCACCGCTTTCGGGCCTTGTAACTCAGCGCCATCGCACCCTCCTGAAACCAAAACGCCCCCTGCTTCGTCGCAAGGGGCGTGTGGAAAACTAAGCTGAAAGATCAATCCGCAAAGGGATCGGTCACCAGAATCGTATCATCCCGCTCAGGGCTGGTCGACAACAGCGCCACCGGACATTGGATCAACTCTTCAATCCGCCGCACATACTTGATTGCAGCCCCCGGCAGATCCGCCCAAGACCTAGCACCTGCGGTGTTCTCGCTCCAACCTTCCATTTCCTCGTAGATAGGCTGGCAACGTGCCTGCTGATCGGCAGCGGTCGGCAGATAATCCAGCCGCACGCCGTCCAGATCATAGCCCACACAAATCTTCAGCACCGGAAAACCATCCAACACATCCAATTTGGTCAAAGCAATCCCCGACACGCCGCTGGTCGCACAAGTCTGCCGCACCAGCACCGCATCAAACCAGCCGCAACGCCGCTTACGCCCGGTCACGGTGCCAAATTCATGGCCCCGCTCGCCCAAACGCGCGCCATCGGCATCGAACAGCTCAGCCGGGAACGGGCCTTCGCCCACCCTGGTCGTATAGGCCTTCACGATGCCCAACACGAAATCAATCGCCGTCGGCCCTAACCCCGTGCCCGTCGCCGCCTGCCCCGCGATCACATTCGAAGACGTCACAAACGGATAGGTCCCGAAATCAATGTCCAACAACGCGCCCTGCGCGCCCTCAAACAAAATCCGCTTACCGGCCTTGCGGGCCTCGGTCAAAACCTTCCACACCGGCTTTGCATAGGGCAAAATCTGCGGCGCAATCGCCCGCAGCGCTTCCAGCAGCGCAGCACGGTCAATCGGCGCAATCCCCAAGCCCCGACGCAACGCATCATGGTGACCCATCAAGCGATCCACACGGGTTTCCAGCGTCGACTCATCGGCCAGATCGGCCACCCGAATGGCCCTGCGTCCCACTTTATCCTCATAGGCCGGCCCAATCCCGCGCCCGGTGGTGCCGATCTTGGCGACCCCCATCTGACCTTCCCGCGCCCGATCCAACTCGCCATGAATCGGCAGGATCAGCGAGGCATTCTCGGCAACCATCAGGTTTTCGGGGCTAATATCAACGCCCTGCCCACGCAGCTTGTCGATCTCGGTCACCAGATGCCAGGGGTCAACCACCACACCATTGCCGATCACGCTCAGCTTACCACCGCGCACAATCCCCGAGGGCAGCAGCGACAGCTTATAAACCTTGCCGTCAATCACCAACGTATGCCCGGCGTTATGCCCGCCCTGAAAGCGCGCAATCACATCGGCCCGCTCTGAGAGCCAGTCGACGATTTTCCCCTTACCTTCGTCACCCCATTGGGCTCCGACGACGACAACATTGGCCACGACATATCCTTCGCGTTTTGGAAAAACCGCGCGATCTATAGCGACACACGCGCCGCGATGAAACCGCTAAATCACGTGTGCCGCTGGACAGGCCGCCGCAGATACGCCACCAAAGACCAAATTAAGGGGGAAACCATGGGCATTATCCTGCGCTGGCTTGGAGCATTTCTGTTGCTGTCTGCCACCTACAACCCGACACAGATCAACTTCACCCGCTGGGCCGAGGCAAACTGGCAGACCCAAATGCCGCTTACGCTCCTGCTCGGCCTGCTGCTCGGTGTCGGCTACATGATCTACATCGGCGCCACCCTGCGCTCGATCGGCACCTTCGGCATCCTGCTGGTCGGTGCCATCGTAGCAGCCTTGGTCTGGGTGCTGATCGACTATCAGATCTTCACCCTGCAAAACCCCTCGCTTAACCTCTGGCTCGGCATCCTCGCGCTTTCGGTGGTGCTCGGCATCGGCTTGTCATGGAGCATCATCCGCCAGCGCATCTCCGGTCAGGCGACGGTGGATGAGGTGCAGGAGTAATACCCAATCTACTCACCTCACTAACGCTGACAAGTTAAAGGTCTATGAATGCTTAAAAATACACTCGTCGCGATTTCTGCCGTCACCTCACTGGCATTTGCGTTTGCTGCATACTCTACAGGTCAGAAATCCACGGCTCTGGAAGTCCTGCTGGATGACAAAATAAAATCCCTTGCAGCTTTAGAAGCTGAAAAGACCCAGCTCACAGAAAAAGCGGCGGCCCTGCAAGCCAAAGTGGACCAATTCGAAACAGAGGCCGAGGCACGCGCTGCTGCCGTAGCTGCGCTGAATGCAGCTACGGTAAGCGAAGCAGATGCCAAAGAATTTGGAGACCCGTGCCGTGCTTGGATCGCGCGCGAATTTGGTGACAAAGACAGCCCTGCTCTGACACTGCTGACGACCACGATGTCTGACTCTTGGACAAAAAATGGAATGCTCGTGTTCGAAATTGCTACGCCCTCAAGCCTCGGCGGCAGCAGCAGTATGTATCTTTGCGTGGTAGACAAGGAAAAGGGCAGTATGTTCAAGCCAAGCGCCTTTGAAACAAGCAACTGGCGTCGAGGAAACTGACAAATGCTGCTCTACATCACCCTCGGCACCAACAACCTTATCGCTGCCAAACGCTTCTACGACGCCACCCTTGCGCCCATCGGCCTGCATTTCATGGGCGAATACGATGGCGAAATCGGCTATGGCCCTACCCTTGCCGAAAACCCGCTGGTCTGGATCAACCGACCGTTTGACGGCAACCCCGCCACCATCGGCAACGGCTCAATGCCCGCCTTCGCAGCCGCCACGCGCAGCGCCGTCGATGCGTTCTATAAAGCCGCACTCGCCCACGGCGGCCGCGATGAAGGGCCCCCCGGCCTGCGCTACAGCCCGAACTTCTACAGCTGCTACGTCCGCGACCCCGACGGCAACAAACTCTCCGCCGTCTGCACCGCTTCCGAATAACGCGCTGCCTTAACCATTCATCTTGGCAAAAATACTCCCGCCGGAGGCTGCTTTTGCCAGCCTAAGGTGCCTCCGGCTGGGATATTTAAGCACAGAGGATGACCAAAAGCCCCGAAGGGCTTGCACGCCTGACTGCATCCGCCTAGATAGGCCGCGACCTCTTAGAAAGCCCGGCCCGCATGGAAAACGTCGTTCTCACCGTCCACCTCATCCTCGCTTTGCTGTTGATCGGCGTGGTGCTGCTGCAACGGTCGGAAGGTGGCGGGCTTGGCATGGGCTCCTCGGGCGGGGCAATTTCGGGCCGCGCGGCAGCCACCGCCTTGGGCAAAGTCACTTGGGTGCTGGCCGCGATCTTCATCGTGACCTCCATCACCATGACCATTCTGGCCTCGCGCTCTGCCTCGACCGCTTCGGTGATCGACCAGATCGGCGCGGAACAACCCGCCGCGAAGACCCCGGCCCCTGCATTGCCTGCGGGTGGTGATCTGCTGCCGCCGTCGAATGACGGCAGCCCCGCGGCGCCTCCGGCCGCCACCGCACCCACAACGCCTCCGGCAGCCCCGGATGCCACAGCCCCTGCGGCTCCGGCCTCAAACTAACACCAACTGTTGCAGCGCAACACCGCCAACCGACAGCATCTAGCGGTCGGGTTGCGCTCTCGCTTTGCTTAAGCTATTGCTCAACTCCCGTGATGCTCTGATTCCAACGCTGCGAATCAGAGCCGTTTTAACCAAATTCACGGGGGCCCCCACATGGCACGCTATATCTTCATCACCGGCGGCGTGGTGTCCTCGCTTGGCAAGGGCCTCGCCTCCGCCGCCCTTGGCGCACTGCTGCAAGCCCGCGGCTACACCGTAAGATTGCGCAAACTCGACCCCTACCTGAACGTCGACCCCGGCACGATGAGCCCGTTTGAACATGGCGAAGTTTTCGTCACCGATGACGGCGCCGAAACCGACCTTGATCTGGGCCATTATGAGCGCTTCACCGGGGTCTCCGCCCGCCAGACCGACAGCATCTCGTCAGGGCGCATCTACTCCCCCGTGCTCGAGATAGATCGCCGCGGCGACTACCTCGGCAAAACCATCCAAGTCATCCCGCATGTCACCAATGAGATCAAAGATTTCCTGCGCATCGGCGACGAAGAAGTTGATTTCATGCTGTGCGAAATTGGCGGTACCGTTGGCGATATCGAGGGCCTGCCTTTCTTCGAATCCATCCGCCAGTTCATCCACGAACGCCCGCGCGGACAGTCGATCCTGATGCACCTCACCCTGCTGCCCTACCTCGCGGCCAGCGGAGAGCTGAAAACCAAACCCACCCAACACTCGGTCAAAGAACTGCAGAGCATCGGTCTTGCCCCCGACGTGCTGGTCTGCCGCTCCGAACACCCGATCCCCGACCGCGAGCTGGAAAAGATCTCGCTGTTCTGCAATGTCCGCAAAGAACACGTCATTCCGGCCTATGATCTGAAAACCATCTACGAGGCCCCGCTCGCCTACCACCGCGCGGGCCTGGACCAAGCCGTGCTGGATGCGTTCGGCATCACCCCCGCCCCCAAGCCCAACCTTGCCCGCTGGATCGACGTGATGGACCGTCTGACCCATGCCGAAGGCGAGGTCCGGGTTGCCATTGTCGGCAAATACACCCAGCTGGAAGACGCCTATAAGTCGATCGCCGAGGCCCTCACCCACGGCGGCATGGCCAACCGCACCCGCGTCAAAGCCGAATGGATCGACGCCGAAATCTTTGAACGCGAAGACCCGGCCCCCTATCTTGAAAACTTCCACGCCATCCTTGTTCCGGGTGGCTTTGGCGAGCGCGGCACTGAAGGCAAAATCAAAGCCGCCCAGTTCGCGCGCGAAAAGAAAATCCCCTATCTCGGCATCTGTTTGGGGATGCAAATGGCGGTGATCGAATCCGCCCGCAACCTCGCAGGCGTCACCAACGCCGGATCGGAAGAATTCGACCACGAGGCTGGGGCCAAACGCTTCACCCCCGTCGTCTACCACCTGAAAGAGTGGATCCAAGGCAACCACGTCGTCGCCCGCAAAACCACCGACGACAAAGGCGGCACCATGCGGCTGGGCGCCTACACCGCCGCCCTCACCCCCGGCAGCCACGTCGCCCAAATCTACGGCACCACCACGATTGAGGAACGCCACCGCCACCGCTACGAGGTCGATGCCAAATACATCACCGAGTTGGAAAAATGCGGCCTGATCTTCTCCGGCATGAGCCCGGATGGCCGCCTGCCCGAGATCGTCGAGGTCAAAGACCACCCATGGTTTATCGGCGTGCAGTTCCACCCGGAACTGAAAAGCAAACCGTTCGCCCCGCACCCGCTGTTCGCGGATTTCGTGCGGGCTGCGAAAGAGGTTGAGCGGTTGGTGTAGGACAGGCAGAAATGGACAAACTCAGAGCTCACGCTGAAATAAAGCGCCATATTAAACTGGCAGAAGAATTTGTGAGTAAGATCGGCATTGCACAGAACTCGGAAGAACTACGAAATTCCTGGGAGGGCTTTCTCTCAGAGTTTGCAAGGTCAATGGGTAGAATTATAAAATACTCAACTAGGCTCTGGACTCATTGATCATATCCAGAAGATGACGATGGCCGCGATGGCGATAGCTGACATGAAGGTGTGGGCGCAGCGGTCGTAGCGGGTGTGGATGCGCCGCCAATCCTTCAGCTTGCCAAACATGTTCTCGATT
>NZ_JAUSBA010000045.1 GCF_030652235.1 Cypionkella sp.
TAGGACTGGAACACCATGGCAAGGCCACGGCGGGCGGGCGGCGCCTTGGTCATGTCGACGCCATCGAGCAGGATGGCGCCACCCGTGGTGTCTTCGAGGCCGGCGATCAGGCGCAGCAGGGTGGACTTGCCGCAGCCCGAGGGGCCAACGAAGACGACGAACTCGCCCTCCTTGATGTCGAGCGAGATGTCCGGAATGATCTGGACTTCGCCGAAGGACTTCTTGACGTGGGAGAGGGAGATCGAGCCCATTGGTTTAGTCCTTCTGCTTAAGCGTGGCAGGGCGTTCAAACGCCCACCGAGCGGCACCTCCCCCTTGACGGGGGAGGTTGGGTGGGGGTGTTGGGAGCCACGATATCGAGGGCAAACCTCCCCCCACCCTGACCCTCCCCGCGAGGGGGAGGGAGTCGACTGCGAATTCAGCGGCTAAGGTGTTCATCATTTCACCGCCCCAAAGGTCAAACCACGCACCAGTTGTTTCTGGCTGAACCAGCCCATGATCAAAATTGGAGCGATGGCCATGGTCGAGGCCGCCGAAAGTTTTGCGTAAAACAGTCCCTCGGGGGCTGAAAAGCTGGCGATAAACTGCGTCAGGGGTGCGGCATCCGAAGTGGTCAGTTGCAGCGACCAGAACGCCTCATTCCACGACAGGATGACGTTCAACAGCATGGTCGAGGCGATACCGGGCAGCGCCATCGGCGTCAGCACATAGAGGATTTCAGAACTTAGGCTCGCGCCATCCATCCGGGCCGCCTCAAGGATTTCAACAGGGATTTCCTTAAAGTACGTGTACAGCATCCAGATCACAATCGGCAGGTTGATCAAGGTTCCGATGGCAACTAACCCGGTGCGGGTGTCGAGCAGCCCCGTCACCTTGAAGCCCAGATACAGCGGGATCAACACGCCGACAGCGGGCATCATCTTGGTCGATAGCATCCACATCAGCAGATCTTTGGTCCTTTTGCCGGGAACGAAGGCCATCGACCAAGCCGCCGGGATTCCAATGATCAGAGCCAACACGGTGGAGCCGACCGAGATCACCACCGAGTTCATAAAGAACTTGCCGTAGCTGTTCTGGGTCTGCACCGCCTGATAGGCTTCGGTTGTCCAAGGTGAGGCCAACATCGCGAACGGCGATTTAATCGCATCGCCCTCGGTGTGAAAGCTCATCAGAAAGATCCACAGGATCGGAAAGAAGATCAGAAAGCCAACCAGCCATGCGCCGATTGTGACGATGACTTTGCTCTTGGTCGTTGTGCTGCGTGCCATGATTTTTCCTCACGCGTCCAGGTTCTTGCCAATCATCCGCATCGCGAAGAAGGCAACGATATTGGCCAGAATGACCGCGATAATGCCGCCGGCAGAGCCAGCGCCAACATCGTATTTGACCAGCGACTGCATGTAGACGAGGTAGGAAATCGTCGTCGTCGCCGTGCCGGGGCCACCTGCGGTGGTCACATAGATCTCGGCGAACACGGCCAGCAGGAAGATGGTCTGAATCAAGATCACAACTGTCACGGCGCGGGTCAGATGTGGCACTGTCAGGTAGAAGAACCGGCTCAGCACGCTTGCGCCATCCATCTCGGCGGCCTCTTGCTGCTCGCCATCCAAGGATTGCAGCGAGGTCAGCAGGATCAGCGTCGCAAACGGCAGCCATTGCCACGCCACGATGCCGATGATCGACAGCAGCGGCGCTTGTGACAGAAAATCAAACGGCTGAAACCCCAAACCCTTGGCAATATGAGCAAACATGCCGTTCACCGGGTTCATGAACATGTTCTTCCAGACCAGCGCCGAAACCGTGGGCATCACGAAAAACGGAGCGATCACCAGCACGCGGACGATGCCTTGGCCCCAAAACGGCATGTTCATCAGCAGGGCCAGCAGGATGCCGCCCACCACGGTGATGAACAAAACTCCCAGCACAATCGCCAGCGTGTGCAGAATGGATGCAATAAAGGTGCGGTCGGTCAGGAAGTAGTAATAATTGTCAAATCCGGCCCAGGTTGTTGGCTTCGGCACCAACAGTTTATAATCCAGAAAACTGAAATAGATCGTGGTGACAAGAGGCACGATCATCCACAGAAACAATAGGACGACCGACGGCGCGACCATGAAGCGTGCGGCAATACGCGAATGCTGGGTGGCCATTTTGAACCTCCTCCGTTGCAAAGTTTGGGAAAGGGCGCGGTCGTCTTGAAGCGACTTGTGCGTCAGTCTGCGCAAGAAGCGCGAAAAAGCGGGGCCACCCTTGGGAGATGCAGCCCCGCCTTCGTCGCTGGTTACTTGATGTAACCGGCTTTGGTCATTTCCGTCGTGGTCAGCTCTTGTGCAGCTGCCAAAGCGTCAGCCGCCGTGGTGGTGCCTGCAAGCGCTGCCGAGAACTGCTGGCCCACTTCGGTCGCAATGCCCGCAAACTCTGGGATTGCGACGAATTGCACGCCAACATACGGCACCGGATCGACGGTCGGATGCGTCGGATCAGCCGAGTTGATGCTGTCCAAAGTCATCTTGGCGAACGGCACCTTTTGGTATTCCGCGTTCGCATAAAGCGAGGTGCGGGTTCCCGGAGGCACGTTTGCCCAGCCTTCTTTCGACGCCACCAACTCGGTGTATTCTTTGGAGGTAGCCCAAGCAACGAATGCCTTGGCCGCGTCCACTTTAGCCGTGCCAGCCGGAATGGCCAAAGACCATGCCCACAGCCAGTTGCCGCGCTTGCCCAGACCGTTATCTGGTGCCAAAGCGAAGCCCATTTTGTCAGCCACGGTGCTGTCTTTGCCGGTCACGAACGATGCCGCAACGGTGGCATCAATCCACATACCGCAATGACCTTGCTGCGTCAGAGCGAGGTTTTCGTTAAAGCCGTTGTTCGACGCGCCGGGCGGGCCGTAGTCGTTCATCAGATGCAGATAGAAGGCCAAAGTATCAGCCCAAGGCTTTTGATCGAACTGCGGCTTCCAATCCATATCAAACCACTTGGCGCCGAACGAATTCGACATCGCGGTCAGGAAGGCCATGTTCTCGCCCCAGCCGGCTTTGCCACGCAGACAAATACCATACTGCTCTTTCGACTTGTCGGTCATCGCAGCGGCCGCTTTGTCGATGTCAGCCCAAGTTGGCGCGTCTGGCATGGTCAGGCCAGCGGCTTCCATCAGGTCTTTGCGATACATCACCATCGAAGATTCGCCGTAGAACGGGGCCGCGTAAAGCTGGCCATCCACGGTCAGACCGCCTGCGATAGCGGGCAGCAAGTCGGCTTGATCCCATGCAGCGGGCAGATCGTTCAGCGGGACAAGCCAGCCAGATTTGCCCCAGATCGGAACTTCGTAGGTGCCAATGGTCAGCACGTCGAACTGACCACCTTTGGTGGCGATGTCGGTGGTGACTTTCTGGCGCAGAACGTTTTCTTCCAGCGTGACCCACTCGACTTTGATGTCGGGGTTCTTGGCGTAGAAATCGTCCATCAGCCCTTGCATACGGATCATGTCGCCGTTGTTCACGGTGGCAACGGTGATCGTGGTTTCGGCCGATGCAAGACCCGCAAGGGTAAGCAGAGCCGTCGCGCCAAGCAGCGCGCGAAGCGTCATGTTCATTGGTATCCTCCCAGATCAGCGATTGAGCATTTCATCGCTTAGTGAGTAATTGCTCACAAAAAGGTGTAATCCGTCAAGCCCCTTTTTCCGCCGCATCTGCAAAGATTATAGGCGGTTTAGCAACGCCCTTGCGGTCGGTTCATCTGTAACCAAGCCATTGATAATACGAGACTTCAATGCGCCCGCAATCGCCGGGACCTTCGATGCACCCGCAGCAATTCCGATGGATGGCCTGTCTAACCCCGGCGCGACCCGAACACCGCCTGTGCGTGTGTTGGTGCCAACGTCGAGGTAAATGCCCCTTGAGTCGAACACCCAACCCGCGACTTCCCCCACCGCCCCTGCCGCCTGCATCTCGTCCAGCTCGGCGCGCGTGACGAATCCGTCCTTCAACAGCGGCGCATCATTGCTCATCTGCCCCACGCCAACAAAAATCACATCCGCCGCCCGCGCCAGATCGACCACCTTTTTCACCGGACCCAAAGCATGAAACGCCGCGTTTTCCTGCGGCGTCGGGCTGATCACTGGCACCAGCATCGGGTAGTGCGGCGCGCGCACCTTGTCCGAAATCCGCATCACCACGTCAAAGAATGACGCCGAGCCATCCGGCGCGATGTTACCGATCAGCGACACCAGACGGTGCTGATCGGCATCCATCGGCGAGACCGCATCGACCATGCCACGCATCGCCCGCCCGGTGCCCAAGCCAATCACCGAAGGCTCTGGCATCCGCAAGAACCGCTCCAGTTCCGCCGCCGCCGCTGGCCCGATCGCCCGCACCCCGTCGGCCCCCGGCCCAAGACTGGGCGCCACCCGGCAGCGCAGCAGACCGAAGCGCCGGGTCAGCTCGGCCTCCAGATCCAAGCACGCCCCAATCGGATGGTTCAGCCGCACATGGATCAGCCCTTCCGCCATCGCCCGGCTGACCAAGCGTTGCGCGCGCTGGCGCGACACCCCCAACTCGGTCGCAATCTGGTCCTGCGTAAGCCCGCCGACGTAATACAACCAGCCCGCACGGGCAGCTTCATCGTTCAGCGTCGGTTCTGGTTCGGTCCGGCTCATGTGCGCCCCTTCAGGTCGGGCGCAATGTCGTAGAACGCGGCGAAGGATGCAAACCTCAAGTGCGGGCGCGCATCTTCAGGCTCATCCAACGCCCGATCCTTCAGATGACTGCCGCCGGTAAACCGCCACACCACCATGCCCGCGGCCAGCCCTGCGCGAATACCGGTCAAACTGTCCTCGATCACCAAACAGCGCGCCGGGTCCGCCGCCATCGCACGCGCCGCATATAGGAATAAATCCGGCGCAGGCTTGCCGCGCGCCACAAGCGTCGAGGTGAACAGCTTTGGCCCTGCCAGGTGCCCCAACCCCACCATGTTCAAAGACCGCGCCGCCCGTATCGGGCTGGACGAGGTCGCAATGCAATAGGGCACGCCCATTTGCGCAATCACCTCCGCCACCCCCGGCATGATCTTCAGATCGCGTTCAAACCGCTCTAACAGACGCGCACGATACTGCTCCTCAAAATCCGGCGGTAATGTCAGGTTGAACTCCTCACGGATCGTATTCATCACGGTGGGATAGCTGCGCCCCAGAAAATGCCGCGCCACATAGGCCAGATCAATCTGCACGCCACGCTCGGCCAAAGCATCAATCAACATCTGCGCCGAGATGATCTCGCTATCAATCAGCACCCCATCACAATCAAAGATCACCAGATCAAACATCAAAACAGCGCAGCCAATCTTGCCGTGTCGATGCCCGGCACTGTTTGCCCTGTGGGTTTGACGCTGGCCACATCCTCGCCCGCGACAATGGCATTGATCACCGCCTCCTCCACCGCCTGCACGGCCGCCAGATACAGCGGATCAATCGCCTCGCCGTTGATCTCGGTTTTCGTCAGCACCGCCCCCGCCCGCTGTGGCATCGGGCCGGGGTTCGCCGTGGAAAGCGCCAGAAAAATATCGCCTGAAGAATTGCCGCCCGGAGTGCCGCCGCGCCCAATCCCCAAAGCCGCCCGCTTCGCCACCTGTTTCAACGACAACCCCGACAGCGGTGCATCGGTGATCAGCACCACGATGATCGAGCCCATTTCCTTCTGCGGCAGCCCCCGGTCAAACACCCCCTCCGGCATCAACTGGCCAATCGGCTTGCCCAACACCTGAAAATCCGGCCTGCGCCCGTGATTGGCCTGCACCAGACAGCCCATCGTGTATCCCTGCCCGCCAATCTCAAACACGCGTGAGGCCGTCCCCGTTCCCGCCTTGAACTGATAGGCAATCATCCCATTGCCGCCGCCAACCGAGCCTTCGGCAACCGGCCCACCCTTGGCAGCCCACAAAGCCGCCACAGCGTGATCGGAGGTGACATGCAAGGCGTTGATGTCGTTCAGGATACCGTCATAGGTTTCGGCCACCACTGGCATCGCCCAACCGTGATCTTTGCTGAAAAAATCGACGTAGTGCTCGATCATCCACTGCGTCACTCCATGATGTACCGCCCCCACGCCGTGGGTGTTGGTGATACACACCGGGCCAATCATATAGCCCGCATCATCAATCCAATGCGTGCCGGTCATCTCGCCATTGCCGTTCAGCGCGTAGTGCCCCGCCCAAACTGGAACCGGCACGCCCGCATCAGTCCGAGGCCGGATCGCCGTCACCCCGGTGCGCATCTTCAACGCCGGATCGGTCAAGGTGGTAAACCCCACCGTCACCCCCGCCACATCGGTGATCGCATTCAACGGGCCAGGGGTGCCCGGAAACGGCAGCCCAAGATCACGCGCACGGGGTTTTCTCATCAAAGCCTCCTACTGCAAACCATCAAGCACAGTGTAAACACATTCAACCAACACCTTGCGGCGTGGATCAATCTCGTCATCAAAGCCAAGCATGTGGTTGGTGGTGTACCCCATGCCAAACCCCGCCGCCGGATCAGCAAAGCCAAAACAGCCGCCCCAGCCCGAATGGCCAAAACTGCCATCCCGCGCGCCCTGCTGCATCAAACCAAACCCCGCGCCATAGGCGACCGGAGTTTCCGTCGCCGCATCCATCCCGATACGGCGCAGCTTGGTAGCCTCTGCCAAAGCCCCCGGCGACAGCAGCTTAGACGACCCTGAAACCAGATCGCCATAGATCAGCGCCATCGCCTTAGCCGTGGCCTGCCCATTCGCCCCCGGAATTTCCGCCGCCCGCCAGCTGCGCGTGTTCGGCTCGGTGGGCTGGATCGTCGGATTCTGCCAAGCACTCGGATACTGCCCCGCCAACACCACAGCGATGCCATCCGTCACCCCGTGGCCTTCGATAAGCTCAGCCACACGCGCCTCCTCCACTTCAGGCAGCCCGACAAACATGTCCGCTCTCAACGGCCCCGCAATCTGATCGCGTAAAAATTCCCCAAACCCCTGCCCCGAAACCCGCCGCAGCGGTTCCGCCACCAGCACCCCCAACGAAATCGCATGATAGACCGACCGACTGCGCGGCGGCCACAACGGTGCCATCGCAGCCAGTGCCTGCGCATAGGGTGCCCCCGCATAAAGCCCCGCCAGATCCATCGGCACCGAAAGCCCGTCCAAGCCGCCCTGATGTGACAAAGCCTCACCCACCGTGATGTCGCCCTTCCCATTCGCGGCAAACTCTGGCCAATAGCGCGCCATCGGTTGATCGTAATCCACAAGGCCCCGATCCACCAACATCGCCATCGCCACCGCCGCGATGCCCTTGGTGCAGGACCACACGTTCACCAAAGTATCTTGCTGCCAATCCCGCGTCCCCGCCACATCCGCAGAGCCGCCCCACAACTCGGCCACCAAAGCGCCGCGATGCACCACCGAGACCGAGCCACCATGCTGCCCAAGCGCAAAGCAATCGCGGAATGCCTGTCGTAACGGCGCAAACTCTGCCGTCGTGAAACCGTGAACCTCGACATCCGTCATCGCAGCACCTTCCCATCTGATATGACGACAGCATAAGCAGACAATCCCGCCCGCGCCACTTCACCCTGCGACCCGAAATGTCGGTTTCCTCCGGCGATACGTCGAACAATAAAGCCGATTCCCGCACAACCCGCCCATTTTCTGCACTGCAGCATGTCGGATCGCCCATAAACACAGCACAGCCGCTTGGGCCCGGCAATTATCGGCGGCTTCCCGCGCAAGATCGTTGCCGCAAACGTCACCCCGGCCTTTGCTGCATCTGCTTGGGTCTACTCAAGCAAAGGGTGTGCGGCAGCGATTGGTTTGGACGGCCTCGCCACCGCACGATTGCAACAAAAGCTGCCCTCTCAGTATGGACGTTCTTCCCTTGAATGGAAGCGCCAGAGCGGGCCCAACAGGGGACATAATATGAAACTGACCAGACGCTCGCTTTTGGCCTCGGGCATCGCCGCAATGGCGCTGCCGCGGATGGCCTTCGCTGCCGGTGAAACCATCAAGATCGGAGTTCTGCACTCGCTCTCCGGCACGATGGCGATTTCGGAAACCACGCTGAAAGACACCATGCTGATGCTGATTGAGGCGCAAAACGCCAAAGGTGGTCTGCTGGGCAAGCAGTTGGAAGCCGTGGTGGTCGATCCCGCTTCCGACTGGCCGCTGTTCGCCGAAAAAGCCCGCGAACTGCTGACTGTTTCCAAAGTTGACGTGATGTTCGGCTGCTGGACTTCAGTGTCGCGCAAATCCGTGTTGCCGGTGATCGAAGAACTCAACGGACTGTTGTTCTACCCGGTGCAATACGAAGGCGAGGAATCCTCGAAAAACGTGTTCTACACCGGCGCTGCGCCAAACCAACAGGCGATCCCGGCGGTGGATTACTATCTCGAAGAACTCGGCGTGAAAAAATTCGCGCTGCTCGGCACCGACTATGTCTATCCCCGCACCACCAACAACATTCTTGAGGCCTACCTTGTCTCGAAAGGCATCGCCAAAGAAGATATCTTCGTCAACTACACCCCGTTCGGCCATTCCGATTGGTCGAAAATCGTCGGTGACGTGGTGGCCTTGGGTGCCGATGGTAAAAAGGTCGGCGTGATTTCCACCATCAACGGCGACGCCAACATCGGCTTTTACAAAGAACTCGCAGCAGCAAGCGTCACGGCCGATAAGCTCCCGGTCTGCGCGTTTTCGGTTGGCGAAGAAGAACTCGCGGGTCTGGACACCTCGAACCTCGTCGGCCATCTGGCAGCCTGGAACTACTTCATGTCCGCCGATACCCCGGAAAACAAAGCGTTTATCGAGCAATGGCATGCCTATATCAAAGACGAAAAGCGCCCGACCAACGACCCGATGGAAGCCCATTATATCGGCTTCAACATGTGGGTTGCAGCGGTCACCGCCGCTGGCACCACCGATGTCGATGCAGTCTCGGATGCAATGATCGGCCAGAAATTCCCAAACCTGACCGGCACCGTGGCCGAGATGCTGCCGAACCACCACCTGACCAAACCCGTGCTGATCGGCGAAATCCGCGCCGACGGCCAATTCGACATCATCAGTCAAACCGAGCCAGTTCCGGGCGACGCATGGACCGATTTCCTGCCGGAATCCGCAGTGCTGGAAGCCGATTGGAAAGACCTGAAATGCGGCATGTATAACAAAGAAACTAAAACCTGCGTGCAGTTGAAGTCGAACTACTGATCAAAGCGGAGGGGCCAACAGGCCCCTCCCCTCCTCCCCCAGCGCCCCTGCTGCCAATAGACGGATTACCCATGCGCATCCTGCTGGCTTGCCTTCTGGCACTCCTATTCGCCGCCCCGCTGCGCGCCGAAACCGCCGCCGAAATCCTCTCCGCCAATGCCGCTTTGGTCGAGAAAGCCTCGCGCCAAACCATCGCCCCGGTGATTGACGCCTTGGGCGCCAGCGGCGACCCCACGGCTGCACAAGTGCTCGAAGCATGGGGCAACAAAGCCCTCGGCATCCGCAAATCCGACGGCATCTTCTTTCTGATCACCGCTAATGACGGCGGCTACGCCCTGACTGATCTGATCGGTGCTCCGGCAGGCCAAGCCGCCAAATCCGACATCACCGAGCTGAAACCCAACGCAGGCGTGCGCGGCATGATCGCCACCGCCTTGGTGCAATTCACCCTGTCGGACCCCGACGCACTGAAACGCGCCGCAGCCTTAGAATCCATCGCCAAAGACCCCAAACCCGAGGCTCTAGCTCCCCTCCGCGCCGCCATCACCAACGAATCCGACGCCAAGCTAAAAGCCCAAAAACAGCGATTAGAACGCCTGCTCACCCTGCGCTTTGAACCCGACTCCGCCGCCCGCATCAAAGCCATCGACAGCTTCGGCGCAGACCTCGGCCTTGACCTGCGCGCTGCGCTTAACCCGCTGCTCGCCACCACAAAACTCGCCGCCGCCGAAACGCCCACGACAAACATCGCCCGAGAACTCAAGCCCGGCCGCGACCTGACGGAAATCGAAGCCTACGACCTGCTCGTTTCAGCTAACCTAGCCCCCGCCCGCCTGACGATTGAGGCCGCCCGCACCGCCCTGATCGCCAACCTGGTGAACGGCGCAGTTGCTGGCGTCCCCCTTGCCGATCTCAACACCCAAGCCGCCCGCGACCGCGCCTACACCGCACTTGAGGCCGCAGGCACAGTCCCGCAAGCTGCCACCGATGACGAGGCAGCCGCTGCCCTCAAAGCCCACCACTTCTACGATATCTACACCGAGCCTGACGCCGCCGTCACAACCGCCGCCGCGAGCGCTCTTCAATACATCGGCCACAAAGTCGCAGCCATGCAGGCCGCTGACCTTGCCCTCGACGGCCTTTCCCTCGCCTCGATCTACTTCCTCGCCGCCATCGGCCTTGCAATCACCTTCGGCGTCATGGGTGTGATCAACATGGCCCACGGCGAGTTCATCACCATGGGCGCCTACACCGGCTACGTCGTGCAACTCTACGTCCCCAATTACACCGCCTCGATCCTGATCGCGCTGCCGCTGGCTTTCGCCGTCACCTTCGCCGTGGGTGTGACGATGGAGCGCTTAATCATCCGCCACCTCTACAAACGGCCCTTGGAAACCCTGCTCGCCACTTTCGGCATCTCGATCGCCCTGCAACAAATCCTGAAAAATGTCTTCGGCACCCAAGCCCGCCCGCTGACCTCCCCGGCATGGCTCGACGGCGCGCTCAACCTCAATGACGTGGTGTCGATCAGCTACATCCGCATCGCCATCTTCGTCTTGGCCCTGTTGTTCCTCACCTTCTTCCTTTGGCTGATGAAGCGCACCCGCCTCGGTCTCGAAGTCCGCGCCGTCACCCAAAACCCGACCATGGCCGCAAGCATGGGCATTAACCCCGACCGCATCAACATGCTGACCTTCGGCTTAGGTTCCGGCATCGCAGGCATCGCTGGCGTCGCCATTGGCCTGTTCGCCAAAGTCACCTCCGAACTCGGCACCGACTACATCGTGCAGTCCTTCATGACCGTCGTGGTCGGCGGCGTCGGCAACATCTGGGGTGCGCTTGCCGGAGCCACGATGATCGGCGGGCTGCAAAAGATGATCGAGTTCCTCAACCCCTCGAACACCCTCGCCGCCCAAACCTATATGATCCTGTTCATCATTCTGTTCATCCAATTCCGCCCGAGAGGCATCATCGCCCTCAAAGGCCGCGCGGCAGGAGATTGATCATGCCCCCCTCCCTTACCCATTCATCTTGGCAAAAATACTCCGGGGGTCCGGGGGCTGGCCCCCGGCCTGTGACGAAGGATACCCCATGACCCGCTCTTTCCTCATCCGCACCCCGTCGCTCTTGATCTTCATCGCCTGCCTCGCGCTATTCACTATCGGCGTTACCCTCGCCGCCCACTACGGCCTGATGTCGACCTCCTTCGTGAAAACCCTCGGCAAAACCCTCTGCCTCTGCCTCGCCGCCCTCGCGATGGATTTGATCTGGGGCTACGCAGGCATCCTGTCCCTCGGTCACATGGCGTTTTTCGCCCTCGGCGGCTACATGATCGGCATGTGGCTGATGTATGCCCGCACCGAGGAAATCGTCGTCGCCTCGCTGCTAAACTCCGGCCTCCCCGCCACACCCGAGGAAATCCAGCAAGGCATCGCCTCCCAAATCTTCGGCGTCGTCGGCGCGTCCGATCTGCCAACGATCTGGAGCTTCGCCCACAGCCTCCCCCTGCAACTCGCCCTAGTAGTAGCCCTCCCCGGCCTCTTGGCCCTGATCTTCGGCTGGCTCGCCTTCCGCAGCCGCGTGACTGGCGTTTACCTCTCGATCCTGACCCAAGCGATGACCCTCGCTCTCGCGCTCTACCTGTTCCAAAACGACTCTGGCCTGCGCGGCAACAACGGCCTCTCCGGCCTGCAAAACCTCCCCGGCCTGGATGCCGTCAGCCAAGACAGCATCAGCCTGTGGTTCTTCTGGGCCTCTGCCGCAGCCCTCGCCCTCGCCTACCTTACCCTATCTTGGATCGTCTCTGGAAAATTCGGCTCGGTCATCCGCGCCATCCGCGACGATGAGGCCCGCGTGCGCTTTCTTGGCTACTCAGTTGAGGGCTACAAGCTGTTCGTCTTCACCCTCACCGCCATCATCGTCGCCCTCGCAGGCGCGCTCTACTACCCGCAAGCCGGCATCATCAATCCCGCCGAACTCGCCCCCATCGCCTCAATTTACCTTGCCGTCTGGGTCGCCATCGGCGGGCGCGGCCGCCTTTATGGCGCGGTCATCGGTGCCGCCGTCGTCTCCCTGCTGTCAAGCTGGTTCACCGGCGGCCGCGCCCCCTCGATCCCGCTGGGCTTTATGACAATCAACTGGGTGGATTGGTGGCAAGTCCTGCTCGGCGCCGCCTTCGTCTGCGTCACCCTGTTCGCGCCCAAAGGCATCGGCGGCTTGTTTGACTACTTCACAGGCCTCCACACACCCGACCGCAAAGGCGCTCCCCTCGGTCCCGACCAAGGCTCCTTGCAAGAGAAGGAAGCCATTGAATGAGCCAACTTCTCGAAGTCTCCGGCGTCACCGTCAGCTTTGATGGCTTCCGCGCCATCAACAACCTGACCTTCTCGATTGGCCCCGCCGAACTCCGCGCCATCATCGGCCCCAACGGTGCGGGCAAATCCACCTTCATGGACATCGTGACGGGCAAAACCAAACCCGATAGCGGCACAGTTACCTTTGGCGAGAAATCCGCCTCTCTCCTGAAACTGTCCGAAGCCAAGATCGCCCGCGCAGGCGTAGGTCGCAAATTCCAACGTCCGACCGTGTTTGAAGACCAAACCGTCACCGAAAACCTTACCCTCGCCCTGAAAGCCGCCCGCAGCCCGTGGCGCGTGTTGGGCTGGCGCAGCAAACCCGCCGACCATAGCCGCATCGAAGCCCTCGCGCAGCAAGTCGGCCTCGCCGATCACCTGCCGCGCAAGGCAGGCGAACTCAGCCACGGCCAAAAGCAATGGCTGGAAATCGCCATGCTGCTGGCGCAAGAACCCCGCCTGCTATTGGTCGATGAACCCGCCGCAGGCATGACGCTGGCCGAGCGCGAAAAGACCACCGAACTGCTGGTCGATATCGCCAAGACCCGCGCCGTGGTGGTGGTGGAACACGATATGGAATTTGTCCGCCGCCTGAACTGCCGGGTGACGGTGCTGCACGAAGGCTCGGTTCTGGCCGAAGGCTCACTGGACCATGTGACCAAAAACCAAGACGTGATTGACGTTTATTTAGGGCGCGGATGATGATCAAAACAACTGGCCTCACCCTGCACTACGGCGGCAGCCAAATCCTGCATGGCATCGATTTTGAAGCCAAAGCAGGCGAAGTCACCTGCATCATGGGCACCAATGGCGTCGGCAAAACCAGCTTCCTGAAAGCTCTCGCAGGCACTCATATACGTTCCGCTGGCACCGTTGAACTCGATGGCGAAACCTTGGGCAAACTCCGCCCACAAGACATGGCCCAGCGCGGCCTCGCAGTCGTGCCACAAGGCCGGATGATCTTCCCCCTCCTCACCGTCAAAGAAAACCTGGAAACCGCCTTCGCCCTGCTCCCCAAACCCGACCACAAAATCCCGGCAGAAATCTATGACCTGTTCCCCGTCCTCCGCGATATGACCGCCCGCCGTGGCGGCGACCTGTCCGGTGGCCAACAACAGCAACTCGCCATCGCCCGCGCCATGATCATGCGCCCGAAAGTCCTGCTGCTGGACGAGCCGACCGAGGGTATCCAGCCCAACATCATCCAACAAATCGGCCGGGTGATCGAATACCTGAAAGGCAAAGGCGATATGGCGATCATCCTTGTCGAGCAGTATTTCGACTTCGCCTACAACCTCGCCGACCATTTCTATGTCTTGCGCCGGGGCTCGGTTGCCAAATCCGGTGCCCGCGCCGATTTCAGCCGCGAAGACCTGCGCGCTGAAGTTTCAATCTAGCCGGGAACCAATCCCAACCCCCAGCGTTTTGCCAACAGGCTTGACAACATGCCCGCCAGCCGCCCCTTTGGGCTTGGCCAATTCTGTTCCAAAGGGGCACTTATGTCTGGGGCTGATCTGACGCCACTTCCCTCCCATGCTGGCGGTGCCGCCCGCATCACCATCGGCCAGTTGACCGCCGTTGTCGGCGTCGCGGCTGTGCTGTTCGTTGCTCAAGATGTGTTCGTGCCGCTCGCCATCGCCATGCTGATCACCTTCGCGCTGTCGCCACTTGTCACCACCCTACGCCGTCGCGGCCTGCCCTTGCTGTGGGCGGTGCTGATCGTCGTCGCTTTGGCGTTCAGCCTGATCGCAGTGTTCTCCTTCGTGGTGGCCAGCCAGTTGGCGCAACTGGCGCAAAATCTGCCGATCTTTCAGGCCAACATCATCCATAAGGTTGAGGGCTTAAAGTCCACGGGTGGCGAACACGGCCTCGCCTCGCGCCTCTCCGACATGATCGCCGCGATCAACACCGAAATCGGCGCAGCACTGCCCACTGGCGTCGATAAGCCAATGCCGGTTGAAGTCATCCAATCCTCCAACGCATTGGCTTTCCTTGAAAATCTGGTTATTCCCCTAATCAGCCCAATCGCCACCGTCGGCCTTGTCATAGTCGTGGTGATCTTCATGCTGCTGGAGCGCGAAGCCCTGCGCGACCGCTTTATCAGGCTGGTCGGCACCAATGACCTCTACCGCACCACACAAGTGCTGGAAGAAGCTGGCGGCCGCGTCGCCAATTACCTGCTGGTGCAACTGCTGGTCAACGTGATCTACGCCATTCCCATCGGCGTTGGCCTGTATATCATCGGCGTCCCCAACGCCGCCCTCTGGGGCATGCTGACGCTGATCCTGCGCTTTGTGCCTTATATCGGCTCGGTCCTCGCCGCCGCCTTCCCGCTGTTTCTCGCCTTCGCCGTATCCCCCGACTGGTCCGCCGTGCTGTGGACCGGGGCGCTGTTCGCCAGCATTGAACTCATCACCTCCAACGTCATCGAGCCTTGGCTTTACGGTTCGCGCACCGGGGTCAGCCCACTGGCCATCATCGTCGCGGCCATCTTCTGGACCTTCCTCTGGGGCCCCCTCGGCCTGATCCTCTCAACCCCGCTCACCGTTTGCTTGGTCGTCTTGGGCCGCCACATCCCGCAATTTGCCCTGTTCGACATCCTGTTCGGCGACGAACCCGTGCTGGCCCCCCATGCCAAACTCTACCAACGCATGCTGGCAGGCGACGCGATGGAGGCCACCTTTGGCGCGACCGAAGCCCTCGAAGAACTCGATGTGGTGGATTATCACCAGACCGCGATGATCCCCGCTTTGCTGCTGGCACAAGACGACAGCGAACGCGGCGTGCTGACCCCCGAACAGCAAGACCGCCTCGCCAAAGTGGCGCTAGAGGTGGTGAAAGACCTGCAAGCCGAGATGGAGGCCGAGCGCGACGCGCCCGCAGACACCGCGCTGCCCGGTCTGGGCCTGCGGGTGCGGGTGATCGGCGGGCGGTCCTCGCTGGATGACGTTTCCGCCGCGGTGCTGGCGCAGGTGCTGCAGACCGAAGGTGCGGCCGCGCAGTTCTCACCGCATCTCGATCTTGCCCCCTCCCGGCTGGCAAGCCTCGATACCGAAAACGCCGATTGCCTGCTGCTGTGCTACCTAGATCCGCGCCCCGCCCGCGCCTCGCTGCTGCACATCCGCCGCATCAAACGCACCGCGCCGCATCTGCGCGTCGGGGTGGTGATTTTGCAAATGCCCGCCGATCTGGCCGACAGCGCCTCGGGTCTGCGCCATCTGCACGCGGTGTCCCCGGCAAAGCTAACCGAGGCCGAAGACATCGGTGCCGATTTCGCAGTCACCGGCCTAGAGGCCGCGATGGATGCCATCTGGCTGCGCAAGCCCCCCAAGCCGATCCCTGATGCCAATAAACCCATGCCGCGCGTGGTCGCCCGCCGCCGCCGCCAGACCACAGCCTAAGAGGACGCCATGTCAAAACCCGATCCCGATCAAGACCTTGCCCGGCTCGAATCCCAGATCGCCGCGTTGCGTGACGACATCGCGCATATCGTGACAACCTTGGGCGATCTCAGCCAGACCAGCGCGGAAACCCTCCGCGCCAGCCTCGCCGCCCGTGCTGAGGCTTTGCGGCAAGACGGGGCGGCGCGGCTGGCCGATGTGGGTGGCAGTGCCGAGGCGAAGCTGGCCGAACTCACCGACCACGCCCGCCGCAATCCGTGGCAAGCGCTGGCCGTGGCAGGCGGCATCGGCCTACTACTGGGTCTGCTGTGGGGACGTCGCTAAATGCTGGCCCTCATCAGCCTCGCCGCACGCCTTGCGCTGGCCCACGCCGCACGCCGCATGGCCCAAGCCTCTGCCCTGTTCGCCGCCGCCGTGGTCTTTGCCATTATCGCGCTGATCGGCTTTGCCGCCGCGCTGTGGATATGGCTGGCGCATCTGCTTGGCCCGATCCAAGCGGCTTTGCTGGTCGGAGGCTGTGGCGTTGTGCTGGCGCTGATCTTCGCCCTGCTGGCGCGCGCCAAATTCCGCACCGCCAGCCCGCTGCAATCGCCAGCAGCCCAAGCCCTGCTGGCCGAGCTGAAATCCCACAACGCTGAGGCCAGCCTGTTCACCTTGCTTGGCCCAGCCTTGGGTGCCGCGCTGCTGGGGATGTTTCTGGGTGGGAAGCCGAAGGAATAGCACGTTAGGCATAGGAACCCGAACCGATAGAAAACTCTGCGGGGCAGAGTTTTCCGGTTCGTTGCTCACAAGGCGGAACGCCGTTGAGCAAGGGGTGTCGTGCAACAAACTGGCACGGGAAATCGGGGCGCGCCTGACTGGGCTGGCGCGGAAACGCGCCTGCCGAGGGCAGGCAGGCGCGGCCCGATTTGTTTTCGAACAAATCGGGCAGACCCCTTAAACCGCCAGCGACACCTTGCCCATCGGATGCGAGCAACAGGCCAAGATATAGCCCTCGGCAATATCGTCATCCGAGATACCGCCGTTGTGCACCATATGCACATCGCCGGAAAGCTTCTTCACCTTACAGGTCCCGCACAGCCCGAACGTGCAGCCCGACGGGATGTTCAGCCCCGACCGCTTTGCAACAGCCAATACCGTATCCGTCTCATCACAAGCCGCAACCACACCGCTATCCGCAAAGGTGATTTCAGCCACCGCCCCATCAACCGGAGAGATATCATCCAGCACTGGCGCTTCAGCCTCGGTCAAAACCGCCAGCCCAAAGCTTTCCTGATGATAGCGCGCCATGTCATAGCCAAGGCTCTGCAACATCTCGCGCACCGCCTGCATGAACGGCTCTGGCCCGCAGCAGAACACTTCGCGCTCCAGATAATCCGGCGCCATCAGCCCCAGCATGATCTGGCTCAAGCGCCCCCGGAACCCCGGCCAAGCCCGGAACGGATCAGATTCCTCAACCGTGAAACGCAACTGTAACCCCGGCACGCGGTTGGAAAACTGCTCCAACCGCTCGCGGAAAATGATCTCAGACGGGCGACGGGCGGCATGCACGAACACGATGTCCGGCATCTGCCCCGAATCCCACGCCCAAGTCGTCATCGACATCATCGGCGTGATGCCCGACCCAGCCGAGATCATCAGATATTTCTGCGCCGGATGGCGGTGAAAGCTGAAAATCCCTGCCGGCCCAAATGCCTTGATCTGCATCCCCGGCTTCAGATGATCCAACATCCAGCGCGTGCCGATAGACGTGCTTTGCGCCTTCACCGTGATCGAAATCGACAACGGCCGCGAGGGCGAGGACGAAATCGTATAGGTCCGCTGCACATTGCCCTTGGCCCCCTTCTTCGGGTCCACGGGCAGATCTAACGTGATAAACTGCCCCGGCTGGTAATCAAACCAAGCCCCGTTCGGCGCGCGAAAGGTGAAACTGGCGGTGTCGTCATTCTCTGGCACCACCATCGCACATTCCAGCATCTGGCTGTCATTCCACGGTGCGACTTCCCAGTTCAGGCTTTTCTTCGCCATGATCTACTCCGCCGCCAGCGCGGGTTTGGGCGCCGTCCGCGCGGTCATCGTGTTGCAATACCAATCGACAAACTGAATCACGCCTTCTTCTTGAATCGTCGAATAGGGGCCAGGCTCATAGGCAGGCGACAGAATACCCTTCTGGTTTTCTTCCACCACCTGACGATCCTCGTCATTGGTGTGCATCCACACGTCGGTCAGGCGGGCCAGATCATAATCCACACCCTCAACCGCATCCTTATGCACCAGCCAAGTCGTCGTCACCTGCGTTTGGGTGGCGGAAATCGGCAGCACCCGGAAGGTGATCGCATGATCGCCAAGGAAGTGGTTCCAAGTGTTCGGATAGTGGTAAAACAGCAAACTGCCCGCATCATTGAACGGCATCGTTCCCAAGCGCTTGGCCACCGCCGCCTTGGTGTCCATCGTGTAGCTTTCGGCGTTGTTCAACAACGGCACCCGCGCCAACCGCCACTGCATCGCCGCATCATGAGTGAACCGAGACGGCAACCCCGCCGCCTCACACCGCGTCCAATGCGCCAAAATCTCGGGGCTGGCCTCATTCGGCCCATTCATCGCACCGATCTTCGGATTGTCCGAGAACGTCCGGCACAACGACGGATGCGCACCGCCACAATGATAACACTCGCGGTTGTTCTCGATCACCAGCTTCCAGTTGCCGTTCTCGACGATGGTCGAAGAAAACGCCACTTTGGCATCCTTCAGACCCGACGGTGCCAGATACTTCATCGCGGTCTTGGCCAATTCCGCAATCGGGGGCGGCACCTGTGCAAGGCAGATAAACACCATGCCGCCCAGATCGACGCAATGCAGCTTCTTCAAACCATGCTCGGCCGGGTTAAACCCCTCCTGCATATCCCGCGCATATTGCAACTTTCCGTCCAGATCATAGGTCCACTGGTGATACGGACAGACCAGCTTCGGCCCCGAACCCGTCTCTTTGGCGCACAACCTTTGCCCGCGATGCCGACACACGTTGTGAAACGCCCGGATCATGCCATCATTGCCGCGCGTCAACACCACCGGATAGGCGCCGACCTGCAGGGTCATAAACGCCCCGGCCCTCGGCAAGCCTGCGGCAGGGGTGGCAAACAACCACTCGCGGTAAAAGATCTGCGCCAGATCGGCGTTGTAAACGCCCTCATCGCAATAAAGCGCATGGCTCAGAGCATAATCCTTGCGGCGAGCGCCCAATTCAGCGTGGATTTCGGCGGGGTTCAACATCTGGCACCTCGTAGGTCCACGCCTCCCGCGGGGACAGTTGCATTGGCTGACCGGAGCATTCCGGCCGGGCTGGTCGTCTCGGTGCAAGGCTGGTTTCCGGGCTGCGAAACTGGGCCAAACCGCCCCGCCGTGACACCTTCCCAGAGTATAAACCCCAGTGGCCTCCTGTCACAGCTTAAGTTTCCTCACCGTTGCGGGGGCAGCGCCGGCATTGCACCGGCTTCCCAATTCTCCATCCTTGCGAATGACACCTTGCAAAGCTCATAA
The DNA here is from genome assembly GCF_030652235.1 of Cypionkella sp. GTDB lineage: Bacteria > Pseudomonadota > Alphaproteobacteria > Rhodobacterales > Rhodobacteraceae > Cypionkella. Next base: position 19,513 of record NZ_JAUSBA010000045.1, read on the forward strand.
ATCACGGCCCCGCGTGTCGCGATAGCTTATTTGCGACCCCTGCCGATACGCCAAAGACGCCGCATGTTTTCACCGCGGATGCCAAGCCCAAGCGCCCGATTCGCAGGCAGCCCGCAGATGATCAAACCCGGAAACGACAAAGGCCCAACCGTTTCCGGTCGGGCCTTAAGTTGTGGTGGTGAGCCGGACGGGACTCGAACCTGTGACCCGCTGATTAAAAGTCAGCTGCTCTACCAACTGAGCTACCGGCCCACAACTGTTGCGCTGATTAGGTTGCGGGCCGGATGGGGTCAAGAGACAAAACGCGAGCCTCTGGCAAAAAGCTGCGCTGCGGCGTATATGCAGGCCATGGAAAACGCCGTGAACAGCCCGAAAACCCCAAGTGCCATTGCCTTCATGAAGATGCATGGCGCAGGAAATGATTTTGTGATCATCGACTCGCGGGGCCGCGAGGCTGTGGTCACGAAAGAATTGGCGCAAGCCTTGGGCGACCGTCACCGTGGCACCGGCTTTGACCAACTGGCCGAGATCAGCGATTCGCAAACCGCCGATTTCGCTTTGGATTTCTGGAACAGCGACGGCAGCCGCGCAGGCGCCTGCGGCAACGCCACCCGCTGCGTCTCCGATTACATGATGAATGAACTTGGCCGCGACGCCCTCACCCTGACCACCGAGCGCGGCCTCCTCCACGCGATCCGCCTCGCCGATGGCCGCGTCTCGGTCAATATGGGGTCCCCCCAACTAGACTGGTCAGAAATCCCGCTGTCGCACGCGGTTGACACCCTAAACCTGCCCCTTCCCGGCAATCCCGCCGCCGTGGGCATGGGCAACCCGCATTGCGTGTTCTTCGTCAAAGACGCCGAGGCGATCAACCTGACCATCGAAGGCCCCGGCACCGAGCATCACGAACTTTTCCCGCAGCGAACCAACGTCGAATTCGCCCATCTGATCGCCCCCGACTATCTGCGGGTGCGGGTATGGGAGCGTGGCGCAGGCATCACCCTCGCCTGTGGCTCTGGCACCTGCGCAACCGTGGTTGCAGCTCATCTGCGCGGCCTCACCGGGCGCTCTGTAACGGTCGAGGCTGACGGCGGCACCCTGCACGTCGATTGGCGCGAGGATGGCGTCTGGCTGACCGGCCCCACAGCCCATATCTTCAACGGCACCCTCACCCCCGCCTTTCTGGCAGCCCTATGAACGCCCCGATCTTCGCCACCCTCGGCTGCCGCCTGAATGCCTATGAAACTGAGGCGATGAAAGAACTCGCCGCCGCCGCAGGCATCGAGGGTGCCGTGGTGATCAACACCTGCGCCGTAACCGCCGAGGCCGTGCGCAAAGCCAAACAGGAAATCCGCAAACTCGCCCGCGAAAACCCCGGCGCACAGATCATCGTCACCGGCTGCGCCGCCCAGACCGAGCCCGAAACCTTCGCCGCCATGGCCGAAGTCACCAAGGTCATAGGCAATACCGAGAAGATGCAGGCGGCAACGTGGCAAAGCCTGAAAGCCCCCGACCTGATTGGCATCACCGAAAAAGTGCAAGTCGACGACATCATGTCGGTGAAAGAAACTGCAGGCCACCTGATCGACGGCTTTGGCCGCCACCGCGCCTATGTCCAAGTGCAAAACGGCTGCGACCACCGCTGTACCTTCTGCATCATCCCCTACGGTCGCGGCAATTCGCGTTCCGTCCCCGCTGGCGTGGTGATCGAACAGATCAAACGCTTGGTCGATAAAGGCTTCAACGAAGTCGTCCTGACCGGAGTCGATCTCACCTCATGGGGTGCAGACCTGCCCGCCACCCCGCGCTTGGGCGATCTGGTGATGCGTATCCTGCGCCTTGTCCCAGACCTTCCCCGCCTGCGGATCTCCTCCATCGACAGCATCGAAGCCGATGACGCCCTGATGGGGGCCATCGCCACCGAGCGCCGCCTGATGCCCCACCTGCACCTGTCGCTTCAAGCAGGCGACGACATGATCCTGAAACGCATGAAGCGCCGCCACCTGCGCGACGACGCCATCCGCTTCTGCGAAGATGCCAAAAAACTCCGCCCCGACATGATCTTCGGTGCCGACATCATCGCAGGCTTCCCGACTGAAACCGAAGATATGTTCACCAACTCGCTGAAACTGGTTCAGGATTGCAACCTCACCTTCCTGCACGTCTTCCCATTCAGCCCCCGCAAAGGCACCCCCGCCGCCCGCATGCCGCAACTGCAAGGCCCCGAGATCAAAGCCCGGGCCGCCCGCCTCCGCGCCGCAGGCGATCTAACCCTATCCCGCCACCTCACCGCCCAAGTAGGCCTGACCCACCGCATCCTGCTGGAAGGCCCCCGCCTGGGCCGCACCGAACAATTCACCGAAGTCAGCTTTGAAGCGGATCAACCCGAAGGCCAAATCCTTACCGCCACCATTCGTGGGGTGACGGGGAAGCGTTTGTTGGCCTAAGCGCACGGTGGGTTGAAAACCCACCCTACGCCCTTCCTGACAAGCCGCTTGCGCCGCGGATGTTGTAAGCCTCCGGCGGGGATATTTGAGCAGAGAGGATGACCAAAGAGTTCTCCCTGCTCTAACAATTTCACATTGGCCTAAATATCCCCGCCCGAGGCTTCCCCAGTCGCTGCAAACGCCGCGCCAAAAGTAAACGAAAAGTTAAGGACCACCATCTAACCACTTGATTTCAGATAAATAGAACCTCTGTTCACGCGGGGACACCCCTCAAATTCGAAACCCCTCCGGAATCATGTCTCGCCCCTCCAGCACCAAATCCACCATCACTTCGGCCACTTTCGGCGCCATCCCAAACCCAATCTTAAACCCGCCATTAGCAACAAAATGCCCCGCCCGTCCCGGCCAAGCCCCTAATAAAGGCGCCCGAGTCTTTGCCCGAGGCCGCACCCCCGCCCATCTCTCCACCACCTCCGCCCCCGCCAGCACTGCCAAAGCCGCCACCGCCCGCGCGTGCAACGCCTCGACCTGATGATCCACCCCCAGATCATCCCAGACCACCTCAGACGTAGACCCCACCGCCACCGTTCCATCGACATGTGGCACCACATGCAGCCCATCGACAAACAACTGGGGCAACCCCTGCGCCGGGTAGCGCAGCGAAATCGCCTGTCCCTTCACACCACCGCCGACAACCCGCCCCAAATCCAAGCCCAAAGCCTCCAGCCCCGCCACCCCCGTCGCCCAGACAACAGGCCCAACCTCCGCAGCCTCCCCGACCACAACCTCCCCCCCCGCGCCCTCAATCGCCGCGACCAGCGCAGCGCAGCCCATCCGGGGATGCAACCGCGCGCTCAAATTATCCTCCACCAACCACCCCGACGGGCTAACGGGCTCCCACGCCGCCCCCGTCGCAGGAACCACCCGCCACTCAGCCGCCCCCCGCCACAAAACTTCCGCCGCCTCCCCCCGCGCCCGCGCCAATTCGACCGCCGCCTGATCCACCAGAGGCTGCAATCGCCCAACCCGGCCGTAGCCGGAAACCAACCCCGACGCCGCCTCCACCGCCCTCCACCAGCCCGCCGCCATCAACAAACTGTCCAACTGAAACGCCTTCTTCACATTCCAGTTCTCCGGCACATGCGGGCTCAGCGCGCCCACTACGCCACCCGAAGACCCCGCCCCCACCGCCACAGCCTCGATCACCCGCACCACCGCCCCCCGCCGTGCGGCTTCCCAAGCCACCGACAGCCCGAAAACCCCCGCACCGCGCACCGTCAGATCAACCCTTGCCATTCCGCCCTGCCTTGCCCATGGTCCGCCCGATCAAGGGCATATGACAATGACCACTCCCTCACAATCAGCCCTGACGTGGCAAGACGGCGCAATCCCGGTCTCGACCCGCTTCGACGACCCGTATTTCTCCAAAAACGATGGCCTGTCCGAGACTCGCCATGTATTTCTGCAAGGCAACGACCTGCCCGCCCGGCTGACCCCCGGCTTTCACGTAGCTGAACTCGGCTTTGGCACCGGACTGAACCTGCTCGCCCTGTCGCTGATCACAAAAACCCCCACACGCTTCACCAGCTTTGAAGCCTTCCCTCTCGCCACCGCCGACATTGCCCGCGCCCTTGAGCACTTCCCCGAGGCCCGCGCAATAGCCGACCCTTTCCTCTCCGCCTGGAGCCTTGGCCAGACCCGCTTCCAACTCGGCCCCATCACCGCAGAAATCATTCTCGGCGACGCCCGAGAAACTCTCGCCGCATGGCCCCACAAAGCCGACGCATGGTTTCTCGATGGCTTTTCGCCTGCGAAAAACCCTGAACTCTGGTCGCCCGAAATCCTGACCGAAGTCGCCCGCCACACCGCCCCGCAAGGCACCTTCGCCACCTACACCGCCGCAGGCCATGTCCGCCGCGCCTTGCAAGACGCAGGCTTCCAAGTGGAACGCCGCCCCGGCCATGGCAGCAAAAAACACATGTCCGCAGGAACCCTAAGATGAACAACCGCAAAGGCATCCTGCTGATGATCGCCGCCATCGCGGCCTTCGCCGTGCAAGACGCGTTGTCCCGCTTGCTCGCGGGCAACTACAACACGCTGATGGTGGTGATGATCCGCTATTGGGTGTTTGCCGCCTTCGTGATCACCCTTGCCTTGCGCCGCCCCGAGGGCATCCGCGCCGCGCTGCGCAGCCGCCGCCCCGCAGCCCAAGCCCTCCGCGCCACGCTGCTGGTGGTGGAAATCTGCGTCATGGTCTATGCCTACACCCTGATCGGCCTGATCAACGCCCATGCGGTCTTTGCCGTGTGCCCGCTGATCGTCGTCGCCCTCTCTGGCCCGATCCTTGGCGAGAAGCTCACTTGGCAACGCTGGGCCACCGTCGGCGTCGGCCTGATCGGCGTGTTGATCATCCTGCGCCCCGGCCAAGGCGTGTTCTCTTGGGCCGCGCTGCTCCCCCTCATCACCGCACTGTTCTTCGCCGCCTACAGTGTGCTGACCCGCCTCACCGCACGGGATGAGGCGTTTTTCCCCAGCTTTTTCTGGCCCGCTTTCTTGGGAGCTATCATGATGACCGCTCTCGGCCTGCCGCAGTGGCAACAGATCGAGGCCCAAGACTGGCCGATCTTCGCCACTTATGCCACGATTTCCATCCTGTCGAACTGGCTGTTGCAAAAAACCTACCAAGTCGCCGAGGCCTCTGCCGTGCAACCCTTCGCCTATCTGCATTTCGTGTTCATCGCCTTGCTTGGCATCACCTTCTTTGACGAAGAACTCGCTCTTCCGGTGCTGATCGGCGCGGGCCTCATCATCGCGGCAGGCATCTATTCGCTGTGGCAGACCCGGTCGGCCCCTAAGGTATCCCTATGAAAACCGAACAGAACCTGAAACTTGGCATCTGGCTGATGGTGGCCAGCGCGGTGGTGTTCGCGCTACAAGACGGCATCTCGCGGCATTTGGGCGGCTCTTACAACGTCTATATGGTGGTGATGATCCGGTTCTGGGTGTTCGCCACCTTCGTCGTAGCCCTCGCCGCCCGCAGCCCCGGTGGGATCCGTGCCGCCACCCGTACCCGCTTTGCCCCCCAGCAAATCACCCGAGGCGTGATCTTGGTGGCTGAGGTCTGCGCCATGGTCTTCGCCTTCATCAATCTGGGCCTGATCCAAAGCCACGCGGTCTTCGCCTGCTATCCCTTGCTGGTCGCCGCCCTCTCTGGCCCGGTGCTGGGTGAGAAAGTCGGCTGGCGGCGCTGGACCGCCATCGCCATCGGCTTTGTCGGCGTGCTGATCATTCTAGAGCCCGGCTTTGCCGTGTTTTCACCTTGGGCGCTGATCCCCTTCATCAGCGCCTTCATGTTCGCGCTTTACGCCCTGCTCACCCGCTTTGTCGCCCGCAAAGACCCGGCCTCAGTGTCATTCTTCTGGACAGGCGTGATCGGAGCCGCCGCGATAACCCCGATTGGCCTATGGCACTGGCAACCGATGCTGCTGCAAGATTGGATCTGGATGGGCGCCCTCTGCTGCACCGCGATCATCGGCCACTGGCTGCTGATCAAAGCCTATGCCGTGGCCGAGGCCTCCGCAGTGCAACCCTTCGCCTATCTGCAACTGATGTTCATCGCCCTGCTCGGAGTGTTCCTGTTCGGAGAAACCCTCCGCCCCAATGTGGCCATCGGAGCCTGCGTCGTCGTCGCCGCCGGCCTGTTCACCCTCTGGCGGCAACGGGTGAAACACCAAGAACCGCCGCAGATTTAAAGCGACGCCCCCCCAAACCCACGCCGCCCCGGACCTGATCCGGGGCCTCAAACTTGCGCAACACAAGGTCGCGCCCAATCTCGGGAGGACGCGCCAACAGAGGTTCTAACCGGTTTATCCCTCACCCCCCCGGAATTTCCGCTGGCACAGTCCCAATAGCGCCCTCCTAGCGAGAGTTCGGGCGGGGTTTATTTTTGAATTCGGACAAAAAGGTTTATAAGGTGCGCTCCGGGCTATACCAGACGTGACGATGTGCCTAAAATTGAGTTTCTGGCGTTAGCTTCGCTGAAGGTTCAACATGTGCACCTAATTCGCGCAGATGGTTAACAACCTCCAACACCTCACAAACCACCCCAATCATATGGCCCCTTCCCATACCAAAAATGGCCGCTTTCCGGGTCGTTAGCCTTTCGTAAATCGGCCAATGAACAAAGCGATCTCAACCACTAGGAACTGCCACCTACCGCCCCGTCAATTCCGCCGAAATCCGCACTGGCCCCACCACGCCTTTTAACTTAGCGCGGTAGATCACCACCCCCTCCGCCACCCGCATCACATAGGTGCGGGTCTCGCCAAACGGGATTATTTCAACCCAATCCACCACATCGACGCTATCGTTGCGCGGATCACCAAACTGCTCAATCCATTTGGCTGGCCGCCCCGGCCCGGCATTATAGCCCGAGGCGATCAGCGCCACCGCTGGCCCGAATTTCTCAATCATATGGCTTAGATAAATCGACCCCATCCGCACATTGAACGGCGGATCGCTGATCAACCGCCCCGCAGATGAAGTCTCCCCCAGCCCCTTCGCCACATGCTCTGCCGTCGCAGGCATCACCTGCATCAATCCTCGCGCCCCCGCCCTGCTTTGCGCCGACGGATCAAACTCACTCTCACGCCGCGAAATAGACAACGCCAAGGCACGGCTAACCGCCAGCCCATTCGGCACCATCGCAGGCACCGGATAATAGGCACGCGGCAAGATCACCCCGCGCTCTGCCGCCTGCTTGGCCACCAGCAAAGCGATATGCGGCTCATCCATCCGCAACGCCAAATCTGCAAGCTGTTCCAAGCCCTTAGCATCCAAACCTTCCGCCACTTGCAGGAAAAACCGTTTCGCCAAAGTCCGATCGCCAGCCTCAGCCAACGCCATCCCCGCCGCCAAGACCGAACTGCCCGCAAACCCCGAAGTCCGCCAGCCGGGCGTCGCCTCTCCCACATTCACCAGCGCAGGGTCCAGCGGCAGACCAATCTTCTCTGACGCGAGCATCCCATAATAAGCCGTCTGATTGCGCGCCGCCCGCGCATAGGCCGCATCCGCCCCGGCGTGATCGCCCTTGGCTTCCAACGCCCGGCCCATCCAATATTCCGCCCGCGCGACGGAAATCGGAGTCGCCACAGCTTCCTTTAAATGCTTGAAATGCTTGATCGCCACATCCGGCTCACCCAGCTTCCGCAAAGCTATGAAGCCCGAGAGAAACTCCAGATCAACATAATCATTGCCCTTGCTCATCTGATGGTTCGCCGCCACCCGCAGCGCCAGCTTCGGCTCGCCCTGCCGCAGCAAGACCCGCGCCAAATCCGCCCGTCGTTTGCCCCATGCCTCAGGATCGCCCAAGCCTGCGGCCGTCTTGCTGCGCTCAAGGATCAGCGTCGCGGCATCGTCATAGCGATCCGCCCGCATCCGGTAATCAAACCGCGCAAACGCCAACCCCGGATCACCCAGTACCGCCTTCGGCACCGCCTCGACCAGATCCACCGCAGCCGCACTGTCCGCCTGCAACGCCATCCGCGCCCGCGCCAAAGCCTGCCAGTCTTTTGAGACCCGCGGCAGCATCCGATCGGCCTCAGCCTTGCGCCCGCCGTCCCACAGGATCCGGTCCAGCCGTACCTCATGCGCCACCGCCAAGGGTGCTCCCATGATGGCCAGCATCGCGGTCTCATCCGCCGCCTCAAACTTCAGCGTGGTCCAAGCCCGAAACGCCTCGGCTTCGGCATCACCAGACCGCCCCAAGGCGACCAAAGCCGTGACCAACGCCACCGCCCCCGCCCCGGTCTTAGGCCCCCCCGCCCCAAAATACGCCACCACCCGCGCCGGATCGGTAGAGCGCGCCACCGCGACCTCCCCCTTTTCGCGCAACAGCGGCAGCCCCGGCCAATCCGGGCGGCGCGCGATAAATCCCTCGTAATCCCCCATGCGGCCCTGACCGTCGCGCAGCCATTGCCATAAGATCACATCGCCGCCGATCGCCCCCGCCCCCTGCGCCGCCGTGAGTGCAGCAGGCCAATCCTTGGCCTCCGCCGCTTTCAACGCGACCGTAAAGGACGCGGCCTGATCGGCCCGCGCTATAGGAGACATCACCAGTGAAACGCCGATTATGACCGCTTTTGCGATCTTGCTTATTCTGCTCATCCGCCTATTTTGCCCCAACCCCCGGATTCTAACAACCCAAAACCCCGTGAACCCGGCAAATCGCCGCCCATACTTGGCAAAACGCCGATCCCCGGTTAGGTAGGCAACGCTTACACAATAGCGATTCCAGATCGCCCTTCCAGAGGAGACGCGCACCATGATCACAGGGTCCATTCCCGCACTGGTTACGCCGTTCAAGAACGGTGACCTCGATCTGGTGACGCTGAAGAAGCTGGTCGAGTGGCATATCGCCGAAGGCTCCACGGGCTTGGTTCCGGTCGGCACCACCGGCGAAAGCCCGACGCTTTCCCATGAGGAACACCAGAAAGTCATCGAAGTGGTGGTTCAAACCGCCGCTGGTCGCGTGCCGGTGATCGCAGGGGCGGGCTCAAACAACACCTCGGAAGGCATCTCGCTGATCCGCTTCGCCGAGAAAGTCGGCGCGGATGCAGCCCTGGTGGTGACGCCCTATTACAACCGCCCGACCCAAGCCGGGCTGGTGGCGCATTTTACCGCTTTGCATGATGCGTGCCAACTGCCGATCATCATCTACAACATTCCCGGCCGCTCGGTTGTCGATATGTCGCCCGACACGATGGGCACATTGGCAAAGCTGCCGCGCATCATCGGCGTGAAAGACGCCACCGGCAAGATCGAGCGCGTCTCGATGCAGCGCGCCACCTGTGGTGCCGATTTCATCCAGCTTTCAGGCAATGACGACACCGCCTTGGGCTTCAACGCCCACGGCGGCACGGGCTGCATCAGCGTGACGGCCAACGTCGCCCCCCGTCTGTGTGCAGAATTCCAGGCCGCCACCCTCGCAGGCGACTACACCAAAGCCCTTGCTTACCAAGACAAACTGATGCCGCTGCATGAGGCGATTTTCCTTGAGCCCGGTCTGGTCGGCGCAAAATACGGCCTGTCGCTGCTCGGCCTTTGTGCCGAAGATGTCCGCCTGCCGCTGGTCAGCCTGACCGACCCCACCAAAGCCCGCATCAAAGCCGCGATGCAGCACGCGGGCCTGATCTAACGCTTTCACATTGGCCTAAATACTCCCGCCGGAGGCTCCTGAGGCCAGCCTCGGATGCCTCCGGCGGGAGTATTTCAAAAAGAGCAATTCAGCAGAAAGCCCCAATGACCCCCAACCTGCGCGGCAGCCTTTACATGACCGCTGCGATGGCGGGCTTCGCGGCAGAAGATGCATTCCTGAAGGCCGCCAGCCAGTCCATTCCGGTGGGCGAGGCGATTTTGATCATGGGGCTGATCGGCATTGCGGTGTTCTCAGCCCTCGCGATGCGCGCAGGCAATCCACCCATTCCGCGTGCGATGTTCACTGGCACGATGGCGCTGCGTTCAGGCTTTGAGATCACCGGGCGGCTGTTCTATGCCCTTGCCATTGCCCTGACCCCGATTTCGCTCGCCTCGGCGATCCTGCAAGCCACACCGCTCGTGGTGGTTCTGGGCGCGGCCGTGATCTTTGGCGAAACCGTCGGGCTGAAGCGCTGGCTGCTGATCGTGCTCGGCTTCATCGGCGTGCTCATCATCCTGCGCCCCGGTCTTGACGGCTTCTCGGCACTTTCCCTGCTGGCGCTCGTCGCCATGCTGGGCTTTGCAGGCCGCGATCTTGCCACGCGGGCAGCACCCCCGGCACTGTCGAACGCCCAACTCGGCGTCACCGGGTTCATCATGCTAACCCTTTCCGGCGTGATCATCACCGCCGTCACCGGCAAAGCCGTCCTGCCCAACCCGCCAACCCTGGGCCTGATCGCCGGAGCCGCCACTTTCGGTATCGCCGCTTATGCCGCGCTCACCACCGCCATGCGCTGCGGCGAGATCGCCGTGGTCACACCGTTCCGCTACACCCGGCTGCTGTTTGCGATGATCCTTGGCATCACGGTGTTTGGCGAGCGCCCCGATGCCGCCACCCTCACCGGCGCTGCGATCATCGTGGCATGCGGCGTGATCATCCTTGGCCAGACCCGCCGCCGCGCCTAATTTCAGCGCGCCCGACTGGACTCTGCCAAAGCGAACCCCTATTTCCAGCATATTATGGTAGAAAAATCAGACCCAAACTCTAAACTGATCGCCGAAAATCGGCGCGCCCGCTTCGATTTTGCCATCGAATGGGATTTGGAGGCTGGCATCATGCTGCACGGCTCCGAGGTGAAATCCCTGCGCAAGGGCGGCTCGAATATCGCCGAAAGCTATGCCTCGGTTGAAGGTGGCGAGTTGTGGCTGATCAACGGCTACATTGCGCCCTATCTGCAAGCTGTGATGTTCCCGCATGATGAGCGCCGCCGCCGTAAGCTACTGGTAAACAAAAAGGAATTGTCGCGCCTGTGGAACGCCGTCGGCCGCGAAGGCATGACCATCGTGCCGTTGAAAATGTATTTCAACGAGCGCGGCATGGTGAAGCTGAAGCTTGGCGTCGCAAAGGGCAAAAAGCAGGCCGACAAGCGCGCGACCTCAGCCAAGCGCGATTGGGATCGGCAGAAATCACGCATTATGAAAGAAGGCATGAAGGCTAAGCTTTAGCATTCTGCTGAAAACATTGCCTAAATGCCTAGATTCTGGCATAACTTCCCTTATCCGGTCCTAGACCTCCGGGTCCAGAAATGGCCGGGAAATGTCACGCTCCAACGGCGGGCATCAAGTAGGGAAGGAAGAAGTATCATGGATATGAACTTTATCATCCAGCTGATCGCGGGTGCTTTGGGCGGCAACGCGGCAGGTGCGGTGCTGAAAAACCTGAATCTCGGAACTTTGGGCAACTCGATCGTCGGGATTCTCGGCGGCGGTCTGGGCGGCCAGATTCTTGCCATGGTGGGTGGCGCAGGGGCAACTGTGGCGGCCACGGGGGGCACCGATATGGCTGCGATCATCACCTCGGTGGTTTCAGGCGGCGTGGGTGGTGGTGTGCTGGTGGCGATTGTCGGCGCGGTCAAGAACGCGATGGCGAAAAGCTAATATTCTTGCGCGGGCGTGCCATTGCGCGCCCGCGCTCTCTTGTTTGACAGCCTGCTTGGGTTTAACTGCAGCAACATCCCCGCCGAAATCCCGCAGCCCGAGGCCCCAGATGACCCCATCCCCCGCCGATGATCCGAAAACCCTGGTCAGCACCGCTTGGCTGGCCGCGCACCGCGCCGACCCTGATTTGCGGCTGATCGACGCCAGCTGGTATTTGCCCGACTCAGGCCGCAGCGCGAAGGCCGAGTATCAGACCACCCATATCCCCGGCGCGCGATTCTTCGACATTGATGAGATCACCGATCACCGTTCTGCTCTGCCGCACATGGCGCCGCCGCCCGAGAAATTCATCTCGCGCCTGCGCGCCATGGGCATCGGCGACGGCCATCAGGTGGTGATTTATGACGGCTCCGGGCTGTTCTCTGCCGCCCGCGTCTGGTGGACCTTCCGCCTGATGGGCAAAACCGATGTCGCCGTGCTGGACGGTGGCCTGCCGAAATGGCGCGCCGAGGGGCGTGAGATCGAAGACATGCCCCCCATCGTGCGCGACCGCCACATGACCGTCTCCCGCCAGAACCATCTGGTGAAAGATGTCACCCAAGTGGCCCACGCCGCCAAACTGGGCGAGGCCGAGATTATCGACGCCCGTGGCGCGCCCCGCTTCAAGGGCGAAATCCCCGAGCCCCGCCCCGGCCTGCGCGCGGGCCATATTCCGGGGGCAAAAAATGTGCCCTACAGCACGCTTCTAAACCCCGATGGCACGATGAAATCCCCCGAAGCCCTGCGCGCGGTGTTCGAGGCCGCAGGGGTGAACCTCGCCAAACCCGCGATCACCTCTTGCGGCTCAGGCGTGACGGCGGCGATCCTCAGCCTTGCGCTGGAACGCATCGGCCACCGCAACCATGCGCTCTACGATGGCTCTTGGGCCGAATGGGGCATGTATGACGACCTTGCGGTCGAAAAAGGACCTGCGGGCGTAGGCCTGCAAACTTAGGATAAGCGATGTTAGAGACCCTAAACCCGCAGCCGCAGGACAAAATCCTGCAACTGATCCAGCTGTATAAAGACGATCCCCGCGACACCAAGATTGACCTTGGCGTCGGCGTCTACAAAGACGCCACGGGTCTGACCCCGGTGATGCGCGCGGTCAAAGCCGCCGAGAAAAAGCTGTGGGAGGTGGAGACCACCAAGACCTACACCGGCCTTGCAGGCGAGCCCGCCTATAATGCCGCCATGGTCAAATTGATCCTCGGTGATGGCTACACCGACTGCGCCGCGTCGGTGGCCACCCCCGGCGGCACCGGGGCAATCCGTCAGGCGCTGGAACTGATCAAACTGGCCTTGCCAACCGCGACCGTCTGGCTGTCCAACCCAACTTGGCCGAACCATCCGTCGATCATCAAATACCTCGGCATGAAGATGGCCGAGTACCGCTATTTTGATGCCGCCACCCGTGGCATCGACTTTGCGGGCTTGATGGAAGATTTGGCAAAAGTGCAAGCAGGCGACGCTGTGCTGCTGCACGGCTGCTGCCACAACCCAACGGGGGCGAACCTGAACGCCGATCAATGGGCCGAGGTCGCGAAACTACTGCTGGCAAAGGGCGCTATCCCCTTCGTTGACCTCGCCTACCAAGGCTTCGGCGACGGGCTGGAGCAAGACGCCGCCGCCACAAGGATGATCGCCCAGACCTTCCCCGAAGTGCTGATCGCCGCCTCATGTAGCAAAAATTTCGGCATCTACCGCGAACGCACGGGCATCCTGATCGCCCTAGGCGACCCAGCCCGCCGCGCTGTGACACAAGGCAATCTCGCCTTCCTGAACCGGCAAAACTACAGCTTCCCGCCCGATCACGGTGCGCGGCTGGTGACGATGATCTTGGAAGATGACGCTTTGCGCGCCGACTGGAAAGCGGAGCTGGAAGAAGTCCGCCTCAACATGCTGACCCTGCGCCAAAGCCTCGCGGATGAACTGCGCCGCGCCACCAACTCGGATCGGTTTGATTTCGTCGCCTTCCATCGCGGCATGTTCAGCCGCCTTGGGTTGACCGAAGCGCAGGTCAACACCCTGCGCGATCAGCACGGCATCTATATGGTTGGCGACAGCCGTATCAACATCGCGGGTTTGAACGCCAAAACCGTGCCTATCCTCGCCAAAGCCATCGCCCAACTCACCGCGTAACCGGAAAATCCAATTTTCCGTACATGATTTTCGGCTTCGAAATGAAAACGGCCCGCAGGGGGAGGATCCTGCGGGCCGTTCTTCTATCAACCCCCTTCGGGGAGGAACCGCCGGCGGTTGCCGTTCTTAGCCGTGATAAGCCGCTTCGCCATGCGCGGCCAAATCAAGGCCCTGACGCTCGGTATCCGCATCCACGCGCAGACCGATGGTCATGTCGATCAGCTTGTAGATGATGAACGAGATCACGCCGGACCACACCAGAGTGATCGCAACCGCTTCGATCTGGATCAAGACCTGTGCGCCGATGGAATAGTCGTCACCTTTGACGCCACCCAACGAACCCGCCGAGAACACCCCGGTGAGCACCGCACCGATGATCCCGCCGACGCCGTGGATGCCAAACACGTCCAAGCTGTCGTCATACTGGAACTTGTTCTTCACCACGGTGACGAAGAAATAGCAGCCCAGCACTGCAAGCACGCCCAGTGCAATCGCGCCCATCGGGCCCACCGTGCCACAAGCCGGGGTGATTGCGACCAGACCGGCCACCATACCCGAAGCCGCACCCAGCATCGACGCTTTTCCGCGCTGAATGCCTTCCAACAACGACCAAGCCAGCGTCGCCGCAGCGGTGGCCACAAAGGTGTTGATCATCGCCAGCGTCGCACCGCCATTGGCTTCCAGATTTGAGCCCACGTTGAAGCCAAACCAGCCAAACCACAGCATCGACGCGCCGATCATCGTCATCACCATCGAATGCGGTGCCATGTTTTCTTTGCCATAGCCAACCCGCTTGCCGATCACAAGGCAACCAACCAAAGCCGCGATGCCTGCGTTGATATGCACAACCGTGCCGCCCGCAAAGTCAATCGCACCCATCACAAACAACAGGCCGGACGCATCCCAAACCATGTGCGCGATCGGAAAGTACACAAAGGTCACCCACAAAGCGCAGAACGCCAGCACGGCGGTGAACTTCACCCGCTCGGCAAAGGCGCCGATGATCAGGCCGGGGGTGATTGCGGCGAAGGTCATCTGGAAGGCGATGAACACGTATTCCGGAATAACATACCCCGCCGAGAACGTGGCTGACATGCTTTCCGCCGTGACACCCGACAAGAACACCTTGCCGAAACCACCCCAATAGGGCGAGGTGCCGCCGCCGAAGGTCACCGAATAGCCGTACAGCACCCAGATCACCATCACCATGCAGGCGATCAGCGTGGTCTGCATCAGGATCGACAGCATGTTCTTGCTGCGCACCAAGCCGCCATAAAACAACGCAAGGCCGGGGATCGTCATGAACAGCACCAACGCGGTCGAGGTCATCATCCACGACACATCGCCCTTGTCCATCACTGGGGCTGCGGCAACAGCCACCGCCTCAATCACCGGCGCCGTGGCATCCGTTGCAGTCTGCGCCAAAGCGGGCAAGGCCGCCATGATCGCCGCTGCGCTCAGTCCTAATTTCTTCAGCATGTTCTGTCCCCTCTCACAGCGCATCGTCATCGACATCGCCGGTGCGCACCCGCAGGGCGCTTTCCACATTCAACACGAAAATCTTGCCGTCGCCGATCTTGCCGGTGCGGGCGGTCTTGGTGATCGCTTCCACCACCGCATCGGCCAGCGCATCGGTCACTACGATTTCCAGCCGCATTTTCGGCACGAAGTTCACCGCATATTCTGCACCGCGGTAGATTTCGGTATGGCCCGACTGCATGCCGAAACCCTTGATTTCTGTCACCATCATCCCCTGCACGCCGATCGCGGTCAGCGCTTCGCGGACCTCGTCCAGCTTGTAGGGCTTGATGGCAGCTATGATCATTTTCACGGTGCACCCCTTTGTTTCCCAAGGCCCTTAAAGGCCCTCACCCGTGATCAGGCGGCCTTCGCACCTGCAGCACAAGTTTCAGATGGCGTAAAAATTGGGCGCAAGGGGCGATTGCCTAAAATTTAATCCCTCACCCCTGCCTGCGATGTAAATTTAAGCGGCAAGGAACCGCGAATCGGCAGCGCCGCCGCTTCGCATTTCCGGGTGAACCGAGTAGACTGGCAAAAACCGCTTAAAAAGGCAAAATCAGGCATGGCGACATCGGGCAAAGGCGGCAAATCGCTGGTGGCAGACCGGCGGTACATCGCGCAGAAAGCGGCGACCACAGGCGGGCGCGGCACCCCGCCGCCGCGCAAACCAGCGCCACGCAAGGCAGCCCCCGAGCGTTCAGGCAATCTGCTGACCCGCTTCATCTTGGGCATCTGGCGGATCATCTGGGGCACATTCTGGCGGGTTGGCGCGGTCTGCGGCATGGTGCTGGCGGGCATCGTGTTCTACTTCTACCAGCAACTTCCCCCGGTGAACGCGCTGCTCGACGATCGGGCCAAGGGCTCGGTCACGCTGCTGGATCGCAACGATACCGTGTTTGCATGGCGCGGAGAAACCTTCGGCGGTCAGATCACCGCTGACACCGTCTCGCCCCATCTGCTGCACGCCGTGATCGCGACCGAGGACAAGCGGTTTTACCAGCATTTCGGCGTGAGTCCGCGCGGCATCGCCAGCGCGATCAGCATCAACTTGGCCGCTGGCCGTGGTCCGTTGGAGGGCAATGGCGGCTCGACCATCACACAACAGGTGGCCAAACTGCTCTGCCTCGGCGTGCCCTATGACCCCAAGCAGTGGAAATCTGAGGCCGACTATGAAGCAGACTGTCGCGGCGGTGGCGTAAAACGCAAGCTGAAAGAAATCCCTTATGCCCTTGCGATGGAATCAAAATACTCCAAATCCGAAATCCTGACGATCTACTTCAACCGCGTCTACTTAGGTGCTGGCGCGCGGGGCTTTGAGGCCGCAGCCCAGCGGTATTTCGGCACCTCTGCCAATGACCTGACCCCGGCCCAAGCCGCAATGCTGGCGGGTTTGTTGAAAGCGCCATCGAAATACGCCCCCACCAATAACCTCAAACGCGCGCAAGACCGTGCCAATGTCATCATCGACCTGATGTTGGAACAAGACTATCTCACCACCGAAGAAGCCGCCGAGGCCCATGCGCACCCGGCACAGCTTTCTGACGCGGCGCAGACCAAATCCGGCGGTTTCTTCGCCGATTGGGTGATGGAATCCGCACCTGATTTCCTGACCTCGACCACCACCGAAGACGTGATCATGCGCACCACGCTGGATCAAAAGCTGCAAAAGGATGCCGAAGACGCCCTCGCATGGGTGTTTGACAACAAGGTCGCCAAAGGCTCGAAAGCCCAAGCCGCGATTGTGGTGATGAGCGCGGACGGCGCCGTGCGCGCCATGGTCGGCGGCCGCAAAACCGAAAACGCAGGCGCCTTCAACCGCGCGACACAGGCCCTGCGCCAGACCGGGTCCTCGTTCAAACCCTTCGTCTATGCAGCCGCACTTGATCTCGGCTGGTCACCTTCGGATTATGTAGAAGACGCGCCGCTAACCCTGAATATCCCCGGCTCTGGCGCTTGGACGCCTGACAACTATGACAAAAAATTCAAAGGCTTGATCACCCTGACCCAAGCCTTGGAAGAAAGCCGTAACATCCCCGCCGTCCGCGTCTCAGAGGTGGTCGGGCGTGAGGCGGTCGCAAGGGTCGCCAAAGGCTTTGGCATCCTGAACGACATCGCCCCCGGTCCGGCGCTGGCGCTCGGGGCCTCGGAATCCACCCTGATTGAGATGACAGGCGCTTATGCCGGTATCCTGAACGGCGGCTCTTCGGTGACGCCTTATGGCCTTGTCGAACTTAAACTGAAAGGCGAAGCAGACAGCCTGATGGGCGCAGGCGGCGGTATTGGCGAGCGGGTGATTTCAGAAAACGCCGCCAAACTGCTTACCTTCATGATGTCCAAAGTTGTCGAAAGCGGCACCGGCACCAAGGCCCGCCTTGAGGGCCGCCCCGCCGCGGGCAAAACCGGCACCACCTCTGCTGCGCGCGATGCGTGGTTCATCGGCTTCACCGCCGATTATGTCACCGGCGTCTGGATCGGCTATGATGACAACACGCCCTTGAAAGGTGTCACCGGCGGCGGCCTACCCGCTGAAATCTGGCACGAGGTGATGACGCGCGTTGAAGATGGCGTGCCCGTCACCGAACTGCCGCTGATCGTGCCCGAATACCGCAAGCCACCAAATGCTGGCAATGCCTCGAACCAGCCGGTGGATCCGAACGCTGAATTCCCGCAAGATCCCGCGATGCAGCAACAACCTGCGGAACCCTCGGTGCCGCTGATGAATCCCAGCGATGATCAGGTCGAGGCTTTGCTGAAAGACATCCTGAAAAGCGGGAATTAAAGCATTGCCGCTTTCTGACACGTGAGCTGGGCCGCAAAAATCATTCCCCGCGGGGAATGACTTGTGTTTTCGGCGACATTTTACAGTATTTTCCACAACATGTTGTGGTTGTGTGGCTGCGCGTTTTCCCTCGACTTGGCAGATCAGACTGTGGCCTGCTGAAAGACAGGTTGAAAAATGGCCATGAACCATCCCACGCCGCCCCGGATCAAGTCCGGGGCGGCGTGGGATGGTTGGGCGGGTAAAAGCATCAAACGATGGCAGCGCAATGAAAAGAGCGCCCTCGACAACCGGGGCGCTCTTTATTCTTTGCAAAAACTATCCGATCAGGTGGTTTTCAGAGCAGCGGTCAGTTTGTCGACATCACCGCCGCGCTTGTCCAGCATCGCGCCAATCTCAGTGCGCTCGGACGCCAGCATGTTCACACCTTCGATGATGATGTTGAAGAACAGATTACGGCCCGATTTATCCGAGACATGCCAACGCAGATCGAATGGCGCTTGCCCCTTCAGATGGGCGACCGAGATCACCTCGTAATAGCTTTTGATCGGGCGCGCGTCAGTGACTTCAATCGAGCCGCCAATGAACTCGCGGAAGCGCGCGCCATATTTGCGGCTGATATAGCCCTGAAACGCTTTGGTGAAGCTGGCCATCTGCGCGGCAGAAGCCTTTTTGGCAGCCACGCCCAAAGCCGAGCGGGCAATCGTCGGAACGTCAGCGTAACGGCTGAATATCCGCTCAAAATCGCCATACATCGCAGTCTGCGATTTACCGCTGGCGATCGTGGTGTTGATCTCAGCCACCGCTTTGCCGATCATGTCCTTGGCATCACCCACCGTCAAAGCCAGCGACGGCAGCGGCAAAGCCAGCGCCACCGAACCCAAGGCAAAGCCAGCCGCAAAGCGGCGACGCGACATCATGGAATGGTTACTGTGCATAGGGATCCTCAAAGCTGTCATCCGTTGGGGCTTGTCCCAGCGTGTAGTGTCGGTTTTGCAGATACAGCAGGCGGGCCTGCGCATAGGGGTCTGCACTGTCATATAGGATCGAATCCACCGTATCGCTATGGCGCGCGCGTGATCCAATCTTATCAATCACCTTTGCGCCCGTCACATAGTCACTTTCCGGTGATTTGATCAGGAATCGCAGCGGATTGATCGCATAATCCACCGCGATGCCGACGGTGTCACGCGCGGTCGACGGGCCAAGGATCGGCAACATCTGATAATTGCCCTCGGCCACACCCCAGACATACAGCGTCTCGCCAAAGTCGGTTTCCTGCGCAGGCAGTCCCAAAGCCGTCGAGGGGTCAAACAACCCACCGATCCCCGCCGTGGTGTTCACACCAAACCGCAAGGTATTGCGTGCCGCCCGCATCAACCGGCCTTGCAGCACGTTGTTCACAATATCGCCGGGGGTATCCAAGTTTGCCGCGAAATTGTGCACTCCGGTCAGAATAGGCCCACGCCCGCTGCCCGCCACACCCGAAATCGGCTGCAACACCGCCTTATCGACCCCAACGTTGAACGCGAACACCTTGCGATTGAACGCCTCACCAGGATCACCGACCTCACTCGAAACCGGCGCTTTGGCACAGCCCGCCACCGCGAGCGTTAATGCAATCCCAACACAACCAGCGCTAAATCGGCTGATTGTTTTAGAAAGAGATGGAATCACTTGCGCCATACTTCTACATTCCCGCCGAGGTTCACGCGTCACACATAGATTTTGCTACTGAAAGACAAGCGATAAGCGGCCCGGCGATTTAAGACAACGGCCAAACGTGGCCAAGGGGTGACGCTGGATGATTTCCGCCGAACCTTTTGGCAATAAAAACAGGCTGCGGCACAAAACAGGCAGCGGGCAGAAACGGAGATGGCGATGAGCCAAACAGACAACCGTCGTGGCGAAGCAGAGCTTCGCGCGGCACGGGCAGATCAACGTGGCCTATTATGGGCCGTCGCTTTGTTCTCGGTCTTCGCAAACGCCCTGCAACTTACCGGCTCGCTTTACATGCTACAGGTCTACGACCGTGTGCTGGGGTCGCGCTCTGTGGCCACCCTTGTCGCGCTTTCGGTGCTGGTGACCTTCCTGTTCCTCGCCCTTGGCATCCTTGACAACGTCCGCGCCCGCGTCATGGCCCGCATTGGCGCCAAAATGCAGGATCGCTTGGATCGCCGGGTGTTCTCCGCCGCGATGCGCCGCCTGACCCTGCAACCGAACGAGCCCACCGCCATCGCCGCCCAGCGCGATCTTGAGGCAATCCAGCGGCTTTGGGCCTCGCCTGTCCTGCTCGCCCTGTTCGACCTGCCGTTCATGCCGCTGTTTTTCATCGCGATTTACATTTTTCACCCCTATCTGTTCCTGCTTTCGCTTGTCGGCGGCATCATCTTGGTGATCGTCACCATCCTGAACCAACGCCTCACCCTTGCGCCCCTGACCCGCACCAACAACCTTACCCTCGGGGCCGAGCGGATGTCCGACCTGATCAAGGGCGAATCTGAAACCGTGCAAGCCTTGGGCATGACCACCGCCACCTTTGATCGCTGGCAAAAAGCCCGCGGCGCGGCGCTCGCCGCCAGCATCAAGGCGGGTGACCTTGCGGGCAGCTTCGGCGGCATCAGCAAAACCTTCCGCGTCTTCCTGCAATCGGCGATGCTGGGCCTTGGCGCATACCTTGTGCTGCAAGGCGAGCTTTCCTCGGGTGCGATGATCGCAGGCTCCATCCTAATGGGCCGCGCTTTGTCGCCGATCGAACAAGTCATCGGTCAATGGGCCATCATCACCCGCGCGCAGGAAGCCAACCGCCGCCTGTCCGACCTGTTGACCAAAATGCCCGAAGAACCGCCGCGCACCGCTTTGCCGCACCCTAAGGCCATTCTCGAAGCACAAAACCTCACCGTCATTCCGCCGGGCGAACAACAAGCCGTGCTGCGCGCCATCAACTTCCGGCTGGAACCCGGCCAAGCCCTTGGCGTGATCGGCCCGTCAGGCGCCGGCAAATCCACCCTCGCCCGCGCGTTGATTGGCGTGTGGAAGCCCGCAGGCGGCAAAGTCCGCCTCGATGGCGCAACGCTGGATCAATACGACCCCGACATCCTTGGCAGCTACATCGGCTACCTGCCGCAGCGCATCACTCTGTTTGACGGCACGATTGCCGAGAACATCGCCCGCCTGCAAGACCACGCCGATGCCGCCAAAATCGTCGATGCCGCCAAACGCGCCGCCGCGCATGAGATGATCATCAAACTGCCCGAGGGCTACGACACCCGCATCAGCCAGATCGGCGGTCGGCTGTCTGGTGGCCAAATCCAACGCATCGGCCTAGCGCGTGCTTTGTACAACAACCCGGTGATCCTTGTGCTGGACGAGCCGAACTCGAACCTCGACAATGACGGCACCGTGGCATTGAACACCGCGATCCGCACCACCAAAGAGGCAGGCGGTGCGGTGCTGATCATGGCCCACCGCCCCGCTGCCATTCAGGAATGTGAACTGCTTTTGGTGCTGGAAGACGGCATGCGCCGCGCCTTCGGCCCCCGCGATGCCGTGCTGCGTGAAATGGTGAAAAACCACAGCCAGATCACCCAAGCGACAGCACCCGGAGGCGTATCATGACCCACCTTCCCGCTGAACGCCCGCATGGCACAGAATTGCAAAAAATCGACGCGAAAAACCCGCCCTCCAGCCTCGCCCCGGCTTGGTCCGCCCGCCGCCCGGTGATCATCGGTCTGACCACCGTGGCGCTGTTGGTGTTCGGCTTTGGTGGCTGGTCACTGACCACCGAAATCGACGGTGCCATCGTCGCCAATGGCCAGCTAGAGGTTGAAAAGAACAAACAGATCGTCAACCACCCCGATGGCGGCGTGGTCGCCGAAATCGCGGTGAAAGAGGCGCAAGCCGTGAAAGCGGGCGATCTTCTGATCCGCCTCGACGGCAGCCTCCTGCAATCCGAACTCGCCATCGTCGAAGGTCAGTTGTTTGAAATGCTGGCGCGCAAAGCCCGTCTGGAAGCCGAGCGTGACGACAAAGACGCGCCCAGCTTTGCGGGTGAAATCTTCGAACTTGCCAAAACCCGCGCCGATGTCGCCGAGCAGATCGAAGGCCAGCGCAACCTGTTTTTCGCCCGCAAAGAAAGCCTCGCGCGGCAAGGCGATCAATTGGTCAAGCGCGGCGGTCAAATCGCCTCGCAGATCGAAGGCATCAATGCCCAGATTGACGCGTTGAAACAACAGCTTGCCCTGATCGAACAAGAACTGATCGCGCAGCAAACCCTGCTTGACAAGGGCCTCGCGCAATCCAGCCGCGTGCTGGAATTGCAGCGCAACAAGGCTTCGCTGCAAGGCAGCATGGGTGAGTTGATCGCCTCCAAAGCCCAAGCCGAAGGCCGGGGCACCGAAATTGATCTGGAAGTGTTGCGCTTGGCCGCCGTGCGCCGCGAAGAAGCCAGCACCCAGCTGCGCGACTTAGGCCCACAAGCGCTGGAACTGGTCGAACGCCGCCGCGCTTTGATCGAACGCATCGCCCGGTTGGACATTCGCGCCCCGGTGTCGGGTCTGGTTTTGGGCCTGCAGGTCACTTCGCCGCGCTCGGTTCTGCGCGCAGCGGAACCCGTGCTTTACATCATCCCGCAAGACCGCCCCTTGGTGATCACCGCGCAAATCCAGCCTATTCACATCGACGAAGTCCATGTCGGCCAACGCGTGCGATTGGCTTTCCCGGCGTTTTCGGCCCGCACCACGCCCGAAATTTTCGGCCATGTCGCCACGATCTCGGCGGATGCTTTGATCGATCAGCGCACCCAAGCCGGCTATTTCCGCGCCGAGATCCTGCTGGATGCCGGTGAGCTGGCCAAGCTGAAAACCCAAACCCTGCTGCCCGGCATGCCGGTAGAAGCCTTTATCGAAACCGGCGCGCGCTCGCCGATGAGCTACCTTTTGAAGCCGTTCACCGATTACTTCAAACTGGCGTTCCGCGAGGGCTGAGTTATTGCAAGCTGTCGCTGTGCTGCATCAAAGCCGGGGGTTTCACACCCCCGGACCCCGGTGGGATATTTGAGCACAGAGGATGACCGAAAGACTGGGATTTGCGCTGAATATACGGTAAATCGTTAAAGATCCCTTAACGGCACCATATCAACGCATTGATATAAAACACATAAAAAAGGTCCCGAGTTGGGACCAAGCAAGCCTTGCCCCCGCCCCCGCCCACAGGTAGCCTGCCGCAAAACCCGTCAGGAGCCGAAAATGTCCAGCATCGAATCCCGCCTCGCCGAGCTTAACGTCACCCTCCCCGACGCCCCCGCCCCGGCTGCGAACTATGTCCCCTTCGTGCAGGTCGGAAACCTCGTCCATATCTCGGGCCAGATCAGCCAAACTTCGGCTGGCCTGATCAAAGGCAAACTTGGCGCCGATGTGACGGTTGAGGCTGGGGCCGAAGCCGCCAAAGCCTGCGCGATCTCGCTGCTGGCGCAGCTGAAGAAAGCCTGCGGCGGCGATCTTTCCCGCGTCGTCCGGGCGGTGAAACTGGTCGGCTTCGTCAACTCCACCGCCGATTTCACCGACCAACCCAAGGTGATCAACGGCGCATCCGATTTCCTCGTCGCAGCCTTGGGTGACGCAGGCCGCCACGCCCGCTCCGCCGTTTCAGCCGCCTCGCTCCCCTTCGGCGTCGCGGTGGAAATCGAAGGCATCTTCGAGATCAACTGATGCGCGTCCCCCTGCCTGCGGCCTTCCTGACCGCCCCCCTCGCTCACCGCGCCTATCATGACCGTGGTTTGGGTCGCCCCGAGAATTCTCGCGGCGCGATCATGGCTGCGATCACGGCAGGCTACGGCATCGAGATTGATCTGCAACTCTCCAGCGATGGGGTCGCACTGGTGTTCCATGATGAGGCGCTGGATCGCCTCACCACCCGCACCGGCCTGATCAAACACCACACCGCCGCCGAACTTACCCAGATCAAACTGCGCGACAGCGAAGAAACCATCCCGACCCTAGCCGAAATCCTCGCCCTTGTCGCAGGCCGCACCACCCTGCTGATCGAGATCAAAGACCAGACCGACACCATGTCCGACACTGATGGCCGACTTGAGGCTGCAACTGCCGTGCAGCTTGCACCCTACCAAGGCCCCGCAGCCGTGATGTCGTTCAACCCGCATTCCATCGCCCATATCGCCCGCCTCGCGCCACAAATCCCGCGCGGCCTGACCACCTCGGCCTATGATCCCACCGACTGGGCACCCCTCGCCCCCGCAACCTGCGACCGCCTGCGCGACATCCCCGATTACGACCGTACCCTCTCCAGCTTCATCAGCCACCAAGCTGCCGACCTGAGCCGCCCCCGCGTGGCTGAGCTAAAATCCCAAGGTGCCGCAATTTTATGCTGGACGATCCGCAGCCCCGCGGCTGAGGCCGAAGCCCGCAAAATCGCGCAGAATATCACCTTTGAAACCTACGCCGCCGCCCTGCCCGCTTGACGAAATCGACCCCCAACCCATCTTCTCAGCAGCAGAAATACCCATCGGGTCTGGGGGCAAACGGTCCCCATCCTTAGCGTGAACACAGGCGAATGATGCAAGCAGAGCTTCTCAACGGCATGTCTGACGTGACGGCGGCAGAGTGGGATGCGCTCGCCTGCCCCGAACCCGGTCGCCCGCTTGACCCTTTCACCACCCATCGGTTTTTATCCGCGCTGGATCGCTCGCATTCCACCGGCAAAGGCACCGGCTGGCAACCGCGCCCGCTGATCCTGCGCGATCAAGCCCCCGTCGCCGCGCTGCCGCTTTACGTCAAGTCCCACAGTCAGGGTGAGTACATCTTCGATCACGGTTGGGCGCAGGCACTGGAACGCGCCGGCGGCAGCTATTACCCGAAACTGCAAGCCGCCGTGCCGTTTACCCCCGCCTCTGGCCGACGGTTTCTGGGCGATCCGGCCCTGCGCGAGACCTTGCTGGAAACCGCCATCGGCATCACCGATCAAAACAATCTATCCTCCCTGCACATCACCTTCTGTACGCCGGATGAGGCGGAGTCTCTGGCGGGCAAGCACGGCATGCTGCACCGGATCACCCAACAGTTTCATTGGGAAAATCGTGGTTACGCGGGCTTCGATGATTTCCTCGCCGATCTCTCCAGCCGCAAGCGCAAGATGATCCGCAAGGAACGCGAAACCGCCCGCGCCAGCGGTCTGGCCATCCGCAGCCTGACCGGAGATCAGATCGAACCCAAGCATTGGGATGCGTTCTGGATTTTCTACCAAGACACTGGCAGCCGCAAATGGGGCACGCCCTATCTAACCCGCGCGTTTTTCGATGAAATCCAAGCCAACATGCGCGACGATGTGCTGCTGGTGCTGGCCTTTAACGGCGAAACCCCGGTCGCTGGGGCGCTGAACTTCATTGGTCGTGACACGCTGTATGGCCGCTATTGGGGCTGCACCGAAGACCACCCCTGTCTGCATTTTGAACTTTGTTACTACCAAGCCATCGACTGGGCGATCAGCCACGGCCTATCGCGGGTAGAGGCGGGCGCGCAGGGCGAACATAAACTGGCGCGCGGCTATCTGCCGATGCCGGTGCATTCGCTGCACTATATTGCGGATCGGTCTTTCCGTGATGCCGTGGCGCGGTATCTTGTGGAAGAACGCCGCGCGGTGGACGAGGAAATTGAAGTGCTGACCGCTTACGGCCCGTTCCGCCGGGTAAACTCGGAAGATTGAAAGGAAAAGCACCATGGCTGAACTCTTAAGCACCGAAGACCGCGTCGCTTTGCCCGCTTTGGGTGAAACCGGATGGGGGGCGGTTCCAGACCGCGATGCGATCCGCAAGGTATGGAAATTCAAGAACTTTTCTGAAGCTTGGGGTTTTATGACCCGCGCTGCTTTGGCGGCAGAAAAGCTGAACCATCACCCGGAATGGTCAAACAAATACAACATCGTCGATGTCACGCTTGTCACCCATGACTGCAAGGGTCTGTCAGCTTTGGATATCACCTTGGCCAAGCAGATGGACAAAATTGCCGGCGAAGCAGAGGTGGTTCACAATCATTCCGAGCCGATTTCCTGCCTGTGCGAAACCCACGCAAACCGGATCGTATAGAGTTTGTGACTTTGCATTCACGTCAATACGAATGCAAAGTCACATATCATATCAGATTGCCGCCAACATTGCTTCGCCGCCGGAGATATCGCATTGACCGGCATTTTCTTCGGCGTGCAGCACCTTCACCACACCATCAACTGCATACAAAGCGTAACGCTTGGAGCGGTCAAAAAAGCCAATGGCGGGCACCGAAAACTCCATGCCAATCGCTTTGGTGAAGCCCGCATCAACATCACCGGCCATGGTGATCCCTGCGGCATTAGCCCCGGTCGAATCACCCCAAGCCTTCATCACAAACGCATCGTTGACCGAGAGACAGATCACCTCATCCACACCTTTGGCCGCCAATTTTTCCTTGGTGCGGATGAAACTGGGCACATGTGCTGTGGTGCAGGTGCCGGTGTACGCGCCGGGAAGCCCGAAGATCACCACGTTGCGCCCGGCCAGCCTTGACGCCAGTGACACCGCCTCCGGCCCATTTCCGCCCATAACTTGCACAGAAACATCCGGCAGTTTGGTCCCAACAGAAATCGTCATAATCTATCCCTCTCGCGTTGCGTTACCTGTCCTGCCGGATATAGGGTCCGCGCGAACATTCGACCAGAGGGAGCGCACATGACGGACGTCGTTGTAATCGGGGCCGGACAGGCCGGGGCCGCCTTGGTGGCCAAACTGCGCGCATTAGGGCATCAGGGCAGCATCACTTTGATCGGGGATGAAACCGCACCACCCTATCAGCGCCCGCCTTTGTCGAAGGCCTATCTGCTGGGCGAGATGGAGGAAGAACGCCTGTGGCTGCGTGGCCCGGATTTCTACACCGAACACAACATCACCTTGAAATTAGGTGATAAAGTCTCGGCGATTGAACCGATCACCCGCAAGGTGATGATCGGCAATGATGTGATCTCCTATGACGAGTTGGTGCTGACCACCGGATCCTATCCGCGGCGTTTGCCCAGCAATATCGGCGGCGATCTGGCCGGAATTTACACCGTGCGCAGTCTGGCGGACGTGGATGCGATGAAGCCCGAATTCGCAGCCGGACGGCGTTTGGTGGTGATTGGCGGCGGCTATATTGGGCTTGAAGCGGC
This sequence comes from Cypionkella sp., assembly GCF_030652235.1. Classification (GTDB taxonomy): domain Bacteria; phylum Pseudomonadota; class Alphaproteobacteria; order Rhodobacterales; family Rhodobacteraceae; genus Cypionkella. The sequence continues at coordinate 46,765 of NZ_JAUSBA010000045.1, forward strand.
AGCGGTTGGCGCGAAACTTGGCCTTGATGTGACCGTGGTCGAGATGGCACCGCGAATCCTGCAACGGGTGGCGGCACCGGAAACCAGCGATTATTTCCGGGCTTTGCATACCGCACATGGGGTGAAAGTGCTTGAATCCACCGGATTGGAGAAGATTTTGGGCGAAGACCGCGTCTCGGGCGTGCGGCTGAGCGATGGCACGGAACTCCCCGCCGATTTCATCATCGCGGGTGTTGGGATTCTTCCCGGCTCGGGGCTAGCGGAAGCAGCAGGTCTGGCGATTGAGAACGGCATCAAAACCGATGAATTCGGCCGCACCTCGGACCCGCATATCTGGTCAGCGGGCGATTGCGCCAGCTTTCCACACAAGGGAGGTCGTTGGCGGCTGGAATCGGTGGGCAACGCGATCCATCAGGCCGAAACCGTGGCCGAAAACATCATGGGCGCGGGCGTGGTTTATGAAGCCCAACCATGGTTTTGGTCGGATCAATACGATTGCAAACTGCAGATTGCGGGCCTGAATGTCGGCTATGACAACATCGTCACGCGTGGGCCGGATGGCGACTGCGTCAGCTTCTGGTATTTTCAGGGCGATACTCTGCTTGCTGTCGATGCGATGAACGATCCGCGCGCTTATATGGTGGGCAAGCGATTGATCGAGAGCGGGAAATCGCCATCTAAGGCGGCAATAGAAAACCCTGCAACCGAACTGAAAGCCCTCCTGAAAGCATGAGAATCATCGGCGGCAGCGCGCGGGGCCTGCATCTGACTCGGGTGGGGGTCGGTGACGCACAAGCGCATCTGCGCCCCACCTCAGACCGCGTGCGCGAGTCGATTTTCAACCTGCTGATCAATGGTGGTTATGGCAATCCGTTGCAAAATGCCCGCGTGCTGGACGTGTTTGCGGGTACCGGCGCGCTGGGGCTAGAGGCGCTGTCGCGGGGGGCATCCTCGGCGACATTTCTCGAAAACGGGGCGGCGGCTGCCCCCCTGCTAAAGCGCAACATCGCGCTGATGCGGACGGAAGATCGCTGTGAAATCCTGCGCCGCGATGCCACCAAGCCCGGCCTGAACCCCGGCGCGGCTTTTGAGGTGATTTTCCTTGACCCACCCTATGGCAAGGCGATGGGAGAGTTGGCATTAACCGCCCTGACTCTATGGCTCGCCCCAGAAGCCCTTGTTATCTGGGAGGAAAGCACCAAGCCCGTCCCTCCTGCCGGATTTGAATTCCTGGATCAACGCAAATACGGCGACACCCTTGTCACTATCTTGAAAGCCCCGGCATGACCCCCAAAGCGGTGATTTTCGACTGTGACGGCGTGGTCGTTGACAGTGAACCGATGCTGTTTGATCTGCTGTCTGCCGACCTTGCGCGGCACGGTTTGCCAATGCCGGTCGCAACCCTGCATCACATCTTCCTTGGCATGACCCTGCAAGGCCTGCGCGAGAAAGCCAATGTGATGGGCGCAAAGCTGCCCGCCGATTGGTGCGACGTTTTCTACACCCGGCTTTATGCGCAACTGCGGCTGGGCACGCCGCTGGTGCCGGGGATTTTGGCCGTGCTGGATGCGCTGGACGCGGCGGGGATTCCCTATGCGATGGGCTCGAATGGGTCAGCGGAAAAGATGCAGATCACCTTGGGGCAGCACGGATTGATCGCGCGCTTTAAGGGGTTGTTTTCGGGGCAAACTTTGGGAAAACCCAAGCCCGCGCCCGACCTATACCTGCATGCCGCAGTGGCTTTAGGCGTTGATCCCAGCGACTGCGTTGTGATCGAAGACAGCCCAACCGGGGCGCGTGCGGCCCAAGCCGCCGGGATGCGCTGCATGGGCTACGCGCCGGATGGCAACGCGGCACTGGCCACAGTGGGGGCCGTGCTTTTCAACGATATGAAAGACTTACCCGTCTTGCTGGGGCTTTAATCCGGCGATCAACCCCAAGTCGGGTGAAACTTGCCTGCCGGGGACAAAGTGAAAATCTCGCATCCCGTCGCGGTCACCCCAACCGAATGTTCAAACTGCGCCGACAAAGATTTGTCACGCGTCACCGCCGTCCAGTCATCGGCCAGCACTTTGGTTTCGGGGCGGCCCAGATTAACCATCGGCTCAATGGTGAAAATCATGCCTTCCTCCAGCACCGCCCCGCTGCCCGGACGCCCGTAATGCAGCACATTCGGCGGCGCGTGGAACACCCGACCCAGCCCATGGCCACAGAAATCGCGCACCACCGACATGCGGTTCAGTTCGACAAAGCTTTGAATCGCATAGCCAATATCGCCAAAGGTATTGCCCGGCTTCACCGCCGCGATGCCCCGCATCAGCGACTCGTGGGTGATCTCAATCAGCCGTTCAGCTTTGCGCGGAACTGCGCCTGCGACATACATTCGGCTGGTATCGCCGAACCAACCGTCAACGATCACCGTGACATCAACGTTCAGAATATCGCCATCCGCCAACACCTTAGCGCCCGGAATGCCGTGGCAGACCACATGATTGACGCTGATGCAGGAGGCATGCTGATAGCCTTTGTAGCCGATCGTCGCGGAAATCACCCCACGGCGCTCAATCTCCTCGCGGATGAAATCGTCAATAATCGCCGTCGTCGCACCCGGCTTGACATATTCTGCAACCATATCAAGAATTTCAGCGGCGCATCGGCCAGCCGCGTGCATGCCTGCGAAATCCGCATCTTCATAGATGCGGATGCCATTCTTGGTGACGCGACCACGGATATCTTCCACGGGTAATCCTCCAGTTTGGCCCTAAATAGGCGATGCACGGCGGTTTTGCCAGAGGTGGAGTGCGCGGCATTGGCCCGCGTGGCCGATCTGTGAAGGTCCCCAATCTGTGAAGACAGCCCTCTGGCCTGTTGCCCCAGCTTTGGCCTATGGTTCCGCATGAAAGAAGGAGCGCCCACATGCCCAACCCCACAGCCGCGATGCTGGTGATCGGCGATGAAATTCTGTCGGGCCGCACCCGCGATTCCAACCTGCATCACATCGCCTGCGAGCTGACCAAGCACGGCATCACTCTGGCCGAAGCGCGGGTGGTGGCGGATGATCATGCCGAGATCGTGGCTGCGGTGAACGCGTTGCGCGGCAAATATGACCATCTGTTCACATCGGGCGGCATTGGTCCAACGCATGACGACATCACCGCCGATGCCGTTGCAGCCGCGTTTCAGACCCCGATCAGCCACCGCGACGATGCGATGGCGCTGATGTCTGCGCATTATGAACGCCAAGGCCTGCCGTTCAACGAGGCGCGGCAGCGCATGGCGCGGATCCCCGACGGCGCGGTGCTGATCGAAAATCCGGTCTCGATTGCGCCAGGCTTCACGCTGCAAAACGTGCATGTGATGGCCGGGGTGCCAAAGATATTCGAATCCATGCTGGCCTCGGTTCTGCCCACCCTCACCGGCGGCCCGCCACTGCTAAGCCAAAACCTGCGAGTCTTGCGTGGTGAGGGCGAAATTGCCGCCGATTTCGGCGCTTTGGCTGCCGCATTTCCCGATTTGTCGATGGGCTCATATCCCTTCACCCAGAACGGCGCGTATGGCACCAATTTGGTGATCCGGGGCACCGATCCCGGCCGGGTCAGCGCCGCGATGCTGCGGTTGACGGAGTTGTTTGGATGACGCCTGAGTTGCTTTTGGCGGTGATGGAAGCCACTTGGGGGCCAGCCTCTGCCACGCGGCAGGGGCCATGGACCATTCGCAACGGCTTGGGCGGCGGCAAACGCGTCTCTGCCGCCACAGCCGAGGGCGATTGGCAAGACACCGATATTTCGCAGGCCGAAACCGCGATGGCGGCACTGGATCAACCCGCGCTGTTTTTGATCCGCGACGGCGATGGCTTGCTTGATCAGGCGTTGATGGCACGCGGCTATCGCATCGTTGATCCGGTGGTGGCCTATGCGGCCCCGCTTGCGACGTTGCCGCAGGCACCCGATGCTATAACCACTTTTCCGCATTGGCCGCCGATGGCGATTGCCGCTGATCTGTGGGCCGAGGGCGGCATTGGCCCGGCGCGACTGGCGGTGATGGAAAGGGTGCAGGGTCCGAAAACCACCATCCTTGCCCGCGCACAGGATCGCGCAGCCGGTACCGCGTTTGTGGCGATCCATGACAATATCGCCATGCTGCACGCGTTAGAGGTCACGCCCAGCCAACGTCGGCAGGGTTCCGCGCACAACATCTTGCGGGCAGCGGCGGCTTGGGCGCAAAATAATGGAGCAGATACGCTGTCTTTGGTGGTGACCGTCGCCAATGACCCGGCCCGCAGGCTTTATGCTTCCTTGGGGATGCAGGCTGTGGGACAGTATCACTATCGACAGAAATGAGCCCAGCTGAGGCCAGACCTATGAAAACGTACCCACGCCGAGTGGCGTTTTGCCTTGCCGCCGTCCTATCAGCCACATCGACACAGGCGGCACCGCTGTTAAACCTGCAATTCCCCGGCCCCTCCGAGACAACCTTGCAACGCACAGAGGCTTTAGCCTCGTTCCGCCTTGCCGTGGGGCCCTATCAAAGCGGTGCGATTGCCACCGAACTGACCGAAGGCAACCTAGATCAAACCGCGTGGCGTATCGCCGTGCCGGGGGCTTCGACGTTGGAGCTGATCCAGACCCTGCGCGCGCAGATCGCGGCGGCGGGCTTCAAGGTGGTCTTTGAATGTGAGACCGAAGCCTGCGGCGGCTATGATTTTCGCTATGGCACCGAGGTGGCGGCCGAACCTGACATGCATGTCGATCTGGGCGATTTTCGCTATCTGGCGGCGGAACGCGGCGGGCAACACGGCAAAGAATACCTCGGCCTGATGGTCAGCAAATCGCCCGAAAACGGCTTTGTGCAACTGACCCGGATTGGCGGCGCGGCGGTGGCGCAACTGGCAACCTCGACCAAATCGACCGAACTACCGAAGCCCGCCACCTTCGCGCTGAAACCCACCGCGCCCGAAACCAGCCCCGATCTGGCCAAAACACTCGATCTTGGCCAGTCGCTGGTGCTGGAGGATCTGGTGTTCGCCTCGGGGTCATCTACGCTCGCCGACGGCACTTATGCGTCGCTTACCGCACTGGCGGGTTGGTTGCAGGCCAATCCGACCAAAGGTGTCATGCTGGTCGGTCATACCGATGCTTCGGGCGGGCTTGCCAGCAACATCGCACTGTCGAAAAAACGCGCGGCCAGCGTGCGGCAAAACCTGATCGCGCAATATGGCGTAGCGGCGGGCCAAGTCAGCGCCAATGGCGTCGGCCCGCTTGCGCCGCGATCCAGCAACCTGAGCCCCGAGGGCCAGCAACAAAACCGAAGGGTCGAGGTGGTGCTCACCTCGACCCCAGAGTAACCATCGCACCATTTACAAACCTGTGTTGGCGCTTGAAGCCGGATCTCACCAGATATCCGGACCCTTATCCAGATAGCGGCGCGCCAGGAAGTCGATGAAAGCGCGTACTTTCGGCTGAGTGAAGCGCCCCGGCGGATAGACCGCATAGATGCCAAGGGTTTCCACCGGCAGGCCGGGAATGGCTTCTTCGACCTGACCGTTTTTCATCGCATCGGCGTACAGAAAGCTGGGCAGATAAGCGATGCCCAGCCCGGAAATCGCCGCATTCAGCAGGCTTTGGCCATCGTTCACCGTCAGCCATCCCGCCGTGCGCACTTGCCGCTTTTCACCCGAGGGGGCGCTGACTTTCCACACATTGCCGTTGGCTTGGTTGGAATAATGCAGCAGCTTGTGATCGTTCAGATCGTCAATTTTCAACGGTCGGCCATATTTCTGGAAATACGACGGGCTGCCGATCATGCGTTTCGTGGTGTCGGTCAGCTTGCGGGCGCGCAGACTGCTGTCCTCTAGGTCGCCAACCCGAATGGCCATATCAAAGCCCTCAGAAATCAGCTCCACATAGCGGTTGTTCAGCACCATGTTGACGGTAATGTCAGGGTATTCCAGCAGGAAATCCCCCAAAATCGGCGACAGCAAGTTGACGCCAAAATCCGTGGCAACCGAGATCCGCAGCAGGCCCGAAGGTGCCGATTGCATCGAGGTCACCAAAGCATCGGCCTCGCCCGCATCGTTCAAAACCCGCCGGGCGCGGTCGTAATAAGCCAGGCCGATCTCTGTTGGAGAGACACGGCGGGTGGTGCGGTTCAGAAGCCGCGCACCAAGGCGGGCCTCCAGCGCAGAGACGTGTTTCGAAACGGCAGATTTCGAAATCCCCATCTTCTTTGCAGCATCAGTAAAGCCGCCTTGGTCTACGACCGTGGCAAAAGCTTCCATTTCAGTGAGTCGGTCCATTGTTTTCCCCAAGCGAGCAGAGTGGGCAGATGTGACCTGATTGATCGCCAAATCGGGCAGGATCGGGGCGCACTTGCGTTCTATCCGGGGTATTACTGCGCATCGTTGATGGAGAGGAAACAGCGGAACAAGGGATTGACAGCGTTAAGCTGCCTTAATTCTCAAACTGTAGCCGCGAAATGACTCCGCCATTGGGCGCATTGAACAGGCTCAACTTGCCCGACAACTGCAAGGCAAACTGCCGCGCAATGCTGATCCCTAGGCTTTTCGAGGTTTCCACATCAAAGCCCTCGGGCACGCCTTTGCCAGAATCATGCACATCTAGCGTCACCAGATGCGTTTCGGTCTCGGTCGGTTCTTGCGACAGTAAGATCGTTATCACCACCGTCTCTGAGGCGCTGTCCTGCGCTGCCGTACTATGCTCTGCCGCATTCATCAGAAACTCGCTGACGATCAACCCCAGCGGAATCGCCTTTTCATGCGCTACCTGCACCGGTGTTAGCTGAAATTTCAGCGTTACATTTGCCCCCGCACCAGCCGAATCGATGGTGTCGGCGGCCATATCGCGGATGAAATCCGCCACAGCAACCGATTGAAGGTTCGGTGAATGCAGTCGCCGTTGCAGCCGCGCGATCGTATCAATCCGCACCTGCGCCACCGAGAGCACCTGCTTGGCCGCGGCATCGCTGGTCTGCCCCGCCTGAAGCCGCAACAGCGCCGCCACCGTCGCCAGATTATTCGACACCCGATGCTGCAATTCTGAAAACATCAGCGCACTGGATGTTGCCAGATCAGCGCTACGCTGTTGTGCCGCCCTTAGCCGCAGCAATGCCTGCTTCACCGCACTGATCAGCAAAATCTCGGTCAGCACAACCAACGCGTAAAACCCCATCGCCACCGCAGATGCGCCGTTCAGGCTGAGGCTCTCGACAGGAGCGATAAAGAAATAGCGCGCGGCCAAACCACTGGCCACCGCCACCACGACCCCGGCCCGCACCGAAGCGAAAGCCGAACTCAGCAACACCGCTGGAAAGAAGGTCAGAAACGGAAAGCCGGGTGGCAGCATCGGATCAGAGATAAAACGAATATACAAAGCCAGTGCAAAAGCGCTGCCCGAGAAAACAATCTCATACCACAGGCTGCGCTTGGCCAGCGTCATCTCGGTGACCCGCGCCAACATACCCTGCGGCGCATCGCCTTGGGTCGGCCAAACCTGTGAGGGGGTTTCGATCAAATCCATTGCCCGATTACCTCGTATCTACCGCCGCGTCACATACGCGTCCTGCCGCATAAATGGGATAAAATCTGCCACTTGAAAATACCCTATATTTGCTTTGGAAACGGTTCACGTGAACTGTTGGCGGAGTCATGTGTGCAGGCCACACTTCGCTGAAATACTCTGAAATACGCAAAAAAAGACCGCAGGGCGAACCTGCGGTCTGAGGTGGCCTTCAGGGAGAAGAAGGCAGGGAGGGTCGGAAACCCCGTCAGAGTCGCGATTTGCCGTTCAACAGCCGCGCAATCAGCGAAATCACGAACAAGGCAATGAAGATGAAGAACAGGATCTTAGCGATACCGGCAGAGGTGCCTGCGATGCCACCAAAGCCCAAAGCGGCTGCAATCAATGCGACGACAAGGAAAGTCAGGGCCCAGCTCAGCATGGTGTTTCTCCTGTAAGATTTGGCAGCTCTACAATTAAACGGCACGTTGCAGGGACTGTCGTGGATATCATGGTGAACCAACCCGCGCCGCAGCTTCTGGTTCCCGGCTGGCTTACGATCCCGCAAAATGGACAAACTGCAGCATTTTCATCTGACCGATTTTTTCGGGAACCAAGCTCAGGCCACCTGCGTTGTTCCGGCAGAGATGCGATGACGGCACAGCTATGGGTTTCGCGCCCAGACCTGAGCCAACCCGTATCCCGGCGGCAGGGCTGGTCTTGCTGCTGAGATTTAAAACTGGATCTGCTGCCTGACAATCTGGGGCCTCCAGACGCCCGGCCGCTATGAGACAAAGGACAGATGATGAACGCGAACACCCTGAAAGACACCGTCTCGCACGCAAAAAACGCCGCAGATGAGGCTGTCGACAATGCGACCGATAAAGTATCGCAGATGAGCCGCAAGGCGCGCGACACGGCGACCGAGGCTTTGAATGACACGAAAGACCTTGGCCAAACCGCCGCGCGCAAGCTGAAAGCGCAGGCCGCCGAGGCTGCCGCCGCTGCCGAAGATCGTCTGGATGATCTCAGCGATGCAGCGCAATCGGGTCTTCGTTCGGCCAAATCCAAGCTGTCGGATGGCAGTGATCGCCTGGCCAAGGCGCTGCATGATGCGGCGGATGGCACACGGGCCGCGTCGGGCCGAGTGGTTGAGGCTGTGACGGATGCAGCCGATCATCTGCGCGCAGGCTCGATCAGCGATCTGGTCACCAGCACCAAAGCTTACGCGCGCCGTCATCCCGGCACCGTCGTCGCTGGGGCAGCGGTGCTTGGCTTTGCGTTCGCGCATTTGATCCAATCGCAGGCCCGCAATCGCAACCGCCGCGGATGAGTCCGCACAGAATAGGCCCAACGAAATAGGAGAGCCTGATGCGAATGGACAATCTTGAACCCGACCTGATCGAGCGCCAGCTTCAGAAAGATCGCGCGGCGCTGAAAGCCTCGCTGACAGCCCTTGGCGATCGTTTCACCTCGCAAGGCATTGGCGGTGATCTGCTGACCCATGCGCAAACGCTTGGCAATGTCGCCCGCGCCAACCCGGTGCTTGTCTCGGTGGCTGGGGCGGGTCTGGCATGGTATCTGCTGCGCCGCACCCCTGCCGCCCCCGAGACGGATGGCCTCAGTGGCACCGCTTATGAAGCGCAATCCCGGTGGGAAGACGAAGGCGGCCCGACCCAACCACTGGAAGATGACGATTTCGACTGGATTGCCGAGGCCGAAGCTTTGCGCGCGCAAGCCAATGTCAGCCTGCATGGGCTAGAGGCGCTGGCACTGGATGGTCTTGAATACGCCAAACAGCGTGCCGCCGTGATGGCCGATCTGGCGCGTGATGTGCGCAAAGCCATGCGAAGGGGCTTGGATCAACTGTCAACCGCCGCACAAGATCGTATTCTGGCAGCGCGCGAAGCGGCCTATGAGGCGCAACTTTCCGTGCGCACCTCGACCGCAAAGGCGATCAACGATCACCCGTTTGCCATCACTGGCGCCGCTTTGGCGCTGGGGGTCGCAGTTTCGGCGGCCTTCTTACGTCGCCCAGCGCAAGACCGCAAACTGGCGCAAGAACGCGACCGGTTGCTGGAAGAAACCCGGCGTCTGCTTGCGCATGAACGCCGCCGCGCCAACGATGCGATGGACATTCTGGCCGGAAGCCGCAGCCTGCGTAACTCCTCGTAGCGCAGGTTGAGCCTTTCAGGCCCGAAAAGGCGTCGCTGTCGCAAGACAGCGACGTTTCTTTTTGTCAGCCGTCAACGGAGCAAAGCCTAAGGCTCAAAGCCTTCGCGGATCGGAAAATCCACCGTCACATCCACCGCTTCCGGTGTGTTGGCGACACTCACCGCCCCACCAATCTGCTGGGCAAAACCGCGCACCAACTGGGTACCAATCGCGGTAGGCGTTGGTTGATCCGAGGCAGCCGTGCCCAAACTCGCCGGACCTTTGATATGCAGCCGCGCCTTTTGCTCACCGTCTAGCAGCCGCAGCGACACCTCAACCTGCCCCACCTGCGTCTCACTCGCGGGCATCCCGGCCAGCAATTCGGTCAACAACAGCGCAAGCGGCACAGCCTGATCCGGGATCAGTTGAATCGGCTCAAAATCTGTGGCGATCTGTGGCTTCTTGCTGCTTTGCTTGCCCATACCGCTGATCTGCCGGATCACCCCGGAAAACAGAGAGTCCATCTGGACGTCTTTCTGCCCGGCGGTCTCATACAGCCCCATATGCACCGTCGCCAACGCCATCACCCGGTCATGCAGCCCTTCCAGAATACTGCGCACTGCGTCAGATTTCTCCTGCCGGATGTGAATCCGCATGATCGAAGCGATCAGCTGCAAACTGTTGCCGGTGCGGTGATGCACCTCGCGCAGCAGAATTTCCTTTTGCCGCAGCATGTTTTCCAGCTCGGCTTCATCATGCAGGATAGTCTCGGTCAAAACCGCATAGGACCGCCCAAGTTCGATGATCTCCGCCGGGCTGCCCGACAGATCCAGCGCCACCCGCTTGCGATCCCCGCCCGCAAATGCGGTCATAGCGCTGCCCAAATGCCGCATGTGGCGCGCCACCAACGTCTCGGCACCCAGCAGGGCCACACACATCGCCGCCAGCCACATCAACAGCGGAAACACATAGGGGCTGATGTTATAGCCCAGCACGACCACGCTTTCGGCTTGGCTCCATGACCCCAGCACAAACAACCCTTCGGCCATCTGCACCACCGAGAAAATCCGCGGCTCGCCGCCCACCGTACGCGCCATGAACGTCTGCGCCCCGCCTTCGGCCAGATCCTTCAGCGTTTTATCAAGCGGCACACTGAAAGGCGCACTCGTCAGCCCGACAGACGAGGTCAGCACCGTGCCATCACTATCAAAGGTCAGCAGTGCCAACGGGTCACGCGGGCTGGCATCCGCCACCAAAATTCCAACATCCTCAAGCGCCTTATGCGGCATCGACGCCGAAATAAACCCAATCCGCGCGCCAGTGCCATCATAGACCGGATGCGACACCCCCAGCACCGAAACCCCCGAAACCGGCCCCTTCGGGTTGACCGAAAAGCCAGGGTGATCCAGCTTGACCACCTGTTGAAACCGCGGATTGGTGGAGAAATCAAAGTCTTTCATGGTCGAGGCGCAGGTCATTTTGCCTGACAGCGGCACATAGCCCACCAAGGACAGCGCAGGCTGTTGCGCCGCCACCGCCGCCATCAGACGTCGACAGGCGGCAGTATCGGCCAGAACCGGCCCCACACTCTGCGCCAAAGTCGCCACCATCACCTGAGTCGATTGGATCAGCCGGATTTCCGGCGCCGCCGCCCGGGTGGTTTCATCCATAACCGCCATATTGGCCCGCTGTTCGGATTCGCTGTTGGCGGCCTGCGATTGCACCAGACCCAAAAACCCCAGCGGCAGCATCGCCACCGCCGCCATCAACGCCAAGCGCGCGCCAAGCCGTTGATAAAACGGCGGGCGCGCGTCAGAACACCGCGGTAGTGTGGCGGGGTCTGTCATTCCATCGCGGCCGCAGCCCGCCCGATCACCGCATCGGTCACGGCATCAATCCCCGAGAACATGCCCTCGCCCTCTGCCAGACCCAGCAAATGCGCCAACCGCTTGCGCGCTCGGCTGGCACGGCTTTTCACCGTGCCCGCCGCCACACCCATCATCGCGGCGGCTTCGTCTGTGGTAAACCCCGAGGCCCCGACCAGAATCAACACCTCACGGTGTTCATCCGACAACGCATCAAAAGCGCGCAAGAAATCGGTGAATGCCATGCGCCCGTCGTGGTCAGGCTTGACGCTAAGGGTGGCGGCATGGACACCATCCGGGTCGGCAACCTCGCGACGGGATTTGCGCAAGGACGAATAATAGGTGTTGCGCAGGATGGTGAACAACCATGCCTGCAAATTGCTGCCGCGCTGGAATTTGTCGATACCGGCCCAAGCCTTCAGAATGGTTTCCTGCACCAAATCGTCCGCCGCCGTCACATTGCGCGTCAGGCTGATCGCAAAGGCCCGCAAGGGGCGCAGATGCTCGACCAACTGGTCGCGTGGGTCAATATCCGCGGCCACAGCGAGGTTCATCTCTGCACCTCGTCCCGCAGTGCCTCTTTGTCTTTCAACTGCTGCAACAACAGCTTAAAGCGGTCCGGCACCTCTTCAACCAGAGCCGACTGGTACACCCGCTTAAGGTTTTCTTCGATTTGAGCCTTGATCTGATCCACTTGACCATCCTGCTCAGGTTTCGATCCCTGATTTCGCATTTTTACAATTTCCTGTACCACTCAGGGAACCAAACGCGCGGCCATGCGTTTGGTTCCCAAGAAAATACATGAGGGAATAAAAAAATGAACACTGACGCCAGCGCAAATCTTTCCGATCTGGTCGCCCTGCATTTGCCAAGCCTGCGCCGCTATGCGCGCGCTTTGACAGGCAATCAAACCAGCGGCGATCAGTATGCATTGGCCGCTTTGGAGACAGTTTTGGCTGAACCTGCCCTGATTGCAAATGCAAGCGATGCCAAAGTGGCGCTGTTCAACGTGTTCCACATGGTTTGGGCCAGTTCCGGCGCACCTGTAGCACAAGCCGACAGCCGCCTGTCTGCGGCAGCCCAAGCACATATGGCCGAATTGACCCCGAACAGCCGCGAGGCGTTGTTGCTGCATTTCATTGAAGTCTTCAGCTTGGACCAAATCGGCGCGATCATGCAAATCGATGCCGAAGAAGCCCAAGGCCTGATCACGCGCGCCCTGCATGAGATGACCGGCACCGTCAGCGGCCGCGTTATGGTGATCGAGGATGAAGCCATCATCGCGATGGACATCATCGCCATCGTCGAGGCGATGGGCCACCAGATCACTGGCGTTGCCCGCACGCGCAAAGAAGCCGTGGCTTTGGCGAAAGCGGATATGCCCGACCTGATCCTCGCCGATATCCACTTGGCCGATGCCTCCTCTGGCATCGACGCGGTGAACGAAATCCTTGGCGGGTTTGAGCAGATCCCGGTGATCTTCATCACCGCCTTCCCCGAACGCCTACTGACCGGGCACCGTCCCGAGCCTGCGTTCTTGATCAACAAACCCTACACCGAAGAACAGGTGCGCTCGGCGGTCAGTCAGGCAATGTTCTTCGCCTCGACCGAAACTCTGATGACCAAGGAAAACGCCTGATCCTCACCTGACTCTGAAGGCCGCCACGATACGTCGTAGCGGCCTTTTTGGTTACCCCAAAGGCCCCAGCAACACATTGCGGTTCATCTTGAAAAACCGCCCCTCGACCAGCACACCGTAACCCAGCCCCGCCGCCCAAGCGGTCAGCGCGTCATTGTTTTTATGATCGACCTCCAGAAAAATCGGCGGACGCGAGGCGGCGATGCTGTGCTCAAAGCCGCGCAGCACCTCCATTTCCATCCCTTCCACATCCACCTTCAGAAAATCAATCCGCGCGCCATCCAGCAGCGCATCGCCCGAGGCCATGCTGATCTTCCCTTCGTCCGACGCCACCAGCCGCGTCGCCCCCAGATTTTTCTCGCGCGCCTCAAGACTCATCGAAGGCGCATCGCTGCGGTCAGATAAGCCATAGCCCAGCGTCGACAGGTTCACCTGATCCAGCACGCCATTCAGGATCATATTTGACAGGAACAATTCATAAGCCACCGGGTTCGGTTCAAACGGGATGCTCACCGAGGCCCCCAGAAGCTTCAGCGCATAGATCGAATGGTTGCCAATATTCGCCCCCGCATCGCAAAACACCCCACCGCGCGGGAAATGCTGCGCGATCAGCTTCAGCTCTTCCGGCTCATAAAACCGCCCCTTGGCGTGGCGCGCCTGAATCCGGTCCTTGCGATCAGCCACGGTGAAGAAAATAGGCTCACCGTCATAGACCGAGCGCGTCACCTGCGTGCGGCGCGGATTGGTGAAGATATCGGGGCTTGCGATCATCGCCAAAGCCGTCGCAGACAGATGAGCGGGCGGGCGGGTCATGTCCATGGCCAAGGGTCCATTCGGTCAAAGCGGGCAATCGTTGCGGCCAGCATCACCCGCAGCGCGCCAAGCGTCAACGGCCCGCGACGCTCCAGTAGATTTGCTGTTCCCTTTCGCAGCCCTTTACCCTATAGGCCTGCGGTACATGCGTGTGAGCCCGCTCTAGGCAGAATCATCCCTTCATCTCTGAGGGGGCCTTGGGGCTTTTGCGCGACATAATTAAGTTGACCCCAAGGATACCATACCGATGGCAAACACTGCCCAGTCCAAAAAACGCGCACGCCAAGCTGATGCCCGTCAAGACATCAACAAAGCCCGCCGCTCGCGCATCCGCACCTTCCTGCGCAAAGTTGAAGAAGCGCTGGCTTCCGGCAACCAAGACGCCGCCGCTCTGGCGCTGAAAAACGCTCAGCCTGAACTGGCGCGTGGCGTCTCCAAGGGTGTCATGCACAAGAACACCGTGTCGCGCAAAATCTCGCGTTTGGCCTCGCGCGTCAAAGCGCTGGCAACGCCGGCTGCGTAAGTCGCGCGGCTGACCAGCCAAGCTGACCCGACGTCACGATAGGGCGCGCGCCGAAAGGCCGCGCCCTATCGCATTTTCACACAGAAACCCCGACACAGAATCGGTCACCCCCGCTGTCCAGATTTTCGAAAACACAAGCAGCTTGCCGATTCCAACTGCAGATTTTCCAACCATTCCGCCCGCAGCGTTGCCGAATTGCAAGCTCCGGGAGATTCGCGAAAGCAAACTCCTGTCAAGCAACAAGATCGGTTGCGGGGGCCTGCGGCGGCTTGCTAACTTGACCAAGCGATTCACTTCGTCTGGGGGACATGACGCCGTCAAAGTAGAACAATCAGGGGCGCAGCTGCCAAGCCAAGCGTACAACAACCTGAAATTATCCTTTGTCGTCCGAATGTTACACTGCTTGCGCCGAGATTCGGCCATCAGAGACATAAAACACCGCCACCGGGTCACCCGGTTGCGGCTGTCACAATTTTGTCCCCGCCACCGGGCCGGGACACTCAAGCAGGCATGGTGTTTCACCTGCCGAACCTGAGTGTTTTTCCGGGGGAAACAGTCGTGCTGAACCGCGTGGGTACGTGGGACAACTAGAAAGCGCCATCGGGTCTCCGAAAGGCGCTTGGGGAAGACAAGACAATGACGCAAGAGGCCTGGGGCAAGGTACGTGAGACGCTGGCAAAGCGGATCGGCAAGAACAATTTCACCAGTTGGATCGAGCCCTTGCGCTGGGCTGGTCTGATCAATGGCATCGCACGGTTCGAAGTGCCGACAACGTTTTTCGGCGACTGGGTGTCGCGCAACTATTCCGATCATATCCTTGGCTTGCTGAACGCCGAAGGCCATGCCGCAGGTCGGACCGAGTTTTTCGTGCCGGTGCAAGCGCAGGCCGCCAATGCGCCCGCGGCCCCGCTGGCCGCCGACAGACCCGCCCGCGCGGTCAAGCCCAGCCGTTACCGCTCGGATGATGAACTTCCGGGTGCGACCTTGGACAGCCGCTTTACCTTCGACAGCTTCGTTGTCGGCAAGCCAAATGAGTTGGCCCATGCCGCTGCCCGCCGCGTTGCCGAAGGGGGTCCGGTCACCTTCAACCCGTTGTTCCTCTATGGCGGCGTCGGTTTGGGTAAAACCCACCTGATGCACGCCATTGCGCATGAATTGCAATCGCGTCAGCCGCAACTGCGCGTGCTGTATCTCTCGGCCGAGCAATTTATGTATCGCTTCGTGCAGGCCCTGCGTGACAAACAGATCATGGATTTCAAAGAGCTGTTCCGCTCGGTTGACGTGCTGATGGTCGATGATGTGCAGTTTATCGCGGGCAAGGATTCGACCCAAGAAGAATTCTTCCACACTTTCAACGCCTTGATTGATCAGAACAAACAGATCGTGATTTCAGCAGACCGCGCGCCGGGCGAAATCAAAGATCTGGAAGACCGCATCAAATCCCGCCTGCAATGCGGTTTGGTGGTGGACCTTCACCCCACAGATTACGAACTTCGCCTCGGCATCCTGCAACAAAAGGCCGAGTATTACCGCCAGCAATACAAAGGCTTGGCGATCTCAACCGGGGTGCTGGAATTCCTTGCCCACCGCATCACCACCAACGTCCGCGTGCTGGAAGGCGCTTTGACCCGCCTGTTCGCCTTCGCCTCATTGGTGGGCCGCGAGATCACGCTGGAACTGGCACAAGATTGCCTCGCCGACATCCTGCGCGCCTCGGATCGCAAGCTGACCATCGAAGAAATCCAGCGCAAGGTTGCCGAGCATTACAACATCCGCCTGTCGGATATGATCGGCCCGAAACGCCTGCGCAACATCGCACGGCCGCGTCAGGTGGCGATGTATTTCGCCAAGCAATTGACCTCGCGCAGCCTGCCGGAAATTGGGCGCCGCTTTGGCGGCCGCGATCACACCACGATCATGCACGGCGTGCGTAAAATCGAAGAACTGATGACCACCGATTCGCAGCTTTCCGACGATCTGCAACTGTTGCGGCGTCAGTTGCAGACCTAATCGAGGATCGCAGGCTTGACGGCCTGCATATTCAACCGCAAAGTCCCGAAAATGCTTGTGAACCGGCCAAAACCGGGTAGTTTTGGCGTCCCTGCAAAGGGGCGTCGCCAAGGGGAACGAAATGAAGATCAGCATCGAACGCGCAACTCTGCTTAAGGCGCTGGCACAAGCGCAATCGGTGGTCGAGCGCCGCAACACCATTCCGATCCTCGCCAACGTGCTGATTGAAGCCGAGGGCGATACGGTGTCGTTCCGCGCCACCGATCTGGATATCGAAGTGGTTGACCGCGCGCCTGCGATGGTCGAACGCGCCGGGGCCACCACGGTTTCGGCGGTGATGCTGCACGAGATCATCCGCAAGCTGCCCGATGGCGCTTTGGTGGCTTTGACCGAAGACGCAGCCACCGGCCGTCTGACCATTGCCGCAGGCCGTTCCACTTTCAGCCTTGCCACCCTACCGCGCGAAGATTTCCCGGTGATGGCGACCTCGGAATATTCTTCGAATTTCTCGGCCCCGGCCCCGGTGCTGCGCCGCCTGTTCGACAAGGCGAAGTTTGCGATTTCCACCGAGGAAACCCGCTACTACCTGAACGGCGTCTACATGCATGTCTCGACCGGCGATGTCGGCGCCGTCCTGCGTTGTGTTGCGACCGATGGCCACCGCCTGGCCCGCATCGACGCCCCGCTGCCCGAAGGTGCGCAGGGCATGCCCGGCGTGATCGTGCCGCGCAAGACCGTGAACGAGTTGAAGAAACTGCTCGACGATGATTCCGCGATCATCGCCGTGTCGGTGTCGGAAACCAAAGTCCGTTTTGCCACGCCCTTGATCACTCTGACCTCCAAAGTCATCGACGGCACCTTCCCCGACTACACCCGCGTCATCCCCACCGGCAACACCCGGCGGCTGGAAGTCGACGCGAGCGAATTCGCCAAAGCGGTGGACCGCGTGGCCACTGTATCCTCGGAACGCTCCCGCGCCGTGAAGCTGTCGCTGGATGAAGACCGCTTGATCCTTTCGGTCAACGCGCCCGATTCCGGTGCTGCCGAGGAAGAACTTGCCGTGGCTTATTCCGATGAACGGCTGGAAATCGGCTTCAACGCCAAATACCTGCTGGAAATCGCGTCGCAGGTAGACCGTGAAAACGCGGTGTTCCTGTTCAACTCCTCCGGCGATCCGACCCTGATGCGCGAAGGCAATGACATGTCGGCGGTCTATGTCGTCATGCCGATGCGCGTGTAAGCTGCGCTTGGGGGCTAGCCCCCAAACCCCCAGAGTATTTAGGCCAAGATGAAAGGGATCAGCGTGAGCGGGCTTGCTATCACCGCGCTGAGCCTCTCGCATTTCCGCAGCCATAAAACCGCGCGGCTGTGCTTTGATGGTCGCCCGGTGGCGATTGTCGGCCCCAATGGTGCGGGCAAAACCAATATCCTTGAAGCGGCATCCCTGCTTTCCCCCGGCCGGGGCCTGCGGCGCGCGAGCGCGGATGAAATCGCCCGCAAGCCTGAAAGCCTTGGCTGGAAAGTCACCGCCGATCTGCGCGGCTTTGGCGCCGATCATCAGGTCGAAACCTGGGCCGAGGGGGGCGATACGCGGTCTGTCCGCATCGACGGCAAAGCCGCCACCCAAACCGCCTTAGGCCGCATTGCCCGCGTGCTGTGGTTGGTGCCCGCGATGGACCGGCTGTGGATCGAGGCCGCAGAAGGCCGTCGCCGCTTCCTTGACCGCATGACGCTGTCTTTCGCCCCCGATCATGCCGACGCAGTGCTGGCCTATGAAAAAGCCATGCGCGATCGCAACCGTTTGCTGAAGGATCAGATCACCGATCCGCATTGGTACGGGGCTTTGGAAGCGCAGATGGCCGTTGCTGGCGCGCAGATCACCGCCAACCGCCAGGCCGCCCTGACCCGCCTGCGCCAAGCCCAACAGAATGCCGAAACCGCCTTCCCGCGCGCCGATCTGACCTTGACCACCACCGCTGATGCCGATGATCTGGTCGCAGCCCTGTCCGACAACCGCCGCCGCGATATGGCCGCTGGCCGCAGCCTGATCGGCCCGCACCGCGGCGATATGTCGGCGATTTACGCGGCCAAATCCGTGCCCGCCGAGCAATGCTCCACCGGAGAGCAAAAGGCGCTGCTGATCAGCCTGATTCTTGCCAATGCCCGCGCGCTGGCGGCCGATCTGGGTGCCGCCCCGATCCTGCTGCTGGATGAGGTCGCGGCCCACCTAGACACCGACCGCCGTGCAGCCCTTTATGACGAACTCTGCGCCTTGGGCGCGCAAGCCCTGATGACCGGCACCGAAGCCGCGCTGTTTGATAGCCTTGGCGCGCGCGCGCAGTGCTTTACCGTGACCGAGACGAGTGGCATATCGCAGGTCTTAGGCGCGCCTCCCGCTGCCCCGCATTAGCCCCCAGAAAGCCCGCACCATGACCGTTTCACTGTACGAACTGATGCTTTATGCAGGTGGCATGGCGCTGTTGTGGGTGATCCCCGGCCCGGTCTGGGTGGCGCTGACCGCGCGCGCTTTGTCGGGTGGTTTTGCCAGCGCTTGGCCCTTGGCGATAGGTGTCGCCTTGGGTGATCTGATCTGGCCGATGGCGGGGATCTTTGGCCTGACATGGATCGTTTCGGTCTACGCCGATTTCCTGCACGCCCTGCGCTGGGTCGCCGTCGGAGTGTTCGTCGTGATGGGCATCCTGCTGATCCGCAAGCCTGCCACAGCCCCCAACACCAATGGCCGCATGACCAAACCCGGCATGTGGGCGGGCTTTGCGGTGGGGGTGGCGGCGGTGATCGGCAACCCGAAAGCCATCCTGTTCTACATGGGCGTGCTGCCGGGGTTCTTCGATCTCGCGCGCGTCAAAGCCCCCGACATCGCCGCTATTCTGCTGATCTCTGCGCTGGTGCCAATGCTCGGCAACCTCGGCCTTGCTCTGTTTCTCGACCGCGCCCGCAAACTGCTCTCCAGCCCGGAAAGTATCCGCAAACTCAATCTGATCTCAGGCATTTTGCTGATCGGCGTCGGCCTGGTGATTGCGGCGTCAAACCGCTAAATCTTGTGCCCAAGGCGTGACATCCCCCCCCCAAGCCGCTATAAGTCGGGCACAATTCAAGGGGTGAAAACCACATGGCCGATGAGCCGAAAAAGCCGGATTCCTACGGGGCCGATTCTATCAAAGTTCTCAAAGGCTTAGAGGCTGTTCGCAAGCGTCCGGGCATGTATATTGGCGACACCGACGATGGCTCGGGCCTGCATCATATGGTCTATGAAGTCGTCGACAACGGCATTGACGAAGCCTTGGCCGGACATGCCACGGCGGTGACGGTAAAAATCCACGCCGACAGTTCCGTTTCGGTGCGCGACAATGGCCGCGGCATCCCGGTCGACATCCACAAGGAAGAGGGCGTTTCGGCAGCCGAGGTCATCATGACCCAGTTGCACGCCGGCGGCAAATTCAACAACACCGACGATAGCGGCAATGCCTATAAGGTTTCCGGCGGCTTGCACGGCGTTGGCGTCTCTGTGGTCAATGCGCTGTCGGAATGGCTGGAACTGACCGTCTGGCGCAACGACACCGAATACCGCGCCCGTTTTGAGCATGGCGAATGCGTCGTGCATGTCTACGAGGTTGGCCCTGCGCCGGGGATGCGCGGCACTGAAGTCCGCTTTCTCGCCGCCGCCAAAACCAACATCCCTGACGGCACGTTTTCGAATCTGGAATACAGCTTCAAAACGCTGGAGCATCGCCTGCGCGAGTTGGCCTTCCTGAACTCGGGCGTACGGATCATCATCGAAGATGAACGGCCTGCCGAACCTTTGCGCACCGAGCTGTACTATGACGGCGGCGTCAAAGAATTCGTGAAATACCTCGACCGTTCCAAGACCTCGATCATGGCTGAACCGATCTATATGATTGGCGAGCGCAATGGCATCGTGATCGAAGTCGCGATGTGGTGGAACGACAGCTACAATGAAATGGTGCTGCCGTTCACCAACAACATTCCGCAGCGCGACGGCGGCACCCATATGGCGGGCTTTCGCGGCGCGCTGACCCGCACCATCAACGCCTATGCGCAATCCTCCGGCATCGCCAAACGTGAGAAGATCGACTTCACCGGCGATGACGCCCGCGAAGGCTTGACCTGCGTGTTGTCGGTGAAAGCGCCCGATCCGAAATTTTCCAGCCAAACCAAAGACAAACTGGTCTCGTCCGAGGTGCGTCCGGCGGTCGAAAGCATGGTCAACGAAAAGCTGTCTGAGTGGTTTGAAGAAAACCCGCAGAATGCCAAGATCATCGTCGGCAAGATCATCGAGGCCGCAATGGCCCGCGAAGCCGCCCGCAAGGCGCGTGAATTGACCCGACGTAAGAGCGCGTTGGACATCTCCAACCTGCCCGGCAAACTCGCCGATTGTCAGGAAAAAGACGCCTCGAAGGCCGAGATTTTCCTCGTCGAGGGAGATTCGGCTGGTGGTTCCGCCAAGCAAGGCCGCTCGCGCGCCAATCAGGCGGTTCTGCCGCTGAAAGGTAAGATCCTGAACGTCGAGCGCGCCCGGTTTGACCGGATGCTGGCCAGCCAAGAAATCGGCACGCTGATCACAGCACTCGGCACCGGCATTGGCCGCGATGAGTTTGATATCAAGAAGTTGCGCTACCACAAGGTCGTCATCATGACCGATGCTGACGTGGATGGCGCGCATATCCGCACCCTGATCCTGACTTTTTTCTTCCGGCAAATGCCGCAGCTGATCGAAGGCGGCTTCCTCTATATTGCCCAACCGCCGCTGTATAAAGTCGCGCGCGGTAAGTCTGAGGTCTACATCAAAGACCAAGCCGCCCTTGAAGATTACCTGATCGACATGGGCGTCGAAGGCGCCGTCTTGGCCCTGCCGACGGGTGAAGAAATCGCGGGTGCAGACTTGCGCCGCGTCATCGACGGCGCGCGCCAGTTCCGCCGCGTTTTGGACAGCTTCCCCACCAACTACCCGCGCGGTATTCTGGAACAAGCCGCCCTCGCAGGTGCTTTCGATCAGGGCCAAGCCGACGCCGATCTGCAAGCCGTCGCCACCACAGTCGCCAACCGCCTGAACCTGATCGCCCCGGAGTATGAAAAGGGATGGAGTGGTCGGATCACCCAAGACCACGGCATCCGCCTATCGCGCGTGCTGCGCGGCGTCGAAGAACTGCGCACGTTGGATGGTGCGGTTCTGCGCTCTGGCGAAGCCCGCCGTCTGGCGGCGATCTCGCGCGAGACCCGCGACCACTACCGCGACCCAGCGCGCCTGGCCCGCAAAGACCGCGAACAACTGGTGCACGGCCCGATTGATCTGCTGAAGTCGATCTTGGCGGAAGGCGAAAAAGGCCTAACCCTGCAACGCTATAAAGGTCTGGGCGAGATGAACCCCGAACAACTTTGGGAAACCACGCTGGACCCAGAGGCGCGCACCCTGCTGCAAGTCAAAGTCGATGATTTGGCCGAAGCCGACGACATCTTCACCAAACTGATGGGCGATGTCGTCGAACCCCGGCGTGAGTTCATCCAGGCCAACGCTCTGAACGTTGAACATCTGGACGCGTAACCAAAATCGGCTGCCGTGTCGCAATTGCGCGGCAGCCGTCCCGTGCCGTCAACGCAAATGCACCGGTCAGTCGATACCCTCATCCGGAATCGCCAGCAGATTGCCGCAAGCCTTGCAATGCACCGCGTCCCGGTCGTGGCGACTAAGTCTGCAATGGGGGCAAGTGTAATCGACCTTCATAGGCCGCAACGTCATCTGCACCAACCGCAAGAACAGTGACACGCCAAAAATCATGATCGCAATCGAGATCAGCTTGCCGA
Source organism: Cypionkella sp. (assembly GCF_030652235.1). Classification (GTDB taxonomy): domain Bacteria; phylum Pseudomonadota; class Alphaproteobacteria; order Rhodobacterales; family Rhodobacteraceae; genus Cypionkella. The sequence goes on from NZ_JAUSBA010000045.1 coordinate 69,124, forward strand.
ACGGCCCCATCAGCGTCACATCGCCAAACCCAGTCGTGGTCAGCGTCGCAATGGTGAAATAGGCCGCATCCACATAGTTGCGGATACCCGGATTTATGCCGTACTGAGTTTCAAACACCAGCGCCGTGGTGAAAAAGATAAAACAGGTCAGATTGATCGCAGCCTTGATCGTGCCTTCACGGCCACGGAAAAACTGGAAATCGCGGCGCAACTGTTTCAAAATCTGATGCGACTGCAACAGCCGCAGCATCCGAACCACCCGCATGAAGGCAAACGCCTCACCGGTCAACGGCATGATCAGCGAGATCACCACAAGCATGTCGATCACGTTAAAAAAGCGTAACATTTCGCGCAGGGGACGCTTGCTCAGCCACAGCCGCACGACAAGGTCTGCCAAAATAATCACGCCAAACAATGCGTCCACCAGTTTGACATAAAACCCATAGCTGGAAAACGACGAGGCGATCAGAAACACAATCGTGGTCAGATCGAACGCAAGCAACATGTAGCGAAATCGTACCGCCACCACTGAACGCCCAAAGTAAAGCTCTCTCAGTCGTGCTCTTGCCCGTATCTCCGCCATTGCCCCGCCATGCTGCCTATCTAATTTGGTGACCCCGGCGTGATTCGAACACGCGGCCTACGGTTTAGGAAACCGTCGCTCTATCCGGCTGAGCTACGGAGTCACGCAGCCCTACATGCGAAAAAACCTGCGCAGATGCAACAGGCTTGGCGCAGTGAAACAAGGGGAATTTAAGGGGGAGTGACTTTTGGCCCACCACTCCCCCTCGGATCCGTCGCGCCTAGGTTGAGAGCTTGCAGGACACGCCGAATATCGCCAGCACGCATGCTGTTACCGCTAACATATCGCAGCCCCACCCACAGAACAAGCATTATCTTGCAGGTATCTGCCGCGCAGCCCCGCCCATCGGCGGAGTGTTCTGCCAAGGATTTGGACGGGGGCTTGGACATAGGCGGAATAGACGATAACAAGGAAGAAACCATTTCACAGGCCATTCCCCTTGAGCAAACCCCCGACCCTCGAACCACGCCGCACTCTGACCCTCCGCGATGTGTCCGAGGCCTCCGGCGTCAGCGAAATGACCGTCAGCCGCGTGCTGCGCAATCGTGGTGATGTCTCCGACAGCACCCGCGAGCGCGTGCAAGAGGCCGCCCGCCGCTTGGGCTATGTGCCGAACAAAATCGCCGGTGCTTTGGCCAGCCAACGCGTCAATCTGGTGGCGGTGATCATCCCGTCGCTGTCCAACATGGTCTTCCCCGAAGTGATGACGGGAATTTCCGATACGCTGGAAGACACCGGCCTGCAACCCGTTGTCGGCGTTACCAATTATTCGCCAGACCGCGAAGAATCCGTGCTGTACGAGATGCTGTCCTGGCGGCCCTCGGGCGTGATTATCGCCGGGTTAGAGCATACCGATGCTGCCCGAGCCATGCTGGCACAAGCCGGGATTCCGATCGTCGAGATCATGGATATCGACGGCACTCCGGTCGATTCGGCCGTCGGCATCTCGCACCGCCGCGCGGGCCGTCAGATGGCCGAGGCGATCATCGCCGCAGGCTACCGCAACATCGCCTTCCTTGGTACGATGATGCCGCACGATCACCGCGCCCGCAAACGCCTCGAAGGTTTTGAAGACGCGCTGGCGAAGGCTGGTCTCAGCCTTGTGGACCGTGAATTTTACTCTGGCGGCTCTGCCCTGCTGAAAGGCCGCGAGATGACCGAGGCCGTGCTGACCCGCAGCCCACAGGTCGATTTCTTGTATTATTCCAATGACATGATCGGCGCGGGTGGCTTGCTGTATTGCCTGCACAAGGGCCTCGACGTGCCGGGGCAGATTGGCCTTGCGGGCTTTAACGGCGTTGAATTGCTCGACGGTCTGCCGCGCAAACTGGCCACCATGGATGCCTGTCGCTTGGAAATTGGCCGCGTTGCCGCCGAAATCATCGCAGGCAAGCACTCGTCTGGCACCATCGGCGGCGAGGTGATCGAGCTGTTCCCAACCCTGCAAAAAGGCGACACGATTCGCGGCTGAGGCTGGGTTTGTTCAGGGCCGACGCCTTAAGTATCAGACCAAATACGGCAAAAATCGCGGAAATTCCGCCTAAAATTGCACTGATCGTCCGCTGAGCGCGCCCAATGTCGTAGCCCGACCCATCTTCTGCGCTCAAATATCCAAATACGACGCCATCCAAGCCAAGTCTCTCTGCAAAACTGATCCAACCTTCAAACTGATCCAATGCATCGCTACGCGCGTATTCTGATAAATCTACATCGGAGGCCCGCATGATGCCGCAACGCCCATTTGTAATCTTCACCGTTTTGGCTGCAGCCTTGCTACTGTCGCAACCCGGAGCTTCCCAAATGGCCCAAGCCGCCGATCCCGCCCCAAGCTTCCAGTTCACTTCGATTGACGGCGGAAAATACGACACCGCAACATGGCGCGGCAAGCCGGTGCTGGTCGTCAACACCGCCTCGATGTGCGGCTACACCCCACAATACACTGACTTGCAGGCACTTTCCGACTATTACGGCGACAAGGCCGTGGTGCTGGCTGTGCCCTCGGACGATTTCAACCAAGAATTCGCTTCAAACTCCGAAGTGAAAGACTTCTGCGAGCTGAATTACGCCCTGACCCTGCCGATGACCACAATCGCCCATGTCGCGGCAGGCGAGGTCGATCCGTTCTACGCTTGGGTCAGCGACACGCAGGGTTTCGTGCCGGGATGGAATTTCAACAAAGTGCTGATCGGGCCGGATGGCAATTTCGTGCAGGCTTGGGGGTCCAACACCAAGCCAATGGGCGCTGTGAAAGACGCGATGGATGCGGTTCTTGCCGGGACTAAGTCTTAACAAACTTTGAACATGGCTATTTAAGCTACTGAAAAATAACAATGTTGTTTTGGTCCCGCGTTGGGACCTACAATTTTGCTGCCAATCTTGCCCCCTGATCAATCGCCCGCTTGGCATCCAATTCCGCCGCAACATCTGCCCCCCCGATCACATGAGCGGTCATTCCCGCCTCGGCAAGCTGATCCGCCAGCCCACGCTCTGGCACCTGCCCCGCACAAAGCACCACCTGATCCACCGCCAAGATTTCCTCGACCCCATCCCTCGAAATCCGCAAACCCCCGGCCTCGATCCCGAGATAACTCACCCCGCCCCACATCTTCACGCCCTTCATCTGCAAAGCCGCGCGATGAATCCACCCCGTGGTCTTGCCCAACCCCCGCCCCGGTTTCTCGGCCTTCCGCTGCAACAACCAAACCTCCCGGGCGGGCGCGTCGGGCGCAGGCTCCGCCAGCCCGCCAGCCGTCACCGCCGGGTCCCCCACCCCCCACTCCCGCCGCCATTGCTCGGGATGGGTTGTCACCGAATGTTCCCCCGCCACCAAAAACTCCGCGACATCAAAGCCAATCCCCCCGGCCCCGATCACCGCAACCCGTCGCCCCACCGGCGCACCCCGCAGCACCTCCCTATAACTCAGCCCACGCTCTTGCCCCGCAATCCCCGGATCACGCGGACGCACCCCGGTAGCGACCACCACCTCATCAAAGCCGCCCAAATCCTCCACCCCAACGTCCTTTCCCAGCCGAGTCTCAATCCCAGCCTCAGCGACACTCGCTGCAAACCAGTCGACCAGCCCGTTGAACTCCTCTTTCCCCGGCACCAACCGAGCCAGATTCAACTGCCCGCCCAACTGATCAGCCCGGTCAAACAACACCACTCGATGCCCCCGCTGTGCCGCCACCAGCGCCGCCATCATCCCCGCAGGCCCAGCCCCCACCACCGCCACCCGCTTGAAAACCAAGGCAGGATCATAGCTCAGCACAGTCTCATGGCAGGCCCGCGGGTTCACCAGGCACGAGGTCAGCTTGCCGGAAAAGGTGTGGTCCAAGCAGGCCTGATTGCAGGCAATACAGGGCGCGATCTGATCCGCCCGCCCTGCCGCCGCCTTGGCGACGAAATTCGGATCAGCCAGGAAAGGCCGTGCCATCGACACCATATCGGCGGCACCAGATGCCAGCAAAGTCTCGGCCACTTCGGGGGTGTTGATCCGGTTTGAGGTGATCACCGGGATGGAAACTTCGGGCCGCAGCCGGGCGGTCAAATGGGCAAAAGCGGCGCGGGGGACCGAGGTGGCGATGGTCGGGACGCGGGCCTCGTGCCAGCCGATCCCGGTGTTCAGAATGCTCGCTCCGGCGGACTCAATCGCGCGGGCCAACAAGACAACCTCGTCCCAAGTCGAGCCATTCGGGATCAGGTCGATCAAACTGATGCGATAGATCAGGATGAAATCCGGCCCCACTGCGGCGCGCACCCGGCGGACCACCTCGACGGGCAGGCGCATGCGGTTCTCAAAGCTGCCGCCCCAGCGATCGGCGCGATGGTTGGTGTGGGTGACGAGGAATTGGTTCAGAAAGTACCCCTCCGAGCCCATCACCTCGACCCCGTCATAACCGGCCTCACGGGCGCGGGTGGCGGCGGTCACGATGTCGGCAATTTGTGTCTCGATGCCGGCCTCATCCAGCGCGCGCGGCGGGAACGGCGAGATTGGGGATTTGACCGAGGATGCCGAGACGCAGTCTTTCGAATAGGCGTACCTTCCGGCGTGCAGGATTTGCATCGCGATCAGGCCGCCTGCGGCGTGGACCCGATCCGTGACGATGCGGTGGTTCTGAACATCCTGCGGGGTGAACAAGCCCGCCGCCCCTGGGAAAACGCCGCCTTCGCGGTTGGGGGCCATGCCGCCCGTCACCATCAATCCGACCCCGCCGCGCGCCCGCGTCGCATAGAATTCCGCGACGCGGTTCCAGTCGCCGGTCTCCTCCAGCCCGGTGTGCATCGAGCCCATCAGCACCCGGTTTTTCAGGGTGACATGGCCCAGATCAAGCGGGGCGAGCAGGTGGGGATAGGGCATCATAGTCCTCCGGGTTTGGCGCAGGATGGCTGTGATTTGGCGGTTTGTCATTGAAAACGCGGCGTCACGCCGGGGGATGTCCATGTGCGGACAGATTTCCCGCTAAACAAAATCAATATGTTAGCAAGGGTGCATTTACACTTTCTTCACGCCTTGCCACTGCGCCGCACAATCACGTTGCAACCCCGCATCCTCGGCTGCAATCCTGAGGCATGCAACCCGGAGGATAGGATGACCCAGATCGCCCGCATCACCAATCTTGTCGATGCCATGACGCTGGCCGAGCAGGTCAGCCTGCTGTCGGGCGCGGATTTCTGGAGCCTTCCGGCCATCAAGCGGCTGAACATCCCGAAGCTGCGGGTCACCGATGGGCCGAATGGCGCGCGGGGGGGTGGCAGTCTGATTGGCGGGGTGAAATCGGCGGCGTTTCCGGTGGGCATCGCGCTGGGGGCAACGTGGAACCCGGATTTGCTGTGCGAAATCGGCGGTGCTTTGGCCGAGGAAGTGAAGTCGAAAGGCGCGCATGTGCTGCTGGCGCCGACGGTGAACATCCAGCGCAGCCAGACCAATGGCCGGAATTTTGAGTGTTATTCGGAAGATCCGATCCTGACGGCAGAGCTTGCGGTCGGGTATATCACCGGGCTGCAAGCGCAGGGGGTGGCCGCGACGATCAAGCATTTTGTCGGCAATGAATCAGAGATCGAGCGCACCTCAATCTCGTCCGAAATTGATGAACGTAGCCTGCGCGAGGCTTATCTGGTGCCATTTGAAGCGGCGGTAAAGCGGGCGAACACTTGGGCGGTGATGAGCAGTTACAACCGCTTGGGCGGAATTTTCACCAGCGAACATGCATGGCTTCTGAACGACGTGCTGCGTGGCGATTGGGGCTTTGACGGAGTGGTGATGTCAGATTGGTTTGGCAGCCATTCCACCGTTGAAACGGTCAAAGCGGGTTTGGATTTAGAGATGCCGGGGCCGTCGCGTGACCGCGGGGAAAAGTTGATTGCAGCGGTAGAGGCGGGCGAGGTTTCGGCAGAGCTGGTGCGTGAACGCGCGCTGAACGTGCTGCGCTTGATGGCGCGGACGGGGGCGTTGGAAGATCATTCCGAATGGGCGGAGCGCGCCGATGATCGCCCCGAACACCGGGCTTTGATCCGGCGTGCCGGGGCGGAAGCGGCAGTTTTGTTGAAGAATGAGGGGGTGTTGCCGCTTGTCGGGGGCAAGCTGGCGGTGATTGGGCCGAATGCCAAGCTGGCGCAGATTATGGGCGGCGGATCGGCGCAGTTGAACGCGCATTACCGGGTATCGCCCTATGACGGGCTGATCGCTGCCGGGGTCGCGGTGGACTATGCTTATGGCTGCGACAATGGTAAATTCCAGCCGACCTTGCCGGGCCCATTAAGAATGGAAATGTTTTTCAATCGTGAACTTGCGGGCCAGCCTGCGGCGATCGATGAACTGCCCGAGGCGACTGGATTCTGGTTCGGTCCGTTGAAGGGCGGCGTCGATGCCGCACATTTCTCGGCACGGATTTCGACGCGGTTTGAGGCGACGGCGACAGGGGTGTGGCGGTTGGGCTTGCGCGCAGCGGGACTGGCGCGGGTGTTTGTCGACGGGGTTGAAGTGGTTGAGGCTTGGCAAAGCTGGACGCGTGGCACGACGTTTTTCGAGGAAGGCTGCGACGAGGTTCTGACCGATCTGCCGATGCTGGCGGGGCAAAGCTATGACATCGTAATCGAGTTTGCCTCGAAAGCCTCGGGCTCTTTGGCATTTTCGGCCTTGGCGGTGGGTCTGGGTCTGCCCTCTGGCGATGCCGAGATTGCCGAGGCGGTTGCGGTGGCGGCGCGTGCAGATGTGGCGGTGCTGTTCGTCGGGCGCGATGCGTCTTGGGATACCGAGGGCGCCGATCTGCCGGGGATCGCTTTGCCGGGGCGGCAGGCGGAACTGATCGCGGCGGTGGCGGCGGTGAACCCGAACACCGTGGTGGTGTTGCAGACCGGAGGGCCAGTCGAGATGCCTTGGCTGGGCGAAGTCGCTGCCGTTTTGCAGGCGTGGTATCCCGGACAAGAGGCGGGCAATGCGATTGCCGATGTGCTGTTGGGCGCGGAACCCGGCGGACGGTTGCCGCAGACATTCCCCGCCCGTTGGTCGGATGGCGTGACGCAGACACAGGACCCCGAGATCTATCCGGGGCTGGAGGGCCGGGTGCGCTATGAGGAGGGCGTGTTTATTGGCTATCGCCATGCCGACTTGATCGGGGTGCCGCCGCTGTTCCCGTTTGGCTTCGGGCTGTCCTACACGCGGTTTGATCTGGCGGATTTGACGGTGGACGGGACAGAGGTTTCAGTGACGGTGCGCAATGTCGGGGCGCAGGCAGGCAGTACGGTGGTGCAGCTTTATGTGACCCCGGCGGCCAGTGCTGTGGCGCGGCCTGCGCGCGAGTTGAAAGCATTTGTCAAGGTTGCACTGGCGGCTGGCGCGGAACGGCGGCTGGTGCTGGGATTGACGGCGCGCGACTTTGCGTGGTTCTGCGTGAAGCGGCGGGCTTGGGTGGTGGAAGCCGGGCGCTATGGCGTCGAGGTTGGGCAATCTGCGGTGGATTTGCCGTTGAAGGGCGCGGTGACGGTTGCGGCGGCGGTGCTGGCGGTGTGATCTTGCTGCGCAGCGAAGCGGTGATAATGCTGCGGTTTTGCTGCGCAGCAATCTTTCAAAATCAGATGGTTGGCCTACACCGTGGTTTCCAGACAATGCCTGCGGAACGCCCGCTTCAGCATGTCCAACTCGGCGCGCAGCAGGTCTAACTCGGCGCGGACATCGTCTTCCATCGCCACCCCGGTGATGATGGTGAAATGTGCCAAGGTTTGCCCGGTGCCGCGGTTGCGGATCAGGAAGGTTTGCACGCCTTCGCTGAGCAGTTCCGCCGGGATCGGCACTTGCACGGCAAATTCACCGGGGCGTTCAGGGATGGCCGCCACGGTGACGCCCGCGATGGCTTGCTCAAGGTGCTGCACGTCCAAAACGGGGATGCCAGAGGTGCCGGTCAGCACGCCTTCCCAGATGCCAGCGCGGATGCGGGTTTTGGTGAGTGTGGTGTCGGGCATCAAAACCTCAGAGTTCGGCGTGGGTCAAAGTTCGGCACGGGGGCGGCGCGAGAATGTCACATCGCGCAGGATGATCTGGTTCATCTCGGGACCTTCGAAGATCAGATCAACCCAGAGCTTTTCCACCCGCTTTTCGTTGATCTTGGAATAGGCGAGGTCGAATTCAACCATCACCTCCTCCTCGTTCAGCGGCAATTCGCGGACGATTTGTTCAATGTTGGGGCCGTGTTTGATGTTCAGCCGGGCGAAGATTTCCAGCGGCTTTTCCATCTCGACGATCACATCCATGCGGATGATGTGGTTCTGCTTCAAGCCGCGCGCGGCGTCTTCCGGCAGATCAACCACCAGCGACAGGAACGAGCCGTCAAAGCGGAACACATCCATGCGAAAGCCAAAGGGGGCAATGTCGGCCTCGCGGGTGTTGCGAATCTGGCGGACGGTGAGTTCCGAGCGGCGGCAGTCGTGGAAAATCGTCGCCCCGTCGTAGATCGGGGCCTTGCCGGGCACAGAAGCGAACCCCGGCACCGGGATCGAGCCCTTCCACAACTCGGGCCGCCACGCCCAATCGGTGCCCAGCAATTTGCGGATGATGTTGGAGCCGATCACCGGCAAAGCAAGGCGGTGGTCGGCCTCGTGGATCACCCGATCCAGATTGCGGCGCAGAGCACGGGCGCGGCTGCGCATCCCGCGCAAGCCGTCAAGATCGGTGGCCGGCGCTTTGTCGGCAGCATCACCCCAGCGGCGCAACGCGCGCTTGTGCAACAGCCGATCAACCAACCCTGACATTCGCCCCGCCATGAAACCGTCCTGTGCTTTCCCTTGCGGGTGCCATTGTTGAATATATGGAAACTATGCTGTTATCGCTGCAAAAATCTTAATACTCCACCCTAAAGCAGGACGATTTGCCAAGAACTGTCGCGTTCTGCGGCGGGTAAGGCTTTATACCGGCGCTTTGTTGGCAGTACGCAGGGCATCCAAGGCTTTTTCAAGGATTTTGCGGCCCTCTACAGGGTCAAGCCGCACTTCATCGGTGCCGGTCGCCGACAGGGTGACCAATCGCGCCTTCACCCCGATCACCGCGCGCCAATATTCGCCGACATTGCGATCTTGCAGATGCAGCAAAAACGCATCGCCCGCGCTCAAAGCGGCGATGATTTTGACATCCCCCGCGCGCCCCGAACGTGCCAGCGTGGCGCGGCCTTGCTGTGAGGCAAAGAACGCCGCCAGCGCCTGACCGCCAGCGGTCATCACCCCCGCCGAGCCGCCCTGCCCGATGGACACCGTGATCAGCGCCGGGATAGCCTTCATCGCATCACTACACCGCCCCATCAGAATAACGGCAGTGTCGCGGGACTCGCGGCTGGCCTTGCCGTCGATGCAATAGCTGGGCGGCACGCCGATTTGCAGCGCTCCCCCCAGCACCGGGGCTGCGCGCGATGAGGTAAAGCCAGAGCCGACCTGACAATTGGCCAGCGCCAACGCTATCGCCAGCACAGCGGAAAGGCGGATCAGGGTCTGCATCGGGTCAGGCTCCGGTCTGGCAGCGGGGGGGGGTGTGGATGTGAGAAGATGTTGTGCAAAGCGATAAAGCCGCGATAGCTTTGACACAAGCCGGATATGTTGCCAGCCCAGAACGGCACCTTCGACTGCGGGGCGCACACACCATATGACCAGCATTCGCGACATCGCCAAACAGGCCGGGGCCTCGGTGATGACGGTATCGCGGGTGATTAATAACAGCGGCTATGTCAGTGCGGCGATGCGAGCGCGGGTGAAGCGGGCGGTTGCAGCCCTTGCCTTCACGCCGAACGCCAACGCGCGGCGGATGCGCAGCGGCAGCAGTCAGATGGTGGGGGTGGTGTTGCCGGCGCTGGACGTGCCGTTCTTTGGCATCTTGGCGCAGGTGATCGAGCAAGAACTGTTCCGGTGCGGCCTGCAAGCGCTGATCTGCTGCACCAATGAAAGCGCCGATCAAGAAGCGCGCTACGTCTCGATGCTGCTGTCGCAGCAGGTCGATGGTGTGCTCGTGGCTAGCGTGCAGGAAGACAGCACGCCGTATCAGCGGCTGGTCGATGCAAAGATAACGATCGTGGCGGTCGACCGGGCTTTGCCGGGCTTGGCGGTGCAGAGCGTGGCCTCAGATCATCTGGCTGGCGGCCGGATGATGGCCGAGCATTTGCTAAGCGTGGGGCATCGCCACTTTGCGGTGATTGGCGCGCCACAGCACAGCCCCCCGGTGCAAGCGCGGGTGCAGGGCGCGACGCAGCGTCTGGCCGAGGCAGGCTTGACCGCGCAGGTGGTTTTGGGGCCAACGCATGATTTCGATGCCTGCCGCGAATTGGCGGTGGCGGTTCTGCGGCAGGGCAGCGTGGCAAACCGGCCCACAGCGGTGATCGGCACCACCGATATTGCGGCGATTGGCGCGATTCATGCTGCGATTGGCTTGGGGCTCTCGGTGCCGGATGATGTCTCGGTGATCGGGTTCGATGATCTGCCAGAGGCGCGCTATGTTCTGCCGGCTTTGACCACGGTGGCGCAACCGCTGCGGCAGATTGGTCTGCAGGCGGTGACGCAACTGGTGGCACTGATGGCGGGACAGGTGGCAGAGCTTGCGGCGTTGCCCCTTAAGTTGATGCTGCGCGACACCACGGCACCGCCGCGTTAGCGCAGACTTGCGCATTGCGGATACTTTGACTGTCCGCCCATTATTTGCGCCATATGACTATATTATGGGCATATTGGCTTATGGATGCGCAGTTTGTCGGCACATCGACGGCCTGCTTATGTTCGCAGTGCAGAGGTGGTGGTGTAGTCGCAGCCAAGGAGACTGTGATGCTTGCCACCCCCGCCCTTCCAATGCAGCGCAGCCATGGTGCGGCTTTCGCCAGCTTTCGCGGTCTGGACGGTCGTGCACGTCTGGTGGATCTGGCGCAAAGTGGATCGGCCAAGGCGATGCTGCCACGGGTGTCGGGCATGCCAGAGGTGGTGTTTCTGAACACCTCGGGCGGGCTGACCGATGGCGATGCGTTATCTTATCGGCTGGACTTGGCGGCGGGCTGTCGGGTGACGGCGACGACACAGACCGCCGAGCGGATATATGCCAGCCGGGGTGCGCCCGCGCGGGCTGTGGTGCAGATGCAGGTCGGTGCGGGGGGGCATCTCGATTGGCTGCCACAAGAGACGATCTTGTTTGAGGCCAGTCATTTGGCGCGCGACACGCAGGTCGATCTGGCGGCGGATGCCAGTTGTTTGCTGTCAGAGACGGTGATCCTTGGCCGTCACGCGATGGGCGAAACGCTGTCAAATGCACGGCTGACCGATGCCCGCATGGTGCGGCGGATGGGGCGCCCGATTTGGGCCGAAACTGTGCGGATGGATGCGTCCGTGTTGGCAGATGCCAGCGCCGCGCTGCTGGGCCAAGCGCGCGGTTTTGCGGTGATCGCGCTGATCGCGCAGGGGGCAGAGGATGCCCTGCCACGGCTGCGCGCTGCCCTGACCCATCCGGGATGCGAGGCCGCCGCCTCGGCTTGGGATGGCAAATGCATCGCCCGGATTGTGGCCCGCGACGGCTGGCCACTGAGACAACAAATAGCCCAAGCGCTGGCGGCTTTGCGGACAGGTCCGCTGCCCCGCGTCTGGCAGATGTAGGAGTACGCAATGAACCTGACCCCGCGAGAGCGTGAGAAACTGCTGATCTCGGTCGCCGCTATGGTCGCCCGTGGCCGTCTGGCGCGCGGCGTCAAGCTGAACCACCCCGAGGCGATTGCCCTGATCACCGATTTCGTGGTCGAGGGTGCCCGCGATGGCCGCACCGTGGCCGATCTGATGCAGGCAGGCGCGCATGTGATTTCTGCCGATCAATGCATGGATGGCATCCCAACGATGATCCCTTCGGTGCAGGTCGAGGCCACCTTCCCCGATGGCACCAAGCTGGTGACTGTCCACCACCCCATTCGTTAAGAGGTTCATATGAAACGTATTCTGATTGCGCTGCCCCTGCTGTTGATCCCCACGGTGGCCTTGGCGCATCCGGGGCATGGCTTTGGGTTTGAGGCCGGATTTCTGCACCCTTTCACCGGAACCGATCACCTGCTGGCGATGATTGGCGTTGGCCTTTGGGCGGCAATCTTGGGCGGCCGGGCGCGTTGGGCGCTGCCCGGGGGGTTTTTGGCGGCGATGGCCTTGGGCGGGGCTTTTGCGATGAACCTTGGCCTAGGCGCTGCTGCGGCGGCGGTGGAGCCTGCAATCATCGCTTCGGTTATTATGCTGGGCGCAGTGGCGGCCTTGGCTTTGCGCGCGCCGCTGGCTGCGGCTTTGCCACTGGTCGGCCTGTTCGGTCTCGCACATGGCGCGGCGCATGGCGCGGAAATGGTCGGCAATGGGCTGGCGTTTGGCGCAGTTATGCTGACGGCAACCGCCCTGCTGCACGGCGCGGGTCTGGCTTTGGGCATGACGCTGAACAGCAAACTCGCCCGCGCTTTGGGTGGAGCAACTGTACTGGCGGGCTTCGCGCTCGCCTTCGCGTAAGGGGGCCGCGATGATCCCCGGAGAAGTCTTTCCCGCCGAAGGCACGATTGAGCTGAACGCAGGCCAACCCAGCATCACCCTGATGGTCGCCAACACCGGGGATCGTCCTGTGCAGGTCGGCAGCCACTACCACTTTGCCGAAACCAACCCCGGCCTGTCGTTCGACCGCACAGCCGCACACGGCATGCGCCTGGATATCGCCGCAGGCACCGCTGTGCGGTTCGAGCCCGGCCAATCCCGCGAAGTCCGCCTGACCCCCTACGGCGGCCTGCGCCGGGTGTTCGGGTTTAATGCTGCCGTGATGGGAGATCTTTGATGGCCACACGCATCGCCCGCGCCGATTATGCCGCCATGTATGGCCCTACGACGGGCGACCGTATCCGGCTTGGCGACACTGACTTGATCATCGAGGTTGAACGCGATCTGACCACCTATGGCGAGGAGGTTAAATTCGGCGGCGGCAAGGTGATCCGCGATGGCATGGGGCAAAGCCAAATTCCGCGCGCGGGCGGCGCGGTGGATACCGTGATCACCAATGCGCTGATCCTTGATCACTCTGGCATCTACAAAGCCGACGTCGGCCTGCGTGACGGCCTGATCCACAAGATCGGCAAGGCGGGCAACCCGGACACCCAATCGGGCGTCGATATCATCATCGGGCCTTCCACCGAGATCATCGCCGGTGAAGGCCGCATTCTGACCCCCGGCGGCATGGATGCGCATATTCATTTCATCTGCCCGCAGCAGGCCGAGGATGCCCTTCATTCCGGCGTGACCACCCTGTTCGGTGGCGGCACTGGCCCCGCGCATGGCACTTTGGCCACCACCTGCACCCCCGGCCCGTGGCATATCGGGCGGATGCTGATGGCGCTGGACTCTATCCCGATGAACTTCGGGATTTCCGGCAAGGGCAATGCGAGCCAGCCTGCAGGTCTGGTGGAAATGGTCAAGGCCGGGGCAAGCGCGCTGAAGCTGCATGAAGATTGGGGCACCACCCCCGCCGCCATCGACTGCTGCCTTTCGGTCGCAGACGATATGGACGTGCAGGTGATGATCCACACCGACACGCTGAACGAATCCGGCTTTGTTGAGAACACCTTGGCGGCGATCAAGGGCCGCACCATCCACGCCTTTCATACCGAGGGCGCGGGCGGCGGTCATGCCCCCGATATCCTGCGCGTGGTCGGTCACGCCAACATCATCCCGTCATCCACCAACCCGACGATGCCCTACACCCGCAACACGGTGGAGGAACATCTGGATATGCTGATGGTCTGCCATCACCTCGACAAATCCATCCCCGAGGATGTTGCCTTCGCTGAATCCCGCATCCGGCGCGAGACGATTGCGGCGGAAGACATCCTGCACGACATGGGGGCCTTGTCGATCCTGTCGTCGGACAGCCAAGCCATGGGCCGGATTGGCGAGGTGATCATCCGCACCTGGCAAACGGCCCACAAGATGAAAGTCCAGCGGGGCCGATTGGCCGATGAAACCGGAGCCAACGACAACCTGCGCGCCCGCCGCTATGTCGCGAAATACACCATCAACCCGGCGATCACCCATGGGGTTTCGGCGCATATCGGCAGCATCGCGCCCGGCAAACGGGCGGACCTCGTGCTGTGGAACCCGGCGTTTTTCGGAGCCAAGCCCGAGATGGTGCTGATGGGCGGCATGATCGCGATGGCGCAGATGGGCGACCCCAACGGATCAATCCCGGTGCAGCCGATGTATTCCCGCCCCATGTTCGGCGCTTTGGGCAAAGCGATGCACGCCAGCACCGCCACATTCGTCAGCCAAGCAGCTTTGGCCGATGATGTGGGCGGCAAACTCGGCCTCGGCAAGACCATTCTGGCGGTGAAAAACACCCGCACGATTGGCAAGGGCGATATGATCCTGAACCACGCCCGCCCCGAGATCACCGTCAACGCCGAAACCTACGAAGTTCGCGCCGATGGCGAACTGCTCACCTGCGAACCCGCCAGCGAACTGCCGCTGGCGCAGCGCTATTTCCTGTTTTAACGGTTTTGGGATGAGGCATCTTCGCCCAACGCAGTATAACAACCTCAGATCAACAGTGAGGTTGCCATGCTGACCCTGACCCGCGCGCTAGCGCTTTGCCTTAGCCTGTCCAGCCCCGCGCTGGCCGAATGTGTGACGCCCGCCAGCCTTGCAAATGGCGTCAGCTTCACGCGTCAGGATGGCCGCCAAGGCCTTATCCACACCGAAGGCAAACGCTTTGCCATTGATTATGCAGTGAATTCCAACACCGCTTGGCAGGATAAGCGCGAGTCGTGGCTGGGGATTTACGATGCCGAATGGACATGGGTGCCGACTGACACCTATCAAGCCGAGGGCGGGCCCGGCGGGACGTTCAGCTATAGGTTTGCCACCCAACCGCCAATGCCGCAGGCTGGCACGACATGGGACACCACCGTAACCGAGCGTGGCGCGCAGGCCGTTCGGTTCAAACTTGGCCCGGTTGCGATCTCGCAACGCGACCGCACCAGTTACAGCGTCAACTACCGCTTCATGGCGGAAGCCACCGCCAAGCTGTCCGGCTGCAGCTATCGCGTACAAACCGTCGAGGCGGTGTTTCGCAACAAAACCACCGACCTGACCCGCCGTTGGGTTTACTTTCCCGACCTCGGCTTTGGGCTGGAAACTCAAGTGGTTGACCGCAACGGCGACGCCAGCCGCGACCTTGGCCTGATCTCACTGACCCCGAAAGGCTAACCCATGCTGCCCGCCCGATCCTTGCTGCGAAATGCCACCGATGGCGCGATAGATCGGGTGATCCTGTCCTATGACGAACGTTTCCTGCGCCGCAAACGCCTGACCTGCGTCAGTGGCGACAGCTTCATGGTTGATCTGGCCGAAACGATTTCGGTGGAAGATGGCGATGCCTTTCTGCTTGACGATGGCCGCAAGGTCGCCGTGGTTGCGGCCGAGGAACCCGTGGTGCGGGTGACGGGCAATCTGGCCCGTCTCGCATGGCATATTGGCAACCGCCACACACCCTGTCAGGTGATGGGCGACCATCTGGTGATCCGCCGTGATCCGGTGATTGAAGCAATGCTAAAGGGCCTCGGTGCAACCCTCACCCTGCACATCGCCGCCTTCCGCCCCGAAGGTGGTGCCTATGGTCATGGCCGCACGATGGGCCATGATCACGGCCCCGCTGGTCATTTCGCACTGAACTTCGGGGCCGCGCATGGCTGATGCAACCGACCGCCTCCGCCTTGTGCAGTGGCTTTCCCCCGCCTTCCCGATCGGGGCATTCGCCTATTCCCAAGGGCTTGAGGTCGCCATCACCGACGGCGACATCAAAACCGCCGCCGATCTGGAAGCGTGGATCGCCGCTATCTTGCGCCACGGCTCGGGCCGGATTGACGCGATCATGCTCGCCCATGCCCGCAAACCGGTTGCCGATCTGGCAGGGCTGACCGATCTGATTCTCGCCCTCGCCCCCAGCGCCGAGCGTGTCACCGAGCTGCAAGAACAAGGCCGCGCCTTCGCCCTCGCCATCAGCGCCATCACAGTCACCAATCACCCCGCCCGACCCTACCCCATCGCCGTGGGTGCCGCGACCGCCGCGCTCAACGTCAGCACCACCGAAGTCCTCACCCTCTGGCTGCAAGGCTTGGCCGCCCAACTCACCTCCGCCGCCGTGCGCTTTGTGCCGCTGGGTCAGACCGACGGCCAAAAAGTGCTGGCCCGCCTCGCGCCCCGCATCATCGCCCTCGCCACCGAATATGTCAAAGCGCCGCTGTCGGCGCTGCATTCCAGCGCCCTCCGCGCCGATATCGCGGCAATGCGCCACGAAACTTTACCTGTTAGGATCTTCCGCACATGAGCAACCCAAACGGTCCTCTCCGTGTCGGCATCGGCGGCCCGGTGGGCGCGGGCAAAACCACGCTGACCGAACATCTCTGCCGCGCCCTCGCCAAGCGCTGCTCGATGGCCGCGATCACCAATGACATTTATACCCGCGAAGACGCCGATTACCTGACCCGCGCCCAAGTCCTTCCCGCTGCCCGCATCCGCGGGGTTGAGACCGGCGGCTGCCCACATACCGCGATCCGCGAGGATGCCAGCATCAATCTCGCCGCCATCGCAGATCTGCGCCAGAATTTCCCCGACCTTGACCTGATCCTGATCGAGAGCGGCGGGGATAACCTTGCCGCCACCTTCTCGCCGGAACTCGCCGACATCACCATCTACGTCATCGACACCGCCGCAGGCCAAGACATTCCGCGCAAACGTGGTCCCGGCCTCACCCGCTCTGACCTGCTGGTGGTCAACAAAACCGACCTCGCGCCTTACGTTGGCGTCGATCTGGCGCTGCTGGAATCCGACACCAAAACCGCCCGCGCCCATCGCCCCTATGTGCTGGCGCAGTTGCGCAATGGCATGGGCATCGACGATGTGGTGGCCTTTCTGGAACGCGAAGGCGGCTTGATCCTAACCTGACCGCCAAATTGCTCTTTTCGAAATACTCAAACGCCAACCTTACCGCCAGCACACCCCCAGCAGACCTAGCGCCCCGGCACCATCCGCGTCAGCACACCATCCATCGCCTCATCCCAAGCAGCCAGTGCCCCGCGCGCCTCCAGCACCCCCACCAACTGTTCCGTAATCCCACCCTTGGTCGTGACCCCCACCGCGATCTCATCCAAACCCGCCTCGGCCTGCAACAACACCTCGGCATTGCCCCGAAAGGTCTCAGCCACCAAGGCCCGCGCCGTCACCGCATCCAACCCCTGCCGTTCATACCAGCGCACCAGATGCCGCAACAGGAAGATCGACGCGCCGGACATTGCGCCAAACACCGCCGCTGTCTCAAACGCTTGCGGGTCGGCAAAGCGGTGCACTGGGCCAAGCAGCGCCAAAAACGCCTCCCAGTCCGCATCGCCGGGATAGAGCAACGACGGTCCCGACGAAAACGCATTGGCAAACCCCGGCATCATTGCACAGAACGCCTCAGCCGGGGCCACCGCTGCCGTCAGATCGGCCAAAGACGCCCCCGCCATCGCCGAACATACCGACTGTCCGTCGCGAAACTGCAAAGCCTCCAGCACCACAAGCCCGGTCGCCGCAGGCAGACAGACCAGCACCATCTCGCACTGATCGACCACAGCCTGATTGCTTTCCGCCACGCTGCACCGATACGTCTCCGCCAGCCGCGCCGCCTTGTCACCCGAGCGCGGGCTGAGCACAAACTCCACGCCCCCAGACTGCGCCCTGTTCGCCCCACGCACCAGATATTCCGCCAGATGCCCAATGCCTAAGATGCCGATCTTCATGGCATTTCTTCCAACACCTGCGCCATCGCCGCACTGGTGGCCGAAATATCCGCCTCGGTATGCACCACCGACGACAGCGAATGCAGCGTCGCCGAGGGGTTCATATAGATGCCCTTATCCATTAGCCGCAGCGCAAAATCCCTAAACTTCGCCCGATCCACATGGCCACAGAAATCACGGTAATCCGTCACCGCCTCCAGATCGGTGAAGAAGATCTGGAACATCGAATTCACCCCCTGCACCACGATCTTGTGCCGGTTCGAATGTTTGGCGACCTTGCGCACCTCATCCGCCATCGCTTTGCCCAAATTCTTGATGCGGCGAAATCCCGACTGATCATCCGCCAGCATGGTCTGCAACATCACCTTGGTGACATGCAGCGCCAACCGCCCGGCGTTATGGGTGCCAAAATGCAGCACTTTTCCCCATTCGAGGCCCGCCATCACTTCCGCCCGCCCGCCGATCATCGCCATTGGCAAACCGCCCCCCAAGGCCTTGCCATAGGTGACGATATCGGGCGTCAGCCCGTAGAGTTCCGCACACCCCCCGGCCGCCAGGCGAAACCCCGTCACCGTCTCATCCAGGTAAAACAGCGCGCCATGCTGCTGGCACAGCTCCTGCATCCGCATGAGGTATCCCGGTTTCGGCGGGATCACCCCCATATTCGACATGACACCTTCGGTGACAACGCAGGCCGTCTGAGCCCCGTGCAAAGCCATCGCCCGCTCCAGCGCTTCCACGTCATTCCAGCGCACCACAATGGTGTCCGCCTGCGCCTCGGGCGGTATCCCCGAGCTGTCACAAATCCGGATCGGATCATTCGGATGCCCCAATGCCGCCAAAGGCATCGGGTTGGTATTGAGCAAGACGTTATCCGCCCAGCCGTGATAATGCCCCTCAAACTTGATAATCTTGCGCCGCCCGGTATGGCCGCGCGCCAACCGAAACGCCGCCATGCAGGCTTCCGTCCCGGTATTGGCAAAGCGCACCTTATCGACATGCGGCAGCATCCCGACAAGGATCTCCGCCACCTCAACCTCAACCTCCAACGCGGTGGCGAAATGACTGCCGCGCAGGATCTCGCGGCTGACAACCTCGACAATCGCCGGATGCGCATGGCCCAAAGGCAACGCGCCAAATGCCATCATCCAATCAATATATTCCCGCCCATCGACGTCATAAAGCCGCGCCCCCGCGCCGTGGCTCATATAGCGCGGCGCCCCGCCAAAGGTCGCAGGCCCGCGTGAGGCCGAAGACACCCCCTCGACCAGCACCTTCATCCCACGTTCAAACAATGTCTGCGATGTATTGGCCATCTGCGATCCTCCCGAAACTGCCAAACTATCGCGCGCAATCTCCACGGCGCGCAACACCAGCACCGACACGCATCGGCGCATTTTTGCCAATGCATTTTGCCTCATCTGCAAGCCCGGTTTGCTTGCCCCTTTCACATTGCCCAAATATCCCGGGGTCCAACCGCTTTGGCGCGCAAATGCGGTTTGGGCAGCGCCCCGGGGCATCAACAGGCGCAATCGTTAAAAATCCGTTAAAACACCCACCCCAAGCCACTGTTATAAAACAACAATAAAAGGTCCCGAGTTGGGACCCGTTATGGCATCACCTCAAACCGATCCACATCGACCATGCCATGATCGGTGATTTTAAGATGCGGGATCACTGGCAGGCACAGGAAAGCCAGCTGCAAGAACGGCTCCTCCAGCGTCACCCCCAACGATACCGCCGCCGCCCGCAGGGCCACTAAATCCGCCCGCACAGCCTCGAACGAATTCAAACTCATCAACCCCGCCACAGGCAGCGCCAATTCCGCCAGAACCCGCCCCGCCTCCACCACCACAAACCCGCCCTCAATCTCGCCCAGGCGTTTCACCGCCAGCGCCATATCATCGTAATCCGCCCCCACCACCGCGATATTGTGGTGATCGTGGCAGACCGTCGAGCCAATCGCGCCGCGCTTTAACCCGAACCCCTTCACGAACCCAGTGGCCTTGTTCCCATTCGCCCCGTGCCGCTCTATCACCGCGATCTTCACCAGATCGCGGGCAATATCAGGCCGCTTGTCGCCATCCTGGGGGGCGATATCAAAGGTCAGATGCTCGGTGATGATCTTGCCCGGCAAAATCCCGATCACCGGCGTTTCCACCCGATTACCGCCGGTGCGGAAGTGATGCGCTTCAATCAACGGTGCCTTCACTGAATGGCGCGCCACCTCGGGGATCAGATCCCGCGCGGCAAAGGCCGCGTCGGTGATTTCAACGCCGCCCGTAAACACCCGCGCCACGCAGCAGCTTTCCAGACTGTCGATCACCGCAATATCCGCGCGTTTTCCCGGAGCGATCAAACCGCGATCCTTCAGCCCGAACGCCTCTGCCGCCGACAGGCTCGCCGCCCGATACACCGCCAAAGGTGGTGCCCCCAAAGCAATCGCAGTGCGGATGATGTAATCCAGATGGCCATGCTCGCCGATATCCAAAGGGTTGCGGTCATCGGTGCAAAAGCACAGATACGGCGCATGGCGCTCGGTCAAAAGCCCCACCAACGCGTGCAGATCCTTCGACACCGAGCCTTCCCGGATCAGCACCCGCATCCCCTTGCGCAGCTTTTCCAGCCCCTCGTCATAAGACGTCGCCTCGTGTTCCGTCCTGATCCCTGCCGCGATATAGCCGTTCAGGTCGAGGCCTGACAGCAAAGGCGCGTGGCCATCGATGTGGCGGCCTTGGAACGCCTCTAGCTTGGCCATGCAGCCGGGGTCTTTGAACAAAACGCCGGGGTAGTTCATGAATTCCGCCAACCCAATCACCCTCGGGTGATCCATCAGCGGCAGCAGATCAGCAGCGTCCAACCGCGCGCCCGTCGTCTCCATATGGGTCGAAGGCACGCAGGACGACAGGTTGACGCGGATATCGATCAGGGTGCGGGAGGAAGCTTCAAGGAAGTAATTGATCCCGATCAACCCACAGACATTGGCGATTTCGTGCGGGTCACAAATGGCGGTGGTGACGCCGTGTGGACTTACGCAGCGGTCGAATTCAAACGGCGTCACCAGCGAGGATTCGATGTGCAGATGCGTGTCGATGAAGCCCGGCACCAAGATTTGACCCGAAACATCAATCTCGACCTTGCCCGAATAGTCACCGAACACCCCGACGATGCAATCACCGCAGATCGCCACGTCAGAGGCCACCAATGCGCCGCTGATCAGATCATAGACGCGGCCACCTTTCAGCACGATATCGGCGGGCACCACCCCGCGGCCCTGATCAATTCGGTCGGACAATGCTGCTTTTGGCATGGTAATCTCCTTTTGAATAGGGAAGCTTATGCCAGAGACTTCGTCCAGTGCGGAATTGCTGGAATGTCCTTCATGCCGAGGTTGCCATGCAAGACCCCACTCATCCCGCAGGCCATCCTCCCGCCCGCCCGTTGCGCGGCATTGGCCTGAAACTCGGCTCGGTGGTGGTGTTCATTGTGATGGCCTCGCTGATCAAGGTGACATCCCAGCATGTGCCGCCGGGGCAGACGGTGTTTTTTCGCTCGTTCTTTGCGATCCCGGTCATCGTGATCTGGCTGGCAATGCGGCAAGAACTCGCCACTGGGTTTCGCGCCCATAATCTGTTCGGGCATTTCTGGCGCGGGTTGATGGGGACGATGGCGATGGGCCTCGGCTTTGCCGGGCTGGCCTATCTGCCGCTGCCCGAGGTCACCGCGATTGGCTATGCCTCGCCGCTGCTGGTTGTGGTGTTCGCCGCGATGTTTCTGGGCGAGGATGTGCGGCTGTTCCGCATCGCCTCGGTCGCTTTGGGGCTGGCCGGGGTGATGGTGGTGTTGTCGCCGCGCTTGACCATCGTGTCGGGTGATACGGCCTCCACGCGAGAGGCGTTTGGCGCGATGCTGGTGCTGTGTGGGGCGTTTTGCGCGGCCTTGGCGCAGGTGTTCGTGCGCAAACTGGTGCATAATGAGAAGACCGCCGCAATTGTGTTCTACTTCTCGCTGACCTCGACTTTGCTGTCGCTGACCACGCTGCCGTTTGGCTGGGTGGTGCCGACGCCGCTGGAAACCGCGCTGCTGGTGTCTTGCGGGCTGTTGGGCGGGGTCGGTCAGATTTTGCTGACCTCCAGCTACCGTGAGGCCGATGCGTCTTTGGTCGCACCGTTCGATTATGCCTCGATGCTGTTCGCGCTGCTGATCGGCTATTTCGCGTTTGACGAGGTGCCAACGCAGACCATGCTGATCGGCGCGGGGCTGGTGATTACGGCAGGCATCCTGATCATTTGGCGCGAGCGCAAGTTGGGGTTGGAGCGTGCCAAGGGTCGTAAAGCGATGACGCCGCAGGGCTAGCGCCACGATTTTCGCGGTGAAAATCGTCTGGTTAGCCCCAGTGTATCACCACGTCGGCGGGGCGGCTGTTTTGCGTCACCCGGCGGATGTTGGGCAAATCATTGTTGTCGATCCAAGCCCGCGCCTCGGCGGGCGTTTTGCCATAATGCGCCCAGCGGGCTTGCAGGCGGCGGTCGAGTTCTGCTTCCGACACGTCAATCCACACGGTCAGATCGAACAAAGGGGCGGCTTGGGGCCAAGGCGCCTCGTTCAGCAACAGGTAGTTGCCTTCGACCACCAGCAGGCGATCCGCAGCAGTCACAATATCAGCCCCGGCGCGGGAAATCTCCAGATCGCGGTCAAACAGCGGGATGGCGATTTCATCCTCGACCCGCAACCGACGCAAAAGGTGGAAGAAACCTTGCGCGTCGAAGGTATCGGGCGCGCCTTTGCGATCCCGCGCACCGCGCGCGATCAACACCGCGTCATCGTAGTGAAAGCCATCCATTGGTACGGCCTTTGCACCCTGACCCAAGGCGCTTACCAATTCCGCCGCCAAGGTGGATTTGCCCGCCCCCGGAGGGCCAGCAAGGGCGGTCAAAAACCGCCCTTGGCCTTGGGCGCGTCCCCGGATGATCTCCGCAAGTTCTGCCGGCGTCATGCCTGTTCCACAACACCTTCGGGCAGTTTCGCCCCGGTCATAAAGGCCACCGCGTCGGACATCGAATAGTCCTTCGGGTTGATCTCACACAACCGCCGCCCCAAACGGTGGATGTGGATGCGGTCGGCGACCTCGAACACATGCGGCATGTTGTGGCTGATCAGGATGATCGGGATGCCACGCGCCCGCACGTCGCGGATCAGCTCCAGCACCCGGCGGCTTTCTTTGACGCCCAAGGCTGCGGTCGGCTCATCCAAGATCACAACCTTAGAGCCAAACGCCGCCGCGCGTGCCACGGCCACGCCCTGACGCTGACCACCGGACAGCGTTTCCACCGCCTGATGGATGTTCTGAATCGTCATCAGGCCGAGTTCTGACAGCTTGTCACGGGCGAACTGCTCCATCCGTGGACGGTCCATCTGGCGCAAAACCGATCCCATGAAACCCGGCTTACGCCATTCGCGCCCCAGAAACATGTTGTCGGCAATCGACAACGCCGGTGACATCGCAAGGTTCTGGTACACCGTCTCAATGCCCTCGGCCCGCGCATCTTCTGGGCCTCGGAAATGCACAGGGCGGCCGTCCAACTCAATCGTGCCGTGGTCAGGGGTCACAGCCCCCGACAGCGCCTTGATGAGGGTAGATTTACCAGCCCCGTTGTCGCCGATCACCGCGACAATCTCGCCCGCGTTCAGATCGAAATCAGCGCCGTTCATGGCGACAACCGTGCCATAACGTTTCATCAATCCGCGTGCGCGCAGAATAGGAATTACAGCGGTCATTGCGAAGCCCTCCGCAGCCATTGATCCAAAGCAACGGCGATGATCACCAGGCACCCTGCCGCGAACATCTGCCAGTAGTCATCGACGCCCGCCAGCGACAGGCCCGTGTTGAACACGCCGACGATAAACGCCCCCAGCACCGATCCGATGATCGACCCGCGCCCGCCGAACAGCGAGGTGCCGCCAATCACCACGGCGGTGATCGAGCCTAGGTTCACCGTGTCAAACGCAATCGGTGATACCGAGCCCACCCGGCCAATCGCGATCCATGCCGCAAAGCCACAGATCAGACCTGCCACGGCATAGACCGAAATCAGCGTGTTGCTGACCTTGATGCCGGACAGCATCGCCGCATCCGGGTCGTCACCAATCGCATGCACATGCCGGCCCCAAGAGGTCTGGTTCAGCACATACCACAGCACAGCTGCCAGCAGGATCAAGGTGATACCGCCGAAGGAAATCGACGCACCGCCCATGTTAAAGCCCTTGCCGAACCACAGCAAAGCCGGGGCTTTGGCATCTATATCGACGTTACGGATCGATTCCGACTGCGAATACCACAACTTCAGCGCGTTGAAGATCGACAGCGTGCCCAAGGTAACAATGAACGGCGGCAGTTTGACCTTGGCAACCAGTACCCCGTTGATGAACCCCATCAGCCCGCCAAAGAACAACCCGATCAAGATCGCCAGCCCCACCGGCAAGCCGGTGACCACTGCCAGATTGCCCATGATCAAGGAGCTGACCACAAGGATCGCGCCAACCGACAGATCAATCCCCGCCGTCAGGATCACCAGTGTCTGTGCCAATGCGACAAAACCCGTGACGGTGACTTGTTTCAGCACCGTCGACAAAGCCCCAATACCCAAAAAGCGCGGCGCGATGATGCTGAAACAGATCACCGAGATCAGCAGCACAAGCGCCGGGATCATCGTGGGGTAGTTGCGCAGATAGCCGCGCAACACGGGTATGAAAGACTTATCGTCCCGCTCAAAGGCCGCGACAGCCGTATCGGCTTTGGTCAGCGTCGCCTCAAAGTCGGAAATGGTTTTGGTTGGTGCTGGTTCTGTGCTCATCGCTTCGGCTTCCCCTCCGGTGATGATCTCCGAAACCCATAGCGTCAGGTTTCGCTTAAAAAGAAGGGCGACTGTAAAGCCGCCCTTCTGTTAATCAAGCCACTTGATCAAGCGGCCTTGGGCTTAGCCCCAGCAGAGCTCGGTGCCTTTGGTGCTGTCAATCGACTCGACACCAGCGGCGGGCTTGTCGGTGACAAGATTGACGCCAGTGTTGAAGAAGGTCAGCCCATCGGTTGCCGACGGTTTGGTGCCGTCTTTGGCGAACGCCGCGATGGCTTCCACGCCCTTGGACGCCATCAGCAGCGGGTATTGCTGCGAGGTGGCACCGATCACGCCGGATTTGACCGAAGCCACGCCGGGGCAGCCGCCGTCAACCGAAACGATGATCGCTTGGCCTTCTTTGCCTGCGTTTTTCAGCGCCTGGTAAGCGCCTTCAGCTGCCGGTTCGTTGATGGTGTAGACCACGTTGATATCCGGGTCTTTTGCCAGCAGGGTTTCCATCGCGCGCAGACCGCCCTCGGGGTTTGCATCCGACGATTCATGGCCGATGACGCGCGGATCGGTCTCAGACCCCATCACGCTCAGATCCGGCACTTCGATGCCAAAGCCTTTCAGGAAGCCGGTGTCGCGCTGCACATCAACCGAGATGTTGTCTTTGTTGATGTCGAGCATCGCGATCTTGGCCTTCGAGGTGTCGCCCATCGTGGCGGCAGCCCACTGACCGATCAGCAGGCCAGCCTGGAAGTTGTCGGTCGCGAAGGTCATGTCCTGTGCTTCGGCATCAGCCAAAGCGGTGTCGAGCGCGATCACCAGAATGCCAGCGGCGCGCGCGTCTTTCAGGGCTGGGCCAACCGAGTCGTTCGACGGGGTGATCAAGATGCCCTTTGCGCCAGCCGCGACACAGTTTTCAATCGCGGTGATCTGCGGGGCCGCGTCGCCGTCTTTCTCACCGGCATAGGCCTGGAAATCCATGCCCGCCGCTTTGGCCGCAGCCTCAGCGCCCTCTTTCATCTTCACGAAGAACGGGTTGGTGTTGTTTTTGGTGATCAGGCAAGCCAGATCAGCCGCCGAAGCAGAGCCCGCCATCAGCGCAATAGCAGCAGCACCCAGCAGAGCTTTGGTGGTGAATTTCATTGGTCGTCCTCCCAAGGATTTCGGGGTTTATTCCCCTGTCGAAAGTCTTTCGCCACAGCTCTCCTGCCCGGCGATGCCGATACATCGCCTGATTCCCTCCCTTGCGTCAAGATAAATAAATCAGAGTGATTTATTATTGACAGCACCGCCGTCAAGCCGCAGTCTGCCGTCCAATGCGGGCGAAAACAGCCTGTGGAATCGTCGATTTTCCTCGGGGGGAGGCTGTTATTCATGCTGATCGGAATCTCGCCTTTGCTGGGGCCAGACCTGCTGCACGCGCTGCGGGCGATGGGGCATGGCGATGAGATCGCCTTGGTCGATGGCAATTATCCCGCCGCCGAACACGCCCGCCGCCTGATCCGCGCCGATGGTATCCTGCTGATGCCGATGCTGCGCGCTATCCTGAAAATCCTGCCCGTGGAAGCCGCCTTTCGCGCCAGCCTGCACAACGATCCTGCCCAGCGCGGGGTCATCCATCACGGCGTGGATGATTTGTGCCATACCTGCGGCCAGCATTTCGCCCTGACCCCACTTGGCGGAGATCAGCTTTACCCGCGCATCAAAGCGGCCTATGCCGTTGTTGCGACGTCAGAATCCGAACTTTTCGCCAATGTCATCTTGCGCAAGGCAGCCCTGCCTGCCTTTGCCACACAATAGGTCGCCATATGCCCTTGGGCGCTGAACTCCTTCCAGAGCGACCAAGCGACGACCTCGGGTTGCGCGGCTCGAACCAATCGGGGATGCGCGACCACAATGAACGGTTGGTGCTGTCATTGGTGCGCCAACAGGGTGGGCTTGCGAAATCTGACATTGCCCGCAAGACCGGGCTTTCGGCGCAGACGGTATCCGTGATCATGCGTGCGCTGGAACAAGACGGGCTGTTGTTGCGTGGCGAACCCCAGCGCGGTCGCATTGGCCAGCCGTCGGTGCCGATGTATCTGAACCCCGAAGGCGCGTTCTTTCTGGGGCTGAAAATCGGGCGCCGCTCGGCGGATCTGACGCTGGTGGATTTCATGGGCCGGGTGCGGGCGACCAAGCGGCAAGTTTACCGCTACCCATCGCCCAGCGCCGTTGTGGCCTTTGTTGCGGCGAGCATGCACGAGGTTATAGCCATGCTTACCCCAGCCGAGCGCCCGCGCATCAGCGGCATGGGTGTGGCGATGCCGTTTCAGCTGTGGTCATGGGTGCAACTGATCGGCGCGCCGAAGGCGGATATGGAGGCATGGCGGCACGCCGATATTCAGGCCGAACTTGCCGCCGTGACCGGATTGCCGGTCTATGTGCAAAACGATGCAACCTCGGCCTGCGGGGCGGAACTGGTGTTCGGCACCGGCGAGAAGCCAAAGGATTTCCTGTATTTCTACTTCGGTTATTTCGTTGGCGGCGGGCTGGTGCTGAATGGCCAGTTGTTTCTGGGCCGCTCGGGCAATGCCGCAGGCGTCGGCCCGATGCCGGTGCCGGGACGCGACGGCAAGATGGACCGTTTGATTTCAGCGGCCTCAATGTCCACCCTTGCGGCAGCAATGGAGGCGGCGGGCGAATCCTCTGACCATTTGTTTGAACAGCATGCGCATTGGACTGTCTCGCCACAGATCCTGTCCGATTGGATGGATCAGGCCGCCTATGGTCTGGCTTGGGCCGCGCTGAGCGCCGCCTCGCTGTTGGAGATTGAGGCGGTGATGATCGACGGCTGGATGCCCAACGAGATTCGCGCCGAAATCACCCGCCGCACCCATGCGGCTTTGCACGCGCTGGACCTTGACGGCATCGATCCGCCCGTGATCCGCGAAGGCAGTCTTGGCGCGCAGGCCCGTGCCTTGGGGGCCGCCGCGATCCCGCTGTCGCAGCGCTATTTGATCGACCAGAACGCGGCGGGGCGTGAGGGTTAAGCCGCCCTTGCGTGATTTGAAGATTGGCTCAAATGGCCCGGCTCTGCGGAAGGATTGCCAACACAGGCAGCCGAAAGTCATTTTGTTTGATCTGATCCGCACTTGTCCAAGCCGTGAAAATCCTTCCCCGCGGGGAATCACTTGTGTTTTCAGCGTGATATCACTGCATTTTCCACAACATGTTGTGGTGCGGCGTCATGACCTGCGGTTTGCCCTGCACGGGTCAGACCGGAGCGGCGTAAAATTCCGGGTCTGACGGACCTAAGACAGGGTTCGCCCCGCCCATCGCCCGCTTTGTCCCAGTTTGACCTTGATCCACCTGCGAAAGTCCTTATCTTTGAAGCAGATAGGCTTGGCCGCCTAGAATGGTCATGCCAACGACACAAATATCCCATGGGGAAGGCTGGATTTGCGCTTCGCAGATCAGGCCGTGCGGGTGTAAAACCCCAATCTTCGTAGTCCAGCAAACTGCGGTTTGCCATCCAACGCCGGAAGGGCAAACTTATGTCGCTTGCCTTGATCGCAGCCTTGCCCTTTCTTGGGGCTCTCACGCCCGCCCTTACGCAACGATTTGGCCGCAGCATTGCGACGGTGACGATCGCCGTGTTCACCGCCACGGCGCTGGCGCTGATCTTGCAGCATTTACCTGCGATCATGGCGGGGCAGGCCGTCACCACCCAGATCGCTTGGCTGCCCAGCCTTGGCCTGAACGCCAATTTCCGGCTGGACGGGTTGTCGCTGTTGTTTTCGTTGCTGATCCTTGGCATCGGGTTGTTGATCCAAGCCTATGCCTGCTTTTACCTTGATGCATCCGAGCCCTACGCCCGCTTCCTGACCTATCTGATGCTGTTCCAAGGCGCGATGCTGGGCATCGTGCTGTCCGACAACATCCTGCTTTTGCTGGTGTTCTGGGAGCTGACCTCGCTTTCGTCGTTCCTGTTGATCGGATTCTGGAGCCACCTGCCGCAAGCCCGCCAAGGTGCCCGGATGGCGCTTGCCACCACTGGTGCGGGCGGTCTTGCGATGATCGCAGGGCTGATGATCCTTGGCCATATCGTCGGCAGCTATGACCTTTCAGCGATCCTAAGCCAGAAAGCCGCGATTCAAGCCAGCCCGCTGTATCTGCCCGCCCTGATCTTGATCCTGCTCGGCGCCTTCACCAAATCCGCGCAATTTCCGTTCCATTTCTGGCTGCCACACGCGATGGCCGCCCCCACCCCGGTTTCGGCCTATCTGCATTCGGCCACGATGGTGAAAGCCGGGTTGTTCCTGATGGCCCGGCTGTGGCCTGTGCTGTCCGGCACCCCGGAATGGTTCTGGATCGTCACCGGCGCGGGGCTGATCACCATGGCCTTCGCCGCCAAGGTTGCGCTGTTCAAGGACGACTTAAAGGCCATCCTGGCCTATTCGACCGTCAGCCACCTGGGCTTGATCACCTTCCTGCTGGGCCTTGGCACCAAAACCGCCGCCACCGCCGCGATCTTCCACATCATCTGCCACGCTACATTCAAAGCCGCTTTGTTCATGCTGGCGGGCATCGTCGACCACGCCACCCATATCCGCGACATCCGCGCTTTGGGTGGGTTGCGCCGTGCCATGCCGATCAGCTTTGGCCTTGCGACCATCGCGACGCTGGCAATGGCTGGAATTCCGCCGCTGAACGGCTTTTTGTCGAAAGAGATGATGCTGGAAGAGGCCGCGCATACTGCCCCGTGGATCATCCCGGCACTGGCCACAATCGCCGCCCTTTTGTCGGTTGCCTATGCGCTGCGCTTCCTGACTTACACTTTCCTCGGCCCCACCCCCGCCTATGCCCACGCCCCCCACGACCCCACCCCCGGCCTGTGGCTGCCCCCCGCAATCCTCGTTGTGCTTGTGGTGGCCACGGGCCTTGCCCCAATGCCGCTTACTGCTTGGCTGGTCGATGTGGCCACCGCTGCCACCACAGGCGCGCCGATCCACGCCAACATCGCGCTTTGGCACGGGCTGGACCCCCCCGCGCTGTGGATGTCGCTTGCGGTGATCGGCGGAGCCATCGTCACCCTCGGCCTCTACCCCGCGCTGCGCCGGATCTGGGATGCGACGCCAAAACCGCAGGCCAAAGCGATCTTCGATGCAAGCCTTACCGGGCTGACACAAACCGCCGCCACCTTGATCGAAAAGCTGCACAACGGCAGCCTGTCGCGCGCCTTCAGCCTTGCGCTGCTGACCATCCTGACGCTTGGCTTTTACGCCTACCACTCTGCTGAAAGCCTGCCCGGCACCCGCGCCCTTACCCCAATCGCGCTTGCCCCTGCCGTGGGGGTTGCGTTGCTGATCACCGCCGCCATTGCCGCCACCACCCTGCACCGCAAACGCCTGCTGGCGCTGCTGCTGGTGGGCATCGTGGGCCTGATCCTGTCGGCGGGTTTCGCGTATCTCTCGGCCCCCGACCTTGCGTTGACCCAGATCGCGGTTGAGGTCGTCACCATCGCCCTGATGTTGCTGGCGCTGAATTTCTTGCCCAAAACCACCCCGCGCAAGACCGCGGCCTTGCGCAAAGCCCGCGACGCCGCCCTCGCCGTCACCACAGGGGTGGCCACCGCCGCCCTCGCCTATGCGCTGATGATGCGCGAAGCGATCTTCCCGCCGATCTCTGCCTTCCACCTTGCGCAATCGGTGCCGGGCGCGGGCGGGCATAACGCCGTCAACACCATCATCGTCGATTTCCGGGGGTATGACACTTATGGCGAGATCATTGTCCTCGGCATCGCCGCCCTGTTGATCTTCGCTTTGACCGAAAACCTGCTTGGCACGAAATGGGCCACCCGCCCGCACCAAACCGCAGGTGATGCCGGCGATCCGCACCCGATCCTGCTGCAAACCGCCACAAGGCTGATCCTGCCGATGGCGATGCTGGTCGGCTGCTATCTGTTCCTGCGGGGCCACAACCAACCTGGCGGCGGCTTTGTCGCAGGGCTGGTCTTCGCCATCGGATTTGTTCTGCAATATATCGCCTCTGGCCAAGACTGGACCGCCGCCCGCCGCCGCATCCCGTATCACGCGATGATCGGCGCGGGCGTGTTGGTGGCCAGCGCCACCGGAGTTGGGTCGTTCCTGGCCGGACGCCCGTTCCTGACCTCGAACTACACCCACATCCAGTTGCCACCGTTGCAGGATTTCGAACTTGCCACCGCAGCCCTGTTCGACCTTGGCGTGTTCCTTTGCGTGTTGGGCGCGGTGATGCTGGCTTTGGATGCCCTCGCCCGGCTTGCAAAACCGCAGGAGGGCCGCTGATGGAGATCCTGATTGCCAGCGCCATCGGCACCCTGACCACCTGCGGCATCTACCTGATGCTGCGCGCCCGCACCTTTCCGGTGATCTTGGGCCTGTCGCTGCTGTCCTATGCGGTCAATCTGTTCTTGTTCATCTCGGGCCGGATCAAACTGAATGCCCCACCGATCATCGGCAGTGGTGCTTATACCGATCCGCTGCCGCAAGCCTTGGTGCTGACCGCCATCGTGATTTCCTTCGGGATGACGGCGGTGCTGGTGATCATGGCACTGGGGGCTTACCTGACCGCAGGCCACGACCGGATCGACCTTTATGCTGACAAGGAGAAGGCCATCAAAGCCAGTGCGCGGATCAGGGGACATGAAAGCGACTCGCGGGCAGAGGATCAGCCATGAGCCCGTTGCTGATTCTGCCGATCATCCTGCCCGCCGTCCTCGCAGGCGGCATCATCCTCTTCGCCAGCAACGCCCTGAACCTGCAACGCGCCATATCTGTGCTTGGCACACTCGCCCTGCTGGGCCTTGCCATCAGCCTGAGCCAAGCCCCAACCCAAGCCTATTTCCTAGGGAATTGGCCCGCCCCCTTTGGCATTGCGCTGGTGCTTGATGGGTTGTCAGCCCTGATGCTGCTGCTGACCGCCAGCCTTGCGCTGATCATCCTGATCCACACGATCCGCACCGGATGGGACGCATGTGGCCGCCACTTCCACGCGCTTTATCTGTTCCAACTGATGGGCCTGAACGGTGCCTTCCTGACCGGCGACGCCTTCAACCTGTTCGTGTTCTTTGAGGTGCTACTGATCGCCTCTTACGGGTTGATGGTGCATGGCAGCGGAGAGGCCCGCATCCGCGCGGGCGTGCAATATGTAGCGTTCAACCTGCTGGGCTCGACGCTGTTTTTGTTCGCGCTGGCTGTGATCTACAGCACCACGGGCACGCTTAACATGGCCGACCTTGCGCAGAAACTGCCGCAGATCGCGGCCAATGACACCGGCTTGATCCGCGTGGCCGCCGTACTGTTGATGTTGGTCTTTGCGGTCAAAGCCGCGCTTGTGCCCCTGCAATTCTGGCTGCCCGGCACCTATGCCAATGCCCCCGGCCCAGTCGCCGCCCTGTTCGCGGTGATGACCAAAGTCGGTGCCTATGCCCTGATCCGCTTTGGCACCTTGGTGTTCCCCACCGACCTGCCCGCCACCACCACCCTGCTGGCAGGCCTGCTCTACCCCGCCGCCCTTGCCACCATTGCCATCGGAGCCTTAGGCACCCTCGCCACCCGGACCCTGCCGCGCCAGATCGCCTTCGCTGCCATCGGTTCGATGGGCACCCTGTTGTTGACAGTGTCGGCCTTCACCCCGCAAGCCACCGCCGCCGCGCTTTACTACACGGTCCACTCCACCTTTGCTGCCGCAGCGCTGTTCTTGATCGCCGACGTATGCCGCACACGCCGAGACGGCCTGACCGCCGCGCTTTACATGGCCGCCGCGATTGCCATGGCCGGGATGCCGCCGCTTTCGGGGTTTGTCGGTAAGCTGCTGGTCCTCGACGCCTTGCGCGACGACGCAATCGCATGGACCGCCATTCTGCTGGCCTCCCTGCTGACCATGATCGGCTTCGCACGACAAGGCTCTGACCTGTTCTGGAAATCCCCCAGCGCTGAGGCCCCCGCGCAAAGCAAAGCCGCCATTTTGCTTTGCCTTACAGCCCTTGCAGCCCTGACAATCGCCGCAGGCCCGATCACCGACCAACTTACCCTGACCGCCGAAGCCCTACACCAACCTGCCGCCTATATCGCCGCCAACCACCTTGGGGGCCCCAAATGAGCCGCCTGTTCCCCCACCCGATGCTTTCCGCCACCCTGTGCCTCGCGTGGTTGCTGCTCGCGGGCAGCATCGCGCTGAACTCGCTGCTGATGGCCGCCTGCCTTGCCACACTCATCCCGCTTGCCACCCAAGCCTACTGGCCCAGCCGCCCGAAAATCCGCCACCCTTTGCGGCTGATCAGCTACATCGCCCTCGTCCTTTACGACGTGATCCTCGCCAACATCCAAGTCGCCCGCATCATCCTGTTCATGCCTGCCGACCAGATCAAATCGGCATGGATCACCGTGCCCGTCGATCTGCCTTGCCCCGAGGCCATTGCCCTTCTGGCAGGCACCATCACCCTGACCCCGGGCACGCTGACCGCCGAATTTTCCGCCGATAACAAGGCGCTGCTGATCCACGCCCTGCACGCGCCTGACCCCGACGCCACCCGCGCCGAGATCAAATCCCGCTATGAGACCCGGTTGCAAAGGATTTTCCGCTGATGCTGACCTATGCGCTTCCCTTCGCCATCACCTGCTTTGCGCTTGCGCTGATCCTGAACCTGATCCGCCTCGCCACCGCGCCCTCTATGCCAGACCGCATCCTGACGGTGGACACCATGGTGATCAACGTCATCGCCCTGATCGTGCTTTATGGCGTACAAACCCACGCCACCGTTGTGTTCGACGCCGCCCTGCTGCTGGCAATGACCGGTTTCATCTCGACCATCGCCTTTTGTAAATTCCTATTGCGTGGAGGCATTATCGAATGAGCCTTGCCGTTGAGATCCTGATCTCGGCGCTGCTGATCATCGGCGGCAGTTTCGGCCTGATCGGCAGCTTTGGCCTGCTGAAACTGCGCGAGCCGATGCAACGCCTGCATGCCCCCACCAAGGCCACCACGGTCGGCGTCGGCGCAAGCCTGATCGCCGCCGCCCTCACCCTGCTGTGGCAAACTGGCTCCGCAAGCTGGCAAGGCGTGATGGTCGCGGCCTTCCTGTTCCTCACCGCGCCGCTGTCTGGCCTGATGCTGGCCAAAGCCCACCGCCACCTCTCCCGCCCCGACCTGCCGCCGACGGGCACCAAAGCCCCGTGGGCGGGCGAGACTCCGCCCAAGCCTTAACCCGCCCCGAATTTAACCTATCGGTCAAATCTTGCTGAAACCGTGCAACAGCCCCCTTGCCACCCCGGCCTTGCCCGCGCACTCTGTGCACAACCCTTAAGGTGAGGCTCTGATGCAAACCCTGACCGAAACCAAAACCCAACTGCCGACGCTGACCCACACCCGCAATCCCGGCATGGCGCTGGATCTGGATTGGGTGGCGGGCGTGCAAGCCAACACTTCCGCCATCGAGCGCCGCGCGGGCACCATCGGCGGCAGACGTTCGGTTAAAAAAGAGTTTCAAGCCGCGTGGCTCTTGAAAGCCATCAGCCTGATCGACCTCACCACCCTGTCGGGCGACGACACCGAAGGCCGCGTCAAACGCCTCTGCGCCAAGGCCCGCCAACCCGTCGCGCCATGGATGCTGGATAAGCTCGGCCTGCAAGGCCTGACCACCGGGGCGGTCTGCGTCTATCACGAGATGGTCGAAACCGCCGTGCGCGCCTTGGAAGGCACCAATATCCCGGTCGCCGCCGTCTCCACAGGCTTCCCCGCTGGCCTCTCCCCCTACCATCTGCGCATCGCCGAAATCGGCGAAAGCATCCGCGCGGGCGCGAAAGAAATCGACATCGTGATCTCACGCCGCCATGTGCTGACCGGAAACTGGCAGGCGCTTTACGATGAGATGCGCGAGATGCGCGCCGCCTGTGGCGAGGCGCATGTCAAAGCCATCCTCGCCACCGGAGAACTCGCCACCCTGCGCAACGTCGCCCGCGCCAGCCTTGTCTGCATGATGGCCGGGGCCGATTTCATCAAAACCTCCACCGGCAAGGAAGCCGTCAACGCCACCTTGCCCGTCAGCTTGACGATGATCCGCTGCATCCGCGATTACCAAGACCGCACCGGCATCAAGGTCGGCTACAAACCCGCAGGCGGCATTGCCAAGGCCAAAGACGCGCTGCTGTATCTGGCGCTGATGAAAGACGAACTCGGCCACCCGTGGCTGCAACCCGACCTGTTCCGCTTCGGCGCCTCGTCGTTGCTCGGCGACATCGAACGCCAACTCGAACACCACCTGACCGGCCAATACTCCGCCTCCAACCGCCACGCGATGGGGTAACCTGATGCGCTCCCTAGCCATTTCATCTTGGCAAAAATACTCCCGCCGGAGGCGCACGCCCGCCCCAACCGCTCCCGCCCAAAGCCTGCCGCCCCGCCAAAGGACAACGCCATGACCAACCCCACCGTCCGCGAGATTTTCGACAGCATGGCATATGGCCCCGCCCCTGAAAGCAATGCCGAGGGGCTGGCTTGGCTGGCCAAACACAAGACCTTCGGCCACTGGATCGACGGTGGGTTCACCAAGCCCGGCGAGACGTTTCAGACAAAGAACCCCGCCACCGCCAAACCACTGGCCCTTGTCACCCAAGGCAGCTCTGCTGACGTGGATGCGGCGGTCAAGGCCGCCCGCCATGCGCAGCCGAAATGGGCGAAGCTGCCCGGCCATGCCCGTGCAAAAGTCCTCTACGCCCTCGCACGGCTGGTGCAGAAACACGCCCGTCTGCTCGCCGTGCTGGAAACCATGGACAATGGCAAACCGATCCGCGAATCGCGCGACATCGACATCCCCCTCGTCGCCCGGCATTTCTACTACCACGCGGGCCTTGCGCAGCTGATCGATGCCGAACTCCCCGGCCAACAGGCCTTGGGCGTCTGCGGCGCGGTGATCCCGTGGAACTTCCCGCTGCTGATGCTGGCATGGAAAGTTGCCCCGGCGCTGGCCGCAGGCAACACGGTCGTGTTGAAACCCGCCGAATACACCCCGCTGACCGCTTTGCTGTTCGCCGAACTCAGCCGTGAAGCTGGCCTGCCGAAAGGTGTCTTGAACATCGTCACCGGAGACGGCGACACTGGCGCGGCCCTCGTCAACCACCCCGATGTGAACAAGATCGCCTTCACCGGATCGACCGCCGTGGGCCGCAAAATCCGCGAGGCCACCGCAGGCTCTGGCAAGGCCCTGACGCTGGAATTGGGCGGAAAATCCCCCTACATCGTCTTCGATGACGCCGATATCGACTCAGCCATCGAAGGACTCGTCGATGCGATCTGGTTCAACCAAGGCCAAGTCTGCTGCGCCGGATCGCGCCTGCTGATCCAAGAGGGCATCGCCGAGCGCTTCTACGAAAAGCTGAAACGCCGGATGGACGGGTTGCGCTTGGGCGATCCGCTCGACAAATGCATCGACGTTGGTGCCATCGTCGACCCCGTGCAACTTGCCACGATCAAGGGTCTGGTGGACACCAACAAAGACGGCGAAACCTACCACGCCGCCTGCGCTGTGCCCGAGGGTTGCTTCTACCCGCCGACCCTGATCACCGGGCTGTCCGCCGCGTCCACGCTGATGCAGGAAGAAATCTTCGGCCCGGTTCTGGTCGCCATGACTTTCCGCACCCCGTCTGAGGCGGTCGATCTTGCCAACAACACCAAATACGGCCTTGCCGCGACGATCTGGTCGGAAAACATCAACCTCGCGCTCGACGTGGCCCCAAAAATCAAGGCCGGCGTGGTTTGGGTCAACGCCACCAACCTGTTCGACGCCGCGGCCGGTTTCGGCGGCGTGCGCGAAAGCGGCTTTGGCCGTGAGGGCGGATGGGAGGGCTTGATGGCCTATCTCAAACCCATCCGTGCAACCAAACCGCTCAGCCCAGTAAAATCCTTCGAGCCCCCCGCCGTCATCGAAGCCTCCAGCATCGACCGCACCGCCAAACTTTACATCGCAGGCAAACAAGCCCGCCCCGATGGCGGCTATTCACAACCGATCTGGTCGCCGAAAGGCAAGCTTTTGGGCCACGCAGGCTTGGGCAACCGCAAAGACATCCGCAACGCCGTTGAGGCCGCCCATGCCGCGAAATCTTGGGCCAAAACCACCGCCCACGCCCGCGCGCAGATCCTGTTCTACATCGCCGAAAACCTCTCCGCCCGTGCGACCGAGTTCGCGGGCCGCCTGCGCGATCTGACCGGGCGCTCTGGCGAGGCCGAAGTCGATGCCTGCATCGCCCGCCTGTTCAGCTATGCCGCTTGGGCCGATAAATTTGACGGCGCGGTGAAATCCGTCCCCCTGCGCGGCGTCGCGCTTGCGATGAATGAACCCTGCGGTGTGATCGGCGCGCTCTGCCCCGACGATACGCCGCTGCTCGGCCTGATTTCCCTGATGGCCCCCGCCATCGCGATGGGCAACACCTGCATCCTTGTGCCGTCCGAGCCGTTCCCGCTGGCCGCCACCGACTTTTACCAAGTGCTTGACACCTCTGATCTGCCCGCAGGCGTCGTCAACATTGTCACCGGGAACCACACCGAACTCGCCAAACCCCTCGCAGGCCACCGCGACATTGACGCGGTGTGGAGCTTTTCGTCCACCAACCTCTCCATCCTGATCGAGAAAGAATCCGCCGGAAACATCAAGCGCACTTGGGTCAATAATGGCCAATCCCGCGACTGGATCACCGAAGGCGAAGGCCGCACTTTCCTGCGCGCCGCCACCGAAGTGAAAACCATTTGGGTGCCCTACGGCGAATGATTGCAGCCGAACTCGGGTCTAAACCCGCCAGATTCGGCCCAAATTGTTCACATGGCGGGAAAAATTCCCCCTGATCAGGTGCTAAAACCTGTGGCATAATCCCCATGCCATGCGCCATCGCAGGCATCCAATCACGCCGAAGGGGCGGAACCAGACAAGGGACACCAAAATGATCAATGAATTTAAAGCCTTCATCATGAAGGGCAATGTGATGGACCTCGCCGTGGGTATCATCATCGGGGCTGCCTTCACCGCCATCGTCAGCAGCCTTGTCGGCGATCTGATCAACCCGGTGATCGGCCTGATCTTGGGCGGCGTGAACTTCTCGGACATGTTCATCGACCTCTCGGGCACAAACCCGGCAACCATGGCCGCAGCCAAAGAATCTGGCGCTGCGGTCTTCGCTTACGGTGCATTCATCACCGCGCTGATCAACTTCCTGATCATCGCATTCGTGGTGTTCAT
The DNA here is from genome assembly GCF_030652235.1 of Cypionkella sp. Lineage (GTDB taxonomy): Bacteria > Pseudomonadota > Alphaproteobacteria > Rhodobacterales > Rhodobacteraceae > Cypionkella. The sequence goes on from NZ_JAUSBA010000045.1 coordinate 107,092, forward strand.
GCTGGTGAAAGCGATGAACAAAATCATGCCGAAAAAAGCGGAAGCGCCCGCTGCCCCCGCTGGCCCGACCGAACTGGACGTGCTGCAACAGATTCTGGCTGCTGTTAAGAAGTAAGCCGATCCCAGGTTTGGATCACAAAGGCTCCCATCACTCCGAGGGTCTTTTCTATGCGTCCAAACCGATAGAGCAAACCCGGCAGCGCGTTTGCGGCGGGCTCGATGCCCGCCGCAAACGCACCTGTTTTCAGATTGCCAAAGCCTCTGCCCCGGTGATCACCGGCAAGCCCAATGCCGCCCCGACCGCCGCGTAAGTCAACTTGCCCGCATGCACGTTCAACCCGGCCAGCAGGTGCTTGTCTTCGGCACAAGCCCGCTTCCAGCCTTTGTTCGCCAACGCCAGCAGGAACGGCATCGTCGCATTGCCCAAAGCCAGCGTCGAGGTCCGCGCCACAGCGCCCGGCATATTCGCCACGCAGTAATGCATGATGCCATCGACCTCGTAGATTGGGTCTTGATGGGTCGTGGCGCGCGAGGTCTCGAAACACCCGCCCTGATCAATCGCCACATCCACCAAGGCCGCCCCCGGCTTCAACTCGGCCAGTTGCGCGCGCGAAATCAGCTTCGGAGCAGCCGCACCGGGGATCAAAACCGCGCCGATGATCAGATCGGCTTGCCGCGCCAGTTCAATCGTCGTCGCCGCATCGGCGTAGCCGCATTTGAACTGCCCGCCGAACACATCATCCAGATAGCGCAAGCGATTGACCGAGCGATCCAGCACTGTCACATCCGCGCCCATCCCGGCGCTGATTTTCGCCGCATGGGTACCCACCACCCCGCCGCCAATCACCAGCACCTTGGCAGGCAACACGCCCGGAACGCCGCCCATCAACACGCCGCGTCCGCCATTGGCTTTCTGCAAGGTCCAGGCGCCAACCTGAGGCGCCAACCGCCCCGCCACTTCCGACATCGGCGCCAGCAGCGGCAAACCACCGCGATCATCCGTCACCGTCTCATAGGCAATCGCGGTGACACCGCTTGCCAGCAAATCGCGCGTCTGATCGGGGTCCGGGGCCAGATGCAGATAGGTGAACAACACCTGCCCCGCACGCAGCCGTGCCCGTTCAATCGGCTGGGGTTCTTTCACTTTCACGATCATATCAGCGGCTGCAAAGACTTCCTCTGCGGTGCCGATGATAGCCGCCCCCGCTGCGATATAATCCGCATCGGTAAAGCCAGCGCCATTGCCGGCACCGGTTTCGATCATCACGGCATGACCCGCATTCACCGCTTCGCGCGCGGCGTTCGGCGTCATGCCGACGCGAAATTCTTGCGGTTTGATTTCCTTCGGACATCCGATTTTCATAAGCTCTCTCCCTGATGGACTCTGCGTCCCTGCCCCTCAGCTTGAACCTGATCCGTTGCAAATGTTTTGAAACTTTAGTGACGCCAAGCTTCATCCGTGATAGATTCTGCGAAGAATTACCATCAATAGAAAGATTTTGACCATGGCCGCTGATCTGGATGCCACCGACCGCCGCATCCTTGGGGTCTTGCAAAAAGACGGTCGCATCACCAATGCCGATCTGTCCGAACGGGTGAACCTGTCGCCTTCGGCCTGTCACCGCCGCGTGCAACTGCTAGAGGAAGCGGGCTATATCGACGGCTACGTCGCTTTGCTGAACACCCGCCGCATGGGTAAACCGACCACGGTGTTTGTCGAGATCACCCTGCAATCTCAGGCCGAAGACCTGCTCGACGCTTTTGAGCGCGAGGTCGCCCGCGTGCCCGACATCCTGGAATGTCACCTGATGGCAGGAACCGCCGATTACCTGATCAAGATCATGGCGGAAGATACCGAGGATTTCGCCCGCATCCACCGCCAACACCTGTCGCGGCTGCCCGGCGTGCGCCAGATGCAATCCAGCTTCGCGTTGCGCACCGTGGTCAAGACGACGGCGCTGGCTGTCTGAGCTCGGAACGTTCACCAAACTGGCGCGCATCACCCGCGCGTTACACGCCCGCGCTAGCCTCGGTCTGCACAGCCAGAGGAGACTGCAGTTATGAACAAGACCCCTGAAAACCTGCACAGCCGCGCCACCAACAAACCGATGCGCGATATCATTGCCGACCGCTCGCGGCGCAGCTTTCTGAAAAGTGCCGGGGCCACGCTTGGGGCCGTCGCCGCGCAAGGCTTTGTCGGCTCATTATTTTCCACCCAAGCCTATGCAAAATCCGCACAATCCAGCCTGCAATTCACCGAACTGACCCGCATCTATGACAAGATGCACCATGTCGCCGACGGCTATAAAGCCGATGTCGTGGTCGCTTGGGGCGATGCGATGAAGGCCGGGCAAGAGGCTTTTGACCCCGCCAAGATAGACGCCGCAGCGCAGGCTGACCGATTCGGCTATAACTGCGATTTCATCGCCTTCATGCCGCTGCCGCGCGGCTCGCAAACCTCGGATCATGGCTTGCTCTGTGTGAACAACGAATATGTCTCGCCGAACGTGATGTTCGCGGACATGATCGAAGATGACGCCGGGGCGAAGATGACCGAAGCGCAGGTTGCGCTGTGCAATATGGCGATTGGCCATTCCATCGTGGAAATCATCCGCAAAGACGGCGTGTGGTCGGTTGTGCAAGACAGCCCGCTGAACCGCCGCATCACGCTGGACACCCCGATGACGATTTCCGGCCCTGCGGCTGGCAACGCGCATCTGAAAACCTCTTATGATCCAACCGGCACGATGGCCAAAGGCACGACCTACAACTGTTCTGGCGGCGTGACGCCGTGGGGCACCGTGCTGACCTGTGAGGAAGGCGCGTCGGATACATTTGGCGGTTCGACCGAGGGCAACCCAGAGGCGGCGGCGCTGGAACGTTATGGCTATGACGGGTCGGATTATTATGGCCGCGCCCGCTTCGACGCCCGCTTTGATATGGGCCAGGAACCCAACGAGCCGAACCGGTTTGACTGGGTGGTTGAAATCGACCCCTATGACCCCACATCTACCCCCGTCAAGCGCACCGCTTTGGGCCGGATGTCGCATGAAGCCTCGACCGTCGTGCTGAACAAGGACGGTCGCGTTGTGGTCTACATGGGCGATGACGATTACTTTGAATACGTCTTCCGCTTTGTCACCGAAGCGAAATATGATCCGGCCAATCCGGCCTCGGGCAAAGATGTGCTGGATGCGGGCACGCTTTCGGTCGCGCGCTATGATGCCGATGGCAGCATGACATGGCTGCCACTAACCCACGGCACCGCAGGGTTGACCGCCGAGGCTGGCTTTGCCGATCAGGCGGATGTGGTGCGCAAGGCACGGCTGGCGGCTGATCTGCTGGGGGCCACACCGATGGACCGCCCGGAAGATATCGAGACCAACCCGATGACGGGCCGGGTCTATGCCGTGATGACCAAAAACAAAAAGATCACCCAAGACAAGCTGAACCCCGCCAACACCCGCCCGGAAAACCTCTGGGGCCATATTGTCGAGATGATCCCACCGGGCGGCGCTGGCATTGATGCCGACCATACCGCCGAAAAATACGGCTGGGATCTGTTCGTTCTGGCGGGCAACCCGAAAGACCCTGCGACCGGGTCCACCTTTAGCCCGGATACCTCTGAGAACGGCTGGTTCGTCAACCCCGACAACCTGACCTTCGACCCCAAAGGCCGGATGTTCGTGTCCACCGATGGCGCCAATGATTTCGATATCGCTGATGGCGTGTACGGGGTCGATACCGAAGGCCCGGCACGCGGCCTGCCGAAACTGCTGTTCGCCTGCCCGATTGGGGCCGAAGCCTCTGGCCCCTGCTTCACCCCGGATGGCACCACCTTGTTCATCTCGGTGCAGCACCCCGCCGAGAACGCCGAAACGCTGGACAAGGCCGAAACGCTTTGGCCCGATTTTAAGGAAGGTGGCTTGCCGCGTCCGGCAGTTGTGGCGATCCAGCGCAACGACGGTGCCGAAGTCGCAAGCTAAACCAAGCCGCCCACCTGCAGTGCGGGTGGGCGGTTCTCTTTCAGCCCTAAGCCGTTGCCTCTTCCGCCCAAACCGTAAACTTCTGCAATACATGTGGCCCAAACGAGTGGATCAGCGGCACATCCGCCGCATCGCGGCCATAAGCCACCTCCACCCGGCCAATCCGCGGCACGTTGTTGCGCGGATCAAACGTATGCCAGCCGCCATCCAGATAAACCTGCAGCCACGCCGCGAAATCCATCGGCCCGGTCACCGGCACGCCGATATCCGGGATAAAGCCGTTCACATAGCGCGTCGGGATGTTCATGCAGCGGCAGAGCGTAATCGCCAGATGCGCGAAATCACGGCACACCCCGGTGCCCTCTTGCCAGCCCTCATAGGCCGTCCGCGTCACCCGCGCGTTCATGTAATCAAACCGAATATGGCGATGCACATAATCACAAATCGCCTGCACCTGCGCATAACCGGGCGCGATATGACCAAACATGTCCCACGCGATCTGGCTCAGCTTATCCGTCTCGCAATAGCGGCTACCGACCAGATAGATCAAAACCTCATCCGGCAATTCCGCAAGGGGAGTCGCCCGCAACCACGGCATCACCGGATCGGGCAACCCGCCAAGCTCAATCGTGCAATCGCTGCGCAAGCTGAACAGCCCAGGCTGCGCCACCATCCGCCGACAGGTGTTGCCAAACAAATCGCGATAGACCGAGGTCGGCACCGCAGGCGTCGTCACCATCGCCGATTGTACGCGCAAAGCTTCGCGCAACTCATCGCGCACCGACATCATACAGATCATCGGCGTTTCGTGGGCACAGGACACAGAGATGTCGTAGCCAAACTTCACAAGCATAGACAGCCCTTTCGCTGTGATCGTTTCCAGCTAAACGCCACTGCCCGCTTTCGGTTGCCACATTGTTGCGAATAGACGGGCTTCTGGGTGAATAGGTCGAAGATGCACGCAAAACGGGCGATATGCTTTAAATATAATCGTAATGAAAAACCCCCGACCTGTGAAGGGCGGGGGTCAATCGGGGTGAGGATCGCTCCTCCAGTGTCGCTAACGTTTGGCAATCTTCGGAAACCCGAAAATTACATCCCGCCTTCGCGCTGAAGCTTCTTCCGCGCGAGCTTGCGCGCACGGCGCACGGCTTCGGCGGATTCGCGAGCTTTCTTGACGGAGGGTTTCTCGAAATGTTGCTTAAGCTTCATTTCGCGGAACACGCCTTCGCGCTGGAGCTTTTTCTTGAGGGCCCGAAGGGCTTGCTCAACGTTATTGTCGCGGACGCTGACCTGCATGTGGTTGTCACCACCTTCCTAAGTTAGAGTTGCACTGAATGTGCAGGCTTGGCGCGCATAGCAAAGTGCGCTGGCTTTGTCTACCGTGTGCAGGGAAGGGGACCAAAATGGACGATAAAAACACCGCGGAACACAGCATGGAGGCCGCCAAAAGCCTTATTCTGCAAGCCGCCCTGCCGCATGCCGCCTTTGATGGCTGGTCAGAAACCACGCTGCAAGCGGCCTTGACCGATTCGGGTGTGGCCCCCGGCTTGGCCCGCGCCTTGTTCCCGCGCGGCGGTATCGACCTGGCGGTCGCCTATCATCAACTGGGCGACCGCGCGATGACCGAAACCCTTGCCGCCTCTGATCTGACCGCTTTGCGCTACACGGGCCGCGTGGCTCTGGCGATCAAACTGCGCTTGTCGGGGGCCGACAAAGAACTCGTCCGCCGCGGCACCACTTTGTTCAGCCTGCCACACCACGCCCCCGAAGCTGCCAAGCTGATCTGGGGCACCGCCGACGCGGTCTGGCGCGCGCTTGGCGACACTTCGAACGATCTGAACTGGTATTCTAAACGCGCCACACTCTCAGCCGTCTATTCCGCCACGGTGCTGTTCTGGCTGGGCGATCAATCGGATGACAATGCCGACACTTGGGCGTTCTTGGACCGCCGCCTTGCCAATGTCACCGCGTTTGAGAAAACCAAGACCGCGATCGGCAATAACCCCGTCGCCAAAGCCCTGCTGGCGGGCCCACTGAAACTGCTGGAAAAAATCCGCGCCCCGCAACCGCATGACTTGCCCGGCCATCACAATCCATAAGAGGCTCTCTGAATGACGCTCCCCTCAAGTTTGGCCTCCTCGATGCTGGCCATGGAAATCTCGGCCCCCGGCGGCCCGGATGTGCTGACCCCGGCATCTGTCCCGGTTCCAGTCCCCGGTCACGGCCAGATCATTATCCACCTCGCCTATGCCGGGGTGAATCGCCCCGACGCGCTGCAACGCGCCGGTTCCTATGCGCCACCCGCCTCTGCCTCGGCGCTGCCGGGGTTGGAGGGGGCCGGCACCGTCGTCGCCATGGGCCCCGGCGTCACCCGCTGGCAGATCGGTGACAAGGTTTGCGCGCTGCTGCCCGGCGGCGGTTACGCAGAATACGCCGCCTGCAACGAATCGCACGCCCTACCGATCCCCGAGGGCCTGTCCTTACGCGAAGCCGCCTGCCTTCCCGAAACCTGTTTTACCGTCTGGTCGAACATGGTGATGCGCGGCAGGCTGAAAGCAGGCGAGCGTTTCCTTGTCCACGGCGGCTCGTCCGGCATCGGCACCACGGCGGTGCAGATCGCAAGCGCCTTGGGCGCGCGGGTGTTTGCCACCGCAGGCAGTGATGACAAATGCCGCGCGGTCGAGGCTTTGGGCGCAGAGACCTGTTTTAACTACAAAACCGCCGATTTTTCCGAAGAAGCCAAGCAACTCGGCGGCTTCGATCTGATCCTTGATATGGTCGGCGGCCCTTATTTGCCGCGCAACGTCCGCGCGCTGTGCGATGACGGCCGCCTTGTGCAAATCGCCTTCCTGCAAGGCCCCAAGGTAGAGTTGAACTTTGCCGAAATGATGATGCGCCGCCTGACCCTGACCGGCTCCACCCTGCGCCCACAATCGGATGCCGCCAAAGCCGCCATCGCGCATCAGGTCGAAACCAACATCTGGCCGCTGATCGCGCAAGGTAAATTCCGCGTGGTGATCGACAGTGAATACGCCCTGACAGACGCGCCCGCCGCACATTGGCGGCTGGAAAGCTCGGGTCATATCGGCAAGATCGTGATGAAGATACCGGATTAAACCGCAGACAATCCAAACAATTTATCTAAAATTGTCATCCTCTGTGCTCAAATATCCCACGGGGGTCTGGGGGTGTGAAACCACCAGCGCCAACGCCAAACTCAGTCGCCCAGCTTGGCATGCACCTCGTCCAGATCCACCTCGGCCAATGGCATCTTGTTGCCCGGATTGTCGAAGTCGTACTTAAACAGTTGGAAATCGCGCTTGTAGATCTCCCAAATCAGATGCCGCGACAGGTCGTCAAAGTAATCTTCAACCGGGTGCAAGCGCTTCGGCCCGTGGCCTTCGCTTTCGTTGAACTTCGGGATCTTGGTCAGATCAACCTTATGCTTTACCTTGATTTTCTTTAGAACCGCGCCCATGCCCTCATCGAATTTCTCGGTGAAGAAAATCTGGTCATAGCGCCCGCCATTGACGATATAGGTCGAGACATGCCCCGCCATCGCCGACCAGTGAATATCTGGCTCCATCGGCTTTTTGAACCGGATGGTGTCGCGGGCAAACAGCAGAAACCGCCGGAAGCTTTCGATCTGATCGAACTCGCCCTGCCCGTCATCACCGCCCACCTGCACGCCGTATTTCTGCACCAGAAGCGGCACCAGATTGCCGCGATAGCGCTTGCCGTTGCGCTGAATGCCGCAAATCTTATCGAAAAATGACGATAGAATGCGCGTGTAGGGGTTACGCACGCAGGTAAACGCGTAAGACTTATGCGTCTTGACGTTGCGCTCAATCAGCGGCTGGCTCGCCTCAATCGCCCATTTGTGCATCCCGCCCGTGGCATCATGGATATCGCCATCGAAAAACGTGCCATGATCGGAATAAAACATGATCTGCCCGATCGTCGAGCAAGCGCATTTCGGCACCACCCGGTAGACCACCGATTCCGACTCTGTCATCCAAGTTCCGGGGAAACCCATCCGCACACTCCCAAACGCTCGCGCCTTATCCGGCACAAACTCAATCCAGCACAAAAAAGCAAACAAACTCTGTCTTTTCAATGTGTCTTCAAGGTATTCAGGGAAACAATGTCGCGTTCAAGGGTTTAATGTTCATCAAATGGCCAGAATCGCCTACATCCTGCTTTGCCACAAAGATCCCGAGGGGATCATCGCTCAGGCCCAGCGCCTGACAGCGGTGGGGGATTATGTCGCCATCCACTTCGATGGCCGCGCCAAGCCATCCGATTTCGACAAAATCCGCGCGGTGCTGGCCGCAAACCCCAATGTCACCTTCACCAAGCGCCGCGCCAAATGCGGCTGGGGCGAATGGTCGCTGGTCGAGGCCACGCTGATGGCGGTTGAGGCTGCGGTCGAGACCTTCCCGCGCGCTACCCATTTTTACATGCTGTCCGGCGACTGCATGCCGATCAAATCCGCCGAATTCGCCCATAAATTTCTCGACCGCGAGGAAGTCGATTACATCGAAAGCGTCGATTTCTTCAGCTCTGACTGGATCAAGACCGGCATCAAGGAAGAACGCCTGATCTACCGCCACTATTTCAACGAGCGCACCCACAAGGCGCTGTTTTACGCCTCGATGAGATGGCAAGACAAACTCGGCCTGACCCGCCACGTCCCCGCCGACATCGCCATGCAGATCGGCAGCCAATGGTGGTGCTTGCGGCGCCGCACCGTGGAATCCGTGCTGGAATTCACCAAGAAACGCCGCGACGTGATGCGGTTCTTCCGCACCACCTGGATCCCCGATGAGACGTTCTTCCAAACCATCGTCCGCCACCTGATCCCCGAACACGAACTGCGCACCCGCACGCTGACCTTCCTGATGTTCACCGATTACGGCATGCCGGTGTCGTTTTATAACGATAATTACGACCTGCTGATCAGCCAAGACTATCTGTTCGCCCGCAAAATCAGCCCAGACGCCACCGATCTGAAAGACCGCCTCGGCAAGCTTTACGCCGCCAAAGGCGTGCGTTTTGCGATCTCGAACGAAGGCCGCAGCCTGTTCAAATTCATCTCCGGCAGGGGCCGGGTTGGCCGCCGTTTTGCGCCGCGGTTCTGGGAGACCGAAAGCTCGCTCGGCCGCCACCGCACGCTGATGATGGTCACCTGCAAGAAATGGCATGTCGCGAAACGCTTGGTCGAACGCGTGCGCCAAGTCACCAACCTGCCCGCGCTGGACTATCTGTTCAATGAGGCCGCCACCCCGCTGCCTGACTTGGGCGGCATCCAATCCACGCTGGAAAAACGCACCCGCCACCGCCGCGCGCTGATGCGGGTGTTGTTCGATTACTGGAAAACCGATCAACTGGTGATCTGCATCGACCCAGCCAATGTCGATCTGATGCAGGATTTCTACAACGACAAGGCCAAGGTGCGGCTGCTGGAAATCGAGTGCGACTTCACCGATGAATACTTGATCGGCCATGCCATCCGCGTCGGTCTGGCTGCAGAGTCGACCCCCAAAGCCACGATTGAGCGGTTGCTGCCTACCATCCGCTATGACGTGAAATTTGAGGGCGACCGCATCCGCGACGCGGGTTTTCCCAATCTGCTGCGTGTCCGTCAAAGTGCGAGCATTGATGAAAACACCGTGCCTCTGGCCGAGTTCCTTGATATCTCGCCCGAGAAGGCCCGCGAAATCGCCGCCACCGCTTATCTGTTTGTGGATTGAACATGCCCTACACCTATGACCCGCAAAACATCTTCGCCCGCATTCTGCGCGGCGAAATTCCCAACAAAACCGTACTGGAAACCGAGCATAGCTTGGCCTTCCACGACATCGCCCCACATGCCCCGGTGCATGTGCTGGTGATCCCGAAAGGCCCCTACGCCACTTTCGATCACTTTGCGGCCAAAGCCTCCGCCGAGGAAATCCTCGACTTCCACCGCACCTGCGCGAAAGTCTGCGAAATCGTCGGCGTCGCCCCCGGTCAAGGCTACCGCGCCATTACCAACGCAGGCCCGCATGGCATGCAAGAGGTGCCGCATTACCACCTGCACATCTTGGGCGGCAAAGTGATGGGGCCGCTGATCCAGCGTTAAGGTGGTTTGCGTTGCAGTCTCATCAAGATCATCAGACCCCGTTCGCTCTAAGGTGAACTCCGATCAAGCATAACGCCAAACCATTAACCGCAGGTTTCGGGTCGCCTGAACCCTGATCGCGGCGCTATTTGGGCCAACCCTAACCCGGAGGCTCAAATGATCCGCTTCACCGCCATCGCCACCGAAATCGCCCGCGCCTATCAGGCCGGCGGCCCTGACGCCAACGGCCAAAAACCCGAGCACCACATCTCTGACGGCGCAGGTAACCCGTGCCGCCATTGTCTAGAAATGATCCCTAAGGGCGCGGGCATGCTGATTCTCGCCCATCGCCCCTTCCCCGCGCTGCAACCCTATGCCGAACTTGGCCCGATCTTCCTCTGCGCTGATGCTTGCGCAGCGGGCGGAGGCGCAAATATCCCTGAAATCCTCGCCTCCCCCGACTACATCATAAGGGGCTACTCCGCCGAAAACCGCATCGTCTACGGCACAGGCGCTGTCGTCCCCACCGCGACGATCCCAACCGAGGCCGAAGCCCGCCTGAACGACACGCGGGTGGCCTATGTGCACATCCGCTCTGCGCGCAACAACTGCTACCAACTCCGGGTTGATCGCGCCTGATCGCTTATCGGCCCTCTCGGACCTCTCGCTGCCATTAGCGTAAGGTGCCCGACAGAAAGCGATAAGCGGTCTGAGAATAAATCATCCATTCTCAATGGTTTGAGATTGATCGCCCTCAAGTCGAAAAGATTCTCTCAGCGTCACGGCATAAAGCGCAAACGGTGCGAATTTCAAAAGTAAACGGCGCGTGAAACGCACGAAATGCGTTCGCAATTGCGAGGCAAACACTTGCTGCCAGAACAACGACGAAGGCGGTCGCGCGATAAGCCAATCCGGATCTCATAGACGTCACCCCTTAACCTATGCCAAACCCGAAAAAGCCAGCGACGTCATCGTGCATCCCAGTCTTTCAAAAACCGCTTCGGTGCCGCATCCCGCCATTGCTGGATCAGCCGTGCGCGTGCCCAAGCCCGATCAATCCGCCCCGCCCGCACCAGAACCAGATTATGCGGCGCATAATGTGGATGCAGAAAAAACGTCGCGGGCTCTGCCGCCATCAACATTTCCCGCTCGTCCCGGCTGGCTTTGAACACCGCCGCATCCTCATAATACGACCAATAGCACCACATCTTGCCAAAAGCCTTCAGCGCCTCATGCCCCCAAGGTGTGGCCAAAGTGATCTTGGGCAACGCCAGCGCCAAGGCAAATGCCTTCAACTCCGCCCAGTTCTGGATCACTTCGGTCATCCTCTGTGCTCAAATATCCTCGGGGTCTGGGGGGCGAGCCCCCCAGCCTTCACCTTAATGCGCCGCCGCCCAAGTCGCCCCCACGCCCGCCTCAACCGTCAACGGCACCTTCAGATGCACTGCCGGATGCGAAGCCCCCTCCATCACATCCTTTGCCACCTTGATCAGCGCGTCGGCAGCACCTTCATCAACCTCAAACAGCAATTCGTCATGCACCTGCAACAGCATCGTCGCCGGAATATCCGCAATCGCCGCAGGCATCCGGATCATCGCCCGCCGGATCACATCGGCCGCGGTGCCTTGGATCGGCGCATTGATCGCCGCCCGTTTGGCAAACCCCGCCCCCGGCCCCTTGGCGTTGATCTCGGGCGTGTGGATTTTGCGGCCAAACAAAGTCTGCACAAAGCCGTTCTTCTGCGCGAACGCCACGGTGTCGGACATGTATTCCTTGATCCCCGGAAACCGCTCAAAATACCGATCAATAAAGCCCTGCGCTTCCGCCCGAGGGATCCGCAAATTCCGTGCCAGACCAAAGCCGGAAATCCCGTAGATCACCCCGAAATTGATCGCCTTGGCGCGGCGGCGAATATCAGACGTCATCTGATCCAGCGGCACGTTGAACATCTCTGACGCCGTCAGCGCGTGAATATCAATGCCATCCTTGAACGCCTGTTGCAGCGACGCGATATCGGCCACATGCGCCAAAATCCGCAACTCAATCTGGCTATAGTCCAGCGAGACCAACACCTTGCCCTTCGGTGCCACAAACGCCTCACGTATCCTGCGCCCTTCCTCGGACCGGATCGGAATATTCTGCAAATTCGGATCGGTCGAAGATAACCGCCCCGTCACCGCCCCGGTGATCGAATACGAGGTATGCACCCGCCCGGTTTCCGGGTTGATATGGTCCTGCAACGCATCGGTGTAGGTCGATTTCAGCTTGGCCAACTGCCGCCAATCCAGCACCAACCCCGGCAGCTTATGCTCGGTCGCCAGATCCTCCAGCACATCCGCTCCGGTGGCATAGGCCCCGGTCTTGCCCTTTTCGCCGCCCGGCAGACCCAGCTTGTCAAACAAGATCTCGCCCAATTGCTTCGGGCTGCCCACGTTAAACGGCTGCCCCGCCATCTCTTGAATCTCGGCCTCCAACCCCGCCATCTTCTGCGCAAAGGCGTTCGACATCCGGCTTAAAGTATCGCGGTCCACCTGAACCCCGGCCATCTCCATCCGTGCCAGCACCGGCACCAAGGGCCGCTCCAGGGTCTCATACACCGTGGTCACCCGCGCCTTATGCAACTGCGGCTTGAACAACGCCCACAGCCGCAGCGTCACATCGGCATCCTCGGCGGCATATTTCACCGCATCCTCGACCCCAACCCGATCAAACGTCACCGCCGACTTGCCCGAGCCGATCAACTGCTTGATCGGAATACAGGTATGCCCCAAATACTTCTCGGACAAAGCATCCATGCCATGCCCATTTAAGCCCGCCTGCATTGCCGAAGACATCAGCATGGTGTCGTCAAACGGGCCGACCTCGACGCCATAACGCTTGAAAATCTTCCAATCATATTTCATGTTCTGGCCGATTTTCAGCACCGAAGCATCTTCCAGCACTGGCTTCAACGCCGCCAGCACGGCCCCCAAATCCAACTGACCCGCCACCAGTTCGGATGATCCAAACAGATCGCCGCCGCCCTGCTTATGCCCCAGCGGAATATAGGCAGCCTTCCCGGCATCGACGCACAAAGAAATCCCCACCAGTTCCGCCTGCATCTCATCCAAGCTGGTCGTCTCGGTATCCACCGCCACATGCCCAACCTCGACAATCCGCGCGATCCAGCCCTGCAACGCGGCCATGGTGTCGATCTTCTCATAGCCTGCCACATCAAACGCCACCTGCACGGTCTCCACCGCATCATGCGCGCCTGCAACATGCATCCCGCGCGCCGGGTCCGCCACCGGAGCCGCCACCTTCAACCGCTCGGCCACCCGCTTGGTCAGGGTAGAAAACTCCATCTCTTGCAGGAAGCCCATCACCACGTCGGGTTCAACCGCGCGCAACTCCAACCCCTCCAACGGCCAATCCAACGGCATGTCGCCATCAAGCTGCACCAAGCGCTTAGAAATCCGGATCAGATCGGCGTTATCTACCAAAGCCTCGCGCCGCTTCGGTTGCTTGATCTCGCCCGCCCGCGCCAAAAGCGCTTCCAGATCGCCGTATTCCTGAATAAGCAGCGCCGCCGTCTTGATGCCGATGCCCGGCGCGCCCGGCACGTTATCGACCGAATCTCCGGCCAAGGCCTGCACATCAACCACGCGGTTCGGAGCCACGCCGAACTTCTCAAACACCTCGTCCAGCCCCAGCCGCTTGTTCTTCATCGGGTCGAGCATATCAACGCCGTCGCCGATCAACTGCATCAGGTCTTTGTCTGACGATATAATCGTCACCGTCCCGCCAGCCTCGCGCGCGCGCCGCGCCAAAGTGGCGATAATGTCGTCGGCCTCATAGCCCTCAACCTCGATGCAGGGCACATTGAACGCCTGCGTCGCCTTGCGGGTATAGGCGAACTGCGGCCGCAAATCCTCGGGCAATTCCGGGCGGTTCGCCTTGTAGGCGCTGTAAATCTCATTGCGGAAGGTCTTCGATCCGGCATCGAAAATCACCGCCAGATGCGTCGGCGCGGTCTCTTTCCGGGTCGCGGTCAACTCGCCCCACAGCAGGTTGCAAAACCCCGCAACCGCGCCCACCGGCAGGCCATCCGACTTGCGCGTCAGCGGTGGCAGCGCATGATACGCCCGGAAAATAAACGCCGAGCCGTCGATCAGATGCAGGTGATTGCCCTTGCCGAATGCCATGATCTGCCCGCCTCTTTAACCGATATGAGGCGCAGTATTGCCACGAAGCAGCCCGGCGTTCTAGAGCGTGTCAGGTTTTGATAGCAGACCACTTATCGAAAAACGCGTTCGAGCGGATGCGAGAGGCAGTGGTTTTCGATTCAATCTAAACCTGACACGCTTAGCCTTGATGCCAGCGCAACGACAGTTCCACCGCCTGCGGCGTCGGTGTCCAAATTCCAAACGGCACCCCCGCCGCGCGCAGAGTTTCGCCCAGCCAAGCATTGCAGGGATGCAGGAGGTTAAAATCACCCTCGGCGGCAAAAAACGCGTCGTGATCGTTGAAATGTGCGTCCAAAGCCAGCGGAGCCCCGGTCTGATCGCGCTGAAAATTCGCCTCCAGACTGCCCAGCAGCGCCTGATATTGCGCGTCCGACAGGGTGAAATAGCTGATCCCCTCCACCCCGCTGACATCCCCCGCCACATCCAGATGCAGCACGGCTTTATCGCCGGTTACGGCCGTCCAAACCGCCCCCGGTTTCATATCCGCGTAGCTGCCAGCACTGGTGTAAAACGCCTCTGATCCCCAACCGACCAGCAACCACTCGGCTTGCGGCGCGTTCACGGGCACCCCCGCAGCTTCAGCAAAGCCAAAACGTGCGCGCAGTTCCGGCGACATTGGCAGCAGGAAATCATAATGGATCGGCGCGCGCGCAAGCCCGATCAGCACATCGGTGCCGGGGGCCAGATCCGCATGTTTGCCGGGGATCACAGCACCGACAAATCCAGCCGCGAAATAGACCAGCGGCAGGCAGATGATCGCCGTGATCGCCCGCAAAAACCACCGGGCGCGCAATCGCTTAGACCTTAGTGATCATCATGCGCATGGGCGCGGTCGATCTCAAAGCGTTTGTCGCAATAGCCACATTCGACAAAGCCGGTAGCTTCCGGGATGGTCAGCCAAACCCGCGGATGGCCCAAAGCCGCCTCACCGCCATCGCAAGCGATTTTCCAATGGGTGACAATCTGGGTTTCCGGGGCGTTGATCGACATGGATGCGTCCTTGGCTTGGGTTGCGGGTATTGTAACCGCTATCGCCTTACGGGCAAGAGGCGCTGCGGCTGAAAGCGCCGAAGCGCGCCGCGCGGGAGTATTTTTGCCAAGATGAAACTGCGCGGGTTTCACATTGGCCTAAATATTCCCCGCCAAAGGCTTCAACAGCGCGCCGCGCGCGCGTTAACAAAGCATGAAGATCAGGATTTTTGCCACAATTTAATCCATAGAAAACAATGGTCCCGAGTTGGGACCGCTCACGAAACCCGCTTCGGCACCTCTCCGCCAAGTGAACGCGAGGGGGGTGCAGGCGCGCCTCTGATGCCCTATATATATGGCATGAAACCGCTTCGCACCCTCCTCGCCCCGCTCGCCCTGATCCTGTCGGTCGCCCCTGCTTGGGCCGATAAGATCCCGTTGAACGATCTTTCCGCCTATCTGAACAGCCTGACCTCGGCGGAAACCCCGTTCACCCAAGTCAACGCCGACGGCTCGATCGCCACCGGAAAGCTGATCATCAAACGCCCCGGCCGGGTCCGTTTTGAATACGCCCCGCCAGATAAATCCTTGGTGCTGGCCTCCAGCGGCAACGTTGCGATCTTCGATGCGAAGTCCAACCAAGCGCCCGAGCAGTACCCCCTGAAGCGCACGCCGCTGAACCTGATCCTCGCCGCCAACGTCAATCTCGGAAGCGCCAAAACCGTGGTCGCCCATACCGAAGATAAGAACGCCACCCAAGTCACCGCCCAAGATCCGCAGCATCCCGAATACGGCCAGATCGCGCTGGTGTTCACCGCCAACCCGATCACCCTGCGGCAATGGGTGATCACCGATGATCTTGGCCAGCAAACCACGGTGATTTTGGGTGATCTAAAGACTGGCGGCAATTACAGCGCCAGCCTGTTCAACATCACCGACGAGATCGAGCGCCGGGGCCGCTAACGGCGGCAATAGCTTAGCTGTTCCTGATACATCGTCGCCCGCCGCCCAATCGCGGCGGCGACATCGACCAACCAAGGCTTCTCCAGATAGGATTGCTTGGCATACCCCGTCCGCCCCTCATGGTAAGCCAGATACTGCGCCTCAGCATCGTTGAGTGATATGCCCAACCTCTCGCTGCTTTGGCTCATGTACCAGCCCATGAAATCCGTGGCATCGTTGATGCGGTCGCGCTTGGCGCCACGGCGGCGCTGTTCGCTTTGGTATTCTTCCCAAGTGCCATCCAGCGCCTGACTGTAACCATAGGCCGAAGATTGCCGCCCCATCGGGATCACCCCCAGCGCAAACTGGTGTGGGGTACGCGCATTGCCGATAAACTTCGATTCCTGATATATCGCCGCCATCTGCACATGCACCGGCACGCCCCATTTCCGCTCTGTCGCCCGCATGGCGCTGAAATAAGCGGGGCGCTGCTGCACAATCGCGCAGGCGTCATCCATATTTTTCGGCGCCGATGAGTTTCCACCCCCGCAAGATGCAAGGGCCAGCAACAGGATCGACGCACGGAGAGTTCTGCTCATTTGCCCCTCGCGTTCTTATTTTGTAGCAAAGATACGAGAAAATCACTGCAGATGAAATGGGCATGTCTGCGTTTTCACATGACAATCCCGTGCGAAACCCGGTTTCGGCGGATTTTCGGATCGGCAAGACACTGCCAGACTAGGCCGCAGCCCAATACAGACTGTTTCCCTCGCAGCGCGCCTGTGGAATAGACACTGCCTGCGCAACCGATTACTAACCCTTATGGGGGCACATATGCTATGCTGAAGACTGCGGCCAAATATCACATCGGTCAGGTGCTTCGTCATCGAAAGCACCCGTTTCGTGGTGTGGTCTTCGATGTGGACGCGATATTTTCCAACACCGAGGAATGGTATTACGCCATTCCGGAAGACGCCCGCCCGTCGCGCAATCAGCCCTTTTATCACCTGCTGGCTGAAAACGACCAAAGCTACTATGTCGCCTATGTCTCCGAGCAGAATTTGGTGCCGGATGAGACGGGTGAGCCGATTACCCACCCCGATCTGCCCGATCTGTTCGGCGATTTTGAGAATGGTCGCTATCCGCTGCAATTCCAGTTGAATTAATTGCTCTATTGTCGACCCTGCTTACGGATCAGTAACCTCTTGAGCCTAACCTGACCCCAGTTTTCCAACAAAGGGGCCAAGCAGATGGAGCTTGTGGCAGAACACCGTGGCGAAATGATTGTGGTCAGCGCTTTGGGCGACCGTATCGACGCTGCAGGCGCGATCCAATTCAAAGACCGGATGCGCGAACTCACTCAAACGCCGTCACAGCGGGTGGTCTTGGATATGTCGCGGGTGGCATTTCTGGACAGCAGCGGTCTGGGCGCGGTGGTGGCGGTGATGAAGGCTTTGGGGCCCGATCGAAAACTGGAACTTTCGGGCCTGACCGCGACGGTGCAAAAGGTGTTCCGGCTGACCCGGATGGACAGTATTTTCACCATCCATGACCACCTGCCCGACGGTTTGCGGCAGGCGGGGTAGACCGATGGATGCCGAAGCGGTCGACTTCTCCTCGAGCACCCGACTGACGATTCCGGGGCGTCAAACCGCCGTGCGCGATGGTTTGCGCGCGTTGCTGGACACGCTTTTGTTGCGCAGCCTGCCCGAAGACGGTCGCGGCACCGCCGAAATCGTGCTGGCAGAGGCGTTGAACAACATCGTTGAACATGCCTATGCCCATCATGACGGCGAAATTGAAATCTCGCTGCAACTGCGGCGGAACGAACTGCTGTGCATGATATCGGACACCGGCGCGCCGATGCCCGGCGGCCAGTTGCCCGCAGGAGTGCTCGCCCCGCTGGGGGATTTTGCCGATCTGCCCGAAGGCGGTTTTGGTTGGCATTTGATTCGCAGCCTGTCGAAAGACCTTAGCTATCGTCGGGAAGGCGGGCGCAACCTGCTCAGCTTCCGGTTGGACACGCTACAATCGCCCGCTTGAGGCGCGATTGCTCTAACTTCGTCAGAATTGCCCCCCTTTGCCAAAATTTCCCCCCAATACAACCGCCGATAATGCCGATATCGGACCTGTAGCTGTATAGAACTTCCTTCGGCCTTGCGGATATTGCCCCAACCCAGTTCGTGGCGTCGAGGTTCATCTCTTTTTTGGAAGTCCCACAAAAACTGCTTAAATGTATGACCACGGTCTTTGATAGTGCAATCTTTTCCTTGAAATGGAAGATGGCGCGGTCGAACGGATGAACCGAGCGATCAAGAAAGCGACGCTCAAACGCTTCCACTAAGACGGCCATGATCAATTGCCAAATCACCTCGCCAGCCTTAGCAGCGCCTACCGCTTCAGGCGAAGGTTGAAGACCCCCACAGATCTTACACCCTACGAGTTCATCTGCAAACAATGGACAATCGACCCCGAAAGGTTCACCGTAAACTCCATCCATCAAATGCCGGGACTGAACACCTGGGCTTGCCGCCAACGGGAGAGTTTTTCTATGCGCGATTTTCAGGCTCCAGGCCGCTCGGCGATCTATGCCAGCAATGGCATCTGCGCCACCTCGCATCCCTTGGCCGCCAAAGTTGCGGTTGAGGTGCTAGAGGCGGGCGGCAATGCGGTGGACGCCGCCATCGCAGGCGCGGTTTTGCTGGGGATCTGCGAACCGCAAATGACGGGAATGGGTGGCGATTGCTTTGCCCTGATCAAACCTGCGGGCGAAGAACGAATTGTCGCGCTGAACGGCTCTGGTCGCGCGCCCAAGGCTTATTCGGCGCAAGCGATGCGCGACCGTGGTCTTAATGCCGTGCCGCTGCGCGGCGTCGATCCGGTCACAGTGCCCGGCGCGATGGACGCGTTTTGCCGGCTGTCCACCGATTGGGGCAAATTGGGCCTCGACCGCGTACTGGCACCGGCGATTCGTTACGCCGATGAGGGTGTTCAGGTTGCCCCCCGCGTGGCCTTCGACTGGGCGGCAGATGGCCCGGACCTGACAGGCGACGCCCGCAAGTTTTACCTGTTGGATGGTCGGGTGCCAAAAATCGGTCAAGTTTTCCGCGCCCCCGGCCAAGCCGAAGTGCTGCGCCGCGTTGCCCGCGAAGGCCGCGCCGGATTTTACGAAGGCGAGGTTGCCGCAGATATGGTCGCCTCGCTGCAGGCCATGGGCGGGCTGCACACGCTGGACGATTTTGCAGCCACCGCTTGCACTTACACCGACCCCATCGCGGGCGAGTATAAGGGTATCGAACTGGTCGAGCATCCGCCAAACGGTCAGGGTGCCACCGCCATCCTGATGCTGAACATCCTCAAGCATTTCGATCTGGCGGCGATGGAGCCGTTCGGCACCCAGCGCGCGCATATCGAGGCCGAGGCCGCCAAGCTCGCCTATGACGCCCGCAACCGCTTCATTGCCGAGGCCGCGCCCCGGCTGGATCATATGCTGTCGCCTGAAACCGCCGCCAAGCTGGCGGTGCTGATCGACCCCAAGCGCGCGATGGCAAGCGCAGCACCCCTGACCGAAGCTGTGCACAAAGACACGATTTACATCACTGTGGTGGACCGCGACCGCATGGCCGTTTCGCTCATCTATTCGATTTTCTGGGGATTTGGCGCGGGCATTGCCTCGCAAAAGTTCGGTATCAACTTTCAGAATCGTGGCGCGGGCTTCAGCCTTGAAGCGGGTCATCCGAATGAGGCTGGTGGCGGCAAACGCCCAATGCACACGATCATTCCCGGCATGTTGCGCAAAAATGGCAAGGTGATCATGCCCTTCGGTGTGATGGGCGGCGCTTATCAGCCCTGCGGCCATGCCCGCTTTGTCACCAACATGGTCGATTACGGCCTAGAAACCCAAGCCACCATTGACGCGCCGCGCTGTTTTTCGGGGGCGGAGGGGATGCAGGTGGAAAGCGGTTATTCGGCCCAAGTCCGCGCCGAACTGGCGCAGTTGGGGCATAATGTGTCGCTGTCACCCGAGCCGATCGGTGGCGCGCAAAGCATCTTGATCGACGAGTCTGGCATCCTGATCGGGGCGTCTGATGCGCGCAAAGACGGCTGCGCTTTGGGATATTGATATGCAAACAGTTACCGAAACCATCCGCGCCTTAACGCATGGCGAAACCGACACTGTGGCCCTGATGGCAACGGTGGCGTGTGAGCTGCATCACGCCCACCCCTTCGCAGACTGGACCGGATTTTACCGTGTCACTGAACCTAACCTGCTGAAAATAGGCCCCTATCAAGGTGGCCACGGTTGTCTTGTGATCCCGTTTTCGCGCGGCGTCTGTGGGGCCTGCGCGCGCACAGGTCAGGTACAGAACGTGCCGGATGTCGATGCTTTTCCCGACCACATCGCCTGTGCCACCTCGACCAAATCCGAACTGGTGCTGCCGGTCTGGAACGGCGCCGGCAAGCTGCTCGGCGTGTTGGACCTCGACAGCAACACCCCCGCCGCCTTCACACAGGCCGATGAAGATTGGCTGGTGCCGCTGTTGGCCGAAATCTTTAAGGACGCCCAATGAAGGGCGGTTGTCTCTGCGGGCAGGTGCGGTTTGAGGCCGACGCGCCCTTACGCGACGTGTTTGCCTGCCACTGTTCGCAATGCCGCAAAACCTCGGGGCATTTCTGGGCCGCCACTTCGGTTCCGCTTGATCGCTTCCGGCTGACGGAAAGCGCGGGCCTGCGTTGGTTCCAATCCTCGGCACAAGCCCGACGCGGGTTTTGCGGCACCTGCGGCTCCAGCCTGTTTTGGGACCCTGTCGGTGAAGCCCGCATCAGCATCGCCGCGGGCGCGCTGGAGGGTGCGACTGGGCTGCAAATCACCCAAGAGCTGTGCGTCGAAGACAAAGGTGATTATTACGATATTTCAATGCCTTAACTAGGATTTTTTATGTGGGATATCATCAACGGCATCGGCCTGCATAATCTGCTCGCTTTCATCGGCGGCGGCTTGGTTGTGAACCTGACTCCGGGACAAGATGTGTTCTTTGCCACCGCATCGGGCATCCAAGGTGGCCCGCGCGCTGGGGTTATGGCGGGGCTTGGCGTCGGCTTGGGTGCCTTGTGGCATGTGGTGCTTTCGGCGCTTGGCCTCTCGGCGCTGATTGCCGCCAACCCCGGAGCGCTGTCGGCGATCAAATACGCAGGTGCCGCCTATCTGCTTTATATCGCTTGGAAATCTTGGCGCGACACTGGCGAAATCACCCCCGGTAAAGGCCAACGCACAGGCTGGGCGGCGTTTCGCAAGGGGGCGCTCACCAACATGTTGAACCCCAAACCTATCTTGTTCATGCTGGCCTTCCTGCCGCAATTCGTGAACCCCGGCCTTGGCCCGGTCTGGCCGCAAATCCTGCTGCTTGGTACGATCTTCGGGCTGACCGGCACCCTGATCACCGTTGGCTATGGCTATTTGGCAGGGCGCGCGGGCCATGCTATTGGCGCGCACATGGGGCGATTGAACAAGCTCGCAGCGATACTTTTCGCGGGTCTGGCGGCCCGGTTGATCACGGAGTGAATGATGCAGATTACCCTTCTCGACGGCGGCATGGGCCAAGAACTGGTCGCGCGCTCGGGCGATGAACCCACCCCGCTCTGGGCCACCCGAGTGATGATCGACCATCCCGGCTTGGTGAAGGCCATTCATGATGATTACTTTGCGGCGGGCGCTTCTGTCGCCACCACAAACACCTACAACATCCTGCATGATCGGCTTGAAGGCGTCGGCCTCGACGCTTTGTATCACGCGCTGCACCTGCGCGCTTTGATGGAGGCCCATGAGGCGAAAGCCCAAGCCGGACGCGGGATGATCGCCGGTTCGATGGGGCCTTTGGGCGAATCCTATCGCCCCGATCTAACGCCGCCCGTCGCCGTCTCCGCCCCACTGTACGCCGAAAAAGCCCGCATCCTCGCCCCGCATGTCGACGTGATCCTGCTGGAAACCATGTCATCGCTGGACCTTGCGCGCGGCGCGCTGCAAGGCGCGCAGGCGGCGGGCCTGCCGGTCTGGCTTTCGGTCTCGGTGCATGATCGTGATGGCAGCCGCCTGCGCTCGGGCGAACCCATCACTGGCCTGCGCGATCTGATCGCCGAACACCCGACCGCCGCCGTGCTGGCAAATTGCTCGATGCCCGAGGCGATGCTGGCTGCACTGCGCGAACTGTCTACCATGGGCCTGCCCTTCGGGGCCTATGCCAATGGCTTCAGCGAAATCTCTAGCCTGCCGCTGCCCGGTGCCGTCGCTGCCCCCGATTACACCCACCGCCATGACCTGTCGCCCGAGAAATACACCGCCTTTGTGCTGGAATGGATCGCCCTTGGGGCCACCATCGTCGGCGGTTGCTGCGAGGTTGGCCCCGCCCATATCCGCCACCTTGCCGACAGCCTGAAAGCAGCAGGCCATAGCATCGTATGATCCCGGATTTTATCTACAATCCACCCGAAGTGCCGCTGGATATCTTATATCAGGATGCGCAAATCATCGTGGTGAACAAGCCTGCGGGTCTGCTGTCGGTGCCGGGCAAGCTGGAAGGGCGTGAAGATTGCCTCACATCCCGCCTGCAAGCGGCGCATTGGGATACGTTGTTGGTGCATCGTCTGGATTGTGACACCTCTGGCGTGATGATTTTTGCCCGCACCAAACAAGCACAGGGCTTTCTGGGACAGGAATTTGAAAAGCGGCGCGCCAAGAAAACGTATATCGCAGAGGTTTACGGTCAGTTAACGCCCGATCACGGACATATTGACCTGCCTCTCTGCGCCGATTGGCCAAACCGTCCGCGCCAGATGGTCGATCACACCCACGGTCGTCCGGCGCAGACCGATTGGCAGGTGATCTCGCGCGACCCCGACGCCACCCGCGTCCGCCTGTTCCCGCTGACCGGGCGCAGCCATCAGTTGCGCGTGCATATGCTGGCGCAGGGCTGCCCGATCTTGGGCGATCCGATCTATGCCACGGGAAAGGCGCGCGATTTTCCGCGCCTGATGCTGCATGCCGAAAGCCTGTCGCTGCACCATCCCGAGACCAAAGACTGGATCACCTTCAGCGCCCCGCTTCCCTTTTAATGTGACAAGACTCTGTGACATTCCGGCGTTAACCTGACTGCAATTTATTTGGCACTATATGGCGGTCAAAGGGCTGCCCAAAGGATCACAATGCAATTTCTGCGCTATCCGTTCGAGCCTCGCTATTCTGCGATTACGCTGTCAGTCGTGCTTGCTGTGATTTTTGCCGCCCTCAGCCAGCGCTGGCTGGCCTATGCCGATGTACTGGAACTGCTGGCCGTGGTGATGCTGGGGCTGCTGGCGTTGGGGGTTTATGACCTACTGCAAACCCGCCACGCCATCCTGCGCAACTACCCGATTGTGGCGCATATGCGCTTCATTTTAGAAGATATTCGCCCCGAACTGCGGCAATATTTCTTTGAGGGCGATAAAGACGGCGCGCCCTTTCCGCGCGACAAACGCGCCATTGTCTATCAGCGCGCCAAGCGCGAGTTGGACAAGCGACCGTTCGGCACGATGTATGACGTGTATCAGGAACAATACGAATGGCTGCATCACTCCATTGCCCCCAAACCTGCCGCCGCGATTGAGGCGATGCGGGTTGATATCGGCATCGGCCCGCGCGCCTATTCGGCGTCGCTTTTGAACATTTCCGCGATGAGCTACGGCGCGCTCTCAGCCAATGCGATCCGGTCTCTGAACAAAGGCGCGCAGGCTGGCGGCTTTTTTCATGACACGGGCGAGGGCGGGGTTTCGCCCTACCACCGCGAATTTGGCGGCGATCTGGTGTGGGAATTGGGTTCTGGCTATTTCGGCGCGCGCAATCTGGCGGGCGGCTTTGATGCCACGCTGTTTGCCGAGGCTGCGGCCGATCCACAGATCAAAATGGTAGAATTGAAGCTGTCGCAGGGGGCCAAACCCGGCCATGGCGGCGTGTTGCCCGCGGCGAAAGTCAGCGCAGAAATCTCAAAGATTCGCGGCGTGCCGATGGGGCAGGATTGCGTCTCGCCCGCCAGCCATTCCGAATTTTCCACCCCCGCAGGCCTGTTAGAGTTTGTCGCCCGGATGCGGGAATTGTCAGGCGGCAAGCCTGCCGGATTCAAGCTGTGCATCGGCCATCCGTGGGAGTTTATGGCGATCTGCAAGGCGATGCTGGAAACGGGCATCACCCCGGATTTCATCGTGATTGACGGCAAAGAAGGTGGCACCGGCGCCGCCCCGCTCGAATTCATGGATCATGTCGGCATGCCATTGCGCGATGGATTGTCCTTTGCGCACAACGTGTTGATCGGCGTCGGCCTGCGCGACAAAATCAAGATCGGCGCTTCTGGCAAGATCACCTCGGCCTTTGATATGGCCAAGGTGATGGCTTTGGGGGCCGATTGGTGCAACGCCGCGCGCGGCTTTATGTTTGCGGTCGGCTGTATTCAGGCGCAGTCTTGCCATACCGGGCTGTGCCCCACCGGCGTCACCTCGCAAGACCCCGCCCGCCAACGCGCCATCGTGGTCCCCGACAAGGCCGAAAGGGTGGCCAATTTTCACCGCAACACGCTGCATGCTTTGGCCGAACTGGTCGCTGCCGCAGGGCTTTCGCATCCACAAGATCTGCGCCCGCATCACTTCCAACGCCGCGCTTCGTCCGACAAAGTAATCTCGTTTGCCGAACAATATGAGCAGCTTAAACCCGGTCAACTGCTGGCTGACCCCGCATCCTCGCCGCATTTCCGCGATGCTTGGGCGCTGTCTTCGGCCAGCAGTTTTGCGCGGGTGGGTTAAAGATCAAGCGCCAGCTTGCGGCCTTCATAAAACGCATAGGCTGCCAACCGAGGGGCCACGCAGTCGCCGATGCGCAGCACTTTCTTGCCAGAAAACCCCTCGGGGAACGGATCAAACGCCCGGTTGGTGGTTGCCATCACCAGACCCGAGGCGGCAATAATCTGCTCCTCGCCCGTCAACAAATTAACCAATGTCGCGCCATTGCCATGCCAGCGCGCGATGCACGCTTCGGTTTTGAACACCACCCCCAGCTTTGCCAACCTGCGCCGCGCCGCGCCATCTGCCGCCGTCCGGGCAATTTCTTTACCGACAAACGCTTCTGGCGTCACGATCGTCACCGATTTTCCAGCCTCGGCCAAAGCCCAAGCCGTGCCAACGCCGCGCCAGTTTGACCCTTCATCATAGACAATCACCGCATCGCCCAACCGCGCCTGGCGCCGCATCACATCCTCGGGCGACCACACGCCGCCCAGTTCCAGCCCTGGCAGGCTTTCCAGATGCGGCAACCAGCGCTGAAAGGCTTTTTCGTCTGGCAGAGAGCCCGTCGCCAGCACCACCACATCCGCCTGATGATCTGCTATTGCATCAGCGTCGAGATAGGTATTCAGCCGCAGCGTCACAGCCAGTTTTTCAAACTGCCGTTCATACCAATCCATCAACTCCAATATCTGCGCCCGGCGTGGTTGCATACCGGCCAGCCGGAACTGCCCACCAATCACCGGCAAAGCCTCGGCGATTTCCACACGGTAACCACGTTCCGCCGCAGCCCGCGCAGCCTCTAGCCCAGCCGGACCGGCCCCCACCACCAGCACCGATTTCGGCACGACAGCCGCCTGAAACCGATCCCCGCCCCATTCAAACTCACGCCCCACCGAAGGGTTAACCAAGCAGGAAATCCAATAATCCCGGCTGCGCCGGCCCCAGCACATCTGATTGCACGAGATACAACCACGAATATCCTCGGCCCGACCGTCCGTCGCTTTGCGCGCCAAATGTGGATCGGCAATCTGCCCGCGCACGATAGAAACCAGATCAGCTTCGCCCGCAGCGATGATCGCCTCGCCGTTTTCCGGCGTACGCACCCCAGCCTCTGAGGTGATTTTGGCATGCTTCACCAGCGCTTTTAGCTGTGCTGTCAGTGGCGTCGTCAGCTTTTCACCATGGGTGAACGGCGGAATGATCGCGTCAAATTCCAGATAGCTGCCGGCGCCGACGGTGACATAGTCCAGATGCCCCGTCGCATCATGCAAGGCGATAATTTCACACATATTCTCGGCCGATAGCGTCGCGGAATAGGCGGTGGAATAGCTAACGGCCATGCCAACGATGAAATCTTCGCCACAGGCCCGGCGGATATTTTCGATCAAAACACGCGAAAATCGCGTCCGGTTCTCTAGCGAGCCGCCCCATTTGTCATCGCGCTGGTTCGACCACGGCGTCCAAAACTGATCCAAAAGCGAATGATAGGCTGCCCAAACCTCGACTCCCTGAAAGCCAGATTTCTGCGCCCGTACCGCCGCCGCCAGATGCGCCGCCAGCAGTTCTTCAATCTCGGCTTCGGTCATCTTATGCGAGCCGTCGCTGTCGTGATACGACGGCCCGCCCGAGGGCGACCAATGCGGCGCAAAGCTGAGGTCGGAATCGCCGTGCGCGCCGACATGGTAAAGCTGTTGGCAAATTACCGCACCCGCATCTTTCACCTTTTCGGTAATGCTCTGAAAAGGCTTGATAATATCGTCTGATCCATGCAGCATGTTGCCACGCGTCAGCACCCCGGTGCGATGTACAGGAACAGGCTCGGTCACGATCATGCCTGCACCCCCTAAAGCACGTTCAAGAAAATAGCCTTCCATCCGCGCACCCGGCAGGCCTTGATCCGCCATATTGTTGGTATGGGCACCGAAGACGATCCGATTGCGCAGGGTCTGGCCCCGCATGTGCAACGGCGAAAGCAAGCGGGGATGCGAGGTCATGTTGGCTCCTGCAGTGGCTGCCTATAGCAGAACCCGAATCGACATATGTGTCAAGTTTTGCAGTAGCCCCAGAAATGCAAAACGCCGCCCCGTGAAGGGCGGCGCTTTTGGCGATCTTTAGCGCCTAAGCCAGTTCAGGATCCCAGCCCGAGATCGCCTTGACCTCAAGGAACTCCTCAAGCCCCCAATGGCCGCCCTCACGCGCCCGACCCGACGATTTCACGCCACCAAAAGGCGATCCTGCCCCGCGCGAATTGCCGTTCATCTCAACCATGCCAGACCGCAGCTGCCGCGAAAGCCGATTGCGCCGCGCGCCGTCACTCGATTGCACATAATTGGCTAAGCCATAGGGCGTATCATTTGCAATCCGCACGGCGTCTTCTTCGGTATCGAAAGGAATTATCGACAGCACCGGGCCAAAGATTTCTTCGCGCTCAATCGTCATGCCCGGCACAACATCAGCGAACACCGTCGGCTTCACGTAGAAGCCCCGGTTGAAACCGTCTGGCAGACCCGGACCACCGGCCACCAGCCGTGCCCCCTCGTCGATGCCCTTCTGGATAAAGCCCTGAATCTGCTCCCACTGGCGTTTGTTCACCACCGGGCCGATGTGCTTGCCCGCATCATGCGCCGAGCCAACCTTAATGGAATCCGCGACTTGTGCGGCGATCTCAACCGCGCGGTCATAAATAGGGCGTTCCACCAGCATCCGGCTGGGCGCATTACAGCTTTGCCCGGAATTGTTCATCATATGCCGGACGCCACGCTCCACCGCTTTGTCATCGGCATCTGCGAAAATCAGATTGGCACCTTTGCCGCCCAATTCCAGCGTCACGCGCTTCAACGTCTGCGCTGCGGCCGCTGAAATCGCCCGGCCTGCGCGGGTCGACCCCGTGAAGGAAATCATCTCAACATCCGGGTGCGCCGACAGCACGGCGCCCACCCCCGGGCCATCGCCATTCACCAAGTTGAACACGCCAGCGGGCACACCCGCGTCATGACAAAACTCGGCGAACAGCAGCGCATCCAATGGGCTTTCTTCCGACGGCTTCAACACGCATGTGCAGCCCGCCAAAATCGCCGGGATCACCTTCAGCGCGATCTGGTTCATCGGCCAGTTCCACGGTGTGATCAGCCCCACCACGCCAATCGGTTCCAGTGCAATCCGGTCATTCGGCGCGTGCGGGCCCAGCGGGCGCACCCATTCCAGCGCATCAAACGCCGTCAGAAAGTTGGTCGCGTGCCACGGCAGGCAGGGCGCCTGAGATCTACGCGCCATATCAATCGGCGCACCCATCTCAATCGCGATGGCATGCGCAAGTTCTTCCAGACGCAGCTCGTATTGCTGCAAAATCTTCACCACAACCTCACGCCGCACCGCAGGCGGGGTCGCAGCCCAAGCCGGGAACGCTGCCTTCGCCGCCGCTACCGCCGCGTTGGTATCAGCCTCGGACCCAAGTGAAATAATCGCGCAGGCTTCCTCGGTTGAGGGGTCAATCACCTCGCAATCGCGCGGGGTGACCGGGGCGACCCATGTGCCGTTGATGTAGAAATCGCGCTTGATGATCATGCCAGGCTCCTAAGATTTGATCATAATATGGCAGTGGAAACCCATCCGTACAAGTGTGTGCCCGACAGAAAATGTCGCGAAACACCCCCCGTAAATCAAGGCAGCTTTCCTAGCATCGCAGAACAGACAGAATTTCCTTCCCTTCTGACGGCAAAGTCACGCGACATGGTGAAATTCCGTTCCAAATCGCTTACATAAACCGCATCAGACAGCCGCAGGAGAACTCATGTCTATCCGCATCAACGACCTAGCCCCCGATTTCACCGCTGAATCCACCGCTGGCACCATCCATTTTCATGATTGGCTGGCAGGCGGCTATGCGATCATCTTCAGCCATCCGCGCGATTTCACGCCCGTTTGCACCACGGAATTTGGTGCGGTCGCCCAACTTGCGCCCGAATGGGCCAAGCGCAACACCAAGGTGATCGGCGTTTCGGTCGACTCAGTCGCCGATCATGGCAAATGGAAACGCGATATTGAGGCGTTTGGGGGTGCCCCCGCCGATTTTCCGATCATCGACGACACCAACCTGACCGTCGCCAAAGCCTTCGACATGCTGCCCGCCGATTACTACCTGCCAGCCGAGGGCCGCACCCCCGCCAACACCGCCACAGTGCGCACGGTTTACATCATCGGCCCGGATAAGAAGGTTCGCCTGTCGATGACCTATCCGATGTCGGTGGGCCGCAACTTCGCCGAGATTCTACGCGCGTTGGATGCCGTACAAGCCACCGACGGCGTCCCGATTGCCACCCCAGCCAACTGGCAACCCGGCCAAGATGTGATCGTGGCACTGAGCCTGAACAACGAGCAAGCCACCGAGAAATTCGGCGCGCTGGATATCAAACTGCCGTATCTGCGGTTTGCGAAACAGCCGAAGTAACCAACGGATCCATTGCGTCCCATCGTGCGATTTCTGCAAGCATGACCGGATTGCACTCTGGTCCGACTGACTGAATAAAATAGGGGCGGTGCTGTGCAAAGCGCCGCTCTTTCGATTTTTTGAGAAACGGGAAATTCAGCGGCAGCCACACCGAAGGGTGGAGCAGCAGAATGAATTTGCGGAATTTTGGCGAGTTGATATAGGCCTCGACCTCAACACGCCAGCCGGGCTGACCATGCCGGGCAACCAGCGGGCCAATCACCTCGCCACGCTTTTGTTCCAGTTTCGCCTCTAACTGAAGCACCGCGATCAAATCAGCATCGCCGAGTTGACGCAACGCCTTCTCAACATCCGGGAAATCCCAGCGCGCGCCAATCTTGTGGCCAGCAGAGCGGAAAACAGCTGTCATTTTGCGTTCACAGCGCCGAATGGTCCACTCCCGATCACTTTGCAGGTTCAGATGCTGCCAGTAGCGCTTGAACAGCGCCGTCTCAACCAGTTTGCCGCTGAACCCAAAGGCATAGGATTGCACATAGCGGTCACTCACATGACGTTTTCGTTGTGACATGATCGCGCCGTAAAGATCGCAATCGCTGGCAAGAAGTTGCGCCAGAAAATCCTCACCGGGCAACGTCGGAAACCAGACAGAATCGTTCAGCAGCAGCAGACGGGTCACGGGCCCCGGATTATCCAGCAACCACAGGACACCGTCACGATAGCCGCCAAAATCATAGCCGAAATTCGGACGTTCGATCATGGCGAAACAATACGGGGCAAGCGCTTGGCGATCCGCTTCCGCAAGCGGCGTGTTCGACACGATCAGCGTAGAAAACCCTTTTGCGGCAAGATGCTGGCAGGTTTCAAAGGTAGAAGCCAGCAGGGCGTCTTTCTGATGCAACAGATACAAAGCCAGTTGCGCACCACGCGGCTGCAAACCCGGTGTAAAACGGCTGTTCTGGGCTTTGCTGCGATCATGCAGGTAGCGCTGGATCGGCGCAGCAATGGCATAGAACGGAAACTTCAGGTGCCGCGCGCTGCGCGCCAACTCGCGCTTGATCACCCATTTTTGCACCATAGTCAGCTCCGCTTCCCGTACCAATCCGTGTGCAGACGTATCGCAAAGGCGCTGGCAGTCCAAGCGCACAGCGCGCGCATCGCTGATGCAAAACGGCGCCAGAAAGCTCTGGCGCCGTTTCATCTGTCACAAAAACTTACGCCTCGGCAGCTTCTTCTTTGCCTTCAGCGATTTCCAGACCAGTTTCCTGATCGACCATCTTCATGCCCAAACGCACCTTGCCGCGATCGTCGAAGCCCAACAGCTTGACCTTCACTTCTTGGCCTTCTTTCAGGATTTCGTTCGGGTGGTTCAGGCGCTTGTTGGCGATCTGGCTGACATGCACCAGACCGTCACGCTTGCCGAAGAAGTTCACGAAAGCACCGAAATCGACCAGTTTTACCACTTTGCCGGTGTAAACTTGGCCTTCTTCCGGCTCTGCCACGATCGACCAGATCATGTCATAGGCCTTCTTGATCGACGCCGCATCCGACGAGGCAATCTTGATCACGCCGTCGTCGTTGATATCAACCTTGGCACCCGAAAGCTCGACGATCTCACGGATCACTTTGCCGCCCGAGCCAATCACTTCGCGGATTTTGTCGGTCGGGATTTGCAGCGTTTCGATTTTCGGAGCGTATTCCGAGAAACCTTGCGGAGCCGACAGTGCCTTGTTCATCTCACCAAGGATGTGCAAACGCCCGTCTTTGGCCTGCGCCAAAGCCTGCGCCATGATTTCCGGCGTAATGCCAGCCACCTTGATATCCATCTGCATCGTGGTGATGCCGTTGGCGGTGCCTGCAACCTTGAAGTCCATGTCGCCCAAGTGATCTTCATCACCCAAGATATCGGTCAGAATAGCAAAGCGGCCATCGTCTTCCAGAATCAGACCCATCGCGACGCCAGCCACTGGCGATTTCAGCGGAACGCCCGCGTCCATCATCGACAAGCTGCCACCGCAAACCGAAGCCATCGAGGACGAGCCGTTCGATTCGGTGATCTCGGACACCAAACGGATGGTGTAAGGGAAGTCGGTCGATGCTGGCAGAACCGCCTGCAACGCGCGCCATGCCAGTTTACCATGGCCAATCTCACGACGACCCGGGCTGCCCACACGACCAACTTCGCCGACCGAATAGGGAGGGAAGTTATAGTGCAGCAGGAAGTTCGAACGCGAATTGCCGTGCAAAGCGTCGATGATCTGCTCGTCTTCGCCAGTGCCAAGCGTGGTCACAACCAGACCTTGAGTCTCGCCACGGGTGAACAAAGCCGAACCATGGGTGCGCGGCAAAATCCCGGTTTCCGACACGATCGGACGCACGGTTTTGTTGTCACGCCCGTCAATCCGCGCGCCACCGTTGATGATGTCGCCGCGCAGGATCGAAGCTTCCAGCTTTTTGATTGCCGAACCTAGGTTCGCATCGGCCTTGTCCTCGTCAGACAACACGCCTTTGATCGCCGCAACCGCCGCCGAAATTGCCCCCGTGCGTTCTTGCTTATCGCGAATAGCGAAAGCCGCGCGCATCTGCACTTCGCCAGCCGCTTTCACGCGACCATAAAGCTCGGAATAATCCGGCGCATGGAAGTCGAACGGCTCTTTGGCGCAATCTTCGGCAAAATCGATGATCAGGTCGATCACCGGCTGCATCGCCGCATGGCCGAACTTTACAGCGCCCAGCATTTCTTCTTCGGTCAGCTCATAGGCTTCCGATTCCACCATCATCACGGCATCTTTGGTGCCAGCAATCACCAGATCCAACCGCTGATCCGGGTTGTTGCGCAGCTGATGCATGTCATCCACGCTTGGGTTCAGCTTGTATTCACCACCCGAGAAACCAACCCGCGCGGCGCCAATCGGCCCCATGAACGGCACACCAGAAATCGTCAGCGCCGCCGAAACCGCGATCATTGCAACGATATCCGGGTCATTCTCAAGGTCATGGCTCAGCACGGTCGCCATCACCAGAACTTCGTTTTTGAAGCCTTCGACAAACAGCGGACGGCACGGACGGTCGATCAGACGCGAGGTCAGCGTCTCTTTCTCGCTCGGACGGGCTTCGCGTTTGAAAAAACCGCCCGGAATTTTCCCAGCGGCGTAGTATTTCTCT
Source organism: Cypionkella sp. (assembly GCF_030652235.1). GTDB lineage: Bacteria > Pseudomonadota > Alphaproteobacteria > Rhodobacterales > Rhodobacteraceae > Cypionkella. The sequence goes on from NZ_JAUSBA010000045.1 coordinate 139,735, forward strand.
TGATAATGCACGGTCAGCGGGAAGAAATCCTGCCCCGGTTTCGGCGCGCGCGCATAGGTCACGTTGGCCATGACACTGGTTTCGCCCAGAGTGGCGATCACCGAGCCGTCAGCCTGACGGGCAACCTTGCCCGATTCCAGCGTCAGCGTTTCTTCGCCCCACTGGATTGATTTTTTAGTCACGTTGAACATCTATCGTTCCCTGTATGAGAGCACCCACGACCCCTGTCGTGTCTCCCGTTTGCTAAAGCGGCCCCATTGCCGCCGCCCCCTATCCTGATGCATGCGGCCGGGGGCAGGCCTCATATCGCAGATTGCGCGCGTTTACAGGAAAAGCGGGGGTTTGGGAAGGGGGAGGGTTGACTACTGGGCCCGAGGTTGCGGCACCGAAACCCCATTGGGATAGGCGGCGCCTCGACTGCACGACCCAGTGTAGTGTGTTGTGTGCGTCGTGAGGATTGTCAGGCGGTAGGCATCATAAGTATTGTCGTAAACCTGCATCCGAGCCGATCCATCCGTCGCAATTCTAATGGTCTTGTAAGTCGGGAGGTCAAAAACTTCGACTCCACCGCGAACGGTGCGATCAAAGCAGGCCATCCCGTCGGTAAAAGTTGGCTCGCAATACAGGATATTCGGCGCTCCATCTCCATCAGAAATATACTGGCGCAACGGTTCAGCCTTTTGACCCTTTACCACAGGGTCGAAAAGACAGTCATAGATCACGCCCTCTTGAAACTCCGGCGACGAGAGATGCGCTTTGATTTCCGATTCAGAAGAATGAGGAAAGCCCATTTGAGACTGCGACCCAACACAAGCGCACAGAACACCGAGGGCAGCGACACAGAAAAATCGTTCGACTGAGATGTACACTGATTACCCATGCCCAAGACCACTAAGGCTACAAGATGTTCAATCAGCCAAGCTGTCAACTAATCCCCAAACGCAAAACGCCCGCAGCTTGCACCACGGGCGTTCCAACAAAACCTAAGCGAAAAGCTTAGCGACGCAGGCCGAGGCGTGCGATCAGCGAAGCGTAACGGGGCTCATCTTTGCCCTTCAGATAGTCCAACAGCTTACGACGCTGAGCAACCTGCATCAGCAGGCCGCGGCGCGAGTGGTTGTCTTTCTTGTGGGTTTTGAAGTGCTCGGTCAGCGTAGCGATACGCGACGACAGAATGGCAACCTGAACTTCCGGCGAGCCGGTGTCATGTTCTTTGGTGGCATATTCTTTGATAAGGCGGGCTTTTTCTTCGACGGTGATCGACATCGAAATCTCCTGTTAAGAGGGTTGCGGCACAAGCCGGGATGTCGTCCAGCAGGGCCAATGACACCGCCATCGCTGACGGATGCACGCATATAGGGGGATTCTGCGGCAAAGAGAAGCCGATTCGTCGACTACAGCCAGCTGCGCGCGCCCTGCACCTTTTCTTTACCAAGGACAGATTATCCAGACCGTCGCCCACAAAACCCTTTTGAACCACACGGGATTCTGTGATAGCGTTTCGACTGAAATATCCCATATAACCAGAAGGTTAACGGGAAATATGGTTAACGAAAGGTTAACACCACCCGTTCCCGCCGGAGGTTATCATCATGCTTGGTTTGCTCGGTCTGCTCGGAGCGGTGTTCGCTGGCGTCATGGTCGATTCGTTCACCGCACCGGATGACAGCCCGGAGGGAACCGATGATCACCCCGATGAAGCCCAAGACGACAGTGGCGATGAAAGCAACATCTTCCAGATGTTGTCTTCCCGCGATACCAACGCTGCGGCTTCTGATAATACCCCCATTGAAGGCGATGATCCCGAGCAAGACGGCGTGATCCCCTCCAATGACGGGATCGTCGCCCCCCCCGAAGACCTCTGGCTCACCGGTGATGACCTCGCCAATATGCTAAGTGGCGATGCGGGCGATGATCTGATCAGTGGCCAAGGTGGCGATGATGCGCTGGCCGGCAATGCTGGCAATGATCACCTCGATAGCGGCGATGGCGCTGATGCCCTGAACGGTGGCGCGGGCGAAGATAGCCTGTCAGGCGGTGCAGGCGCTGATCTGCTGCATGGCGAGGCGGGTAATGACAGCCTCGACGGCGGCACCGATGCCGACACCCTGCAAGGCTGCGAGGGCGACGATAACCTCGTCGGCGGCGATGGCAACGACAGCCTGACGGGCGGCGAGGGCGAAGACACCCTCCACGGCGATACAGGCGACGATCACTTGGACGGCGGCTATGGCAACGACCTTCTGGAAGCCGGGGTGGGCAGCGACACGCTCGACGGCGGGGCGGGCAATGACACGATCTGGGGCCAGACCGAAGACCCATCCGACCACACACAGGATTTCATCAACGGACAGTCGGGCGATGACACTCTGATGCTGGGCGCGGGCGATTACGGCAATGGTGGAGAAGGCGCGGATAGCTTCCACCTGCTCGACATTTGCGCGGATGACCCGCCGATGCAAATCACCGACTTCAACCCACAAGAAGATTCGCTGCTGGTAATGTATGACGCCGCCTTGCACCCCGACCCACAACTGACGATGGAAACCTCCGCCTCCGGCACCACCTTGCTGCTCGACGGCGTACCACTCGCCAATCTGCAATCCATCGCCGGGCTTGATCTGGGTAGCATCACGCTGCAGGCGGCTTAAAAAAATTGGCGCTTTCAGTTGCCAAGCACCAGAAAGCGCACTCCGCTAAGGCCAAAGGCCGCGCTTGCCGATTCCATGCCAGAGGAATGACCTATGGCCACAGCTCCGGCTGCACCTGATAGCCAATATACAACGGATGCTTCGGCGCGCCTGCAAGGGTCAGCCCCAGATGATACAGCGGCAGCCCCGTGCCCCGCAGCAATGACGTCACAGCGTCACCCCGCGCCAGATGGGCACCATGCGCGCCCCAACCGCACATCACCTGATCCGCCCAAGCTGCACCTTCAGCAATCGCCTGATCATTGAGCGGCCCCACCGGGTCCACTTGCGCCCGCATCACCTTCGGGTCGGTCGCCCGGTAAGCAAAGATATTGGTCACCCGAAACGCGCCAAACCCCAAAGCCCGCGCGCGGCGCTCACAGCGCTCTACCGTCGGATCGTTCTGCACCTCGGTGGCGGTAGATGGGTTTAGCATCACAAACAAAGCCTTACGCCCGCTCGGCCGCCAAACCCGCGTCAAACTATACCGAAATGCCTCGCAGGGCGAATACACTGCCACACTTTCCGCATCCCCCTTCAGAAACCGCCGCGTGATCATAAGCGCCCCTCACATCACCCCTGGTGCCGTCCAAACCGCCGGAGCGCGCCGCGCGGGAGTATTTCAAAAAGAGCAATTGCTTCAGGTTTGCTCTTTTCAAAATACTCCCCGCGGAGCGTCCGCACGCACAACCTGCGCACCACCCCAAACCCATCCCCCGGCAGCGCCGCCGCGTGGGGCCTCGATGGCCCCCAAGGCGGCACCCCGTTTCAGTTAAACACCCGGCTTGGGTGCAACTCGCCGGATCTATAAATCCCCACCGCCACCGCCCGACCCTGATAACTCGCCCAAGCCTCATCGCCGTAGCCAACCGACGAGGCCAAAACCATCCCCGGATTGCCATTCTTCAACCGTGCAGCACCCTCGGGCGTGCAGGGCAGTTCTGGCAAATCCGCCAGCCCCAACTCCAACGGCTTCAAAAACGCATCCAACTCCGCAGTTTTGGCCAAAGCATCAATCTGCTCCAACGAAATCCCCTCAGCCGCCGTAAACGGCCCCGACCACTCCCGCCGCAGCCAAGCCACATGCCCCAGACAGCCCAAAACTGCCCCCAGATCGCGGGCGATTGAGCGGACGTAGCCGCCCTTGCCACAAACCATCTCCAGCTCCACTTGATCCGCCGAGGGCCGCGACAGAACCTCCAGCCGCTCCACCCACAACGGCCGCGCCGCCAAATCCATCGCCTCGCCCTGCCGCGCCAGATCATAGGCGCGCTCGCCATCAACCTTCACAGCCGAAAACTGCGGCGGCACCTGCTGAATATCGCCGCGAAACGCCACCAGCGCCGCTTCAATCGCACCGTCCGAAGGCCGCAGTGCAGATTCCGAAATCACCGTCCCCTCGGCATCATCCGTCGTCGTCGTCGCCCCCAAATTCACCGTGAAGCGGTAGCATTTCAGCGCATCCGTCACATAGGGCACGGTCTTGGTGGCCTCGCCTAAAGCAATCGCCAACACCCCGGTCGCCGCCGGATCAAGCGTGCCCGCATGGCCCGCCTTCTGCGCGTCCATCGCCCATTTCACCTTGTTGACCACGGCCGTCGAAGTGATTCCGGCAGGCTTGTCCACCACCAGCCAGCCCGAAACCGCCCTACCCTTTTTGCCGCGCGCCATCGTGATCTCCTGTTGCAAACCGCCCGATAGCCCCCGCCCCCGCGCGCGTCAACGCCGAACGACAACGCCCACCATCGGCCCCATCGGAAACCCGGCATCATGCCGCCCGCTGTCGTGGTCATACAGCCGCGAGATCGAGCCATCGAAATACAGCGCATCCGGCATCCCCAGCCCATCGCGGAACAACCGCGCGAAGGTGTAGAAATTGACCTGATCATTCGAAACCGCAAACACCGCCCGGCTGCCATCGACAGAAACCCCAACGCCATTGCGGATATTCAACGAATCCGAATCAGCCAAAAACTTCGGATGCAGCTTGCCGGCAATCACCAGCATCGGCCCCGATTGCGTCGCAAAGCGGCAGGCAGGCTTTTCAGCGGCAAACGCCAAAGTCTCAATCACCCGCAGCCTGTCAGCGATACAAAACACCCCGTTCGGCACCAGCCCGAAATTTCCCGGCCCCGCCCGCGTCACCAGTGGCGTAGCCTGCACGCCATCCTCAACATAAAGCCCTACCGGCGCCAAATCGCGGTGATACATCCCGGCATTCATCGCGAAATCCAGCCGCAAACCCTGCGGCTCCAACGCCTGATCCACCGCCGCGAAACTGCCCAAAGCCCCCTCCGGCCCGGCATGAAACAGCTGCAGATCGTCAGCAGCGCTCACCTCGCAAACGGTATAAGAAGCGCCCTCAAACGCCACAACCCGGCAGCCCGCCGCAGCGTGTTCCGCCCAAACAGCCAGCATAAACGCCAGCCGCCACATGGTTATTCTTCAGTTGCAGCGGGCTTGTCACCCTCAGCCGCATCATCCGGCTTGGCAATATCCGCCTGCACTTTGGGGTCGGCAAACAACCGCCGTGCTTCTTCCAGCCGATCAAACGTATCATCGGGCCGAAAGCGCAACTCGGGCGAGTGCCGCAAAGTCATCTCGGCCGAAACCCGCTTGCGCAGCTCCCAAGCGTTCTTGGCAAGCGACGCAATCGCCTGCTCGACCGTCGCGCCACCCAGCAGCGGCATCACATACACCGTCGCCACTTTCAGATCGACCGAGACGGAAACTTCCCCCACCGTGATCGACATGTCGTTCAAGACCGGATCATGCACCTCGCCGCGTGCCAAAATCTCCGACAACGTGCGCCGGATCAATTCGCCAACCCGAAGTTGACGCTGCGAAGGCCCCTTGGCCGAATAAGAACGTGTGTTTGCCATGCCGCCCCATACGCCAATCTGCCCCGGCCCGCAACGGCGGGCTTTCATGCCCCCATCAAAACCGCTAAACCGCACAAAACTTCGGAGCACCCCCATGACCTACACCCCCGGCATCACCGTCACCGGAGCCTCAGGCCGCATGGGTCAAATGCTGGTCAAAGGCATCACCGCCCACCCAAGCGCCCACCTTGTCGGCTGCATCGAGCGCCCTGGCCACGCTTGGATCGGCCAAGATATCGGCCTGTGCATGGGCGGCCCCGCCCTCGGCGTCAAAGTCACCGACGATCCGCTGGAAGCCTTCGCGATCTCGCAAGCCGTGATCGACTTCACTGCCCCAAGCGCATCGGTCGCATTCGCCGCCCTCGCCGCCCAAGCCCGCGCCGTGCATGTCGTCGGCACCACCGGGCTAGAGCCTGCGCACCATGCCAAGCTCGATCTAGCCGCGCATCATGCCGTGATCATCCAAGCCGGCAACATGAGCCTTGGCGTCAACTTGCTCACTCGTCTCACGCAAAAAGTCGCCGCCGCCCTCGATGAAGATTGGGATATCGAAATCATCGAAGCCCACCACCGCATGAAGGTCGATGCGCCCTCGGGCACCGCTTTGATGCTCGGTCATGCCGCCGCGACAGGCCGTGGCATCGACTTCGATCAGGCGAAAGTTTCAGGTCGCGATGGCATCACCGGCGCGCGCAACCGTGGCGATATCGGCTTCTCCGCCATTCGCGGCGGCGATATCGTCGGGGAACATGACGTGCTGTTCGCCGCCGACGGCGAGCGAATCATGCTGCGCCACCTCGCCACCGATCGCTCGATCTTCGTGCGCGGCGCGTTGAAAGCCGCGCTCTGGGGCCAAAACCAAAAACCCGGCCGGTACGATATGATGGACGTGCTCGGCATCTAACTGCCTAAAACTTATCTAAAATTTGCGCTTCATACTGGCTTAACTATCCTGGGGGTTTGGGGGCGAGCCCCCAATCCACGCCTCCCAAAAATCACCCTATAATCTGATCCAAACCACTTTCCCCTACGTAAGCGCAAGGTACCCACAACAGGTGTCATCATGCGCAGCCTCGCCGCTTTCGTGCTTCTAACCGCGCCGGCTTTGGCGGAAACCTACCAGCCCATCACCGATCGCACCGCTTTTGTGGACATCATTGCCAAGCACGAGTTGCGCATCGGCCTCTATAATCTCAGCCTCATCATCACGCCCAAAGGCCAAATCACCGGCAGTGCTTTGGGCTGGCAGATTACTGGCGATTGGACATGGAAAGACGGCTATTTCTGTCGCAAGTTGGATTGGAGCGGCACACAGATCCCCTACAACTGCCAGCTTGTTGAAGCCAAAGGCACCAAAAAACTACGCTTTACCACGGACAAAGGCGCAGGCGATTCTGCCGCTTTTGATTTGCGGTGAAAACTGCACAAGCTTTTGTCACTACCAGATTTTGTAGTTAATAGGCGATAGACCACAAGTCACTCCCCGTGGGGAAGGCCAAGATCAAAAATCGACCGCAAGGCCCTTCTTCTCCCAATCGCCATAGCGCACAGGCTCTGGCCCGTTGCGCCCGCCCAGTTCTACGGGCCGCTCAACAAGATCCGCCAAACGACGACGCTCCTCGGCTTCGGCCAAAGCCCGCAGCGCTGCAGGCGGAAGTTCAGATGTGCTCATCGCGGTTTCCTTGCGGCTTCATCTTTGTTGATATACGGCCAAGCCAGACAATCTCAAGGGTGAGCAGATGGCAGAGGCAAACGCAGGCTTGGCAGCACGGGCCGCCACCTTGGCAATTCTGTCCGCAATCATGGAGGAAGGCCAGACCATGGCCGTGGTCCTCGCCAACAAAAACGGTGCGCTAAAAGGCACAGGCCCGCAAGACCGCGCCCGCGCCCAGCGCCTTGCCTTGCAAGTCATCCGCCTGCTGGAACCGATTGACCGCTTGCTGGAACCGCATTTGCGCAAAGCGCCGCCACTGGCCGTGATGAACATCCTGCGGTTGGCCGTGACAGAGTTGCATGAGGGCACAGCCGCGCATGGCGTGGTCAACGCCGCTGTTGAACTCGCCCGCAAGGGTCAGAAAACCACGCATATGGCGGGCCTGATCAACGCAGTGCTACGCAAAATCCCCGAAGGCGCGCCGCTGACTGGCCCTGCGCAGATGATGCCGCGCTGGTTGCGGCAGCCCTTGGTTCACGCCTATGGGCGCGAGGTCGTCACCGCCATTGAAACCCTGCAAGCCAAGGCCCCGCCCCTCGACATCACCCCGCGGGGCCAAACCCTGCCCGAAGGCACCGCACTGCCGACAGGCTCGATCCGCCTGACGGAACCCGGCCAAGTCTCCACCCTGCCGGGCTTCGCCACTGGCGATTGGTGGGTGCAAGACGCCGCTGCCGCATTGGCGGCACCGCTGCTGGGCGCAAAACCCGGCGAGAAGGTGCTAGATCTCTGCGCCGCCCCCGGTGGCAAAACCCTGCAACTTTCCGCCGCTGGTGCGCATGTCACCGCGCTGGATATTTCCGCGCCTCGGATGGAAAAGTTGCGCGAGAACCTTACCCGCACCCGTCTGCAAGCCAAACTGGTGGTCGCAGATGCGCTGCATTGGCAGCCCGAGCATCTGTTCGATGCCGTCCTGCTTGATGCCCCCTGCTCGGCCACAGGCACCATTCGCCGCCACCCGGAATTGCCGTTCCTGAAAGATGGCTCAGAGCTCGCGGAACTCACCGCGCTGCAAGCGGCGCTGATCGACCGCGCCTTGATGTTCCTGAAACCCGGCGGGCGTTTGGTGTTTTGCACGTGCTCGCTTTTGCCCGATGAGGGTGAGGCGCAGTTGACCGCAGCTTTGGCCCGCCACCCCGGTCTCACGGTGCAGCGCCCCGATCTGCCGGGACTAGATCCGGCTTGGATCACGCCTGAAGGCGGGCTGCGCCTGCGGCCGGATTATTGGGCCGATATTGGTGGGATGGACGGATTTTTCATGGCGCGGGTTTCGCGGCGATAATGGATGGTCCCGCGTTGGGACCTTTTCACACTCGTTTTATTTCAATGCCTTGAGAAGCCAATTTAGGGAATTTTTAATACGCTGTCCTGTCAGCTGGCCTTTTTCGGTGCGAAAATCCGATAGTAAAGCCAATCCGGCAGCAACTGACTGCCGCGGAATACCCATGAGAATACCCTCGGAAAGCTGCGCTTAAAGCGCCCCGACTTCATCAAAGCCAGCATCTCTGCCGCCGCCTGTTCAGGTTCCATCAAAAACGGCATTGAAAAGTCATTCTTCGCGGTCAGCCGTGTGCGGATAAACCCCGGGTTGGCCAGCTGCACACGCACCCCAGACCCCCGCAAATCCGCGTATAGGCTCTCGGCCAAGACCATAACCCCCGCTTTGCTGGCGGCATATCCCAAAGCCCCCGGCAAGCCTCGAAATCCAGACAACGACCCGGTAATAACCAGATGCCCAGCCCCTCGCGCAACCATCGCGGGTAGCACCGCCGCCACCACCCGCGCGCAGCCCGTGAAGTTCACATCGCACATCGCCTCTAGCTGCACGGCATCCACCGTCTGCGCGGTCATCGGCCAGTAAACCCCTGCCAAAAACACCATGCCATCGACTGCGCCCACTTCCGCCACCGCCGCCTTGACCGAAAGCCCATCGGCGACATCGACCACCACAGCAGAAGCCCGAGGCACTTTGCCACAAGCTTCGGCCAGCCGTTCGGGATCGCGGGCGGACAGGATCACCTTCGCCCCCTCCGCCGCCAAAGCCTGCGCCAGCGCCAAACCAAGGCCTTCACTTGCTCCGACCAGCCAATACCGTTTGCCTGCGAAATACATCGCCATTTCCTAACGTGAGATTTCATCGCGGGGCGGCACAGGCGGACTGCGGTAGCGCGCGCCTTTCCACCACAGTTTCAGCGCCTGCCAATGGATCAGCGCCTGCACCCGGCGCGAGCCAAACGGGCGCCGCAGACAGGCCAGCAGGATCGCCCTGTTGGTCAGCGGCGTACGCGGCCCGGTCAGGGTGGCAATCAAGCCGTTGTCACCCGCGCTATAGTCGATCCAGATGCCAATCTTGTCGGCGGCAATGTCAAAGCGGAAGCGATAGTTGCCCTCAACCGGCTGAAACGGTGAAACATGGAAGATTTTCTGTGCCGTCACCGTGTCGTCGCGGGTCAAGGGCGCCAGATCATCGCGGTGGCAAAGATAGCAGTGCCGCTGACCAAAGGTGTTTGACACTTCGGCAATCACCACCCGCAAGCCTTTGGCATCGCTGCATAACCAGAATGACACCGGATTGAAGACGTGACCCAACACCCGCGGCTGTGCGAGCAACAAAATCTGAGACGCCGCGGGTAATCCCGCTTCCGCCAACACCTGCCGCACCCAAGCCACACCGCGCCCGGCTTTTGGCGCGCCGCCATGATCGATGTCATGCAGCGAAGTCAGATTGCCACGGTTGCGCGAAAACAACCAAGGCCCGCGCGCAGTTTCCGGATTGAGCAGCACATAATCAACGCCATAAGCGAAACGGTTTTTTGTACTGCCGCGCCGACCGTGAAAGGTCATACCCGCGATATAGTCTACGCCACTCATCCAGCCAGAACCCGCGCCGCGTTCGGTTGGGCGCGCATCGCCTGCACCACATCGACCGCACTGGCAAAGCCATCTTCATGGAAGCCATTGCGCATCCACGCGCCACAGAACCAAGTATTATGCTTGCCGTTCATCGCCCGAATATCCTTCTGCGCCCGTAGCGCAGCCCCATCATAGACCGGATGCCGGAACGTCACCTGATCATAGATCAGTTTTTGACGAATTGGTTGATTGGCGTTCAGGGTCACGAACAGCGGATCATCCTGCGGGATCGGTTGCAGCGAGTTCATCCAATAGGTCAGATCAATCTTGTCTGGTCGCGCACCTTTCGGTTCGGTGTAAACCCATGACGACCAGCACTTGCGCAGACTTGGCATCACATTGGCGTCGGCGTGCAGGATCGCATGGTTTGGCTGATAGCGGATCGCCGAAAGGGCAGCGGTTTCAGCCTCGGTCGGATCAGACAACAGCCGCAACGCATCATCGGAATGAGTGGCGAGGATCAGATCGTCAAACAACTCCCACTCCCCGCCCTTCGCGCGCACCAGCACACCGTCAGGCAGACGCTTGATGCCCGCGATCGGGGTGGACAGGCGAAGTTCGACACCGTGGCGTTGCAGATGATCCGAAAGGCGGCTGACGTATTGGACAGAGCCGCCCTGCACGGTAAACCATTGGTGTTGGTCAGAGATTTGCATCAGCGCGTGGTTTTGGAAGAACGCGATCAGGGCTTGGGCTGGAAAGTCGAGAATGCCTTGCGGCGGGGTGGACCAGATCGCACCAGAAAGCGGCAAGATATAGTAATCGCGGAAATAGGGCCCCGTGCCCAGGGCTTGCAGCAGTTCAGCGATGGTCATGCTGGGGTCTTGGGCAAGAGCGCCTGCGTGTTTGTTGAAATGGGTGATGTCACGACACATCCGCAGGAATGCCGGACTGAAAAGGTTGCGGCGCTGCGCAAACAGGCTGTCGAGATCGCGCAACGCATATTGCAGCCGACCGCCGTTGATTGAGGCACCAAAGCTCATGTTGCTGGGTGCGATGGGGACGTTGAGGCTTTCGAACATCTTCAACAGATGCGGATAGTTCACCTTGTTGAACACGATAAAGCCGGTATCGACGGGCTGATCGCCACGCTTTCCGGCGAGAACGGTGCGAGCATGGCCGCCCAAACGCGGCGCGGCTTCAAACAGCACCACGGCGTTGTCGGACGCCAGTTGATGTGCGGCTGCCATGCCAGAGATGCCGCCCCCGACGATGGCAATCCGGCGTGGCGCTTGGCCGAAAGTCTCGAAGGGCATGGGGCATCCTGTGCTGCTGTTTGTAGTGATACGCGGGTGCTCTGGCGATGGATCATCTTTTATTGTGATCCAGATACGCAATCCCTGCGTAAAGGTCTTATGTTGCTTGACCTTGCCCCTCATGCGCCCATGTATGGGTCAATACCCCCGCCGATGCGGGTCGTTTTGCGTGGAATGGGTAATGCAGTGATTGAGATCGTGACCGAAACCGACTTTACGGCGCTTATGATCGCTGTGCGGGATCGTCAGGACAAGACCGCCTTTGCGGCGCTGTTTCAGCATTTCGCGCCGCGGGTCAAGGGATTCTTGATGAAATCCGGCACCGATGCGGCTTTGGCCGAAGACTGCGCGCAGGATGTGATGGCGGTGCTGTGGCACAAGGCCGCGCTTTATGATCCGGCGCGGGCGTCAGTGGCGACTTGGGTGTTCACCATTGCCCGTAACCGCCGCATTGATGTCGCCCGCAAGGCGCGCAGGCCGGAACCTGAGGAATTGGATTGGGGCGAGACTGAGCCTGATCAGGCGGATGTTTATGAGGCCGGTCAGGAAACCGCGCGGCTGGTGGCGGCGATGGCCGATCTGCCTGAAAAGCAACGTGCACTAATCCAGCGCGCCTTTTACGCAGATCTGTCACATTCCGAAATCGCGGCTGAGACCGGTCTGCCCTTGGGCACGATCAAATCTCGGATCCGGCTGGCGCTGGACCGTCTGCGTCAAAATCTAAGCTGAGGCATGTATATGAGCATCCGTCACCACCTGTCTGACCCTTTGCTGATGGCCTACGCAGCGGGAAACCTGCCCGAGGCGTTTAGTCTTGTGGTCGCCACCCATGTATCGATGTGCGACGGCTGCCGCGCCCAGTTGGCCGCGTTCGAGGCTGTGGGCGGCGCCGTGTTGGAAGGCACGGTGTTGGAAGGCGATTATGTGGCTATGGCGGATGGCGCTTTAGAATCACTGATCGCCCGACTGGGCGTGCCAGATATGGCTAAACCATTGCCAAAACGTGGTGATTTTCCGGCTCCTTTGCAGGATTACATCGGCGGCGGTCTGGCGGAAGTGAAATGGCGCAACTTGGGGTTGGGCGTGCGGCAGGCCATTTTGCCCACCGCAAAAGGGGCCACCGCGCGGCTTTTGTATATTCCGGCGGGCCAAGCCGTGCCCGACCACGGTCATCGTGGCACCGAGTTGACGCTGGTTCTGCGCGGTGCCTTCCGCGATGCCGCTGACCGCTTCGGGCCGGGCGATGTTGAGGTTGCCAATGAAGATTTGCAGCATACGCCCGTGGCGGAAGCGGGCGAGGCTTGCATTTGTCTGGCAGCCACCGACGCGCCCTTGCGGTTTAACGCACTGATTCCACGCTTGTTGCAGCCGTTGTTTCGGATTTAAACCGGTGGAGCGCTGAAGCCCACCCTACCGAAAAAGCCTGACAGCGATCATTTGGCCAGCCAGAATGGCGGGTTGATCTGTTAGAATCATGTCATAGGGGCCTATCGCGCGGCCATTCACCGTAGCTTCGGTCAGCGCGAAGATCGCCAGCATATCGCCGCCGCGCAGCTGCGCGAAGCCTGTGATAACGGCCACGTCGGGGCGTGGCAAGTGGCGGGCGGTCATCACGTTGAAATCGTCGCTGGGTGCGGTAACGGCTGCGGCGAAGATCGGGATGTCTCCCGGAAAAGCCACGGGGATCAGCGGCTTGGCGGGCAGATGCAGGCCGTCGCTGATCAGATCAAAGCCGGGGCCAGTGATGACGGTCAGGTTACGCTCGATGCCTGGAAATAGCGAGAAATCACCGTTCTCAACCACGGAAGCCCGCGACAGCCGCCACAGAAATTGGCCGTTCTCCTCGTCCTTCAACATCTCGACCGTGACACCTTTGCCATTGGCCCAAGGCATGGTCTTGTAGTCGGCGGGGGTCAGGTGACGGATCATAGGCGGATACTCTGCTAGGGTTATTCTGCGGCCTGCGGCCCTAAAAGAGGCGTCGGATCGCTGGCCTTCACGTCGACCGGGCCGAGTTCCTCAAAATCGAAATTATCCAAGCGCGCCGCACGTTTGCCTGCGCGCTCGGCGGCGGTTGAGATGCCCTCCAGATCGGCGCGGGCTTGGTTGAAATGGGTCGAGAGTTTCTCGACCCGTTCGACCACCAGTTCCACATCGCGGTGCAACTGCCGCAGGGTCATGCGGATGGCGCCCGCCTGTTCGCGCATCCGCGCATCTTTCAGCACGGCGCGCATGGTGTTCAGCGTCGCCATGCAGGTGGTGGGCGAGACGATCCAGACCCGTGCGGTGAAGCCATCGCGCACCACTTCGGGGAAGTTGGCGTGCAACTCGGCATAGACGGCTTCCGAGGGCAAAAACATCAGCGCGCCATCGGCGGTTTCGCCGTCGAGGATGTATTTCTCGGAAATCGCTTTGATATGGACGCGCACTGCCGCGCGCAGTTGCGCTTGGGCTTCGGTCACAGCACGCGGATTGTCGGCGCGGCGCAAAGCCTCATAGGCCTCCAGCGGGAATTTCGCGTCGATCACGATCGGGCCGGGTGGATTGGGCAGGTGGATCAGACAATCGGCACGCTTGCCGTTCGATAGCGTCGCTTGCATCGTGTAGGCGTCCGAGGGCAGCGCCTTTTGCACGATGTCGTTAAGTTGAATTTCGCCGAAAGCCCCGCGTGCCTGCTTGTTTGCAAGAATGTCTTGCAGGTTCAGCACGTTGCCCGACAGCTTTTCGATATTGGCTTGGGCTTTGTCGATGGTCAGCAGGCGTTGCTGCAACTCGCCCAGACTGTGCGCGGTGCGGGTGGCGGTGCCGTGCAGGCTTTCGCCCATCGCGCGCTGCACTTCGGCAAGACGCTTTTCCATCAGTTGCAGCATGGCAGTTTGGGCGTTGGTTTGGTTTTCGCTGACATGATGCAGACCACCTGCGAGGCGTTCTTGCCCCTCACCCAAAGCCTGCACCCGGCTGCCCAGCCAACCCATTTCCCGCATCAAAGGTGCTGCCATAGTGGCAGAACGACCAGCGGCACGCAGGATCAGGATGAGGAGGGCCGCAAGCGCCAGAACAGCCCCGCCAACCAGCAGGACTTCCGGCGCGTTCCACGCGTAGGTTTGGCCAAAAAGAGTGATCATCTGCGCCCGAAAAGCCTTTCGATGTCGTGCAGTTTCAGTTCGACATAGGTGGGACGTCCATGGTTGCACTGGCCGGAATGGGGGGTCGCCTCCATCTCGCGCAGCAGCGCGTTCATCTCCTCGGCGCGCATCTGGCGACCCGAGCGGATCGAGCCGTGGCAAGCCATACGGGACAGGATCGCCTCCATCTTGGTTTGCAGCGATTGGCTTTGGCCAAGGTCGGTAAGTTCATCCAACACGTCGCGCAGCAGCGCGGCAGCCGAGACATTTCCAAGGATGGCGGGGGTTTCGCGCACAGCGATGGCATTGCCGCCAAAGGGTTCGATGGTCAATCCCAATGCCGTCAAGTCTTGCGCTATGTCAAGCAGGCGGGTGGCATCGCTGGGGGAAAGTTCAACGATTTCAGGGATCAGCAGGGCTTGGGCTGTGATGCCAGTTTCCACCATCTGACGTTTCAGCCGCTCGTAAACCAGCCGCTCATGCGCCGCGTGTTGATCAACGATCACCATGCCGGTGGCGGTTTGGGCGATGATGTAGTTCTCATGCACCTGCGCGCGGGCGGCCCCCAATGGGCGGTCGGTGGTCTCTTCCAAAGCGGGTTCGATGCGCGCGGAGGGGGCTTCGGCAAAACCTGGGGTCTGAAAGCCATGCGCCTCGGGCGCTTGATAGGCGTAGGCGCGGCCCAAGCTGGCGGCGCTGGGGCGGTGCATTTGGTAGATGCGGGGGGAGTTGAGACTGGTTTGCGCTGTGGCTTCCGGGCGCATTGCGGCCAAGGTGGCATCGGCGACGGTAGAGCTGGCGCGGTGGCCTGCGGTGGACAGGGCGGTGCGCAACCCGGTGATGATCAGGCTGCGGGCGGCTTCGGGTTCACGAAACCGCACCTCGGATTTGGCGGGGTGGACGTTAACGTCAACCCGCTCGGGGTCGCAGATCAGGTTCAGCACGGCGGCGGGGTGGCGATCCCGGCTGAGAAAGTCGTAATAGGCGACGCGCAGCGCCCCGAGCAGATTGCGGTCCAGCACCGGACGACCGTTGACGCAGACGAATTGTTGCACCGAAGATCCGCGCGAATAGGTCGGCAGGGCGGCGTAGCCTGTCAGACGCAGGCCATCGCGTTCCACGTCGATTTTCAGGGCATTGTCGATGAAATCGCGGCCCAAGACATGGGCAAGGCGGCTGTGCAGCGCGTCGAAGAAATCCCCCGATTGGCGATCGGCGCGGAACAGGATGCGGGGGGAGTCGGCTTCGCTGATTTCCGTCAGGGTGAAGCCGACTTGCGGTTCGGCCATCGCAAGGCGTTTGATCACTTCAGCAATGGCTTGGGATTCGCTGCGGTCGGTGCGCAGAAATTTCAGCCGGGCCGGGGTGGCGTAGAACAGATCGCGCAGTTCAACGGTGGTGCCACGGGTGGCTGCGGCGGGGCGAACTTCGGCTTGGCGGCCGCCAGAGACGGTAAGGCTGGCCCCGTCGTAGCCTTCCGCGCGGGAGGTCAGGGTGAGGCGGCCGACAGAACCGAGGCTTGCCAGCGCCTCGCCCCGGAAACCGAAAGAACGGATGTTCAGCAGGTCGGAGCCGTCGATTTTCGAGGTGGCATGGCGGGCGATGGCAAGCGGAAGGTCATCGGGCGTCATGCCGCAACCGTCATCACTGACCCGAATCAACACCTTGCCGCCTGCGGAATATTCGACCGCGATGCGCTGAGCGCCTGCGTCTAAGGCGTTTTCGACCAGTTCTTTGACGGCAGAAGCCGGACGTTCGACCACTTCCCCCGCTGCGATGCGGTTGATGGCGGCTTCATCCAGCGCGCGAATGATGGGGCGTATGTTGGGGGCATGCAGCGTCATGCCCCCAGTTCTAGCAGCCTGCGGGGAAAACCTCCACAGATTCGCTATTCGTTCGCCACGCCAGTCGGTTGGCCCACCACGATGAAATGCAGATCATCGGGTTTGATCAAGCGGGCGGCGACGCGTTTGACATCTTCCAGTGTGACGGCTTCAACCCGGGCGTTGCGGGTTTTCGCATAGTCAGACGGAAGACCCAGATCTTGCATCCCGACAAGAATCGACGCGATGGTGTCGTTGCCGTCAAACCGCAGCGGATAGGCCCCGGTCATATAGGTTTTGGCGTTGGCGAGTTCGTCAGCCGTCACGCCATCCATGGCGATTTTCGCCCATTCGTCGCGGATGACCTTGATCGCTTCGGCGACCTTTTCATTGCTGGCTTGGAACTGGCCCACCAGCACTTCGGCATGATCATAGGCCGCCAAGCTGGTGCCGATGCCATAGGTAAGGCCGCGTTTTTCACGCACTTCGGACATCAAGCGGGCAGAAAAACGCCCGCCGCCCAGAATTTCGTTCAGCAGGCTTGCGGCGAAATAATCGGGGTCAGAGAACTTCAGACCACCTTGGCCGAAAATAATCATCGACTGCGGGCCGGGGAAGTCTTGCACGGTGATGCCGCCTTTGGTCTGCAAAGTGGCATCTGGCGGCTGCGGTGCGCCCTGAGCGGGCAGATCGCCAAGCAATTTGTCGAGAAGTTCGCCCAACTCGATCGCGGTAATGTCGCCAGCAGCGGCAACGGTGATGCGATCGCGCGCGATGGCCTCGTGAAACGCCAGTTCAATGTCATCGCGGGTGAGGGCGGTGACGCTTTTGATCGTGCCAGAGCCATCCGATGCGTAGGGATGGTCGCCAAAGCTGCGCGCGCGCTCAAGGTTTGCGGCAATGGCGCCGGGGTCTTTGGCATCAGAGCGCAGACCCGACAAAACCTGTTCGCGCACCCGGTCTACCGCGTCTTGGTCAAAGCGCGGTTTGGTCAAAGCCTCGTGCAGCAGGGCCGTCGCCTGATCCCGATTCTCGGTCAGGAAATGGCTTGAAACAGAAATGCCATCCTGATCGCTGCTGAACTGGAAGCTGGCGGCAAGGCCATCACGGGCGGCGGCAAAACCCTGGCTATCCAGCGCGCCGGCACCTTCCTCGATCAGCGCGGTCATCAGATTGACCGCACCACGGGCCTCGGGCGCATCCAATGACGTGCCGCCCTTGAAGCGAATTTCCAGCGCGGTGAACGGGATGCCGTGATCTTCGACCAGCCAGGCTTTGATGCCACCCGGAGAGGTGACAGGCTGGATATTCACCTCGGCGTGCAAAGGCGAGGTCAAGGCCAGCAGCACGGCAGCCGCGCGCCAGATCATACGCGGGAAGATGTGGCGGGTCATTGTGCGGCCTCCTTGGTGGTCAACCAGCCGGTCACGGCCTGATCGCGGTTGAAGACCAGCTTGGCTGCGGCCATCACATCTTCGGGCGTCACGGCTTGCAGCACATCGGGCCAATCCTGCACATCCTTGACCGAAAGCCCAACGGCGAGCGCCTCACCATAGCTGCGTGCCAAGCCGCCTGCATCGTCGCGGGCATAGATTTGGCCGGCGCGAATTTGGGTTTTGATGCGGGCGAAATCGTCGGCGTTGACGCCATCCTTCATGAATGTGGCGATCACTTTGTCCATCGCAGCTTCGGCATCTGCCAAGGACACACCCTCGGCAGGCACCACAACAAGGCCGAAGGTTTGCGGATCTACCGAAACGCCATCGTAATAGGCCGAGGAATAAACCGCAGTTTGGCTGTCAAACTGCAAGGCTTTGGTCAGCACCGAGGTGGTGCCAGAGCCACCCAGAAGATCGGCCAGCACCGCCAAAGCGGCGGCCTGCTTTTGGTCGCCGGGGTTGCGCTCGGGGGCCATATAGCTGCGCGCGACATAGGGTTGGGCGACACGCTGATCTGCCAGCACCAAGCGGCGCTCGGCCAGTTGTGGCGGCTCTTGCGGGCGCTCACGCGGCTTGATTTTATCAGATGGCGGCAACGGACCGTAGTATTTTTGCGCCAAAGCCAACACATCATCCGGCTTCACATCGCCCGCGACAATCAGGATGGCGTTGTTCGGCGCGTAATAGGCGCGATAAAAGTTGATCGCATCGTCGCGCGTCAGCCCCGCGATTTCTGCGCGCCAACCGATCACCGGGATGCCGTAGGGGTGGTTCAGATATTGCGCGGCGGACATTTGTTCTTGCAGCAGGCTGCCGGGATCAGAATCGGTGCGCTGACCGCGTTCTTCCAAGATCACCTGACGCTCGGTGGTCACATCTTCTTCCGACATGTTCAGATTGAGCATGCGGTCGGATTCCATCTGCATCATCAGATCAAGCCGATCAGCAGCAACCCGCTGGAAATACGCTGTATAATCCTGAGTGGTGAAGGCGTTGTCATTGCCGCCCTGCTTTTCGACCGTGGCCGAAAACTCACCCGTGGGCACTTTCGCGGTGCCTTTGAACATCAGATGTTCAAAGAAATGCGCGATGCCGGAATGGCCTGCGACCTCATCAGCGCGGCCGATCTTGTACCAGACCATTTGGGTGACAACAGGCGCGCGGTGATCTTCAATCACCACAACTTGCAGGCCGTTATCTAGGGTGAAACTGCTGACCGTGTCGGCGCTTGCGGGCATAGACAGGCAAAGAAGGCCGAGCATAGCGCGGCCAAGGGGGCGAAGCATCGCGGTCCTCCGTGGATTACAGGACGCACGCTAACCGCAATGCCCGCCCTGCGAAAGCCGGGGCAACGGGGTTGTGATCACTCGCCCTTGTTGCGCGGTGGGGCCGAGGGGGTGCGCGCACCGGCTGCCCGCCAACGTGCCAGTTCGGCATGCTGGTCCAGCGACTGTTTGGCATAGGCTTTGTAATAGACGTTCAGGTTGAACAGGCGCTCTAACGGGCGGCCATTGTTCTTCTTGCGGAATTCCAGATCTTCAGAGGCCAGCGTGGCGCGGATACCGGGGGTCACGCCCTGCCGGGTGGCATAGTTGTACAGCCCCGCATCGCTGACGCCGTTGGTGGCGGGGGGGGTGCCGCCCAAAGCGGTGATGGCGTCGCCCTGCGGGTTCGGATCTGTCAGGTTGGCACCGCCCGGCGTGGGGGCGGGCAGGTCGGCAAGCGAGATCGGCAGATCCAACGCCTTCGGCGGCAGAATTGCGAATTCATCCGGGCCGTTGCTGTCAGACCGCAGGTTCATCAGATCGGGCGCTTTGTCGCTGCAGGCCGCAAGCGCCAACAACGCTGCGCCCGCGAACGCGAGAACCACCTTTGCTGATCGCATATTGCTGCCTCCACCAAGCCTTACCATCGTCGTCTTAGCCTATGATCCCGCCCGCGTCACGGGGTCTTTCGCCGCTTGACGCGCGCGGGCTTGGTGGATTTGCCGCCAAACACCACCAAACCCAAGGCACCTGCAAAGATTGCGATATCGGCGACGTTGAACGAATAGGGGTTTTCATACCCGCAGCACGACATCGTCAGAAAATCCGCGACATAACCGTAAGCGATGCGGTCCACCACATTGCCCAAAGCGCCACCGATCAGCAGCCCGCCCGAGATCATTGCCCATTTGCCGGGGCGTTCGCGCCGCAACCAGATCAGCACCCAAGCCGAGATGGCTATGGCCACCGCGATCAGCACCCAGCGCATGAGATCAGCGCTGTTGGCGAACAGGCCAAAGTTGACGCCGCGATTCTCGGCCCAGCGGAAATTGAGCAGCGGATCAAGCACTTCGATCTCGCCACGCTCGCGGATCGACAGCAGGCGGATGACGCCGAGTTTGCTCAGCTGATCCAGCAGAAACACGACAATCGCGGTGAGGGAAAGTGCGCGCATCCTAGTGCCGGAAATGCCGCTGATCGGTGAACACCATGGCAAGGCCCGCTGCATCGGCTGCCGCAATCACCTCATCATCGCGCATCGAGCCGCCGGGTTGGATGATCGCCGTAGCGCCTGCTTCCGCCGCAGCCAACAGCCCATCGGCGAACGGGAAGAACGCATCCGACGCCACAACCGACCCCACCGTGGGGCTTTGGCTTAGGCTCAAAACGTCGGCCATATCACCGGCTTTGCGCGCCGCGATACGGGTCGAATCAATCCGGCTCATCTGGCCTGCCCCCACACCCACGGTCGCGCCATCCTTCACATAGACGATGGCGTTCGATTTCACATGCTTGGCAACTTTCCATGCAAACAACAGGTCCGCAAGCTCTGCCTCGGTCGGTGCGCGTTTGGTGACCACTTTCAGATCGGCAGCGGTGATGCTGTCCACATCGCGGTCCTGCACAAGAAACCCGCCCGCAACCTGCTTGAAAGCCAAAGATTTCTCGGCAGGGTCCGGCAGGCCCTTGGTGGTCAACAGCCGCAGGTTTTTCTTGGCCGCAAAGATCGCCTTGGCTTCATCTGACGCCCCCGGCGCAATCACCACTTCGGTGAAAATCTTCACGATCTCCTCGGCGGTTTCGGCATCCAGTGGCTGGTTCAACGCGACAATACCACCAAAAGCACTGGTCTGATCGCAGGCATAAGCGCGCAAGTAAGCCTCTTTCAGCGACGCCGCCTTACCCACCCCGCACGGGTTCGCATGCTTGATAATCGCACAAGCCGGGCCCGCCCCCGCAAACTCTGCCACCAGTTCAAACGCCGCGTCGGTGTCGTTGATGTTGTTGTAAGACAGTTCCTTGCCCTGCCATTGCTTTGCGGTCGCCACACCTTCGCGCTTCGATCCATCGGTATAAAACGCCGCCGCCTGATGCGGATTCTCGCCATAGCGCAAGCCCTGTGCCAGCACACCCCCGAAGGATTTAGAGCGCGTGAACGGCTGATTGAACTGCCCCGACAACCAGCCCGCAACAGCAGTATCATAGGCAGCAGTGCGGGAATAAGCCGCCAGCGCCAGCTTTTGACGGAAGGCCAAAGTGGTCGCGCCATCATGCGCCTTCATCTGATCAATCAAACCCGCATAATCGGCAGGATCGGTCACAACCGTGACAAAGCGGTGGTTCTTTGACGCCGCCCTGATCATCGCAGGCCCGCCGATGTCGATATTCTCGATGCAGGTGTCATGATCGGCGCCTTTGGCGACGGTTTCCTCAAACGGGTAAAGATTGACGATCAGCAGATCAATCGGCTCAATGCCATGCGCCGCCATCGCCAGCAAATGCTCATCATCGTCGCGCAGCGCCAGCAAAGCGCCATGCACATTCGGGTGCAGGGTCTTGACCCGGCCATCCATCATCTCGGGGAAACCCGTCACATCAGACACATCGCGCACTTTCAGCCCTGCGGTCCGCAACATGCCGCTGGTGCCGCCGGTAGAGATCAACTCCACCCCTTGTGCGGCCAACGCGCGGGCAAGGTCCAACAATCCAGATTTATCGGATACGGAAATCAGCGCGCGGCCAATGGGAACAAGATTGGTCATGTCAGCCCTTTCAAGTCAGATCGGAACCGGCATCTCGTCGCGGTCCAGATCCCGGATGGCCAGCGGAGTATCCTGTGCTTTCGCCAAGGTCCAGCCGATCTGCGTCTCTAACTCCGTCGCGCGGGCCGAAAGGACGATCTGCCGCGTCAGACGCGGTTTCAGACGACCCTTTTCCAGAAAAACCGAAGGCTCCAGCGTCAAAGTCGCGATACCATCATGTCGGAACACCCAAATTTCGCCGCTTTTTAAGGCAAGGGAAACCGCCGCCCCACCCATATCCAGCGCCGCATCGACATCCGGGTGCAAATGGAATCGCACGGCAAAGCCCGCGCCCTGCAGTTGCGCTTCATTCATCAGCCGCTCAAACCGGGCGCGCTCGGCCTGCGTACGGGCAGTCAGCGCATCAAGTCCCGACAACTTCCGCCCGTTCGTCGTCAGCAACAATTCGCGCGAATGCGTCAACCCGTGCGTGGCCGACCAGCCCGAATGCGCCATATATAGGTGCAGGCCATCGGACATCTGGCCCTGACGCAGCGACGTGACCTGCGCGCGCTCCACCAAAGCATCCTGCCCAAACGCCAGCCTCGGCCCCGGCTTCAAGCGGCTTGAAGAATAGCCCTCCACCGCCAAAGTCGCATGCGACGCCGTGGCCCGCCCCGCCTGCCGCCACTCCGCTCCAAACGGCGCACCTGATCCACAGTTGACGATCACCGGACGCCGCCCCGAAGTCAGCTCAAACGCCGCAGTCGAGGCATGCGCCCAGATCCCCGCCGCCCCCCCCGGCGGGCGCGCCGCATCCACAATCACCGTGGTGCGCGCTTCCGCCAACCGCGCAAACCCCATGGCCAAACCAAGCCCCACACTCGGCCCCGGCTTTACCCCGGTTGCCGCCAGCGCCAGATCCAGCCGCCCCTCCATCCCGCGCCCGCCGCCATGAAACCGCGCCAGCCCACCATCGGCATGCCGCAATGCCCGCAATGACGGCGCAATCCGCTCCAACGCCGCGACCAAAGCAGGCGGAGGCGTATGCCCGGCTTCCGACAACGCCTGCTCGGCCCAAGTCAGCAGCGTGAACACCTCCAGCAACTCCTCAGGGTTCCGCGTTGGAATCCCGCCCATTGCGTCAATCTCGCGGCCACATTCCAGCGCCAGCGCCGCCACCGCAGGCCGCACCCGCGCCTCCATCCCGGTCAGCGCCAACCCGGCATAGATCAGCCCGGTCAGCGCCTCAAACCGCGGCAACCCCGGTGCCGAATAGGCCCAGCGCCGCGACAAAAACACCACCTGCGCCGACAGACTGCGATAATACGCCTCTGATTGTGCCCGATCCCGCCCCTGCAACAACAGCAGCGCATGGTTGATCCAGCGGATCAGCCGCCGACCCGTCAGATCCGGCGTCCACCCCGGCCCCTGACCCCGACCAAACCGCGTGATCCAGCCCCAAGTCCAGTCCTGTGCGCGGGTTCGGGCGGCGAAATCGCCCAAGGCTGCCAGATCATCCAGCCACAAAAACCCGTGCGTCTCGGCAGGTGCCCCCGGATCATCCAGCGCTACATCCCAAATCGAGGCCCCCGGCGCTGCCACCAACTGCCCGGCAAACTGGAAATTCCCCGCCACCAACTGCCGCCCGCGCGCGTAAAGCCCGATCGAGCGCGGCTCTGGCTGCGACACAAACCCGGTCGCAGCTTGGGCCCGCAACGCGCGCCACATCGCCAGCCGATTGCCAAGCCTTGCCCTGCCGGGGGTGCGTTTCATACTGTTCCTGTAACCTGCCAGCCCGCTTATACGCGGATCATAGGCAGCCAGCATAGCGCCGCCCGGCCAATATGTCACCCGCCCCGGCGATTGCTCTTTCTGAAATACTCCCCGCGGAGCGTTCAGCCGCCGATGCCAGCCAAAGGCCGGGCATCACGCCCGGCCCGCCAACCCGCGCCAAAGCCGCCGAGCGGGGGCTCGATGCCCCCCAAGGCGGCACCGCCTATCAGGTCAGTGCTGCACCCGCTCCATATACTGCGCCAACCCGCGCACCTGACCCAACCAGCCGTCCAGCAATTTTGGATCATGTGGCGCACCATGCACGCCCACCGCAATCTCGCGCTTCATCACCGATTCCACCGCGAAAGACACCGGGGTCGACACCAGCCGCGCCATAGCAGAACCCCGTGCATCGCCCCAGGCATCCATCGCCCAGGTCTCATGGAACACCGGGCGACCATCGCGCTCGGCCTTCAGCGACACGAACAAGATCACCCGATCCGGCTCGCCCGGCGCGTAGGAGTTCTCGGCGACAAACTGCGCCGCCATCTCGGCCAACCGCGCATCACCCGACGGGCCTTCCAGCGTTTCAATTTCGCGGAACACCGGGGTCCACGCGTCCTGCCAGCCGTTCAAGCGGATGGTGCCACGCACAAAATCCTTGACCTTCCAGTCGGGATCAAACCGGTAATCTTCCATGAACGGATAGCTGTCGCGGTTGGGATACACCTCAAAGCTTTCCGGCACCGGCAGCGGCGCGTCATACTTGGTGATCGCATCCCAAGGCCGGTTGACCCGCAACTCGCTGAAATTCCGCAGGCTGCGCGACGGCGAACGCAACGCCTTCAACACTCCCAGCGGAGCCCAGGAAAACTTATAGCGGAACGGGTTCGGAATCTTCGGCACACCGCCGCAATAGCTGGTGAAAGACAGCACGTTATCAACGTGATAGGCTTTTGAAGCCCGATAGCGCGCCACCAGATCATGCGCCATCAAATGGTCAATGCCGGGGTCTAAGCCCACCTCATTGACCGAGACCAAACCCGCATCGCGGAACGCCTGATCCAACGCCTTCATCTCGGGGGCGATGTAGGACGACGACACAAAATGCGCGCCTTTATCCAGACAAGTCTGCGCAATCGCCACATGCTGATCGGCGGGCAGCATCGAAATCGCAATATCGCCCGGCTGCAAAGCGCTCGCCAAAGCCTCTAGCGAATAGGCGCGAATATCCGCGCCCAGATCGCCCACCGCCTCCTGCGCCTTCTCAACGGTGCGGTTCCACACCACAACCTGATGGCCATTCTCAATCAGCCGCCGCAGACCCGGAGCCGAGGACAACCCCGTACCGCACCAATGAATCGTCATATTCGCACTCTCCCTAAAGGCCCGCCGAATGACGGATATATTCCGCCTCAGCCCGACCCCAAACCCCAGAATTCAGATCACCCAATGTCGCCAAAGAAGCCAACAATTGTGCCGCATAATCTTCGCTGCTTTCCACCGGCAACAGCGATGGCAGGTTGTCAATCGCTGTGACATCCAGCACCGGATGCTCCGCCACCCGCAACGCCGGCGCATCCCATTCCGTCACCCGGTCATAAACCTTGATCGGTGAGAAATCTGATGTCGGATCGCAGGCAATATCGCCAATCACCGTCAGTTTTCGCGCGGTATCCTGCTTGGCCGAGGCGGGCACAAACACCGGGCAACCGGGCCGCGCAAGGATGCAGTTCAGGAAAATCTCGTGCTGCAAAATTTGCGGAAACGGCCCGCCGCTGGCGGTTTCCGCCTGATCCCATTGCGTCACCGCCACCCCCAGCGCCGCACATAGGTCCGACGCCCCGGTGCCGACCCGACCCAGCGCCCCGATCACGATGGCTTTCGGTCGGTTGAAGCCCGCCAGTTCCGCCTCTAAATCCGCCAGCAACGCCGCCTTGCCGGGATACTTCGCCACCGGCCCCGCTATGCCGCCGCGCTGCTGCGCCGCCCAGCATTTCAGACTGACAGCAGCCCCCGCATATCCCGCCCAATAGCCAAACGCCGCCACCCGGCGACCGTCTGCGCCCACCAGATACTCCAGATCATACAAAGTGCCACCGCCCGCCTTGAAGCGTTTCAGCAACACCTGCCCGGCAGGCTGGCCCTTATAGGCATGACCAAACATAATGTGGCGATGGGTCAGCTGCGTGCCATCCTCTGGCAGCTCTTTCAGCCCAAAGATAATCGCATCGGCGGGGGCTGCTGGCCACAGGTTCTGCGCCGCAATCTCACAGCCCGCCGCCTTGTACCCCTCAATCGCAATGGCGCGGACCGAGCTTTGCTCGACCGTCACCCGGATGCCTGCCTTGACCAGCGCCGCAGCGCCGTCTGGCGTCAGGCCAACGCGCTCCTCATTCGGACGCTGCTCTGCCCGGACCCAAAGATGCGTCATGCCAATCCCTCGCGCTGTCATCGTTTGGCGGCTGAATACCAGATCAGGGGGCAAGAAACAGGGGGGGCGTGACCGCATGGCCCGAATTTCGCCCAAACTGCGGCAACACGCAACGTACTCAGGCCGCACTTCTGTTGTATTTCCTTCGATCTGATTCAGATCGACAGAAATCCGCTCTAGTCAACGTGGCAAGGCGGCGGCGTTCCGGCTATCGTCATCGCAATCCGTTTCAAAGAGGCGCGTCATGTCCCTGTTGTCTTTGCTGACCGATGTGCTGTTCATTGGTCATTCGCTGGTTGGCCCGACGTTGCCCACCGTGCTGGATGCCACGTTGCGCGCGATGGGCCAGCCCTCGGTGGTGCAGGCGCAGATCATCAACGGCTCATCTCTGGCCTATAACTGGGACAATTCCGCCAATGCCGAAGGCGTCGATGCCAAAGCCCGGCTGAAAGCTAAAGCGACCGATGTGCTGATCATGACCGAAGCCCAGCCGCTCAAGGGCCAAATTCAGTATAACGACACAGCGGGTTACGTCGCAAAATTCGCGGGCCTCGCTTTGGAGGCCAATCCCCACACCCGGCTTTATGTCTATGAAACCTGGCCCAGCCTGAACTCTGGCCCCGGCAATATCACCAAGGACGATCCCGATGCGGGTATTCCGTGGCGCGAACGCATCGCGCTGGATGTGCCGTTGTGGGAAGGCATCGTCGCCGATGCGTCAGCCAAGGCGGGGCATGAGGTCAAGCTGCTTCCCGTCGGCCAAGCGATGGGGCATTTGGCCGATGCGATCAAGGCGGGCCGGGTGCCGGGGGTCAGCGATATCAAACAGATGTTCGTCGATGACATTCACCCCAACGGCAAGGGTTTGTATTTTGTCGCCATGGTGCAGGCGGCAGCTATTGTCGGCAAAAGCCCCGAAGGCGTGCCTGCCAAAGTCACCCGCGCCTGGACGTCGCGCGATGCGGTGATCACGCAAGAGCAGGCAGAGGTGTTTCAGCGCATCGCATGGGAGGCCTTGGAGGGCTATGTTCCCGGCCAAATCGCCGCCCAGATCGCGCCTGTGGTGGTGCCTGAACCCACCTCGACCACCACTTCAGACGCCCAGAACCCGCCGTTCCCGGCCTTCAAACCGATCACCAACACCCACCTTGCCTTGGGTCTGGCGGGCGTCAACGACTGGTCGGTGCAGCAACCCTTCCTGAACCTGATGAAAACCGCGCGGCCTTGGATCGGCCATCTGCCCGACCAGTTCGGCGGCTGGACCGAAGCTGATCTGGCTAAAGCAGGCGCCTTGGGGCCAAACGGCTGGCCCACCAAAATCCCGCCGGAACTGGCGAAGATTTCCACCCTGATCCTGACCGATTTGCCCGAAGATGCCGCAGGCGTCGCCGGGCGCTACCTGTTGACCTACCAAGGCAAAGGCACGCTGAAAGTCGAAGGCCGCGCGCAGGTGGTCGAAGAAACCTCCGGCAAAATCCTGTTCGATTACACCCCCGGCGAAGGCCTTGTTGCCGTCACCCTGCTGGCCTTGGACGCCACCGATCCGATCCACGACATCGTGGTCGTCCGCGCGGCGCGGGCGCAGATGCTGGCGGATGGCGCGATCTTCAACCCCGATTGGCTGGCCCGCATCCGGGGCGTCAAGGGCATCCGCTTCATGGATTGGATGATGACCAACGATTCCACCTTGGCCGCGGTCAAAGATCGCCCGAAACCCGAAGACTACTCCTACGCCCGCAACGGTGTGCCGATCGAAGTCATGGTGACACTGGCCAACGAACTGCACGCCGACCCGTGGTTCACCCTGCCGCATCTGGCCTCGGATGACCTGATCCGCACCTACGCCCAGATCACCCACGACCACCTTGACCCCAGCCTCAAAGCCCAAGTCGAATACTCCAACGAAGTCTGGAACTGGCAATTCGCCCAAGCCCGCTGGGCCGAAGAACAGGGCATCGCGCGCTGGGGCCAAGATAAAACCTGGGTGCAATTCTACGGTCTGCGCGCGGCACAAGTGATGGCGATCTGGTCGGATATGTTCAAAGACGCCCCCACCCGCCTGACCCGCATCGTCTCGGTGCAAACCGGCTGGCTGGGGCTGGAAGAGCAAATTCTCGATGCGCCCTTGGTGGTGGCCGAAGGCTTGCCACCCCCCGCAGCCAGCTTTGACGCCTATGCGATCACCGGCTATTTCAGCGCCGAACTCGGCGGCGACCAGAAATATACCACCGTAAAGGGCTGGCTGAAACAATCCGCTGATGCCGCCCGCAAAGCCGCGACAGATGCCGGATTGACAGGGACCAAGGCAGACAGCTATTTCGCCCAACACCGCTATGATCTGGCCGATAAACTGGCGGGCCAAGACCTCCGCGATGGGTCGCTCACCGGTAATCCCGCCAACAGCCTGACGCAAGTTTTGGCCGAAACCCTGCCCTATCACGCCGCAATCGCCGCCAACCGGGGGTTGCAACTGATGATGTACGAGGGCGGCAGTCATGTGGTGGGCTACGGCGCATTGGTCGATGATGAGGAGTTGACCGCGTTTTTCACCCATTTCAACTTCACCCCCGAAATGGGCGCGCTTTACGCCGAACTGCTGGCAGGCTGGCAGTTGGTCAGCGACCAGCCGTTCAATGCCTTTGTCGACACCTACCGCCCCGGCAAATGGGGAAGCTGGGGCGCATTGCGGCACTTGGGCGACAACAACCCGCGCTGGGATGCCTTGGCGAAGGGCTGCATTACGTGTTGAACCCTAGCCTCAGCGTCATCATTCCGGCGTCAAACGAGGCGGGCTACATCGGCACCTGCCTCGCCGCAGTATTGGCCTCGGGCCCAATCAATGCCGAATGTATCGTCGTCGCCAATGGTTGCCGCGATGCAACCGCAGATATAGCACAGGGATTTGCCTTGCAGGCCGGTGCGACAGGCTGGGCGCTGTCTGTGTTGGACTTGGCAGCAGGCGGCAAACCGAACGCATTGAACGCAGGCGACCAGATCGCCCGCGCGCCGCTGCGGGCTTACCTTGATGCCGATGTCATCGTCTCGCCCCACCTGATGGCCGAACTGATCGCAGCCCTTGGCGGCACTGCCCCGCTTTATGCCACCGGAACCGCGCGCATCCCCCGCGCCAAAAGCGCCGTGACCCGCGCCTATGCCGGTTTCTGGCAGCGCCTGCCCTTCGCGCAAAGCCCTGCCCCCGGTTATGGGCTGTTCGCCACCAATGCCGCAGGCCGCGCGCGCTGGCGGGATTTTCCGGCGATCATCTCAGACGACACCTTTGTGCGGTTGCAGTTCGAACCGCACGAGCGGGTACAGGTGGCCCCGACCTATGATTGGCCGATGATCGAGGGCTTTGCCGCACTCACGAAAGTGCGCAGACGCCAAGATGCGGGCGTGGCCGAGATTGAACGGCTTTACCCCGGCCTTCTGCTGCGCGAAGCCAAAGCCCGGCTCAGCAAAGCCCGCCTGTTGGCTCTGGCCCTGCGCGATCCTGTGGGCTTTGCCACTTACGTCGCCGTATCGCTCGTGGTGCGCCGCACATCGGGCCAAGACTGGGCGCGCGGTCGTTGACGGGTTGGGGGCCAGAAAACCACACTTACAAGTCACCTTACCACAATATATTGTGGCGGATGCCCTGAAAAACACAAGTCCCTCCCAGCTGGGAGAGCCTCAGCTAAATCCAAACATGCGCGCCACGAAACCGGAATTCGCACGAATTCCGTGCACGATTTCCGCGCGAAAATCGCTTTACAGATCAAACGTCGCGAACACCGGGGCATGGTCAGAGGGTTGCTCCCATCCGCGCACGCTGCGCAAAATGCGGCTGCCATGGGCGGATTTGGCAATATCAGGTGTGGCCCAGATGTGATCCAGCCGCCGACCTTTATCGGCAGCATCCCAATCGGGCGAGCGATAGCTCCACCAACTGTAGAGATTGCCGGTTGGAATATCGGCACGGGTCACATCAACCCAAGCCCCCGAGTCCATCGCCGCCCCAAAATGCTCGACCTCAATCGGGGTGTGGCTGACGATCTTCAACAGCGCCTTGTGGTTCCACACATCATCCTCACGCGGAGCGATGTTCAGATCGCCCACCAGAATGGATTTGCTGGGTTTTTCACCATGAAACCAATCCCGCATCTCGGTCAGGAAATCCAGCTTTTGGCCAAATTTCACGTTCAGCACGCGGTCTGGGATATCACCCCCTGCTGGCACATAGCAGTTGTGGATCACCACGCCGTTTTCCAGCCGACCTGCAACATGCCGCGCATGACCCATGGCGACGAAATCGCGGCCACCCGCATCCTCCAGCGGCAGCTTGGAAAGAATTGCCACGCCGTTGTAACCCTTCTGGCCGCGCGCCACCATATAATGGTAGCCCAGCGCGCGGAACTGCTCGACCGGGATCAACGCGACCGGGCTTTTACATTCCTGCAAGCACAGCACATCAGGGGATTCATCCGCCATCAGCTTGGCCACCAGCCCTTCGCGCAGACGGACCGAATTGATGTTCCAAGTGGCAAGGGTGAAGGTCATTGGCTGCTCCTGATCCAGACCAATCAGCCTAAGCCGCACCGCCACCGTTCTCAAGAGGGCAAAGCCCCCGACGATAAGCTAAGGACCCGGCACACAAAAAGTCGCCCAGCCAACGTGGCCGGGCGGAAGGTCCAACAGGGAGGTAATGTCCAACATATATCATAGAATACCGGGCATTTTCGCGCGCTGTTACAAATTACCCAAGCCATGGCTTTTTGGCCACAACCCAAGATTGCGCCGGGCTTTGCGCCTATTTGGTCAGGATCAGCTTCGCCGATTTGGTGATGCGCAGGGTGTAAATCTGCCCGTCCAACTCGATCAACGCGGTGCCCGCCCCGCCAGTCAGCGCCCGCGCGTCGTAGCGAAGAGTCCGATCAGAAGGAACAAGTTCCGGCGCAGGGTTCTGGGGCGAAAGAATTTGAGTTTCGTACATGATGTGCTCCGCAGCAGCTAGGATTGGCACTGAAAGACCGGCTTCCCAAAGGCGGGTGGCATGGCAATACTTAATACTTATCAAATTAGTCAGGAATGTAAATCCCGATTCTTTTACTTGTCTTTCACAAGCTGCCCTGATGTGGGGAGGGCGACGGGCGAGCCAGACAGCAACAGCCAAGTGCCGCTTCTTGGCAGTGGTGGGCTTTGCAATCTCAGCCAACGGCGGTCTGTCACTGATGAAGATCGTCAAAAGTTTCAGCGCAGCAACGTTCGACGCAGCAGCGTTGAAGCATATCCAAGGCTCCGCCCCTTTCGCGCCGCCGCCTGCGGGTGCCTCAGCCCGGTTTCGCCTGAGTTTGTTGGGAGGTAATTAGCTAAGGGCGATCAAATGGTTATCCCAAGCCGTCGCATTGCGGCTGAGGGATGCCAAACCAGTGCGGCCATAACTCCACACCCCGCCTTGCCCATCGGTTAGCCGCAACCCGTCGCCCACAGCCGCAGCGCCCGAGACATCGGCACGCGGGTCGGTTGCAAGCCACTGGCCCGTGCCGTCAAACAGCATCACCACCCCCGCCGGGGCCGAAGTCAGCGCAATCAGATCACCCGCACGGGCAACAGCAATCGACCCGGCATAGCCCTTCATCGCAAACGACTGCTCGTCCGGTGGTGGGCACAACAGCGGCGCGGCACCCGGCACCCAAAGCCCCAGTTGCGCGACAGGCTCAGATTTATCCCCTTCCCACTGCATTGCAAACGCCACGCCGTCGCCATGCAAAGCCAGGTGGCGGATCGAGTTTTGGTGAAACTCATCCGCCAAGGCCACCTGATCCAGCACCGCGCCATCGGCCGAGAGTAGCGTCAGATTGGGTCGCATCGTGTCGATGTTCAGCTTGGTGCGGTCGCCCGGATCCGTTTCAATCCCGCCATTGGCGACCACAATCCGGCCATCCGCCAGCCGCCGGATATCATGCGGGCCAATGCCACCACTGTTCCATTCACCGATGCGCGTGAAACCCGCCGTCTCCCACAGCCCAATCCGCCCTGCCGAGCCTTCTGCCACCACTTCGGACGTCATCAGCAGCGCGCCATCCGCCGAGAACGCACCATGGCCATTGAATTGCCGCCCCTCTGGCGGGGCCAAGCGGTGCCGCACCACCCCGGTCAAACAATCCAGCACCAACGCAAAAGTGCCGGGACGGCGGGCAAACGCAACCGCCAAGGCCTGCGATGGATGCGCCGCCGCCGCATGACCGCGCGCGGGCAAGGCAATCTCGAACAAGCTTTCGCCCGCGGCACTTAGCCCATGCAGGACAAATTCATCGCCCAGCTTTCCTGCCGCAAGGCAAGCAGGCCAGCCGACCTCCGCCCAAGACACCCGCGGCAAACTGGCCACAGCCAACCCTGCCAGAAACACCCGCCGCGTTGCCATCTTAGTCTCCATCCGCCGCGTTAAAGCCGATGCCGACATCCAGTTCCGGCCCAAGTTCAGCCACCACGGTATCGGTCAAAGCGCTGATCGCCTGCTGCAAAATCTCTACCTTCAGATGGCCCTGTGGCGTGGCAACCCCCGCAAAGGCGGGATCGTCAAACGTTTCGGCCAGCTTGATCGCGTGATCAAACCCGGCCAAAGTCAGCGACGCATCCGGCGTCAGCGTCACCACCATCGCGCGCAAGCTTTGCAGTGAGATCAACACGTTGCGCTGACTGCGCGCCGAGGCAACTGCCTCAGCGCGTTCCGGACGTGGCTTGTCAAACGTGCCCAAGGGGCGGCCAAGCCGTTGATCTTTATCAAACTCCAATGCTGACACTATTTGCGTGAACAGCGTCTGGCGCACTTCGGGTCGGGTTTGGAATGTGGTGTTGCCCAAATCGCCCGCCGTCAAAATGGTCGTGGAATAGGTATTGATCCAGTTGTCGTTGATGATCTTCGCCATCCGGGCCAAATCCAGCGTCGTCGCTTGGATCAACGCGCAGGGGTCGGCGGGCAAAGCCTCTGCCGGATACAGCAACCGCTCCAACCCGGTCAGTCCGCGCGCGGCGACCGATTGATCTGGGAAATGCGCAGGGGTCAGTTGCGACGGATCGCCCTGCAGCAAAGCCCGCTGCGATTTCGCACCCGAGCCCTTTGGGTCAGGCCAAAACGCAATAGCCACCGATAGCCCATCTGCCTCGGCAGGGCCAAAGCGCAGGTGCTGCACAGCGGCCCAGGCATCATAGGCGGTGTGGAATGCGGGTTTCAGGCTGTCGGCCTTACAATTCTTTGCGGCGGCGTCGGACAAAGCCTGCGTGCTGGCCGCGAAAGCCGCGTAACCGGGCAGGATATGGTCGGACAAGGTCTGTTCAAAATCCGCCAGTGCTGGGGTGGCGAGGCATACAGACAGCAAGAATGAGCGCAGCAGCATGATTACAAACTTTCCAGAAATGCGAGAATAGCGTCGCGGTCGTCTTTCGGCAAAGCCACCACGGCATCGCGGCTGGCCTGCGCCTCGCCGCCATGCCACAGCACCGCTTCCAAAAAGTTCCGCGCCCGCCCGTCGTGCAGAAATTCAGTGTGGCCCGAAACTTGGCTCGTCAACCCGATCCCCCACAAAGGTGGCGTTTTCCATTCCTGCCCGGTCGCGCGACCTTCGGGGCGGTTGTCGGCAAGCCCCACCCCCATGTCATGTAGCAGCAGATCGGTATAGGGCCAGATCAGTTGGAAACTTTGCTCGGGCTGGTCTTTCAGACGATTGGTGACATATTTCGGCGTATGGCAGGACGTGCAGCCGATGTCATAAAACACCCGCTTGCCGCGCAAAACCATGGGGTCATCAATGTTACGCCGCGATGGCACGCCCAGATTACGGGCATAAAACGTCACCAGATCAAGGCTTTGATGATCCACTTCCAGCCCACCCCGCACGCCCGGCTCTTGCCCGCTGATCGCCACGCGGCAGGCATCCTGTGCCGTGGTGCAGTCGCCCCACGGATCAGGATGCAAAGCGGTGGAAAGCCCCATATCGCCCTGAAACGCCGCCGCCGACTGATCGCGGATCGTGGCTTTGCCGCCTTTGAAACCAAAGCGGCCCAACATCGGCTTGCCGCCAGACCCGCCCGGCACAATGCTTGCGCGGCCCGAAATGCCATTGCCATCGGCGTCAGTCTCGTCGACGCGCGCCAGAATATCGGCCTCGGGGATCGCCTCTAGCAGCCCCAAGCCGATCATCTGCGGCGCGACACGCGGCGACAGCATGACGTGCGCAGCCATCGGGCCATAAGCCAAATCCGCCACCGAATACGCAGGCGCGCGCAAGCGGACCACGGTGCCATCGCCCAGCGTCACCGGAACCTCGGTATAGTCGATCACCATACGGCCTTCAGAGGCAACGCCAGCCGAAGCGAAGTCCTGGAATTGCCCGCCATAGGTCGGCTCATCCTGCGTCGCCAGCCAATCCTTGATCGCGGCCGGGTTACTTCCCCCCGGAACCGAAAGCCGCAAGAACATCGACACAGCACTTTCGTCGGGGCCCGCGGGCACATGCCCGCGCCCGTCTTTCAGGTGGCAATCCTGACAACCACGCGCGTTGAACAATGGCCCCAGCCCGTCCGACGCTAAGGTTGAAGCCGGTGCTGGCACCCATGTCTTGGTGAATAAAGCATTGCCAAGGTTGAAATTCATCTGCCGATCAAATGGCATATTGCCGGAGTATTGCGAAAACGCATCCGCCGTAGGCCGTGCCCGCACCGTCGCAGCCCCGCCCGGTTTCGCCTCAAACTTCTCAGATGCGCTAAAATCTTTAAGGGCCGCTAGCACGCCTGCAATTCGCGCAGCCTCGGCCTTGGTGCGGGGGATCACTGTCAAAGACTGATCCTGTAGGCCTTGCGCAAAGGCAGGCCCTGCCAACAGCGGCAGTATCAATAGGACGCGCAGCATCCAGGTCTTTCCTATATCAGTTGGCAGCGCTGTGTCCCGTTTCCTGCCCGGACCCGCAGCACCACCTGCTTACTCAGAGTGGGTTTCAGCAAACTTTGTCAATCGCAGCTTACGACCGACAAAGCCCCGTTAAGCCAAGCGTTACTGGAACACAGCACCCGGATTATCAAGACTTTCCGAGCCTTCAATGCTGGTGCCGGTCAGCCCCAAAGTGGTGATCGCGCGCTCAATCGAGGCGGTTTGCGTGACCAAAGTGTTTACGCCGCCCATCACCAAAGCCTCACCCTCTTTGTTGCCCGCCGCCAGCATCTGATCATAGGCCATTCCGCCATCCGACGCTGCTTTGATCGCGCCCAAAGCGGTGACCGTAGCCGCCAATTCGCCCTTCAACTGCGTATCCACCGCAGGGTCCGCCGCCGCGACCAGCTCCGAAATCGAAGCCCCCGACACCACGCTGCCATCGACGCGCGTATACTTGCCCAGATAGACGTTCTGAATTCCAACGCCGTCATAATAATGGCTGTTGGCGGTGTTGTCCGAGAAGCAATCGTGCTCCTCCTCTGGGTCGTTCAGCATCAGGCCCAAACGCATCCGCTGGCCCGCAACCTCGCCATAAGACAGGCTGCCCATACCGGTCAGGATCGCCGACAAAGCCGCCTTAGGGTCTTTTTCAATCACCGCGCGCGCCGCGCCGCCAGCAGCCCATTGCCCGGCCATATCTGCCAAATCCATCACCAACAAATCGGTCGCCGCCTTTAAATACGCCGCGCGACGATCACAGTTGCCGCCCGTACAGCCCTCGCCCTGAACGTAATCCGTGAACGGCCGATTGCCCGCTCCCGGCCCGGTGCCGTTCAAATCCTGCCCCCAGAGCAGAAATTCAATCGCGTGATAGCCCGAAGCCACATTCGCCTCGATCCCGCCCGCCTCTTGCAACGTGCCCGAGATCAATTCCGGCGTGAGCGTGGTCGCATCCACCTCAACACCCGAGATGGTAAACTTCGGGGTCGCAATCACGTTCAGCGTCGCAAGGTCGTTTTCCTGTGACTTGCCATAAGACGGGTCAACATAGTCGATCAGCCCCTCATCCAGCGGCCAAGCGTTGATCTTGCCCTCCCAATCATCCACCGCAACGTTGCCAAACCGAAACGCCTCGGTCTGCATGTAGGACGGGCGCGAGGCGATCCATGCGGCGCGCGCGGCTTTCAGGTTGTCTTCGCTGGGCGCTGCGGTCAACGCATCGACGGCCCCTTGCAGCGCCTTGGCAGTGATCAGGCTGTCGTCATAGCCCGCAGCGGCGATATCGGCGTAAGTCTTTGCAACCGCTGCCGGATCGGCGGCAAACACGGGCTGGACAGCCGACACAAAGGCGGTGGTGGCAAGCAGGGCTAAAAACGAGTTGCGCATAAGGGGTCTTTCCTAGTGACGTGTGGCTGAAGGGACGGAATATCCGTCGTTGGCAGAGGTGCGGTGAAGGATATCCAGCATCGCGCGGCCGACATATTCGGCGATCTGCACAGCCTCATATGCAATGTCGGGTGGCAGCATAGTCAACGCAAAGGCCATCGCATCTTCGCGATCCCCCGCTGTGGCAGCCGCCACCATCTGGGCAAACGCACTTTCGTCACCGCCGAGGCAAGCGCATTGGGTGTGGTGCCGCATCAGGGGCCTGCGCCCCATCTGCACCATCAGCCTGATCAAATGCGCGAGGTTGTTCACCTCAATCGCCGCCTGATCTGCCCCAAAAATCGCGGTGAAATCTTCGGCGACCGCGATCCGGCCCGCCTCGCCATCACACCATTGCCGCAACAGTTGTATCACGCCGCGCTCCAATGCTGGCATATCGGCCAGCATCCCCACCGCAGCACCGCCCCGCACTGGGCTGGCATCGGTGACCTTCGACGATTTGAACCAAGAATAGCTCATAACTTCCAACTGCCTTTCGAGACTGCACGTTGCAACCAACGCCCTGCCGACAGGTTGGGCCTTGCGGTATTAGCTGACGGATTCTCTCGGAAATGTAAATCCGATTCTTTCTGTCGGCTAATCGCAGCCAAAGCCAGCTTGACCCGTCCCCGCAGGGCATGCAGTCATGCCGCCATGACCCAAATCTCGCTCTGGCAAAACCGCAACTTCCGCCTGATGTTCGCCTCATCCGCCGCCACCAACCTTGGCGATGGCTTGATCACGGTTGCGGTGGCATGGCTGGCGACGCTGCTGACGCATGATCCTTTCCTGATCGGCCTTGTCGCCACCGCCCGCAGCTTGCCATGGTTTCTGTTCGCTTTGCCCGCAGGCGTGATCACCGACCGAGTCGATCACCGCCGCTTGATCATCGGCGCCGATTGCCTGCGGATTGTGATTTCAGTGGCCTTGCTGACTTTGGCGCTGACAGCCAGCCCCGGCACGGGTCCGGTGCTGCTGATGGCCGCCCTATCCTTCGTCTTAGGCAGCGCCGAGGTGTTGCGCGACAACACAGCACAAACCTTCACGCCCGCCGTTGTTGAGAAATCGCAACTGGAGCAAGCCAATGGCGCGATGTGGAGCACAGAACAACTTGCAGGCCAGTTCATCGGCCCACCGCTTGCGGGCCTGCTGATCGGCATATCTGTGGCGCTGCCGTTCGGCATCCAAGCCGCGATGCTGGTCACAGCCGTCGCCCTGATCGCAAGTGTCAGGCTGCCAGAACGCGCCCCAACCTCCCCGCATCTGCCCATGCTGGCTGCCTTAAAAGAAGGCATGCTCTGGCTCTGGCGCGACATGCCCCTGCGCCGCCTTGCCTTCATTCTGGGCGGCTTCAACTTCATCGGCTACGGTTTCGCCGCCGTACTGGTGCTGTACAGCCAACGCGTTCTCGGCTTGGATGCTTTCGGTTTCGGCATCTTCCTGACCCTTCCGGCGATTGGAGGCCTCGCCGCCACCCTGATCGGCCCGCGCATCCTGCGCCACGTTACCCCAAGAACGGCCATTCTGCTTGGCATGACTGGATTCACCGCCGCCGCTTTGGTTTTGGCGCTGCAATCTCCGCTCTGGCTGATCGCCATTTTCTTGGTACTCGACGGCTTTTCCGGCATGCTGTGGAACATCGCCCAAGTCAGCTACCGCCAACGCCACATCCCCGCGCCGCTGCTGGGCCGCGTCAACTCCGCCTTCCGCTTCATCGGCACAGGCCCTGCGGCGTTTGGTGCCTTCACCTTCGGCGGTCTGATCGCATGGGCGGGTTCGGGGGCAGAGCCTTGGGGCACGGCGCAAGCCGTGTTGCTGCCCTACTGGGTGGCCGCCGCCATCGCCGGGGCATTGACGCTTTACGCCGCCGCCCGTCTGCAGCTGCGATAGCAAGATCGGGATAAAAAAGACCGGGCACAAGGCCCGGCCAGGTCCAACAGGGAGGGTGCTGTGCCATAACCCCGACACAGCAAGGGGAACTTTTGGCCGCCGGGCGGGGAGGACGCGCTTTGGCCTGATCCGTAGATAGTCATTCAATCGGGCAACAATAAGACCCGTAAGGGACGAAAATCTTACCTGAAGCGCCCAATCTTAAGCTTACGCGACCAGCTTATAGCCGCCATTCTCGGTCACCAGCAGCCGCGCGTTGCTTGGATCAGACTCAATCTTCTGCCGCAGACGGTAGATGTGGGTCTCAAGTGTGTGCGTTGTAACGCCAGCATTATAGCCCCAAACCTCGTGCAGCAGCACATCGCGCGCCACCACGCCTTGTTGCGCGCGGTAGAGATACTTCAGGATGTTGGTTTCCTTTTCAGTCAACCGCACCTTCTTATCCTTGGCATCGACCAGCATTTTCTGCGCGGGCTTGAACGTATACGGCCCCATCTGGAACACCGCGTCTTCGGATTGTTCATGCGTGCGCAACTGCGCGCGTATCCGCGCTAACAGCACCGGAAACTTGAACGGCTTGGTCACATAATCATTGGCACCCGAATCAAGGCCCAAAATCGTGTCGCTGTCGGTGTCATGCCCGGTCAGCATCATGATCGGGCATTTCACCCCGGCCTTGCGCATCCGGCGACACAATTCGCGCCCATCCGTATCGGGCAAGCCCACATCCAGAATAACCAGATCGAACAGACCCGCCTTGACCTTCTCCATGCCCTCAGCCCCGGTGCGGCCCTCAAACACGTCGAAATCTTCGGTCATCACCAACTGCTCGCTCAGCGCTTCGCGCAGATCGTCATCGTCATCGACCAGCAAAATTTTCCGCAACGTTGCCATGTGGGCCTCCATCAGCCGAGCGGTTTGCTCTTGCGCTAACACATGCGCCCCCCTCACGGTTCCGACAAGATTTGCTACAATCGTCTCACGCGGTCGTGTCGCGCGCATGGCAAATGTTTCAATCCGTTCCAGTTTCGCCTATGTAGCCTGCATGAGCCTGCGCCCCTCCACCCCCGAAATCCTCGCCCGCGCCCGCGCTGACCTGCGGCTTGGGCTGGCCATTGTGTTGACGGGCGGTGGCCAAGCCATGCTGTGCGCCGCTGTTGAAGAGCTGACCGAAACCCGCCTCACAGCATTGCGCGCCGAGGGCCAGCCAGAACTGGCGCTGACTACGCGGCGCGCTGAGACGCTGAAAGCCATCCCCTATGACGGCGATCTCGCCCGCCTGCGCGTGCCAGTGGATGCCGATCTGCGCTGGCTGCGCGCCGTGGCTGATCCCGCTGACGATTTGAACGTGCCGATGAAAGGCCCGCTGGTCGCCTTGCGCGACGGCCCCGCCACCCTGCACCGCACCGCCATCGCGCTGGCAAAATCCGCACAATTGCTACCCGCGATGCTGCTGGTTCCGATCAACGATGGCTTGGCGCTGGCCGCCCGTAACAACCTGACCCTGCTGGCGCATACTGATTGCGCCGACCTTGACCGGCTCGCGCCCTTGGCCCCGGTGATCTCTGCCCGCCTGCCGATGGCCGCAACGCAGGCAGGCCGCTTGCACATCTTCCGCCCCGACGATGGCAGCGCCGAGCATTACGCCATAGAAATCGGCCGCCCTGACCGCAACAAACCCGTCCTCGCCCGCCTGCATTCTGCCTGCTTTACGGGCGACGTTTTGGGCAGCCTGAAATGCGACTGCGGCCCACAACTCCACGCCGCCCTCGCACGGATGGGGCATGAAGGCGTAGGCGTTCTGCTTTATCTGAACCAAGAAGGCCGCGGCATTGGCCTGGCCAACAAAATGCGCGCCTATTCGTTGCAAGATCAAGGCTTTGACACCGTGGAAGCCAACCATCGTCTCGGCTTTGAAGATGATGAACGCGACTTCCGCATCGGTGCTGAAATCCTGCAAAAGATGGGTTTCAACCAAGTCCGCCTGCTCACCAACAACCCCAAAAAGCTGGCCATGTTGCAAGCCTGCGGCCTGACTGTGACCGAACGCGTGCCGCTGAAAGTCGGCCAAACGGCGCACAACCAAGGCTATCTCGCCACAAAAGCCGCCAAATCCGGGCATTTGCTATGAAATCATCCGACATGATCCTGACCCCTATGGGTTTGCGGTTCCAAAACCGCCGCTTCCCCTGCACCGTGGGGCGCGGCGGCATCACAACAGACAAGCGCGAAGGCGACGGCGGCACCCCCACCGGAACCCACCGCATCGTTGGCATGCTTTACCGACCCGACCGCATCGCACGCGCAGCACTGCCCGATTGGGCTCTGCCGATCCGCCCGAATGACATGTGGTCCGATGATCCCAACGACATCGACTATAACCAGATGGTGCGCGCACCCTATCCCTACAGCCACGAAAATCTGACGCGCAGCGATCCACAGTATGACCTGATCCTGATCACCGATTGGAACTGGGTAGAGCCGACCCCCGGTCGCGGCTCGGCCATTTTCATCCACACTTGGCGCAGCCCAAGCCACCCCACCGCCGGCTGTATTGGCCTTGCCCGCCAAAGCCTGCTTTGGATCGCAAACCGTTTGCGCCACGAGTCTCGGCTGGTCGTGCGCTGACACTTTCCAAAGCGGTTCGACCATCCTATCCTGACCCAAATGGGGGACACGATGGCCAAAACTGTAAAACCGGACGACCAGATTTTTGCCCTGCGCATGGCGCGATCGGCCCCTGATCTGTGGCCGATGCTGGATCAGCTTTACGGCCAACACCCCGGCTACAACCAATTCTGCACCGATCTGAAGACCGTCCTTGCCGAGGGTTGGAAAGACCGCCCCGCCGACCTTAAACTGCTGGACCTAAAGCGCGATTTGGAACCCGACTGGTTCCAGCGCGCTGATATGGCGGGCTATGTGTTCTACATCGACCGTTTTGCAGGCAACCTGCGCGGCGTGCTCGATCACCTCGACTACCTCGAAGATCTCGGCATCACCTACGTTCATTTTATGCCCTGCCTGACCCCCCGCCCCGGCGATTCCGATGGCGGCTATGCGGTGATGGATTACCGCAGCATCAACCCGGCTTACGGCACGCT
This sequence comes from Cypionkella sp., assembly GCF_030652235.1. Classification (GTDB taxonomy): domain Bacteria; phylum Pseudomonadota; class Alphaproteobacteria; order Rhodobacterales; family Rhodobacteraceae; genus Cypionkella. The sequence goes on from NZ_JAUSBA010000045.1 coordinate 181,117, forward strand.
TGACGATTTCAAAGCGGTTTCAACCGAACTGCGCAAGCGTGGCATCTCGCTGTGTATCGACCTTGTGCTGAACCACACCGCCAAGGAACACCCTTGGGCGCAGGCGGCGGCCACTGGCGACAAAGCGGCGCAAGACCTGTATTGGATGTTTGACACCACCGACGAACCGCAGGCTTTTTCCAGAACCTTAGTCGAGGTTTTCCCCGACAACGCCCCCGGCAATTTCACCTACTACCCCGATTTCGATAAATGGGTCTGGACCACCTTTAACGAACATCAATGGGATCTGAACTGGTCTAACCCGCAGGTTTTCCTTGAGATTACGAAAATCATGTTGCACCTCGCCAACGCAGGCGTTGACGTTCTCCGCCTCGATGCCGTGGCCTTCATGTGGAAGCGTCTTGGCACCCTCTGCCAGTCGGAACCCGAGGTGCATATGCTGCTTCGCGCCTTGCGCGCCTGTTGTCGGATTACGGCGCCTGCGGTGATCCATCTGGAAGAAGCCATCGTTTCCCCGCAAGAAATGCTGCCCTATTTCGGGCGCGGCACGCATGACGGGCGCGAAGGCAATCTGGCTTATCACAACTCGCTGATGGTGCAATTCTGGAGCGCGCTTGCCACCCGTGACACCCGCCTGATGACGCATGTGCTGGCCAGCCACTTTCCGGACCGTTTGACCAACGCCACCTATGCCACCTATATCCGCTGCCACGATGACATTGGCTGGGCGGTCACCGACGAAGATGCAGCCGCCTGCGGGCTTTCCGGCGCAGCGCACCGCCGCTTTCTGTCCGATTTCTACCAGGGCAGCTTTCCGGGCAGTTTCGCCGAAGGGGCCCCGTTTCAGATCAATGAGGCCACCGGAGACAAGCGGATTTCCGGCAGCTTTGCGTCGCTTGCTGGGCTAGAGGCGACAGACGCGCATGACCGGGAAATGGCCGTGCAACGGATGTTGATGGGCCATGCGCTGATCGCGGCGTTTGGGGGGATTCCCTTGATCTATATGGGCGATGAATTGGCGATGCTGAACGACCACAGCTATCTGGCCGACCCCGCCCACGCCCATGACAGCCGCTGGATGCACCGTCCTCAAATGGATTGGGCGCTGGCGCAAGCGCGCCATTCAGGCAATTCCCTGTCGTCGCAATGCTTTCTTGGCACCCAACACATCCTTGCCAGACGCCGCGCCACGCCGGGGTTGCATGGTGGGCATCCGACGCAGATCGTGCAAACTGGCAACCCCACCCTGTTCGCGGTGCAAAGGGGCGCCCCAACTGGGCCGATTCTGTGCCTGTTCAACTTTTCGCATCACTGGCAGCATGTCGCGGGTGGCTGGTTGCAAGCCCACGGCATCACGCATTGGCATGATGCCTTGTCGGATCAGATCGTGACGCTGCATGGCGATTATCTGGCGCTGCCGCCCTATGCGCGGGTTTGGCTGACTTAGCCGTAACTCCGCGCGCCGAAAATCGCGCTGCCGACCCGCACATGGGTGGCACCCGCCGCGATTGCGGCTTCAAAATCGCCGCTCATCCCCATCGACAAGCCCGTCAGCCCGTTGCGCGCGGCCATCCCGGCCAGGGCCGCAAAATGCGGGCCTGCATCCTCGCCCTCGGGGGGGATGCACATCAGGCCCGCCAAGCTGAGATCCATCGCGCGGCAGTCGGCGATAAAGCCATCCAGCGCTGCGGGCAAAACCCCGGCCTTCTGCGGCTCGGCCCCGGTATTCACCTGCACGAACATCTGCGGACAGGCCCCGCGCGCCTGCGCCAGTTTCGCCAGTTTGTCAGCCAAAGAAGCGCGATCCACGGTATGGATCGCATCGAACAACTCGACCGCCAGTTTTGCTTTGTTGGTTTGCAGTGGCCCGATCATATGCACCTGCACCGCGTCAAATTCGGCGCGAAACCCCGGCCATTTCGCCTGCGCTTCCTGCACATAATTTTCGCCAAACAGCCGATGGCCGGCAATCAGCACGTCACGCACCCGCGCGTCGGGTTGCACTTTGCTGACTGCGATCAGGTGTACCGAACCAAGGCCACGTCCCGCCAGTGCCTCGGCCGCCCGCACCCGCGCTAAAATTGCCTGCAACGCCATGCCATCCCCCCTGTGTGACGGCACTTGATCACTGCGCCGCACAAAAGAAAAGAGCGGGCACAAGGCCCGCTCTTTCCGAAGTGTTTTGATCGGTTAGATCAGAACGACATACGCACGCCGAGGTCAGCGTAGGTTTCGCCAGCGAAGCCCGAGTGGATTGCGCCAGCAAGGGTTGCGCCGCCGAGGTCGTAGGCAGCGCCCAGACCGTAAGCGGTGTCAGCTGCAGCAGCGTCCGAGTCAGACACATATGCACCCAAGGTGATGCCGTTGATGGTGTAGTTGCCATAGATCGTGGTGGTTTTGCCGAAACCGGACGTACCGTTGTCGTTGTAGTTCAAGCCAACGTTTGCGACGTCGTTCACTTTGTAAGCCACGCCAACGAAGGTCACGTAGTTGCCGACAATGCCTGCGCCTTTGTCAGCGTAAGCCGCTGCAACGGTGAACTGACCCATGGTGTAGTCAGCTGCGATCGAAGTTTCGTTCGCGTCATCGGTCGTGTCGTTCTGGTCTGCTTGAACGTACGAAGCTTTCAGGTTCACACCCGAAACCGAGTAAGCTGCATAGACACCAACGCGATTTACTGCGTATGGGCCGCTGCTGAACGAGAAGAACGAGCCTTGCGGATCGCCGTAGGACGATTCGGTGAAGCCAATTTCCGGGTTGTACATCAGAGCAACCGAGTCGATTGCGGTGTTGGCGTTACCAACTTCGACGCGAACGCCGCTTGCTTCAACGTACAGCATTGCCGGGCTGAACTCAGCAGCATTACGGTCGCCGCCAGTGTCCGCCACGGCGGTGTTTTGGGCGTTCTGGAAACGGATACGACCACCGTAGGTGACGCCGTTGTCAGCTTCGAATTTTGCGTTCACGTTCACACGCAAACGGTAGGCCAGTGTGGTTTCGGCTTGGCCGACACCAGCTGTGTCGTCATAGACCAGACCGAAACGGCCCGAACCGCTCAGGGTGATTTCAGCCGAAGCTGCGCCAGCGGTTGCTGCGAGCAGCGCGGTGGTGAGAAGAAGTTTGTTCATGGTGTTTCCTCGTTTTTTCTCAAAGACGCGACCATACTCAAGCGATGCTGAAGCAGGTATGACGCCGTTTTCCCCTGCCACGGGCCTGATTGCAACGGCAAGCGCAGCAATCGGGCCAATCGGGCAATCGGTGATGCACGCTTGCCACAGTCGCAGCGCCCGCCACGGCCGCAGCTTTTGGTGCAAAAACCTTGAACTGTGGATGCGTGCAGGCGCGCTTTTACCAGAAGCGCGGTTGGTTGCGCGCGATTCTTAAGTCTTTCCCCGCGGGGAAGGCCTATGGTTTTTTGCATACAGGGCACCATGCGCAGACCTAAGCCCCACTTTTGGTAGAGAGGCCCTGCTGTGCCACAAGCTGTGCGTGGGCTGAAACCCTGCGTCCGGCGGAAAAGCCTTGGCACGCCCGAGGCTGTCAGTATAAACAGCGACAGGTTGGCATGGGGAAACCGGATGATCTTGCGTCGTATCATGGGTAAAGCGCTGAATTTTGGGCTGATGGCCGCGCTTTTGACCGGGATTTCCGCCTGTGGCCTGTTGGGTAAAGCTGGCGGCGGGTCGTATGACCCGAAAGTGCAGGCCGAACTGTCGCGCGAAAACCGCGAAGCGGCGAAGGGTCGCCAAACCGGGATCGGTCAGTTGTTTCGCAAATCGGACAACCCCAACACCACGGTTGAAGTCAACAAATACCTCTGGAAGGCCAGCCTCGACATTCTGAACTTTCTGCCCATCGAATCGGTAGACCCGTTCACCGGGGTGATCGTGACCGGGTATGGCACGCCTCCGGGTGGGGGCCGCTCGGTGCGCGCGACGATCTATGTGCAGGACCCGGCCCTGGATGCGCGCAGTCTGAAAGTGGCGATGCAGGGCAGCGGTGGCGGTGCGGTGTCGCCTGAAACCATCCGCGCGGTGGAAGATGCGATTTTGACCCGCGCGCGTCAGTTGCGTATTCAAGACAGCGGGCTGTAAGCGCGCTTCTTTGCTCAAGTTGGGGCCAGCCCCCGCTTCAGCGTTTCTTCGCTGCTACGCAGCAAACGCCTACGTACCCCGGGATATTTGAGCACAGAGGATGTGGGCAGGCTGGACCTTGGCCCCCAAGCCAGTGTAATTGCGCCAAGGAACTAGCCTGAGGGGCCTGATATGTCGCGCTACGAACCCAAGACCATCGAAGCTAAATGGCAAGCGGCTTGGGATAGCGCCGAGACGTTCAAGGCGCGGCGCGACCCGTCCAAGCCGAAGTATTATGTTTTGGAGATGTTTCCCTATCCGTCGGGCCGCATCCATATGGGCCATGTGCGCAACTATACCATGGGCGATGTGGTGGCGCGCTATAAGGCGGCGCAGGGGTTCAGCGTTTTGCATCCGATGGGCTGGGACGCCTTCGGGATGCCCGCCGAAAACGCCGCGATGGAACGCGGCGGTCATCCGAAAGAATGGACTTACGGCAACATCGCCGAGATGCGCAAGCAGATGAAGCCACTGGGCCTGTCGATTGACTGGTCCCGCGAATTCGCCACCTGCGATCCGGAATATTACGGCCAGCAGCAGGCAATGTTCATCGACATGATGGCCAAGGGCCTTGTGTACCGCAAGAACGCCGTGGTGAACTGGGACCCGGTCGATATGACCGTGCTGGCGAATGAACAGGTGATTGACGGCAAGGGCTGGCGCTCGAATGCCGCCGTTGAGCGGCGTGAGTTGACGCAATGGTTCTTCAAGATCAGCGATTATTCCGCCGAATTGCTGAGCGCGCTGGACGGGTTGAAGGATTGGCCCGAAAAGGTCCGCTTGATGCAAGCCAACTGGATCGGCCAATCGCGCGGCCTGCAATTTGCGTTTAGCACCACAGGCGCGCCGGATGGCTTTGACCGGATTGAGGTGTACACCACCCGCCCCGACACCCTGCTGGGTGCGTCGTTTGCGGCGATCTCGCCCGATCACCCGTTGGCAAAACACCTGGAGCGTCACGACTCTGCCGTGGCCGCCTTCACCGCCGAATGTCGCAAGGGTGGCACCACCGCCGAAGCGATGGAAACCGCCACGAAGATTGGCATGGATACTGGCATCCGCGTGCTGCATCCGTTTGATAACACCGTCGAACTTCCGGTTTATATCGCCAATTTCGTGCTGATGGATTACGGCACCGGGGCGATCTTTGGTTGCCCCGCGCATGACGCCCGCGACTTTGAATTTGCCACCAAATACGGCCTGCCGATCCCTGCGGTGTTCCTCCCCGAAGGCGCAGAAGAAGTGGCACTGGATGAAGCCTACGTCCCGATGAAATCCGAGCGTGTGCAGTATATCCGCGGCTTTGCAGGCAATGATCTGCAAACTGGCGAAGACGCCGTCGCCGCCGCCATCGCGGAATGTGAAGCCCGGGGCATCGGTCGCGGTGTGACCAACTACCGCCTGCGCGATTGGGGCATCAGCCGTCAACGCTATTGGGGTTGTCCTATTCCGGTGATCCATTGCGCGGTTTGCGGTGTGGTGGCCGAAAAGAAAGAAAACCTGCCCGTCAAGCTGCCGGATGATGTCACGTTCGACATCCCCGGCAATCCGCTGGACCGTCACCCGACATGGCGGAACTGCACCTGCCCGAATTGCGGCGCCGATGCCCGCCGCGAGACCGACACGATGGACACCTTCGTGGACAGCAGCTGGTATTACGCCCGCTTCACCGCCCCCCATGCGACAACGCCAACCATCGCGGAAGATGCCGACTACTGGATGAACGTCGATCAATACATCGGCGGCATCGAACACGCGATTCTGCACCTGCTGTATTCCCGCTTTTTCGCCCGCGCTATGCACGCCACGGGCCACTTGCCCGCGAAAGCCATCGAACCGTTCAACGCCTTGTTCACCCAAGGCATGGTGACGCATGAGATTTACAAAACCACCGACGCCAACGGCCGCCCAGTCTATCATTTGCCGGAAGATGTGACGAGTTTCAGCTTGGCTGACCGCCGCATCACCGTGCTCGGCGATGTGCCGCCGCCCGATCCCGATATGATCGCCGACATTGACGCATGGCTTCAGGGCCTGAACGACGAAGGCGCGCTGGTTGAGGTGATCCCCTCTGCCAAAATGTCGAAATCGAAGAAAAACGTTGTCGATCCGATGAATATCATCGAGGCGTTCGGGGCCGATACCGCCCGCTGGTTCGTGATGTCCGACTCTCCCCCGGAGCGCGATGTGGAATGGACAGCCTCGGGTGCCGAAGCCACCTTCAAACATCTGTCCCGCGTCTGGGCCCTGTGTTCGCGCATCGGCGACATGCCCGCCGACCATCAGGGCGTCGGTGATCAAGACATCGCAAAAGCCACCGCCCGCGCCGTCGAGGACGTCACCCGCAGCATCGAAACCTTCGCCTTCAACAAGGCCATCGCGGCGCTTTACGGCCTGACCAACACGCTGGCCAAAGCCAACGGCTCTACCCATGCTATGAAACATGCCATCCGCACGCTGGCGCAACTGATGTGCCCGATGACGCCCCACATCGCCGAATCGATCTGGACCTATCAGGGCGGCGCGGGCCTGTGTGCCACAGCCCCCTGGCCGAAAGCCGACCCGGCCCTGCTGGTGGATGATACCGTCACTCTGCCGATCCAGATCAACGGCAAACGCCGCGCGGAAATCAGCGTGCCAAAAGATATGCCCGCGTCCGAGGTTGAAAAGATCGCGCTGGCGGATGAAGCTGTGGTGAAGTTCCTCGCAGGTGCGCCTGTGAAGAAGATCATCGTTGTGCCGGGGCGCATCATCAATGTCGTCATTTAACCGCCGCCTGTTCCTGCTAATGCCGCTTGCCGTTACGGCCTGCGGCTTCACGCCCGCCTATGGCCCAAATGGCCCCGCCCAAGGCATCCAATCCAGCATCCGCGTCGCCGACCCCAACGACAAAAACGCCTTCGACCTTGTGGAACGTCTCGAAGAACGCCTCGGCCGCCCCAGTGCCGACCGCTTCGATCTGACCTACACGATCAAAACCACCGCCACCGGAGTAGGCATTACCCCCGACAACGCCATCACCCGCTATAACCTGAACGGCGTGATCGACTGGGCCCTGACCAACCGCGCCACAGGCACCCGCGTCAGTGGCGGGCAAGTGAAAAGCTTCACCTCCTACTCCGCCACCGGATCGACCGTCGCGGGCCTCGCTGCCCAGGAAGACGCCGCCCGCCGCCTGATGCGCATCCTCGCTGACCAGATCACCGCAAGACTGCTGGCGACCTCTGGCAGCTGGAACACATGAAACTCGCCGGCATTGAAGCCTCCCGCTACTGCGCCAAACCCGACCCCAACCGCGCAGGGCTCTTGATTTTCGGGGCCGACACCATGCGCGTAGCGCTGAAACGGCAAGAGGCGATCGCTGCCCTGATCGGCCCACAAGGCGAGGCTGAAATGCGCCTGACCCGCATCCAAGCCTCAGACCTCCGCAAATCCCCCAGCCTGTTGACCGACGCCACCCGCGAAGCAGGCTTCTTCCCCGGCCCCCGCGTGGCTTTCTTGGAAGATGCCACCGATGGCCTCACCGCCTCCATCGCCGCCACCCTGCAAGACTGGCGCGCGGGCGATGCGCAGATCGTGGTGACAGGGGGCAATCTGACCGGAAAATCCACCCTGAAAACCTTGTTCGAGAAACACCTGAACGCCGTCAGCATCGGCCTTTACGACGATCCACCGACCCGCGAAGAAATTGAGGCTGAACTTACCAAAGCTGGCCTGAAAAACTTCGCGCCGCAAGCGATGGCCGACCTCGCCACCCTCGCCCGCGCCCTCGACCCCGGTGATTTCCGCCAAACCCTGGAAAAAATCGCGCTTTACAAATACAACGACCCCACCCCCCTCACCCCCGAAGAAATCCAAGCCCTCGCCCCCGCTACGATTGAGGCTGAGGTCGATGATCTGATCGCCGCCGCCGCTGATCAAAACGCCAAGCTGATCGGGCCGCTGCTGCGCCGACTTGAGGGCCAAGGCATCCTGCCCGTCACCCTGTGTATCGGCGCACTTCGCCATTTCCGCAGCCTGCATATCGCCGCTTCTGACCCCGGCGGTATTTCTTCGGGAATCATGAAAGCCCGCATCTTTGGCCCCCGCCGCGACGCCATGCAACGCCAAGCCTCCAACTGGGGCATGCTGCGCCTTGAAGATGCGCTCAGCCTGCTTGTGGAAACCGACCTCACCCTGCGTTCGACCTCGCGCGCGCCCGCGATGGCGGTGATGGAGCGCGCGCTGATCCGATTGGCGATGATGAAGCGCGGCTAAATCCCTACGATTTATCTAAAATTTGCTTTCACACTGGCTCAAACATCAAACGGGGGTCCGGGGGTGTGAAACCCCCGGTTCCATGCCAGCCGCAAGCGAAACCTTGACCCCGCCCGTCCCACCTGCTTCAACCCAACCAAACCACAGCAGGCCCACATGCCCAAATCCTCCTCGCCGATCGAGATTTTCCTCGCCCCTCTCACCAAACTTGCCCTCAAACACCCCGAGGTCGAGGCCGAAGTGATCTGGGCCAACAGCACCGAATGGGAACCCCAGCAAGGCACCGATGCCCTGCTAGAAGCCGAAGAAATCCCGTTCTACGCCGAGGGCTTGCTGCTGGAAGGCTTCCAGATGCACTACCAAATCCTAGCGGATAGCGACCTACCGAAAGACGCAGCCCATGTCCGGTTGTTCTTCTGGCAAACCGATCCTCCGACACTGCCGACCCCAGAGTCCGAACTCACTTTGATCGCAAGCGCCACATGGCCCAGCTAAGCAAAACCCTGAAACACATCCTGCACGGCCTCGGCCCCTCGATGCCCGCGCCAAAGCCGACCGAGGCCCTGCGCTCAGGCCTCGGAGCCGCGCTTGGCCTTGCCCTCACCGCCGCAGTGCTCTGGCTGCTTAACCCCAGCGCCAGCCTGATGACACATCCCGCCCTGATCGCCCCTTTCGGGGCCTCCAGCTTCCTGATCTTCGCGGTGCCGAACAGCCCGATGGCGCAGCCTTGGGCGGTGGTCTTGGGAAACATTGCCTCCGCCCTCGCCGCCATCGTGATCCTGCATGCGGGCCTGCCCGCGCTGCCCGCGGCAGCAACCGCCGTGATGCTGGCCGTCTTCGCCATGGCTGCTTTGCGCGCCATGCACCCGCCGGGCGGTGCCGTCGCCCTCGCCACCGTGCTTTCGGCCCAAGCCGATCACCTCCCCGGCCTGCCCTACCTTCTCCTCCCCGTCGCCAGCGGCAGCCTTGCGCTTGTTCTGCTCGGCATAGCATGGAACCATGCGACCGGTCGGCGCTACCCGTTCCGCATCGCCGCTGAACCCGCGCAACATGGCACCAAAGACAATGCCCCAGACCGCCGCTTTATCCCCTCGCCCGAAGTGCTCGCCGCCACCCTGACCCGGCTCCGCCTCGGTTCAAACCTTGGCGTCGAAGACCTTGCCCGCCTGATCGAGACGGCCGAAACCGAGGCCAACGCCCGCAACCTTGGCCCCACCAACGCCGCACAAATGATGTCGCGCGACCTGATCCAGATCGCCCCAAACACCAAGCTTCCCGACCTCGCCGAAAGCTTCCGCAGCCACCGCTTCAAGTCCCTGCCGATCCGCAACCCCGATGGCAGCTTTGGCGGCCTCGTCTCACAATCCGCCCTTGTTGGCCGAGCTGACCCAAACCTCTCTGCCCGCCAACTGCTAGACACCAGCACCCGAACCGCGACCCAACACACCCCGCTGGCCGAGCTTATCGCCCTCCTTGCCGACGGCGGCCAACAGGCGATCCCCATCCTTGAAGGCACCACGCTTGTCGGCCTGATCACCCGCTCTGATATGATCGCCCTGCTGTCAGGCCACATGCCCAGCTAAGACCCCACGGAGACTGCAAATGCCCCATGTCTACGACACCCTGCACCAAGCCTGCGCTGCGCTTGGCACCCGCCTGTTCACCGTCACCGTGCAAGATTTAACGCTGGATGTGGCGCGCCGCGCCTATACCTCGCATCCGGTCGAATACCCGGTATCGGGCACCAAACCGCTGACCCGCGACGGCTGGTATGACTTCTGCATCACCGGGCAACACACTTTTGTCGCCAACACCACGCCCGAGTTTGCGAAATACTTTTTCGACCACGCCCTGATCACCTCGCTGGGCCTCGGCTCTTGCATCAACATCCCGCTGGTGGAGGCGGGTCATGTCCTCGGCACCGTCAACCTGCTGGCCGAAGAACACCACTTCAGCCCAGAAAAACTGGCGGCTTACGAAGCCCTCGTGCGCAAATACCACGCTGAACTTGCGGCCGAACTCGCCAAAGGCTAAGGCATCGGGCCAGCCTCCGTGCGCAAATATCCTTGGGGTCCGGCGGGCTAGCCATCGGCTAACCCGTCATTCCGCATCGCGCCTTTATTGTTTGATCAAAATACTACCGCCACGCCGCGATTTTTTGTTGCGAAACCGCGCCGCCCCGCTACCCTGATGCGATGACCGGGAACCCGGCTTTGCTCAATCACAGGGAGCTTTCGATGACCAAAACCCACAGATCCGCCACGGCTGCAGCGCTTCTCGCCAGCCTCGCCACCGCCATCACCCCCGCCTTCGCCGAGATGACCGAGGTTGGCGCCTCGGAAGGCCAAGTCAATATCGTCGCTTGGCCGGGCTATATCGAGCGCGGCGAAACCGACAAAGCCTATGACTGGGTCACCAAATTTGAGGCCGAGTCGGGCTGCAAGGTCAACGTCAAGACCGCCAACACCTCGGACGAAATGGTCGCTTTGATGAACGAAGGCGGCTTCGATCTGGTCACCGCTTCGGGCGACGCCTCGCTCCGGCTGGTGGCAGGCAAGCGCGTGCAAGCAATCAACACTGCGCTGATTCCGTCTTGGTCGAAAATCGACCCGCGCCTGCAAGATGCCAAATGGTTTACCGTCGATGGCGTCCACTACGGCACCCCCTATCTGTGGGGACCTAACGTGTTGATGTACAACACAGATGTGTTCAAAGAAGCGCCAAAGTCGTGGAACATCGTGTTCGAGAAGATGGATCTGCCCGATGGCAAATCCAACGAAGGCCGCGTGCAGGCCTACGATGGCCCGATCCACATCGCCGATGCCGCGCAATATCTGATGTTCCACAAGCCGGAACTGAAAATCACCTCGCCCTACGAGTTGAACGAGGATCAATATAAAGCCGCTCTCGATTTGTTGCGCACCCAACGCACTTTGGTCAGCCGCTACTGGCACGACGCCTATATCCAGATGGATGACTTCAAGAACGAAGGCGTCGTCGCCTCGGGCTCGTGGCCGTTCCAGGTCGGCCTGCTGCAATCTGAAAAACTCCCGATCGCCTCGACGATCCCCGAGGAAGGTGCCACCGGCTGGGCCGACACCTCCATGCTCGCCGCCGATGCTGCCAACCCGAACTGCGCTTACAAATGGATGGAGCATACGCTGAACTCCAACCTGCAATCGGATCTTTCGGTCTGGTTCGGTGGCAACCCAGTGGTGCCCGCCGCCTGCACCGATAAATCGGGGATGCAGACGGCTGAGGGTTGCACCGCCAACGGTCTGGATAACTTCGACAAAATCCGGTTCTGGACCACCCCTACTGCCAACTGCGCCCAAGGCGAGGGTGCCTGCGTGCCCTACTATCGCTGGGTGTCGGATTACATCGGCGTGATCGGCGGCCGTTAAAACCAGCGGTGCGTGAGATCACGCACCCTACCCCTGTGGCAGGGGCCAACGCCCCTGCCTGTCCCTCCCGCCTTGGCGGATAAAGGCCCCACAACATGCCCGCAGCCGTAGAATTTCGTAGCGTTTCCCGCCACTTCGGCCCCGCTTCCGCCCCGATCAAAGCCGTAGATGGCGTCGATCTGACCATCGCCGAGGGCGCATTCTTTGCCATGCTCGGCCCCTCGGGTTCCGGCAAAACCACCTGCCTGCGGCTGATCTCGGGCTTTGAATCGCCCACTGCGGGCGAGATTTGCATTTTCGGCCAGAATGTCTCCAACACCCCGCCACATCTGCGCAACGTCAACACGGTGTTTCAGGATTACGCTCTGTTCCCGCACATGAACGTCCGCGACAACGTCGCCTACGGGTTGATGGTCAAAGGCATGGGCCGCGCCCAGCGCTACGCCAAAGCCGAGGAAATGCTCGCCCTCGTTCATCTCGACGCCTACGGCAGCCGTAAACCCGGCCAACTGTCGGGCGGTCAGCGCCAACGCGTCGCCCTCGCCCGCGCCTTGGTCAATGAGCCGAAAGTGCTGCTGCTGGATGAACCCCTCGGGGCGCTGGATCTGAAACTGCGCGAAGCGATGCAGGACGAGCTGAAATCGCTGCAACAGCGCCTCGGCATCACCTTCGTCTTCGTCACCCACGACCAACATGAAGCCCTCTCAATGGCCGACAGCCTCGCGGTGTTCAACGACGGCAAAATTGCCCAGATCGGCACCCCCGCCGAAATCTACGCCCAACCCAAAACCCGCTTCGTCGCCGATTTCGTCGGCTCTTCCAATGTGCTACCGCCCGCCCTTACCCAAAGCCTCGGCGGCCCCGCCAAATGGTCGTCCTTGCGCCCCGAAACCCTGCATATCGACCCAGCCGGTGCACTTTCCGGCATTGTCACCTCACTACGCTACCTCGGCTCCGGCCACCGCGTCGCGATCACCACCCAAGGCCAAGACATCGCCGCCATCCTGCCCTCCGGCACAGCCCTCCCTGAACCCGGCCAAGAAATCCGCCTCGGCTTCCCGCCCGAGGCCCTGCACGTCATGGTTGATCCCTAATGCGCCGCAATTTCACATTGGTGATAAATACTTCCGCCGGAGGCTCCCGCATCCGCGTCAGGAGCCTCCGGCTGGAGTATTTCAAAAAGAGCAACTGCAAGAGGGTCGCACCATGACAGCCATCCTCCCCGCCAAATCCATAGCTGACCGCCTGACCACCCTGTTCTGGCGCAAGCCCAAGCTGCTTCTGGCGCTGCTGATCACCCCGCCACTGCTGTGGCTTGGCGTGATCTACCTTGGCTCTCTCGCCGCGCTCTTGCTGCAATCCTTCTATTCCATCGACGAATTCTCCGGCATGGTGGTGCGCGAATTCACCCTGAAAACCTATGGCGAACTGCTGCGCCCGCAGAACTATGACATCATCCTGCGCACCCTTACGATGTCCGCCGCGGTCACCATCGGTTCGGTCATCCTTGCCTTCCCCATCGCTTACTATGCCGCCCGCTATGCCAAGGGCCGCTGGAAAGCCGTATTCTACCTTGGCATCATGCTGCCCTTGTGGTCGTCCTACCTTGTCAAAGTCTACGCCTGGAAACTGATCCTCGCGAAAGAGGGCATCCTCACCTGGGCCGTCACGCAAACCCACACCAACTTCCTGCTCGACGCTGCCCTCGCTTTGCCCGGTATTGGCGGCAATTCCCTGTCCACTAGCTATATCGGCATGTTTCTGGTGTTCACCTACGTTTGGCTGCCCTTCATGATCCTGCCGATGCAGGCCGCGCTGGAGCGTGTCCCCACCTCGATGCTGGAGGCCAGCCAAGACCTTGGCGCCACCAGCAGCCAAACCTTCCGCACCGTGATCGTTCCCCTCGCCCTGCCGGGCATCATCGCAGGCTCGATCTTCACCTTTTCCCTCACCATGGGCGATTACATCATCCCGCAGATCGTCGGCAATTCGGCCAATTTCATCGGCATGGCGGTCTATCAACTGCAAGGGACCGCCGGGAATACCCCGCTCGCCGCCGCTTTTGCCGTCATCCCCATCGTGATCATGCTGATCTACCTCAGCCTCGCCAAACGCGCCGGAGCTTTCGATGCGCTCTGACCCCAACGCAGCCCCACTCTCGCTCAAAATCGCAGCCATCGGCGGCCTGCTGTTCCTGCACCTGCCGATCCTGCTGATCTTCCTCTACGCCTTCACGACCGAGGAACGCACCTACGCCTTTCCGCCGCCCGGCCTGACCTTGAAATGGTTCGCCGCCGCATGGGAGCGCCCGGATGTCTGGCAAGCCCTATCGCTATCCCTGCAAGTCGCCTTCGCCGCCACGGCATTGGCTATGATCCTTGGCACGCTGATTTCCGCCGCCATGGCGCAAGCCCGCTTCTTCGGGCGCGAGCAAATCTCTCTGCTGATCATCCTGCCCATCGCGCTGCCCGGCGTGATCACCGGCATGTCGTTGCGTTCCGCCTTCGGCTTGATGGACATTCCGTTCTCGACCCTGACCATCATCCTCGGCCACGCCACCTTCTGCATCGTCATCGTCTACAACAACGCTGTCGCGCGCTTCCGCCGCCTGTCAGGGGGGGTGCTAGAGGCCTCGGCCGATCTAGGTGCCAATGCCTTTCAGACCTTCTGGCATATTCTGCTGCCCAACCTTGGCACCGCGCTGCTGGCAGGCGGGATGCTGGCCTTCGCGCTGTCGTTCGATGAAGTTATCGTGACCACCTTCACCGCAGGCCAACAAGCCACCCTGCCGATCTGGATGCTGGAGGAACTGATCCGCCCCCGCCAACGCCCGGTCACCAATGTCGTCGCGATGGTGGTCTTCGCCGCCACCTTCTTCCCGATTTTGCTGGCCTATTACCTGACCCGCAACGGCTCCGAGACTGCCGGGTCAGGCAAGTAACCCCGCCGCAATTCGGTCGAAACTATGAAATATAAGGTGGAAACGGCCCCCCCGACCTCTGCGGCGTGGCCCCAGCACTGATGCGGCACCAGCAAGGCCCGCCGCATCAGCGCGCCTTAAAGCCCCAGCACCATATCGCGATGATCAATTCCGGCATCATCGTAAACCGGCCCCATCACTTCAAACCCCAACCCCTTGTAAAACCCAAGCGCATGCACCTGCGCGCCCAGCTTGGCCTTCGTCACACCCTCAACCCCGCGAAACCGCGCCACAGCCGCCTTGATCAACGCGGCGCCAATTCCCGCCCCTCGCGCTTGGCTTAAAACACAAACCCGGCCAATCTTGCCGACCTCGCCCTGCACCAGCAGTCGCGCTGATCCGACCGCCTGACCATCCAGCAACGCCAGAAGATGCAGCGCCACATCGTCGAGATCATCGACCTCGTCGGCCTCTGAAACACCCTGCTCCTCGATGAACACCACCCGACGCAACTGCCGACACAGCGCGATGTCCCGAGTCTCGACAATCGCTAGCGTCACGCGAAGTAGTCCCGCAGCACCCGCGTATAAATCGCCTTCAGCGCATGGATCTGCGCCACCTCGACCCTCTCATCGACCTGATGCATGGTCTTGCCGACCAAACCAAACTCTACCACCGGGCAATGATCCTTCACAAACCGAGCGTCTGAAGTCCCCCCCGAAGTCGAATACTCTGGCACCCGCCCGGTTTCCGCCTGCACCGCCTTTGCGACCAAAGCCGAAAACTCCCCCGGCAAGGTCACAAAACTTTCGCCCGAGATCGTCACCCGCAAAGAAATCTTCACCCCGCTCAAAGCCTGCACGGCCTCTGCATGACCCTGCAACCATTCCGTCAAAGACGCCCCAGAATGGCTGTCATTAAACCGGATATTCACCGTAGCCATCCCGCGTGCCGGAATCACATTCGTCGCTTTATTGCCGCAATCAATCGTGGTGATCGCCAGCGTCGAGGCGTCAAAATGCGCTGTCCCCGCGTCCAACGGCTCTGCCTCTAGTCGCGCCATCAGGGCGACCAATGCACTCATCGGATTCTTCGCGCGATGCGGATAGGCCGAATGGCCCTGCACCCCCACTGCCGTAAAATAACACGTCATCGAACCGCGGCGCCCGATTTTCATCATCTCGCCCATTTCATTCGGGCAAGTGGGTTCCCCCACCAGACAATGCGTCATCCGCTCGCCATTCAGCGCCATCCAGTCCAGCAATGCCACCGTGCCATCCAGCGCATCAGCCTCCTCATCGCCCGTGATCGCCAAAATCACCGCGCCATCGGGCGGCGTCTGCTGCACAAAATCCACCGCCGCCGCCGCAAAGGCCGCAACGCCCGACTTCATATCGGTGGCCCCCCGGCCATACATCCAGCCATCGACCACTGCCGCGCCAAACGGGTCCTGCGTCCAAGCCGCCAGATCGCCCACCGGCACCACATCGGTATGACCGTTAAAGCCAAACGATTTGTTCGCCCCCGCCACACCCCAGCGCGCATACAGGTTGGCAATCCCGCCGCGATCCACCCGCGTGCAGGTAAACCCCGCGGCCTGCAAAACTCCTGCCAGCAGCACCAAGGCACCACCTTCCTCCGGCGTGACCGAGGCACAACGGATCAGATCAGCAGTCAGTTTTTCAGGATCGAGCGGGAGATGTGCAGCCATGACAGACGCCTTTTGCTAAGAAACCATACCGCCCCGAGATACCGCCGCGTCCAAATCAATGCAACGGCCCGCAATTGTGTGCCCCACGCGCAACCATTGTGCCCCGGCAGACCTCTGACGCCAAAAGACAATGGCCGCGCCGCCGCATCCCGACTAATCTAAAGATACAAAATTGCGATAAAGATATTTCATGCGACGGGGCCAACGAGCCCTTTGGGCGGCAACGCACGTCACAATGGCAACCGAGGCAAAGATGACTGCGGGCGACTTGCACACCCAGACCACGGCCCCCTTCCGCCCGATAGCCCCGGGTCAATCGGGCATAGGCAGATGACGGACAGCTTGCACCAAGGCTGGGTCGCGCTGTCGGATCGCGGTCTGTTTGCGCCCGCCACGCCGGATGCCATGCTGCACCAAGGCCTGTTCGTGATGGAACTCGCACTGCCGCTGCAAAACGCAAGCCTTTTGCTGGACCACCAATCCAACGCCGGCTGGCCACGCACCTTCGCGATCTTCCACGACCCCGCCACCGGCATCGTCATCCTGCACCGCCAAGGCAAAGCCGTCGCCCGCCATGTCCTGCCCGGCCCCCTGCCGCAAGGCAAAGGCACCGCCCGGCTGTCGTTCCATTTCAACGCTCCCGCTAGGCATTGGAGCCTGTCCTTTGAACTTCTCGGCACCGACCCGCCGATGGCGATCACCGCCGAGGGTCAGAACCCATTGCCAATCCCGCTGTCCGATCTGCACACGCTCTGCACCCAACACCGTCCCTCTGGCCCGGTGCTGTGGTTTGGCCTGACCGAAGGCGCGGCCCCGCCCCGAGTGGCCCCCTGGATTGGTCTGCGCACTCCGGTGCAAACCAGCCTCGGCCCGGTTCTTGCAGGCCATCTGAAACCCGGCGACATCCTGATCACCGAAGACGGCCCGATGCCACTGCGCGCCGCCCAGCGCCTCGCCCTGCCCGCCCGTGGCAGCTTCGCCCCCGTCCTGCTGCGCGCGCCGTTTTTCGGCCAAACCCAAGACATGCTGGTCTCCGCCGATCAACTTTTGGCAATCTCTGGCCCCGAGGTGGAATACATCTTCGGCACCGACGCCGTGCTGATGCCCGCCGGAGCCTTGGTGGATGGCCGCACCGCGCTTTCAGACCAGCGCCGCGCCATCACCGGATCGGTCGCGCTCGATTTGGGCGGCCCCGCGCTGATTGAAGCCAACGGCTGTCAGCTTGCCATCGGCAAAGACCCTGCTTGCGATCTGCCGCTGCGTTGCTTGCGAACTTACGAAGTGCTCACCTTAATGACCCTTCTGGGCCGTGCCCCCCGGCGGGCTGCCTGAACCAGATAGACATCAGGCAGCAACCAATCGGCACCAGACTTTGATGCTTGGGTGCGTTGGACGATGGAAAAGCAACAAGCCTGCGCCGCTGCGGACTTCTGTGCCGCCCGTATGCTTTACCAGTGTCTGGCTTGCGCTGTGGTCATCGCCATTGCGCTTGCAGGACAAGACCCGACGGGCGCTTTTTAGCAGAATACGCTACGGCATCATCACCCCCGCCAAGCATTTACCAATCTTGAACACTCATCGCAAAAATGCAGATGCAACATGGCGAAACGTTGGGGTGTCACACTAAAGTCACCCCTCAGATTTGCGTTGACTGCCCGTCAACGCAATAAAACCTAAATTTAGATATCAATCAAAAAATGGCGTCATCTGCGATTGATCCCCCTAAGCCATTGTACTCAATAAAATAAGGGCCTAGTGCTTGCCATGTACCCAAAACTGTACCATAAACTGTACCAACTCGACTTGGTACACAGCACAGAAAAATGGCATCGCAAAAGGTCGAAGGCACCCGGATTCGTGGCGGGCGTTACTTCCTAAACCTACATATTCCAGCCGAGTTGCAGCCCGCTTTCGGTGGCAGGGACCGCCTCACCACCAGCCTCAAAACTGCCGATCCTACTATGGCAAAGGAAGGCGTTATCACGGCCCAAGCAGAGCTGATCAAACGCAAAAGACGGGTTGAAATTATCGCCACCCTGCCAACCGATCAAAGGGCCTTGATCGAAGAGGCCGGGACCGTGGAAGCCCTCCGCAAGCAGTTTGATCGCTCCGAAATGGCGCGTGTGTTCCTTGTCGCTGGCGGGGCTATCACCGCGTCAGACCTTCAAATAGCTGTGGTGAAGGAAGACCCTAGGCGTGTCAGCATACCTCGCCACGAACGCCAGCACCTTATGCCTCAACCGTCCAAGATCGCAGAACGCGACATGGCGGAAGCTGCCCACAAGGCTGAACTTGAGTCCTTTGACCGGACCGTGGACCTAGGCTCTGGACTCATTGATCATATCCAGAAGATGACGATGGCCGCGATGGCGATGGCTGACATGAAGGTGTGGGCGCAGCGGTCGTAGCGGGTGTGGATGCGCCGCCAATCCTTCAGCTTGCCAAACATGTTCTCGATT
>NZ_JAUSBA010000046.1 GCF_030652235.1 Cypionkella sp.
AATCGAGAACATGTTTGGCAAGCTGAAGGATTGGCGGCGCATCCACACCCGCTACGACCGCTGCGCCCACACCTTCATGTCAGCCATCGCCATCGCGGCCATCGTCATCTTCTGGATATGATCAATGAGTCCAGAGCCTAGCTGTTATACGAGGCTACCGTTACTTCCCTGCCGCAGAAGTGGCAAAGTTGCCCATTGAGGAATGGATGGCGCGGCTTGAGGCGGTGGTGATGCCAAGCGGTAAAATCGACAAACAGGAGGCGTCCGCGATACTTGGGGGCGGAGCATAGCCAAGGCTCAATGTCTCTGATGCGCTCAATCAATTCTGGAGCATCGCCGATAATCGCACAGAGGGAAAAGCAAACTGCAGGTTATCTGATGGCTTAAACAAGCATCACACTTGCACAATGCGATGCTGTCAGTTGGGGGGCATCCACGCCATCAACAGAGCCTTCTTACTCTAAAGATACCGGGCAATCGGCTGATGCTTGGCATAGGTGGGGATCTGTCGTCCGGTAGGGCCCTGAATTGTCGAGGAAATTTTGTCGAAAGTCGCAGGAAGTCTGATTTGCGTGACGCTAGGCGAAAACTACCTTGTCATGCCTGCACGCGCAGTTCGCGAAAAAACGCGGATTTGGACGCTTGGCGGTTCTGGTGCGCCGCTATGTTGGTTCAACTGACCGGAGTAAAACGTCGTCATGCCGATTTTCCTCACCAGATTAGACATTTTGCTGTTCGCGCATGTGCCCAAATGCGCGGGACAGTCGATTTCAAGTTATCTCTGTGAACGCTTCGGTGAGCCTGCGCTGACGGACAATGCGTTCCTAGACATGCCTTACAACAGGCGATGGTCGCGCACCTCGCCGCAACACATCCCGGCTGAGGTTCTGCGCCGATTGTTTCCGCAAGGTTTCTTCTCGGCAAGTTTCGCTTTCGTGCGTGATCCTGCGGCGCGGATCGAGTCGGTGTTTCACTACCAGCGTGACAAGGAACGTCTGATCGCCCCGGAGGTCCGGTTTGAAGACTGGGTGATGGGGCTCCCTGAACTTGTCGGGGCAGACCCGTGGGCGTTTGACGGGCACGTCGCGCCGATGGCCTGTGCTGTACCAGACGACGCGCGGGTTTTTCGGCTGGAGGACGGGTTTGTAGCCTTCACCGATTGGCTCGACAGCCGTTACGGCGCAAGCGAGCTGCGCGTCCCGATGCTTAACACACGGACCGCATCCCGAGAGCATGCCCCGCTTTCGGAGCGGGCGCGTGCCGTGGTGGAGGACGTTTATGCCGAGGATTATCAACGGTTTGGCTATGCCAAGCAAACCGCGCAACCCGCAGTGTCTGCATCACGACAACGGGCAGAGGTGCTCTTGGACCTTGGCTTGGCTCGGTTTCAGCGGAATGAGCCATGGGTCGCACGCAGGTTGTTCGACCTTGCTCTTGAGGCTGATCCGACCAATCCCGTCACGCTTTCCATCACATCCGTGACGGAAAGCATGGTCGGCAATTCTGATCTTGCCGCCACCCGTGCGACCGCCGCGCTGGCACAAGATTCCCGCCTTTTGGACGCCCATCTGGTGCGTGTGCGGACCTGTCTTGAACGGGAAGCGCTTGATGATGCCGAGGCCGCACTTACCGAAGCGCGCAGGATTTTGGGCGATCTGCCAAGTTTGGATATTTTTGCGGCGATGCTGTCAGCACGGCGCGGCGAGTCCGAGTTGGCCCTGGCCGTTTGCGCGTCGGCCGTCGCGCGCGCCATTGCCGACGGCGCAACCGTTCTGCAGGACGAGGCGCGGGTTGTCTGGCGGCGGCTGGTGAGTGATGCAAGGGCATCTGGCACCAGCCTGCCAGACTTGATCCATGATCTGGCGCTACGGCCCGGCGTTCCAGGCCAAGCTGATGCGCGGCCGACAGGCGAGGTGGTGATCCTGCGCCTCGGGGACGACGGACTGCAGTCGGGCCCCGACTTGGTCGATCGTTTATTGGCGCGATTGCGCTCTGCTTCTGGCGCAACGGCTGTCGTGCTTGTGCGGGCAGGCGACCGCGTCCAACCAGAGTCTATCACCGCGCTTGTCGCTGAACGGGCGCGGACAGGTTGGGCGGCGCTTGGCACTGCTTTGTTGAACGAGCCGGACCTTTTCGGATCCGAACCTGCATCTAAGCCGCTTCGTGCCGCAATCACCAAGGTCTTCGCTGCGACTTGCGCGCCTTGCCCCCTGCCGATGCTGGTTGGGGGGGCCGTCGCTTTGGCGGCCAAAACTGCCGTGGCGGCGTTGGAGCGTCTGGACGTACCGCTCACCGACTTTGACGACATCATTCCTGCCGTGACGCTGTCCCTGACCGATGCGGGACTGGGCGTGGCAAGTTGGGCGGGTGCGATTGCCGAAATGCCAGACCCCGACAGGTCGAACAGGGCCGAAACCCTGATCGCCGATGCAGCTCTTCTGCGCCTGTGCAGGCGCGAAGGCGATCTTCGGGCCCTGCTTGCGGTAGAACTGGTCGCCTCGGATCGCGTGGCACGGCGGCTTGGCGTCGCGCTTGCCGCTGCGGGCCTGCCGGACCGCCCGCGTCTTCTTGCAGCCATGGTGCGTCATGACAGCGCTGATCTGCCGATCGCGCTGCGCGCTTCAGCCTTTGCAGCGCTCTGGCCTCGCGATGCCGCGACCGCCACTGAGGCGCTGACCGCGCTGGAGCGGGGGTTCGACAAGCCAGCACTTTTGCCGTTCGCCCTGCAGACATCCGATACCCCGGTCGTGTCGATTATCATTCCAGCCCACAACCAGATCGGCGCGACCTACAGCACTTTGTCTGCGCTGAGGCTACAGGGCGAAACTCCACCTTTTGAGGTGATTCTTGTCGATGACGGGTCTAGCGATGCCACGCGCACGCTGGAAACCGTCGTGAGTGGCCTGCGCGTGCTGCGCAACCAGACGCCAGAGCGTTTCATCGCGGCCTGCAATGCCGGAGCCTCGGTGGCCCGGGGTGAGTTTCTGTGCTTCTTGAACAATGACACCGAACCGACGCCCGGCTGGCTGTCCGCGATGCTGGCCGCTTGCCGGATGGGGGCTGGTCTTGCGGGGGCGCGGCTGATCCTGCCTGACGGGCGGTTGCAAGAAGCGGGTGGCCTTCTCGACAACGCGGCCAACCCTGCCAACTTCGGGTCGGGAGGCCATCCGCTGGACCCTAGGTTTGCCTACCGGCGTGAAGCTGACTACCTTTCGGGTGCCGCTTTGATGATCCCGCACGAGGTCTGGGAACGCGTTGGCGGTTTTTCTACCTATCTTGAAGGGATGTATTTCGAAGATACCGATCTGGCTTGCAAGGTGCATGCGACCGGTCTGCCCGTGGTCTACGTCTCTGCGGCAATCGTCATACACCACGAAGGCACCACCTCTGGCCGGGACGTGAAAACTGGCCCGAAGGCCTTGCAAGAGGTGAACCGGCCGCGTTTCCGTGACCGGTGGGCCACGTTTCTGAGCAACTATCCGTCCCCGGACATGCCATTTGACCTTCGCGCGGATCACAGGGCGAAAGGTCGCATTCTCTTTGTCGATTTTTCTGTCCCGCGGCCGGATCATGACGCAGGCGGACATGCCAGCTTTGAAGAAATGCGGATGATGATTGCCCTCGGCTGGAAAGTCACCTTCATTGATGCGGCGGCGGCCTATCTGCCGGGATATGTCGAAGCCTTGCAGGATATTGGCGTCGAGGTGCTGCACGCTCCTTTTGTGTCCTCGCCCGAAGAGGCGATCAAGGCTCGCGGCGCCGATATCGATCTTATCTACGTCAGCCGCTACTGGCTGGCCAGACGGCTGATCCCACTGCTGCGTGCTATAAATCCGGCGGCGCGGGCCGTGGTTAACGTCGCGGACTTGCATTTCCTGCGCGAAATGCGCGAGGCACGGCTGAACGGCGATCCGGCGGCGCTTGATGCTGCCCGCGCCCTGCGACGTGAAGAAATTGCCGCCCTGTCGCTCGCCGATCTTGTGCTGTGCTACAGCGCCACCGAAACTGCCATCCTGTGGGAGGCGAGCGATGGGCAGATCGAAGCCCGCCTTTGCCCATGGGTTGAAGAGGTTGCCTGCACCGTTCCCCCGGCAACTGAACGGGCCGGGCTGTCCTTCCTTGGCGGTTTTGCCCATCCGCCCAACCTTCACGGCGTGCGCTGGTTCGTGTCCGAGGTTCTTCCTCTTTTGCCCGCCGCGGCGCTGGACGTTTATGGATCGGAAGCCGGGCCAGAGGTGCAGGCGCTGGCCACGGCCCAGGTGCGGGTTCGCGGTTTTGCGCACGATGTTTCAGATTGTTTTGCCCGATATCGGGTGTTTGTCGCGCCATTGCTCGCCGGGGCCGGGGTCAAGGGCAAAGTGATCAAGGCGCTCTGCCACGGAATCCCCTGCGTGCTGACGCCCGTTGCCGCCGAGGGGCTGGGCCTAGTGCATGGCGTGCACGCGTTGATCGTGGAAAGTCCGGTGGATTGGGCGGCGGCGATTGACCGCCTGTTGTCTGACGACGCGCTTTGGAGCGACATGTCGCAAGCCGCGCTTGATCATGCCCGGCGACAGTATGGCCATGACGCCGGGGTGCGGGCGATGGCTGCGCTGCTCGACGGTGTGCTGCGCCCAACCCTGCCGAAAGCGGCGCCTTCAGAACTTGCAGCACCCGCTCTCGCCACGTTTGACGATGCGGCGCAGCGGCTCACCTTGCATTTCGAGGTGCAGCACCATGGCGCACCGGATCCGGCGCTTTGGCTGGCGGACCTGTTGGCCGATCCACGTCACAGCCTGCATCTCAGCCTTGACGGCGACGAAGACGCGCTCGCCACAGGGCGCGCGGCGGCGCACGGTTTGCGTGCAGGTTTCGCGCATTTCGGTCTGACGCGGTCACCGCATCTGCGCTGGGGCGGACCGTCGATCCATCTCGCGTTGATCGACCGTCTGCGCCAATCGCTTTCGATTTCGGGCTGGGATTATCTGGTCAACCTGTCGGGCACGTGCGCGCCGCTCCAACCGCTTGACGCATTGAAAGCACATTTGTCAGAGGCGCATGGGCGGGGCATCCGGGCGCATTGCTTTTCATTCCCCATCGAGGACGGCCCACGTCTGCCGCTGCAGCGCACCGACGGTCCGATGATCCGGGGTCGTGCCGGACGGGCGGAACTGCGCGGACCCGCCGCGCTGCTGGACTGGTTCCGTGATCCGGGGCGCAACCCAATCGTGAACCCCAACAACCGCCTCTTCGTCCATGTCTCGGAACCGGAGGGTGAGCGACACCTGCTTGATATACGCCCGCTGACCGCCGCTGAATTTGCCCTGCGGCGGCGTCTGTTCCGCCAAATCGTCCCACATGTCGGGCGGGCTTGGTACGCGCTGCACCGTTCAGTCGTCGAGGCGCTCGTGAATTATCTTGACTCGCCGCGTGCCTCGGGCCTTGTCGCCGCGACATTGCCTGGTGTGTTCCCGGAAGAGATGATCATCCAGACCATTCTGGCCAATGGTTTGATTGCCGATACGGCGCAAGTCCAACGGATGAACCTGCATCGCGACAACGCCGCACCTGTGGTCTATACCGACGCGGATGCGGGTTCGGTCCTGCGGCAGGACGGGTCGTTCTTTCTGCGCAAGCTGGACCCCGTCAAAGCGCCTCTCATCCGCCGTGTGTTGGCAGACCGGCTCCGTGGCGGCAAAGGTCGCATGGATCGCGCCTCGCAGCCGCGCGACCCTTTCCCACTGGACGGAGCCTGACATGATTGGTTCTGCCGCAAGACCCCGGCGTGTGCTCGTGACGGGAGGTGCAGGCGTGATCGGATCGCATCTGATCGACGCGCTGCTGGATCGTGGCGAGACGGTCTTTTGTCTGGACACTTACGAGACGGGCGACCGGGGCAACCTGTCCCACCATGCCGACAATCCGCGCCTGACCCTGCTGGAGCGCGATGTCACCGATCCGCCGCATCTGGATGTGGACCAGATCTACAATCTCGCCTGTCCGGCGTCGCCTCCACAATACAAGCGCGATCCGATCCGAACACTGCGCACGTCGGTGCTGGGGGCGATGGCCATGCTGGACCTTGCCCACAGGACGCATGCACGCATCCTGCAAGCCTCGACCAGCGAGGTCTATGGCGATCCGTTCGTGCATCCCCAACCGGAAAGCTATAACGGCAACGTCAACCCCATCGGCCCCCGCGCCTGCTATGATGAAGGCAAGCGCTGTGCGGAAACCTTGTTCTTCGACTATCGCCGAATTCACGGCGTCTCCATTAAGGTCGCGCGAATATTCAATACCTACGGCCCGCGGATGCAGAGCGACGATGGCCGGGTCGTCACAAATTTCATCATTCAGGCGCTGCGCGGAACGCCGTTGACCATCTACGGCGACGGGTTGCAGACCCGATCTTTGTGCTATGTTGCGGATACGGTCGATGGGTTGATCCGGCTGATGGAAAGCCCCGATGACGTGACCGGACCCGTTAACCTTGGCAATCCGACAGAACTGACGATGCTGGAACTGGCGGAGAAAATCATCGGGCTGACCGGCTCATCCTCGCCCGTCCTGCATTTGCCGCTGCCCGCAGATGATCCGCGCCAGCGTCGCCCCGACATAAGCCTTGCGCGCGACGTTCTGGGTTGGGCGCCGAACGTGGCTTTGCAAGACGGGCTGAGGGCCACCATCCTGCATTTACGTCAAAAACTGGTGCGTGAGGGTGCCAGTTGCTTACCGATTTTGCCCGCAGCGTTGTGTCATCACGCTCTTTCTTGAAGGTGTCTAAAGTAAGGATTGGACGATTTGTGCCAGACGCCCTGGGTGGTAGGCATTCGGCGAGCATCTTCTGTCGCAGACCGTCGAAGGATGCGAAGATACGGCATGCTTCCAAACAGTAAACGCCACGGTACGAGGCCTTCGATGCCTCTCTCGGCATGGCCGTATAAAATGGCCGCGAGATAGTCGACAGGGTTCACGCCCGTTATCTTGCAGGTGGCGACCAGAGAGGCGAGCATGGCCCAATTTTCGGTGCCGATTTCCAAAGGCGCGAACCACTTGCCACGCTTCATCGATGGGCGTCATATGCCTCGACGGTGTCGCAGCGCCCACCGACGCCGAAAACCGCGTTGCATGATCAGGCAGCATTCCCCAAAAGCAGACACAGCTCCTGGGTGGGTTATGTGTCGCTTGAGGTCGGGACATGGCCGATAGCGCGTTTGGTCGCGAAACACCGAACCTGTGCAAAAGTCGCGGACAGGGCCATTCACGACCATTCATCCAACGTGTGGTCGAAATTGGGCCTGTCATGTCTTGGGTTTGGTTGAAACATGAGCCTTCGGTCCTGTCACGCGCCATCAGTATCCGAAAGAAACCAACGCAGAACTTTTGTGTCTATTTACTACGCCTGAAATAAAGAACTAACACTTTTTTGGATACTCTGAGAATTTACGGAGTGAGCTGAGAGTTTCGTCCGCGACCGATGGCGACGTGATTGCAGCAGCTTGGTGAGCTTAAGCTTACGCTGCGGAAGGCCGTTCCAAAATAGGCACTGCGCTGTTTTCGTTATGATTTCTATGGGCTGACGTTGGAGAGAAAACCAAGTGACCCCGACTGTCGAAGAAACCAGCGCCGCCGATCACGATGAACTGAAACGGCAAAATCAAGCATACTTGACGGCAGCCATCGAGGCCTTCGCTTCGGGCAGAATGAAGGACACCTACGGTAACCTTCTGCACGCGCTATGGCTCGATCCTGCAGATGTGCAGGTGCTTTATTTGTTGTCTGAAACCTGCATCCGGCTAGGGGCGATCGAACATGCAGTGAAGTACTCGAACGCCGTCTTAGCGGCGGACCCAACCTTCAAGGCCGCGCTTGCCGTCCAGATTGAGGCCAGCGTCCGCAAAAATGATCTCAGCCGTGCGCAGTCCCTGTTGGGCCAGTATCCTTCGGGTGGGGAATTCCGACATATGCACGCGATGCTGAAACATCGGCTTATGGTCGCCGAAGGAAATTACGAAGTTGCTCTTGCAGAGCTTTCCGATCTGATCGACGGAAGAGATGACCTTGTTCTGGCGCGAGAGCTGTTTGAGCAAAGTTTCAAGGCGTTCATCACCTCTGGGCAAAAAGAGCGTATTGACGAATTCCTTGATGCGCTTGGACTATCTTTTGACGATACGAACAATCGCAACGCCAGCCGCCAGAGTTTCGAACCCGAGGCTGCGTCGATTGATGTAATCATCCCGGTTTACAATGCGGTGCATCACCTGGAAATTTGCATCGCTTCGCTCCGCCGCTATCCCGATCTGGCGCTGAGGCGGATCATTCTGGTTGATGATGCATCCGACCAAACGACTAAGGATTGGATGGATCGCTTTGTTGCTACGAACCCAGACACGATTCTTGTGCGCAACGCCGAAAATCTTGGTTTTACACGCAGCGTCATCGCTGGAATCGAGGCGAGCGAAGCGCCTTTTTTCATCATGCTCAACAGCGATACCATTGTTTCGCATGGCTGGATAACGGGCCTTTGGCGTGGGATCACCGCCCGCGAGGACCATGCGATGGCTGGACCGCTGTCAAATCTCGCATATTTCCAATCCATTTCGCAGCCAGATCTTATGAACACTGCGGCAGGTGCCCATGACGTTCGAATAATTGAAAAACGCGCGGCCTTTGTCCGTGCGAATGGTTTGGCTGCCTATCCCAGAGTCCCGTTTCTAAGCGGGTTCTGCTTAATGGTGCGGCGAGATCACTACAATGTCGCGGGGCCTTTGGATGCAATTGACTATCCACGCGGCTATTGGGAAGTGCAGGATTTGGCGCTTCGCATGATTGATCTTGGTCTTTTTCCTTGTCTGGTCGATGACGTCTATGTGCATCACCTACAGTCAGGAAGCGTTGCGACTGAACAGCGGGCGGCTCTGCTTTCGGATGGATTTCGAAGGATTTGCGCGCGTCACGGTGCTATCCGTGTCCTTGTCGCAGAAGAATTCTGTCGAAATTCGGGGGATGTTCTGCGCCAGAAAGATGGCGTTTCCGGCTTTTTCGCAACGGCGGCTGAAAAACAGGCATCGTCCGGACCCATGCAGGGTCCTGCGGCACAACGCTGGCGTGCTTTTCCACCTGCGGGCATGATCTCAGCCGATGCAGAGATTTGTCTTTTCGTGGCACATGCACCCTACGGGCAATTGTCGGAAAGCACGGCCCGTTATCTCTTGGAGCTTCGAAACGTCGGTTTACATGTCATCGTATGCATAGCAGTTGAGAAGGTTGGGGATCCTATTCAATCTGATTGGCTCGATCATGCGGACGCAGTTCTGCTGCGCGAAAACGCCGGCTTTGACTTTGGCGCTTGGGCGGATCTCCTTAGGCTGCTTCCCGAGCTTTGGACCGTGAGGCGGCTGATGTTCGCCAACGACAGCGTGGCTGGTCCGTTTGTGCCTCTCCACGGCCTTTTTGAAAAAATCCGCGCCGAAGACGCCGGCTTTTTTGCGCTGACCGATTCAACGGTGCCGAAGTATCACGCCCAGAGCTATTTCTTTGGTTGGGCAGGACAGAACCTTTCGGCGCAACCCCTCAGATCGTTTTGGGAGGGCGTTGTGAATCTGCCGGATAAACAGGCCGTGATTGACCAGTACGAAATCCCGCTGTCCGACCTGTGCGATGACCTGCCGGACTCGAGTTGCCAGATTTTGTTCGGGGTTCATGATCTTTTTGGAAAGCAGGCCCGTCTTCTGCCGCCCTTCAGCCCGGCCCATTGGGGATGGAAGGCTCTGATCAACATTGGCAACCCCTTTGTGAAGACGTTGGTTCTGCGAGAGGAGCCGGGGGCTGTCGACGCTGTCGTAGCGATGACCGGGGCCGATGCGGCCATGCTTAAGCGTCACGTCGAACAATCGAAGATTGCCGTTCTGTTTTCCGCGCAAAAGTAGTGGTGCACAACCGGCCATGCAACGAGCGACAATGTGGCGCTGGCTACTGATACCGGCGCCAACTCCGCGTGACGCTCGGCAAGCGGTGACGCGAAGGTGGTGAGCATGTTGGCGGCACGGTCGTACGCCCGCAGAACCCCACCATGATTACTTCCAGCGGCCCACAGCGCAGCACTGGAAAGCGCATCAACGGTGATCGCCCCCACCTCTGCTGTCAGGGGCGCGGTATCGGTGGCGGTCATGGCTTCCTCACTTGGTAAATTGGCACGCCAATGGCGCCCGTGTTTTCACCTGTCGAGACGGCCAGAAAGCCGTGCATATCGGTGGGAAGGCTGTTGTGGCGGGGGTTGGCTTGCTCGACAGTCGGCCCTTGGGCGGTGGTCGAGCCGGAAAGCTGGACGGTGACGATGGGGTGAAGGCGGTCAGCCATTGGCCTATTTCCGCCACGCATCAAGAGTTGCGGTGATGCTACCAAGCACTGTGGCGGCCCCAATTGTTATTCCAGACCAAGCCCAGTACGACGACAGGTAGATTTCGAGAAAAGCTGTCATGTCATTTCACCTTTCATCGCAGTTACATCATTTGCCGGATTGTTCTGCCCCTTGATCGAACGCTTCGCATCTTCGGGCGTGCAGCCGCAGTTCGAAGCCACACGGCGATAGAGTCCGTGCCAGTCCAGATCGGACAAAACGCCACCGACTGCATGGCGGCGCGCGACGGCGGCGCGGGTGTCGAAGTCCAAGAATAGGTGTTAGAAGGTAATCTATCTTAGGTGGCCCCCGGTTGATTTTCTGCTCATTATGCAGCACAAATTGCAGCATGGGAGTAGCGTAAATACTAAGGATTATTGATGTTTCAATGGGATACCGAATGCTACGCAAGGTTTCGGGGTTTGCGTTTGCGCCCCGCACTGGATTTGCTGGCGCAGGTGGGGGAGTTGCCCGAGGGCTGCGTGGTGGATCTTGGCTGTGGCGATGGCGCGGTGGCGGGGGCCTTGACTGTGCAGTTTCCGGGGCGGGTGTTGCACGGGGTGGATGGCTCGCAGGCGATGTTGGCGCAGGCGCGGGTTTTGGGACTTTATGCTAGCCTTGCGGCGGTTGATATTGCGGACTGGCAGCCTGAAGTTCCGCCCGCGTTGATTTATTCAAACGCGGCGCTGCAATGGCTGCCAAATCATGCCATCCTGATGCCTCGTTTGGCGGGCTATTTGGCGCCCGGTGGCGTGCTGGCGGTGCAGATGCCGCGGCAGTTCAAAGCCGCCTCGCATCGGTTTTTGCGCGACATTGCGGGGTCGATGTTCCCCGACCGCTTTGATTTCTCAAAAGAGCTATCGCCCTGCGCCAAGGCTGAGGAGTATCACGCCCTGCTGTCGCCCTTGGGCAGGGTTGAGGCTTGGGAAACCGAATACATCCAACGGTTAGAGCCGACCGCCGCGATGCATCCGGTGCGCGCTTTCACTGAAAGCACCGCAATGCGCCCAATTGCCGAAAAGCTGTCAAAGGCGGAGCACGCCAGCTTTTGCGCCGCCTACGAAGCCAGCCTTTCCGCCGCTTATCCGCTGCAAAAAGATGGCGCGGTGCTGTTCCCGTTCAAACGGGTGTTTTTCACGTTAAAGGTCTGAGATGCCCGCACTTATCCCCACCGCGTTTTACGGCACTATCACTTGGATCGGTCGCGTGGCCGACCGCGATGCGGCGCTGGAAAGTGCTGCGCTGACCGAGATTTTCGCAGGCTTCGACGGCCCGGAAGGTGAGGCGCATGGTGGGATCAACCGCCCTGCCTGTAGCCGGGTGGCGGCGCTGTATAAGCGCAACCATCCGATCCGCAACACAAGGCAATTCGCGGTGATGGCGGCAGAGGATTTGGCGCAGATCGCGGCGAAGATGGGCCTAGACAGCCTTGACCCCACGCTGCTGGGCACCAGCCTTGTGATTGCAGGCATCCCGGATTTCAGCCATCTGCCGCCTTCCAGTCGCTTGCAGGCTACAGGCGGTGCCACCCTTGTGGTCGATATGGAAAACCGCCCCTGCACCTTGCCCGCCCGCCCGATTGAGAACAGCCATGCGGGTTATGGCAAGCATTTCAAATCCGCAGCGCAAGGCCTGCGCGGAATAACCGCTTGGGTCGAAGCGGAGGGTATGCTGCATTTGGGTGCTAAGGTGCGGCTGTTTATCCCTGACCAGCCGGCATGGGCGCAACGGGACCATGTCAGAGACGGCAAGACCCTGATCTAAAGAAAGAAATCGCCCAGCACCAGCACGGTGACATTCTTGACCAGAATGGCGAAATCCGCCGTCAGATCGCCGTTTAGGTCGCCGCTGACGATGACGTCATTGCCCGATGCCGCGTAACGCACCAGACCCAGCCTGTGATCAAACGCGGCGGTGCCGATGAAGGTAAAGGCCTGATCTGCGCCGCCCGGTACCGCATCCATGCCGCGCAGGTCAACGTGATCGGCTTCGGTGTGGTGAAAGTCAAACACCGTGTCACGGCCTGCCAGAGCAGGGGTCGAACTTGGAACCGTCTGGAACACAAAGCGATCCGCGCCCGCCCCGCCATAGAGCCGATCTGCCCCAAGGCCGCCCACCAGCACATCGTTGCCATCACCCCCCGCGAGCAGATCATTGCCCTGCTCACCCAGCAAAGAATCATTGCCCGCGCCGCCATAGCCATCGTCGACGCCACCGCCCAGAAGCAGCGCATCATCACCAAGACCGCCGTAAAAGCTGTTGTCATTGCCGCCAAAACTGACCGCCGTCTTGACCGTATCAGTGAGACGGTCTGCCAAGTTTGACCCAATAATGTCGCTAAAGCCGCCGATGACGTCACCCTGTGCATCACCACCCGCGCCCGTCGTGGTGGTGCCATAGGTGAGCGCCACGACCACGCCCGCAGACGACCCGTAATAGGACAGCGTATCATTGCCATCGGCACCGCCATACATCACATCCGCGCCTGCGCCGCCGTTGATCAGATCGCGCCCGCCGCCGCCGTTTATACTATCCGCGCCGGTGCCGCCGTAAAGCCAATCATTGCCCAGATCGCCGTTGATTGCGTCATCGCCCGCGCCGCCCAAAATCGAATCGTTGCCTTCAAATCCCGAGATCGTGTCGTTGCCACCCGGCCCCGTTGCCAAGGCATCGCCGTATAGAATGTTAGCCGCCTCATTGCCTTGGATGAAATCCGCACTGTTGGCGCCACGCACATTCTCAATCAGGCCGTTGATCACCAAACGATGGCCTTGCCCCGCTACAGGGTCGAACCGTGCCGAAGCTTGGGTCGAGACGCCATTCATGCTCGAGTAACCGAGCCGTATATCAGTGCTCACTGGATAGGTGCCGCCAACCACCAGCCAATCCAGCCCGATGCCATCATCGCTGAGGGTGATGGTTGCGGTGGTTGGGGCAAGAATATCGGCGTTGTAAATGTTATTGGTCATGGAAAACTCCTGTGAAAAGGCGATTTAAGCATGCAGGGCAATCAAAGCAGATAAATAATCGTGGCTGAACTGATCCGACGGTAAGCCAAGCATGGCTTTCGCTCAAGCGTTGCGTTGGGCAAAGCGGATGACAAATGCTGGCAGGCTGTTCGGAACGTATATTCCAAAGGTGGAATTTTTCCTCCACCCGCCCCGCACTTTCCGATCGGAAACCTAAGCTGGCGAATTTGGATGGGAAGAAGTCGGAAAAGCGCGTTTGAATTGCCGTTTTCTCCGCTATCACGTCGCCAACGGGACAGTCCGTGCCCCTTGGGAGATAAAAATGGCCTTCAAAACCGACATCGAGATTGCCCGCGAAGCGAAGAAATTGCCGATCATGGAGATTGGTGCGAAGCTGGGCATCCCGTCCGAGCATCTGCTGCCCTACGGCCATGACAAAGCCAAGGTCAGCCAAGAGTTCATCAAATCTTTGGCAGGCCGCCCGGATGGCAAGCTGATCCTTGTCACAGCGATCAACCCGACGCCTGCGGGCGAAGGCAAGACCACCACCACGGTGGGCTTGGGCGATGGCCTGAACCGGATCGGCAAGAAGGCCGTGGTTTGTATTCGTGAGGCCTCGCTTGGCCCGAACTTCGGCATGAAGGGCGGCGCTGCGGGCGGCGGCTACAGCCAAGTCGTGCCGATGGAAGAAATGAACCTGCATTTCACCGGCGACTTCCACGCCATCACTTCGGCCCACAACCTGCTGTCGGCGATGATCGACAACCACATCTACTGGGGCAACAGCCTTGAGATCGACGCCCGCCGCATCGTCTGGCGCCGGGTGATGGACATGAACGACCGCGCGTTGCGTGACATCGTGGTCAACCTTGGCGGTGTGTCGAACGGCTTCCCGCGGCAGACCGGGTTCGATATCACTGTGGCTTCGGAAGTCATGGCGATCCTGTGCCTGTCGAACGATCTGGAAGATCTGGAAAAGCGTTTGGGCGATATCGTTGTCGCTTACACCCGCGCCAAAACCCCGATCTACTGCCGCGACATCAAGGCGGACGGTGCGATGACCGTTCTGCTGAAAGACGCGATGCAGCCGAATATTGTGCAGACGCTGGAAAACAACCCGGCCTTCGTGCATGGCGGCCCTTTTGCCAATATCGCGCATGGTTGTAACTCGGTGATCGCGACCAAGACCGCGCTAAAACTGGGCGAATATGTGGTGACCGAAGCTGGTTTCGGTGCTGACCTTGGTGCCGAGAAATTCTTCGACATCAAATGCCGCAAGGCTGGCCTGAAGCCTTCCGCTGCTGTCATCGTCGCCACCGTGCGCGCGATGAAGATGAACGGCGGCGTGGCGAAAGCTGACTTGGGTGCGGAAAACGTTGAAGCGGTGAAAAAGGGCTGCCCGAATTTGGGCCGTCACATCGGCAACGTCAAAGGCTTTGGCGTGCCGGTTGTGGTTGCGATCAACCACTTCTTCAGCGACACTGATGCCGAGATTGCAGCCGTGAAAGCCTATGTGGCTGAACAGGGCGCAGAGGCGATCTTGTGCAAGCATTGGGCTTTGGGGTCGGCAGGCATCGAAGAACTGGCGCATAAAGTTGTGCAAATGGCTGAGTCTGGCGCTGCGAACTTTGCACCGCTTTATCCTGATGACATGCCATTGTTCCAAAAGCTGGAAACCATCGCCAAGCGGATCTATCACGCCGATGCGGTGATTGCCGACAAGTCGATCCGCGACCAACTGCGCGTTTGGGAAGCGGCGGGCTACGGCCACCTGCCGATCTGCGTGGCCAAGACCCAGTACAGCTTCACCACCGATCCGACCGTGCGCGGTGCGCCGACCGGCCACACCGTGCCGGTGCGCGAAGTGCGTCTGTCGGCAGGCGCTGGTTTCGTCGTCGCGATCTGCGGTGAGATCATGACCATGCCGGGTCTGCCGAAAGTGCCGTCCGCCGAAGTGATCCGCCTGAACGCGGATGGCAACGTCGAAGGGCTGTTCTAAACCGCCTCGAAACCGGCTGGGGCCATTCGTCACCTTGCCTTTGGGCGGCATCGGAATTAACTCGATGCCAGCCCAAAGGAGAGCGCGATGAAGGCCCCCGCTGATTGCCATTCGATGCAAGACCTTCGGGTGCAGATTGATCTTCTGGACGCGGAAATCGTGGCAAAACTGGCGGCGCGGGCGGCTTACATTGACCGTGCCATCGCCTTGAAACAGATCGAATTGCTGCCTGCCCGGATTGAAGATCGGGTCGAGCAGGTGGTTGAAAGGGTGCGGGCGCGGGCCTTGGTCGAAGGCTTGGACCCAGCGCTGACAGAAGACCTTTGGCGGCGGCTGATCGAATGGTCGATTGCCCGAGAGGAACAGGTTCTGGGGCCGGTTAGCCCCTGAGAGGGCGGTATGACGGCGACGCTGATTGACGGAAAAGCCATCGCGGCGCGGATGCGGGGCGAGACTTTGCTGGAAGCGCAGGCTTTGACGGATGCGGGCTGGACGCCAAAGCTGGTGTCGATTTCCGTGGGGGATGTGGCGGCGGCGGAGTTGTATGTTCGCAACCAGAAACGCCAAGCGCAGGATGCGGGCGTCGGTTTTGAGGCGCGAAATTATCCGGAAAGCATTTCGCTGGAACAGCTTACCGGTGTGTTGGCGGGGTTGAACGCTGATCCCCGCGTCAATGGCATCATCATCCAGCGGCCCCTGCCCGCGCATATCCCGGTGAAGGCGCTGCAAAAAGCGGTGCATCCGTTGAAGGATGTGGAGGGGATGCACCCGGCCTCGATCGGCAATATCGTCTACAATGACTTGGCGCTTGGCCCGTGCACGGCAGTCGCTGCCGTCGAAATCCTGAAAACCCTGCCGCTGACGCTGGAAGGCTTGGATGTCTGCGTCATTGGTCACAGTGAAATCGTCGGCAAACCAATCGCTTTCCTGATGATGGGGCTGGGGGCGACTGTGACCGTCTGCCACCACATGACCCGTCAAGTCGCCGTGCACAGCCGCGCCGCCGATGCGGTGTTTGTCGCGGTTGGCAAGCCGGGCCTTGTCACCGGAGCGATGCTGAAACCCGGCTCGGCTTTGATCGACATTGGCATCAACCGCGTCGATGGCAAAACCGTCGGTGACGCTGATTTTGAAAGCTGCTCGAAGGTCGCGGGCTGGATCACCCCGGTTCCCGGCGGTGTTGGCCCGGTGACCGTCGCCACATTGATGAAAAACGCCGTTCTGGCGACCCGGATGCAAATGGACCATTATCGCAGCGCCTTCGCGGCCGCGAGTTAAGGGAGACACAAGATGACCGCTACAGTGATCGACGGCAAAGCCTTCGCTGCCAAAGTCCGCGCGCAGGTGCAGGCGCATGTCGCCAAATTGCTTGAAA
This sequence comes from Cypionkella sp., assembly GCF_030652235.1. GTDB lineage: Bacteria > Pseudomonadota > Alphaproteobacteria > Rhodobacterales > Rhodobacteraceae > Cypionkella. The sequence goes on from NZ_JAUSBA010000046.1 coordinate 16,722, forward strand.
GCCATGGCATCCAGCCGGGCCTTGCGGTGGTTCTGGTCGGCGAAGATCCGGCATCGCAGGTTTATGTGCGCAACAAGCACGCTTCGACCATTGAAGTCGGCATGGCATCTTTCGAACATCGCCTGCCCGCCGACACTTCGGAAGCCGATCTGCTGGCGCTGGTCAACAGCCTGAACGCTGATCCGAAAGTTCATGCCATTCTTGTGCAGTTGCCGCTGCCGGCTCATCTGAATTCCGAACTGATCATCAACACGATTGACCCGGCCAAGGATGTCGATGGCTTTCATATTTCCAACGTCGGCCTTCTGGGCACTGGTCAGAAAAGCATGGTGCCCTGCACGCCGCTTGGTTGCCTGATGATGCTGCGCGACCATCACGGCAGCTTGGCGGGTCTGAACGCAGTGGTGGTGGGCCGCTCGAACATCGTCGGCAAACCGATGGCGCAACTGCTGCTGGGCGATAGCTGCACCGTGACGATTGCCCACAGCCGCACCAAGGATCTCGCCGCCGTTTGCCGGGGTGCGGATATTCTGGTGGCCGCCGTGGGCCGCGCGGAAATGATCACCGGAGATTACGTCAAGCCCGGTGCCACGGTGATCGACGTTGGCATCAATCGCATTGAGCGCGATGGCAAAAACAAGCTGGTCGGCGATGTGCACTACGAATCAGCCGCCAAAGTGGCGGGCGCGATCACCCCGGTTCCGGGCGGCGTTGGCCCGATGACCATCGCTTGCCTGCTGGCAAATGCCCTTACGGCATGTTGCCGCGCCAATGGCCTGCCCGAACCCGAGGGGTTGACCGCCTGAGGCCCATCAGAGCGTTTTTAAAACGCAGCAGTTATCCATTTGAATAATTGAAATGATTGCAAGACCTTAAACCAGTCGCTAAGTATTGTCGCAGTAACCAGTAACGCGCCAGAGGCACATGTCGGCCTTCGCCCACAGATTTAAGCAAGAAATAAGCTCAGGCGTGTCCCTTATGTTTTGGGCAGGCCTGATGCTGTTTGTCGCGATGACCGGGCCGTTTGGCACCTACGCCAGCCATAGTTTTGGCCAGCGTTTGCTGGCTGTAGCCCCCCTGCTGCTGGCGTTTATGCTGTTAGGCATGGCGATCCGCGCACTGGTGTTCAGCACGCTGCCGCGGTGGCGGTTTCGCTGGGTTTCGGCGTTGAACGCGGGCCTTGCCAGCCTGATCATCGCGCCGATGCTGGATCATTTTTTGCACCAGATCCCGCCGACCGACACCGTCATCTATCCGCGTTTCGGTGAGTTGCTGCTGCTGGTGTTTTCGCTGTCACTGGGGCTTGCGTCGCTGCGCCGCATGGTCGCATCAGACTTTGACCCGCCGCCTGCGCCGCAGGCTACGTCCGCGTCAGAACCCGAAGCCCGGACTCTGCCCAGGCTGCTGCAAAGGCTGGATGTCGCGGCCCCCTGTGATCTGTGGTCGATTTCGGTGCGCGATCACTATGTTGACGTGCAGACCAGTTCTGGCATCACCAGCCTGCTTATGCGGTTCAGCGATGCGATGGCCGAGACTGGCCCGGTGGAGGGCGCGCAAATCCACCGCTCGCATTGGGTGGCGTGGGAGGCGGTACAAGGGGTCGAGCGCGATGGCGTCAAGCTGTTCGTGGTGCTGAAGGGCGGTAGCCGTCTGCCGGTGTCGAAAAACCACCGTGAAAAACTGGCGGCGCGCGGCTTGCTGTAGCGGCTGCTGCGTGTCCGGGTTTGATAGAAACACGCTTATCGAAAAGACGCGTTCGAGCATCTGCGAGAGGCCGCGATTTTTTGATGCACTCCAAACCTGACACGCTTTAGCGCGGCATGGGCAGGGGCAGAGCGGTTTTGCCGATCGCCACAGCCAAGGCTTGCGGCTGCATCAGGGTGGCGAGGGTCGGGTCATGGCTCCACAACCCACCCGTGTAGCTGCCATAGGCGGGCAGGATCACCCGCAGTTGGTCCAGCAAAAAGCAGCGCCGCACTTGGCCCGCCAGCCGCAGCTTTGGGTGAAAATGGCCTGAAATCTCGGGTGTGTGCGTCGTGGCGATATGGCGAAACGCCAGCGGCCCGATCTGCAGTTCCGCCCGGTGACTGCCGCCCAAAGCAAACGGACCCGCGTCATGGTTGCCTTCAATCCAGACCCAATCGCGCCCCGCCATCAACCGGGTCAGCCACAGCTGATCGGCGGGGTCCATTGCTTCGGCGGCGCGCAGATCATCGAAGCTGTCGCCCAAACAGATCACCACCCGCGCGCCCGTCGCCTCCAGATCACCGTCTAAACGTTGCAAGGTGTCGCGAGTCTCAAACGGCGGCAGCAATGCCCCGCCGCGCCGCGCAAGGCGTTCTGATTTGCCGAAATGCAGATCCGACACCACCAACAGCCGTTCGGCAGGCCAATGCAACGCGCCCGAGGGCAGGGCGTGCAGATCCGCCGAAGATAGGGAAAACCGATACATGCGGCAGCTTTGCCGCAGGCTTCCGCGCTTGGCAAGACCGCGCCGCCTCCCGTGGCAACGCCAGCGCGCGGGCTCTATGCCCGCCAAGCTGGCCCCCGTTGTCAGGTCAACCCGGCATCGCGCATCAGCTGTGCCGCCGCATCTTCCGCCAATCGCTCGCGGCCCCTACCGTCAACCGGAACCTTGCCCATCTCTAAAAACAGCGGTGCTGCCAGCGGCGAGGGGCGCTCCAGCCGGACATGGTCAATCCGGTCGCCGATCCGTTCCAGCATTGCCTCCAGCCGTCCGAAATCAATCAAGCCCCGCATCGCCTCAGCGCGGGTGATCGCCAGCATCAGATGACCCGCATCATATTTGCGCAACGTGTCGTAGAGGATATCGCTGGAAAAAGTGGCCTGCCGCCCGGATTTGCGCCGGCCCTGATGGCTGCGCTCGATCAGCCCGGCGATGATCGCGACATTGCGGAAGGTGCGCTTCATCACCGCATTGCCGCCCAGCCAACCTTCCAGATCAGCACGCAAGCTGGCACGGTCAAGCAACGCCGCCGGATCAAGCACCTCTGTCAGCCCCCAGATCATCGTGGCATAATCGGTGGCGACAAAGCCCAGTGGATGCAGCCCCTGATCCTCCATGCGTTTGGTCAGCAAAAGCCCCAAGGTCTGCTGCGCATTGCGTCCCGCAAAGCCATACAAAACCAGATGCTGCCGCGCCTCATAGCCAAAGGTTTCCACCAACAACCGCCCCGGCTGCGGCAGCTGCGAGACCTCGCGCTGCAAGGCCAGCCACTGCGCGGTGTGGGAGGGCAGATCGGGCCAGTCCCCCTGCTGGAAAATCTGCAAAATCCGCTCGGACAGCTGCGTCGAGGTGGCAAATTTCGTCCCCGAGAACACCGCCACTTTCGGATCACGCCCCGGTTGCCGCGTCACCTCTACCGTCATCTCGCGCAACCCATCATAGCGCACCACTTGGCCGCCGATCAAAAAGGTGTCGCCGGAGGTCAGGGTGCTGGCGAAACTTTCCTCAATCTCGCCCAAAGGTGTGCCGCCCATCCGCCCCTTCAGCCGCACCTTCAGGGTTTCGGTGTCGATGATCGTGCCAAGATTCTGCCGGATCACCGCTGCGGCACGCGGGTCACGCAAAGACCATTTGCCATCGCGGATCATCAACCGCTGCCACTTGTCATAAGCGCGCAAAGCGTAGCCGCCCGTGGCGACAAAATCCAAACAGCTGTCGAACTCCGCCCGCGAAAGTCCCGCATAGGGCCCGGCAGTGATCACCTCTGCATACAGCGCATCCGCGTCGAACGGGACCGAGCAGGCGCTGGCAAGGATATGCTGGCACAAAACGTCCAACGGCCCCGGCCCGCGCGGATCACCATCCAACTGATGCGCTTTCACCGCTTGAAGGGCCGCCTGACATTCCACCACTTCAAAGCGATTGGCAGGCACCAGCAGCGCCTTCGAGGGCGCGTTATAGCGGTGATTGGCCCGGCCAATGCGCTGCACCAGACGCTTGACGTTTTTGGGCGCGCCGACCTGAATCACCAGATCAACATCGCCCCAGTCTATCCCGAGATCAAGGCTGCCGGTGCAGACAATTGCCCGCAGGCGACCGTCGACCATCGCCTGCTCCACCCGGTCGCGCTGTTCCCGCGACAGGCTGCCGTGATGGATGCCAATTGGCAAATCTTCGGTATTCAGCAGCCACAACCGATGAAAGAAAATCTCGGCTTGTGCGCGGGTGTTGTGAAAGATCAGCGTGGTTTTGTGGCGCTTCACCTGCTCCAGAATCGCCGGAATCGCATAATGGGCGCCATTGCCCGCCCAAGGCGGCGGCTGTTGCGTGATCAGCATCGAAATATCAGGGTCGGGGCCGGGATCGGCCTGCATGACCTGCGTGTCCGCCCCAAGGAATGCCGCCAGCGCCGGAGGGTCTTCCACCGTTGCCGACAATCCGACCCGCCGCAACCCCGGCGCCAAGCTCTCCAACCGCGACAGTTGCAGCATCAGCTGATCGCCGCGTTTGCTTTCGGCAAGGGCGTGAATTTCATCGACAATCACGCGGGACAGCCCGGCGAAAATCCGTGGCGCATCCTCATAGCTAAGCAGCAGCGCAAGGCTTTCCGGCGTGGTCAACAGGATATGCGGCGGATCGGCGCGCTGCCTGCGGCGCTGGGTGTAGGTGGTATCGCCGGTGCGATCTTCAATGCGAATGGGCAGGCCCGCACCCTCGACCGGGCGGCGCAAATTCCGCCGAATATCTGCCGTCAGCGCTTTCAACGGCGAGATATACAGCGTGTGCAATCCCTTATGCGAACCCGCTGCCAGTTCCGCTAAACTTGGCAGGAACCCCGCGAGGGTCTTCCCCCCCCCCGTCGGCGCGATCAGCAGGGTTGAGGCATCCGTCGCCCGCTTCAACATCGCCACCTGATGCGGATGCAGCGCCCAGCCTTGGGCGGCAAACCATTCACTGAGGGCGGCGGGCAATTCCATCCCCGCAAGCTAGGGCGCGCAGGTGCTAAGGAAAACCCTCTGCCTGCTTAACAATTTCATCTTGGCCTAAATACTCCCGCCGGAGGCTTCCACCGCCGCCACAATGTCGCGGATGGGCTTGCTGCCGCCGTCCTCACAGCCTAAGCAATCTCCATGAAAATACTGTTTTTAGGCGATGTGATGGGGCGGGCAGGGCGGGCAGCGATTGTGGATCGCCTGCCAAGCTTGCGCCGTGATTGGGGACTCGATTTTGTCGTGGTCAATGGCGAGAACGCATCTCAGGGCGCGGGTCTTACGGCGGAACACGCACGGCTGTTGCTGAGTGCAGGCGCGGATTGCCTGACCTTGGGCGATCATGCCTTCGATCAAAAAGACATGCTGCAATACATCGAAGCCGAACCCCGGATCATCCGGCCGTTGAACTTCTCCAAGGTCGCTCCGGGGCGGGGTGTGAAGATCTTTGACGCCACGCAGGGGCGCAAGGTTCTGGTGACTCAGGTGCTGGGGCAGGTGTTCATGAAGCGCCCGTTTGACGATCCGTTTTCTGCTGTCGAAACCATCCTGAAAACCCATCGCCTTGGCGCAGCAGTGCAGGCAGCGGTGGTGGATGTCCACGCCGAAGCCACATCCGAGAAGATGGCGATGGGGCATTGGTGCGACGGGCAGGCGTCGTTGGTGGTCGGCACCCATACCCATGTGCCAACGGGTGATGCGCAAATTCTGGCCGGCGGCACGGCCTATATGACCGATGCTGGGATGTGCGGCGATTACAACTCGGTGATCGGGATGGAAAAGCTGGAGCCTTTGCGCCGCTTCATCACCGGCATGTCGAGCGCGCGGTTTACCCCCGCCGAAGGCCCCGCCACGTTGTCGGGGGCCTATGTCGAAACCGATGATCGCACGGGCAAAGCCTTGAAAATCAAGATGATCCGCAATGGCGGCACCTTAGAGCAATCCAACCCGTGAGTGCGGTGCCGCTTCATGCCCAAGCCGCACCAAAACGCGGGCATCTGCTGCTGATCCTGCTCTGTCTTGGTCTTGGTTGGGGTATGACGCAGCCATTGGGCAAGATCGCGGCCAGTACGGGGCATCAGCCGTTCGGGTTGATCTTCTGGCAACTTATTGTTTGCACCTTCGTGCTGGGGTCACTGACTTTGCTGCGCGGCAAGCGGCTGTCGCTGCGCCCCGAGGCTTTGCAGTTTTACGTCGTTGTCGCGGTGCTTGGCACGCTGGTTCCAAATGCCACCTTCTACATCTCGGTTGCCCGTCTGCCTTCGGGGATCATGTCAATTCTGATCTCGATGGTGCCGCTTCTGGCGTTTCCCATGGCGATGGCGCTTGGGATGGACAATTTCTCGCCGCGCCGTTTGGTGGGTCTGGGGCTTGGCCTTGCCGGCGTGCTGTTGATCGCCTTGCCCAACGCCAGTCTTCCCGATCCGGCGATGGCGGCGTTTTTGCCGATTGCGATGATTGGCCCGCTGTTTTACGCGATGGAAAGCACCTATGTCGCAAAAACTGGCACCGCCGGGATGGATGCACTGCAAGCGATGTTTGGCGCGTCACTGGTGGGATTGATCCTGTGCACGCCGATCATGCTGGCGCTTGGTCATGGCTTTGCCATGCCCCTGCCGCCCGGGCGCGCCGAATGGGCGCTGATCGCTTCTTCCGCGATGCATGCGCTGCTGTATTCCGCTTTCGTCTGGCTGGCGGCGAAAGCCGGCGCGGTGTTTGCGTCGCAATGCAGCTATATCGTCACTGCATCCGGCGTGATCTGGGCGATGCTGCTGTTGGGCGAACGCTTTAGCCCTTGGGTCTGGGCGGCGGCTTGCGTGATGTTGGCGGGCCTTAGCCTTGTGCAGCCGAAACTGCGGCACCAAACCCTGCAACCGTTGAACGAATAGGCTTGATTTGCAGGCGGGGTTGCACCTGCAGGGCAGGCTGGTGTATGGCAATCCAACACCTGAATTAGGGATCGGAGACGGGTCATGGCAGGCCATTCAAAATGGGCGAACATTCAGCACCGCAAGGGCAAGCAGGATAAACTCCGCTCAAAAATGTTTTCAAAGCTGGCGAAGGAAATCACCGTTGCCGCCAAGATGGGGATGCCCGACGTCGACATGAACCCACGTCTGCGGCTGGCGGTGAAAGCGGCAAAATCCGTGTCGATGCCGAAAGACGTGATCGACCGCGCGATCAAGAAAAGCCAGATGGGCGATGGTGCCGATTACACCGAAATCCGCTACGAAGGTTACGGCGTGAATGGCATCGCCATTATGGTTGAGGCGATGACCGACAACCTGAACCGCACCGCGTCAAATGTGCGCAGCTATTTCAGCAAATGCGGCGGCAATCTGGGGCAGACCGGTTCGGTTTCGCATGGTTTCGACCGTATGGGTGAAATCTCATATCCCGCCTCGGCTGGCTCTGCCGATGATGTGATGATGGCCGCTTTGGATGCGGGTGCCGATGATGTCGAATCCGATGAAGATGGCCACTGGATCTATTGCTCGGTTGAGGCTTTGAACGAGGTCTCCGACGCTTTGGAGAAAGCCTTGGGCGAGTCGCTGGAATCCAAGCTGATTTGGAAAGCGCAAGTGCTGACCGAGGTGGATCTGGATACTGCCACCAAACTGATGCGGCTTATCGACATGCTGGAAGAGGATGACGATGTGCAAACCGTCACCCATAACTTCGATATGTCGGAAGAAGTGGCGGCACAGCTGGAATAAGCGAGCGGTGGGGTGGAACCCCACCCTACGCCATCAACAGAGCCGGGTGATCGCCAAAACACCAAATCAACTAGGGGCTGTTGACGTTCAGGATTCCCAAATCACCTGACTTTTGATTCAAGGTTGCAAACAGAGGAGCGCAGCCTTGATGCGAAGGGTTTTGAACGATGGCCAGTGGGCAACAGTTGAGCCGTATTGCCTTGGGAAGTCATCCGATCCGGGACAAACCGGGCGTGACCCCCGGCTGTTTGTGGAAGCGGTCTTATGCATTGTGCGCACCGGGGCGCAGTGGCGAGAGTTGCCGGAAGAGTTTGGCAAGTGGAACTCTGTCTTCAGGCGGTTCCGCAGATGGGTCAACGCGGATGTGTTCTATAATATGTTCAGAGTGTTAGCCGCAGACGCCGACCTAGAATATGCCGTGGTTCCCTCTCGGTGAATGTTCCATTCACCTGCCGGGCAACGGATAGTACCATCGTCAAAGTCCACCGCTTGGGTCAGGGTGCAAAAGGGGGCCTCATTGCGAGGCCATCGGCCGCTCTCGCGGCGGCATAACGACGAATATACTGGCTCTGACGGACGCCCTCGGTAACCTCGTCGACTTTCGCCTGATGCCGGGACAAGCCCACGATATACGCGAGACCGACACGCTGATCTGCGGCCTGACAGCCTGACACCTGCTGGCCCCCTTTCATGGTTTGAAAACAAACCATTGCCGGGCAACGGACAGGGCCTTTGATGCGGACTGGTTGCGCACTGACCTGAAGGAACGCGGTATCATTGCTGTCATCCCACCAAAATCGAACCGAAAGCTCCCATCTGTGTTCGACAAGGAAACCTACAAATGGCGACATCTGATCGAAAACTACTTCGGAAAATTGAAGGAAAACAGAGGAATAGAGATCCGCGCCTGCAAGACAGACCAGCGCTTCACAGCCTTCATAGCAACCCTCATTCAAATACGGTGAACGTCAACAGCCCCTAATTAAATAAATACTTAGTGGCGGATCAACAGGGTGCGTGCGGTCTCCTCCAGCGCTTTCAGGCGTTGCGAGATGGTCGAGGGGGTGGCATGCAATTCGGCTGCGGCAAGATCAAACGAGCCGCGACGATGCACGGCGGCGAGGGCGGCGAGTTTGGCGGGATCGAACAGTAGCCGGGCTTATCTGATTGGAGACTTATTAACTTGAGTGAAGTCGTGACAGGCTGCTAGGTCAAGTCGAAACCGGAGGATGTGATGGCGGGTGAGGCGGATTTGGCGGTATTGCTGCGGTCGATGCAGCCGGAGTTGCATGCGGCGGCTTATGGATATGCGGTGACCGACAGGGCCGTGGTTGGGGTGTTTGCGCAAGTGGCTGAGGCCGAGGGCATGACGGTAATTGCGACGATTCAGGTTCTTCAGGCGCATGGGATCGTGGTGGAACCCGCTTGGGCGCGGATCAGTTTGACGGTGCATTCTGATCTGGCGGCGGTGGGGTTGACGGCGGCGATTGCGCAGGCTTTGGCGGCGACAGGGATCAGCGCCAATGTGGTGGCGGGGTTTTACCATGATCATGTGTTTGTGCCTTGGGAGCGGCGTTTGGATGCAATGGCGGCGCTGCGGGGGCTGAGCGATGCTTGAAGCGGCGGTTCAGGGCTATTTGGTGTCACTCAGCCTGATTTTGGCGATTGGGGCGCAGAATGCATTCGTGTTGCGGCAAGGTTTGCGGCGCGAGCATGTTGGCGTGGTGGTGCTGGCTTGCGCTATTTCTGATGCGATTTTGATCGCGCTGGGGGTGACGGGGTTTGGCGTGGTTTCGGCCTCGGTGCCGTGGATTGGCGAGGCGATGCGCTGGGGTGGGGTGGTTTTCCTGCTGGTGTATGGCGGCTTGCGGTTCAAGGCGGCCTTGGCGGGGGGCGAGGCGCTGAAACCGGGTGATGGCGCAGCAACCAGCGTGTCAAAAGTGCTGACGACGGTGTTGGTGCTGACTTGGGCCAATCCGCATGTTTATCTGGATACTGTGGTGTTGCTGGGTTCGATCTCGGCGCAGTATCCGGGGCATCGCTTGGCGTTTGGGGTGGCGGCGGCTTGCGGCAGTTTTAGTTTCTTCACGGCTTTGGGCTATGGGGCACGGTTGCTGGCCCCAGTGTTTGCCAATCCCAAGGCTTGGGTGGTGTTGGAGATTATCGTTGGTGCCACGATGTGGGCCATCGCGCTTGGGCTTGCCTTTGGCGGTTAGGCTTGGTTCTGTCGGCAGATGAAAATGACCGATCTGGGACGACCCCGCGAGGGGATGATGTGGATGGTGCTATCGGGGCTTTCCTTTGTGGGGGTCAACGGCATCGTGCGCTATCTCGGCACGGATTTGCCTGCCGCGCAGTCGGCTTTTTTGCGCTTTGCCTTCGGGGTGCTGCTGTTGGCTCCGGTGCTGCCGGGACTGGCGCGGGGGATGAGCGGCCAGGTGCTGCGGCTGTTTGCGTGGCGCGGGGTGATGCACACCATTGCGGTGCTGTTCTGGTTCTATGCGATGGCGCGGATTCCCGTCGCCCATGCCACGGCGATTGGCTATCTTAATCCGGTTTTGATGCTGATCGCCGGGGCGGTGATTTTGCATGAGAAGTTCTCTACCCGGCGGATCATTGCGGTGGCGGTGGCTTTGGCGGGAGCGCTAATAGTGCTGCGGCCGGGGGTGCAGGCGCTGAATATCGGGCATCTGAGTCAGATCGGGGCTTCGGTGTTCTTCTGTGCAAGTTATTTGTTTGCCAAAAGGTTAACGGCGCTGGCCAGTGCTTCGGTGATTGTGGCGATGATGTCTGTGACGGTGACGATTGGGCTGGCCCCCTTGGCGTGGTGGGTGTGGGTTCCGGTCAGTTGGGCGCAACTGGGCTGGCTTGCGATTGTCGCGGGCTGTGCCACCTCGGGGCATTACTGCATGACACGGGCGTTCCGGGCCGCACCCTTTACCGTGACGCAGCCGGTGACCTTTCTGTCGCTGGTCTGGGCCACGGCATTGGGCGCGATTGTGTTCGATGAGGCGGTGGATGTTTTCGTGCTGCTCGGCGGGGCGATGATCATCGGGGCGATTACTTTTGTGACGTGGCGGGATGCGGTAGACGCCTCCGCCTTACAGGGCGACTGACCACCGCGCGCTCTGGTGCGGCGGTATTAAGGGGTTTTTCATAGCTTCTGCCTCCAAGAGCGTTTTGCGGAGGTTTATATGCCCGACACATCGACAATCCTGTCGCTGCCCATGATCCAACCCGCGCAAGCGCAAAAACATGTGACGCATAACGAAGCCGTGCGGCTGCTCGATTTGATGGTGCAGCTTTCGGTTAAGGCGCGGGCTTTGAGCGTGCCGCCCGTCAGCCCAGTGCTGGGTGACCGCTATATCGTGCCTGCGGAGGCGAGCGGGGCTTGGGCGGGGCAGGCGGGGAAGATTGCACTGTTCGAGACCGGGGTGTGGCAGTTTTTCACGCCACTGGCGGGCTGGCAGGCCTATGTTGTCGCCGAAGCGGCGATGGCGATTTTCAACGGTACGGCTTGGCTGGCTTTGACCGACGGACCGCTTTCGGTGGGACAGCTTGGTGTGTCAGCGACGCCGGATGCGAGCAATCGGCTGGCGGTGTCCTCACCTGCATCGCTGTTCGATCATGCGGGCGCTGGGCATCTGATGAAGCTGAACAAGGCCAGTGCAACGGACAGCGCCAGCGTGGCGTTTCAAACCGGATATTCCAGCCGGGCTTTGCTGGGCACGCAAGGCTCGGATGATTTCAGCCTGAAAGTCTCATCGGATGGGGCCAGTTTTCTGGATGCCGTGACGGTGGCGGCAGGCACGGGCTATGTGGCGCTGCCGCAGGGAGTGCTGGCGAGCGGGTTCACCTTGCGCGATCCGGCTGATCCGACCAAGCGGGCGACTTTTTCGCTGGCATCTGTGACGACGGCCACGACGCGCAGTTATACCTTGCCGAACGCCAACACAGAATTGGCGGGGCTTGCGGTGACGCAGACCTTCACCGGGGCGAAGACGTTTTCGGGTGGGTTGACGGTGAGCGGAGCCACGGCGAGTCTTGGCACCTCAACCGCGAACAGCACCTATAGCGTCGGTGGTGGAGCGACGGCATCGGGCAACACCTCGACGATCAGTCTGGGCACCGGCGGGGTGAGTGGTTCGACCACAGTGGTCAATATCGGATCGAGCGTGGCGGGGGCGCTGGGCACAACGGTGATCAACTCGCCCAGCGTCAGCTTTGCGGCCAGCGTCACCAGCATTGCGGCCCCTGCGGCGGCGGTCACGGCCGATAAGCTGGGTCTGGGCGGCGCTACCCCCGACGCGACCAACCGCCTGTCTGTCAATGCAGCCGCGACGCTGTTGAACCATGCCGGGGCCGGGCATCAGGTTAAGCTGAACAAGGCTGGGGCCGCAGATACCGCCAGCCTGACGTTTCAGACCGGGTTTTCTGGGCGGGCCGAGATGGGCACCACCGGCTCGGATGATTTCGCGATCAAGGTCAGCCCGGACGGATCGACATTTTACACTGCGATGACGGTGGGGCGGGCGACGGGGCAGGCCACGCTGCCGCAGGTGCTGAATTTGGGTGGTCAGGCGGCGGACCCTGCCAGCCCGGTGAATGGCATGGTCTGGCTGAATACCACCTCGGGGCAGGTCAAGGTGCGCAGTGCGGGGGTCAGCCAAGCGATCAGCGCCGGGATCAGTGACGGTGCCAAGGGGGATGTCATCGTCTCGGGTGGCGGCACGGTCTGGGCGCTGGCGGCTCCAGCAAAATACGGCGTGCAGGTCGCGCTGAACCAACAAGCATTTATTAACTAGGAGAGCGGCAATGCCCGGCAATACTTCCCCGATTTTCTCAAGAGTGGCCCGTGTGGAATGGGCGGGCGGCATTACCGCCGCCAATACCGCCAAGGATGGCACTGGCACCGTGGATACGGTGTTCACGGCGGATGCGACGAATGGATCTTATCTGCAAAAATTGGGGGTGCGCCCGAAAGGCACCAATGTGGCCTCGGTGCTGCGGGTGTTTTTGAACAACGGCGTGACCAATGCCACCGCCGGCAATAATGTGCTGATTGCCGAGTTGTCGCTGCCTGCGACCACGCTTTCCGAAGTGGCGGCTTTGTCGGGCAACGAGTTGCCGCTGAACATCCCGGTGCCGCCCGGCTACCGCGTGCAGGTCACGTTGGGAACGGCAGTGGCGGGCGGCTATGCGGTGGTGGGCTTTGGGGGGGATTACTGATGAGTTTTCCGTATTTCCTGCCGCGAGAAGCAGGACAGACAAGGCGGTTTGATCCTGCGGGTGCTGCGGGCCAGTGGCACAGCTATACGGTGCCGCTGGGCGCTGTGCTGCTGGAGATATTGCTGGTCGGTGGCGGTGGCGGTGGCGGCGCTGGTTTTGCGGCGGCAGCGGCTGCGGCGCGCGGCGGCGGCGGCGGTGGTGGGGGTGGGGCGGTGTCGCGTATCGTGGTGGCGGCGGCTTTGCTGCCGGGGACGCTGTTCGTCTCGGCGGGCGCGGGTGGTGCGAGTGGGGTGGCGGGTGGGGCTTCGAGTGTCGGTGTCACCCCGGTGGCGACGGTGGCGAGCAACTTGGTCAGCGCCAATGGTGGCAGTGCGGGCGGCACAGGGACTGGTGCTGCGGTGGGCGCTGCGGGGGCTGCGGGGACCATCACCACCGGCGGGGCCTATTCGGCGCTGGGCAGCTTTGTCAGCATCGCGGGCCAAGCGGGTGGTGCGGGTGGGGCTGTGGCGGGTGGCACCGGCACAGCGGTGGCGTTTGGCGGCGTCAATGTTTTCATCACAGGCGGCGCGGGGGGCGCGGGGGCAACCTCGGCTGATTTCGCGGGCGGCGCGTTGAATGGGGCTGGGCTGTGCCCGACGCTTGCAGGCGGTGCGGCGGGCAGCAACAACGGTGCGGCGGGCTATGAGCTGTGGCTGCCGCCAACCTTCTCGGGTGGTTCGGGCGGTGGGGCCTCGAACACTGCTGCGGGCGGGACGGGTGGCGCGGGCGCGCGCGGCTCGGGCGGCGGCGGCGGCGGGGCTGGCGTTACCGCAGGTCAGGGTGGGCGCGGCGGCGACGGCTTTGTGCTGATCACCTGCATTTCCTAAGCTGCGGCGCAGTTATCGGGTCGGGGGGGCAAACCTTCCGGCCTTTTGCATGGCTCGCGATTTTTCGCTTGGTTTTCCACGCTTTGATTGTTCGCGTATTTGACACAGTGCCCCGCTCTGCCTAAGACAAGACTGGAACAGCCAGGAGCGTTTGGCATGAAGATTGCGATGATCGGAACCGGCTATGTCGGCTTGGTTTCGGGCGTGTGTTTCTCGGATTTCGGGCATGAGGTGATTTGCGTCGACAAAGACCCCGGCAAGATCGAGCGGTTGCGTGCGGGTGAAGTGCCGATTTTTGAGCCGGGGCTTGAGGTGTTGATGGCCAAGAACGTCGCCGCCGGGCGGTTGTCGTTCACGCTGGATCTGGCCGAGGCGGTGGCGGGCGCGGAGGCGGTGTTTATCGCGGTGGGTACGCCCACACGGCGCGGTGACGGCCATGCGGATCTGACCTATGTGATGACCGCAGCGGAAGAAATTGGCCGCGCGTTGACCGGTTACGCGGTGATCGTCACCAAATCGACGGTGCCTGTGGGGACCAACCGGAAGGTGGCCGAGGCGGTGGCTGCGGCCAACCCGGATGCCAAGTTCGACGTGGCCTCAAACCCGGAATTCCTGCGCGAAGGCGCTGCGATTGACGATTTCATGCGGCCTGATCGGGTCGTGGTGGGGGTCGAATCCAAGCGGGCGCGCAAAGTGATGGCGGATATTTACCGCCCGCTGTTTTTGCGCGAATTTCCGGTGGTGTACACGGGGCTGGAATCCGCCGAGATGATCAAATACGCGGCCAATGCGTTTCTGGCCACCAAGATCACCTTCATCAACGAAATCGCGGCTTTGTGCGAGAAGGTCGGCGCGGATATCAAGGATGTGTCGAAAGGCATGGGGATGGATGGCCGCATCGGCAACAAGTTCCTGCACGCGGGCCCGGGCTATGGTGGGTCGTGTTTTCCGAAAGATACTATGGCTTTGGCCCGTATTGGTCAGGATCATGCCGTGCCGATGCAGATCACCGAGACGGTGATCAAGGTCAACAATGAAATCAAACGCCGGATGATCGACAAGCTTGTCGATCTGTGTGACGGCAGCCTGAACGGCAAGACCATCGCGGTGCTGGGCGTCACCTTCAAGCCCAACACCGATGACATGCGCGACGCGCCCAGCCTGACCATCGTGCCCGCTTTGGTGGGCGGTGGGGCCAAGGTGCGTGTGGTTGACCCCCAAGGCCAGCGCGAGGGTGAGGCGCTGTTGCCGGGGGTGAAATGGGTCGAAAGCCCGTATCAGGCGGCGCATGGCGCTGATCTGGTGGTGCTGCTGACCGAGTGGAATGAGTTCCGCGCCTTGGATCTTGCGAAGCTGGCGAAGAAGATGGTCACGCCGCGGATGGCCGATCTGCGCAACATCTACTCGCTGGAAGAAGCTACCGAGGCCGGGTTTGAAACCTATGTCGCGGTGGGGCGCTGAACCAAGGGCTATGATTTAAGCTTTGCTCGGGCGTCAGGCTCTGGCAAAGCTTTGGTGTGAGTGAGGTGGTGCAGATGTTGGACGCCAAAGAGTCGATCCTTTTCGTGGTGGACGGCACGGGGCTTGAGGCACAATCTTTGCTGCTGGCCGCGTCTTTGGCCAAGCATCACCCCGACCGCAGCACGGTTGATCTGATCGCGTATGTCTCGCCCCGCTCGGCGGGCAGTCTGACAGAGGTGACGCGGGCGCTTTATGCACATTGCGGCGTGCAGGTGCAGCCCTTGCCCTCGGCTGACGGGATTTGGGCCAAGCCCTATCCGCATGGCAATAAGATCCTTGCCTGCGCAGCCCCGCGCGGCTCAACCCGCAGCCTGTTTATTGACACCGATACGGTTTGCCTTGGCGGGCTGACCGGGCTTGATCTGGTGGGTCCCGATGTGGTGGCACTGGTACCCGAGGGCCTGCCGACTTGGGGCAAAAAACCCGATAAATGGCAGCGTGCCTATGATTTCTTTGGCCTGCCGTTGCCGGAAGATCGGGTGCAATTGACGCGGGGGCGGCAGCTTGACTATCTGCCCTATTTCAACGCCGGCTTTATTGGCTTTGGCGACCTGCCCCGCCCCGGTGCGACCACGAATTTTGCGCAAGACTGGTTGCAAACCGCCATCGACTTTGACCATGGCTGCCCGATCAAGCGTAAGCGACCTTGGCTGGATCAGATCACGCTGCCGCTGACCATGAAGCGCTTCGGCTTTTCCTATCAGGTGCTGCATGAGCTGTGGAACTTCTCGATCGCGGACCGCTTGAAGCTGAGCCGCGCCAAGAAGGCCCGGCTGATCCATTATCACCGTTTTGTCCATCTGAAGCGGCTAGATTTTCACACCATCTTTATCGCCGATGCCCTCGCCTGTGTGCCTGCGGCCATGGCCGAGGCGCTGCTGGCGCAGTTGAGCAACCTCGCCGTCGATCCGGTGGAAACAGCGGCGGCGTGATGGGCAAATTTGCCCGTAGTCTCGGCGATTGCGCTGGACCTTGGCGCTAAAACCCGCATTTAGTCGCGGCATTGGCTGCGGGGACGGGCGAAAGCGGATGATGCAAAGGCATGTGTTGGTGACGGGTGGGGCGGGCTATATTGGCGCGCATGCCTGTAAGGTTCTCGCACAAGCGGGCTTTGTGCCGGTGGCGTTTGACAACCTGTCGACCGGCTGGGCGGAGGCGGTGAAATTCGGGCCCTTTGTGCAGGGTGATTTGTTGGACCGGGCCCAGATCGACGCGGCTTTCCTGCGCTATCGCCCGGTGGCGGTGATGCATTTTGCAGCTTTGTCCTTGGTGGGCGAGTCGATGACCGATCCGGGGCGTTATTGGCGCACCAACGTCAACGGCTCGCTCAATCTGGTCGAGGCAGCGGTGGCGGCGGGCTGTATGAATTTCGTGTTCTCCTCGACCTGTGCGACTTATGGTGACCAAGACGGCGTGTTGCTGGATGAAGATACGCCGCAGCATCCGATCAATGCCTATGGCGCGTCGAAAAAGGCCATCGAGGAAATTCTGAAGAATTTTGGTGCGGCCTACGGGCTGAACCATGTGATCTTCCGCTATTTCAACGTCGCAGGTGCCGACCCCGAGGCGGAAGTTGGCGAACAGCACCGCCCGGAAACCCATCTGATTCCGCTGATGCTGGATGCGATCGAAGGCCGTCGCCCGGCGCTGACGGTATTTGGGCAGGATTACCCGACGCCCGACGGCACCTGTGTGCGCGACTATGTGCATGTGATGGATCTGGCCGATGCGCATGTGAAGGGGGTGAACTGGCTGCTGGAAGGGCGCGGCAACCGCGCCTTCAACCTTGGCACCGGGCATGGCTTTTCGGTGCGGCAGGTGGTGGATGCCAGTCGCGCTGTGACCAACCGCGATGTGCCGATCCTGCAAGGCCCGCGCCGGGCGGGCGATGCGGCGTCGCTGGTGTCAGGCTCTGACCGCGCCCGCGCTGAACTGGGGTGGCAGCCTGTTCGCTCTACCCTGCCAGAGATGATCCGCGATGCGCTGGGCTGGAGCCAGAAACCTGGGTTTCTGCGCTAAAAGTGGCTTTCAGAGCATCGCGTCAGTTCGTCTTCCCAGCTGGGAGTGACTTGTGTATTCGTACAGTTTCAACGCCATTTTCCACAATATGTTGTGGTATTGCGCGACATGAGGCAAATATCATAGTTAACGCTTTCTAACTTTAGCCTTGCCCGATCGCCCGATAATCGCGCGCTTGGCTTGACAGCCGCGCAGCCGCCACCCGCGGCACATCTGCTATCAGCAATGCAGGACCCATCCCGGCTTGCGCCAACACCTCGCCATCCGCGCCCACGATCAAAGAGCCGCCTGCATAGGTCAGATCGCCCTCGATCCCGCAGTAATTGGCATAAACAATCGTCATGCCATGATTGGCCGCCATCGCGGGCACAGTGGCGCGCATCACATGGGTATAGGGCAGCATATTGGCGGTTGGCACCAGCAGAACCGTGACGCCCACCGCCGCCAAAGCCGCGATATGGGGGGCAAATTCAACATCATAGCAAATCAGAAGTGCGGCTTTGTGCCCGGCCAGATCGAAGGTGACATAGGCATCGCCCGCTTGGTAAATCGATGCCTCACGCGCGCCATACAGTTGGATTTTGCGGTAATGTGCCAACGCGCGGCCATCCGGCCCCAAGGCCAAAGCCGCGTTGTAAACGGCATCACCGTCCCGCTCGGCATAGCCGAACACCAGCCCACAGCCCGCGCCGCGACAGGCATCGGCCAGACCATCCTGCCACGCCCCGCCACGCAGCAGTGCCAGCGCAGCAATCGCATCGCTGTTATAGCCCGGCGCAAAACTTTCCGGCACCACCAGCATATCGGCCCCGGCAGCCCCCGCGGCACGCAAACCACGCTTCACCGCCAAGAAGGCTGCCGCGCAATCTCCGGCGGGCGAGGGGGCTTGCATCAGCGCAAGACGAAGATCGGGCATCGGAGGACTCCTGCTTTGGTTTGGCCGCATCATGGCGCGGCGACGGCGCGCTGTCACCCCCACCGGCATTGACTTTATCGCGGGCTTTCCTCAGCTTTCCCCAAACCAAGCGGTTCTGCTTGCCTCCCGGCCATAGCCTGATTTCCCGCGTCAAAGATGAAGGCCGGTTCCTGCCGCAAGAGGTGGCGCATCGTCTGATATTGGGGTTTGACCGCATCCTGATCGCGTCAAACAATTGCTGTGATGGCACCGAACAGCTGTTCGCGGCGACCAGCAGATGCCGCGGCAGCGCAGGCCCGGTCGTGCTGTGATCCCGGCAGATCCGGCAACAGATCGGCCTTGCCCCGCGTGATCGCCCCCACCTGCGGCGGACAACGCGCGGCCAGCGTTGTTGCCAGCGCCGCCATCTGATGCAGATTGCCGCAGCAATTCTGCGCGTTCAGCAGCGCCGCCGCTGCCGGGTTAAAGCCGGCCAGAACATCGAAGCTTTGGCTGAACAGCGGCCCGGGCAGCCGGATCAGATCTAGGCGTCTGCTGCACGGCATCGAGGGCGGCATCGTCTTTGTCCACGGATGAGAGGCCGGTCCCGCGCGCTTGGCAGCCCGCGCCACACCCAGACCGATTGCCGCAGGCAGCCGTCCAGGACCCGGATTGCGTTGCCGTAAGATGCGGCACAGATTAGGTCTTACTCGATATCAGTCAGGGCAGGCATGACGCAGCAGGATGATCTGGGAAGCGCCAAAGTGTTGGCCGAATTGGTCGCACCCGAGCGGCGCGCGCTGCGTCGGGCGGCGGTTTTGTCGGGGCTGGCGGCGCTGATCTGGCCGTTGCAAGCGGCTTTGGTGGCAGGCGCGCTGGCTGAATTGCTGACAGATGCCGCCCCGCTGTGGTCGCATGTCGCTGGATTTGCCTTGCTGGGGGTGCTGCGTGCGGTTTTGAACCATTGGGCCGAGGGCATCGCCTTCACCGCAGGTCTGCGCGTCACCAGTCAGTGCCGGGCGGCGATTGTGGTGCATGAGGCCACCCGCAGTAACGGCCCCGCCGCCGGGCCCATCGCCGCCCTTGCCGCCGAAAAGCTGGACGCGCTGATGCCCTATGTCAGCCGCTACGCCCCGGCGAAGGCGCGGGTGATGGTGGTCCCCGCGCTGATCTTGGCGCTGGCGTTCTGGCACTCTTGGGCGGTGGGGGTGATCTTTTTGATGACCGGCCCGTTGATTCCGGTGTTCATGGCGCTGATCGGTTGGGCCGCACAAGCCGCCAGCCAGCGCCAGATGGCCGAGATCGCCAGCCTGAACGATTTGCTGGTTGAACGCCTGCAAGCGCTGCTGGATATCCGGCTGCTGGGCGCGGGCGCGGCCGTGGTCAACAGCTTTGCCGAGGCCGCCGACCGTCTGCGCGCCCAGACCATGGCCGTGCTGCGGGTGGCCTTTTTGTCCTCGGCGGTGTTGGAGTTGTTCGCGGCCATCGGGGTTGCGATGGTGGCGGTTTATGTCGGGTTTTCGCTGTTGGGCCTGCTGGGGTTTGGGAGTTATGCCACGCCGTTGACCCCGGCTGCTGGCATATTCTTGTTGCTGTTGGCGCCTGAGTTCTACCAGCCCCTGCGCGACCTGTCCGCCGCATGGCATGACCGCGCGGCAGCACTGGCGGTGGCTGTGGAATGGGACGAATGGCACCTGCGTGGTGATACGCCGTTGCTGGGGCAGGGCGCTGTGGCGGCGCGTTTGGCCGGGCCTGCGGATATTGTCGCCACCGGGCTGAAGGTGCGCCTTGGGCCGCATTTGCTGACCCTGCCGGATTTCAGCCTTGCCGCGGGCGAGACGCTCGCGCTGCTCGGGCCAAGCGGTGCGGGCAAGACCACGCTGTTGCGGCTGCTGGCCGGGATGCTGCACCCCGAGACCGGACAGATCCGTGTGGCAGGCCAGCCCTTGAATGGTCAGACCGCCGACGGCTGGCGGGCGCGGTTGGGCTGGATGCCACAACAGCCGCATTTTTTGAACGCCAGCCTGCGGCACAACCTTGGCTTCGGGCGGTCTGGCGATCTCGCCGCCGTGCTGGGGGCGGTGTCGATGCAAGAAGTGGTCGCAGGCTTGCCGCAGGGTCTGCACACGCGGCTGGGCGAGGGCGGTGGCGGGCTGTCGGGCGGAGAGGCGCGCCGCCTGACGCTGGCACGCGCCCTGCACGCCCGCCCCGATGTGCTGCTGGCTGATGAGCCGACTGCTGATCTGGATGCGCTGACCGCCGAGGCCATCACCGAGGGGCTTTTGGCGCTGGCCGCGACGGGGTGCAGCCTGATCATCGCCACCCATGACGAGGCGCTGGCCGCGCGGATGCACCGGGTCATCCGGCTGGAGGCGCTGGTATGAGCGCGCTGTGGCAGGTGTTTCAGCTGATCTGGCGCGACCAGCGCACGCCGTTGTTGCGCGGGGCGGTGCTGGGTGTGGTGGTGCTGCTGGCCGGGGTGGCGTTGCTGGGACTGTCGGGTTGGTTCATCACCGCTGCCGCTGCGGCAGGGATGGCCGGGGTCGGCGTGTCGTTTGACGTGTTCCGCCCTTCGGCTTCGGTGCGTTTCCTTGCCTTGGGTCGCACCGTTGCGCGCTATGGCGAGCGGGTTTTGACGCATGACGCGACCTTGCGCGCGTTCGCAGCGCTTAGGGTGCGCCTGCTGCAAAGCTGTACGCGCGCGCCTTATGACCGGCTGAGCCGCCTGCGTGGCCCGCAGATGCTGAACCGCCTCATCGCTGATATTGACGCGTTGGACGGCTTGCCGTTGCGGCTGGTCCTGCCGCTGATCGCCGGGATCACCACACATCTGCTTACGTTCGCGGTGCTTTGGGCGCTGGCAGGGCTGACGATTGCCGCAACCCTGGCGCTGGGCTTTGTCGGTGGCGGTGCTGTGGTGCTGATCTCGGCAGGCAGGGTGGGCTTTGCGCCCTCGCGCCGCGCCGAACTGGCGGCCCAAGCCTTCCGCAGCCGCTTTATTGATCTGGTGCAAGCGCGCGGCGATCTTGCGGTTTACGGCCAACTTGCGGTGCAGAAAAGCGCGGTTCTGGCCGCAGACAGCCGCAGGCAAAGCGCCCGCCTTGCGCAAGACCGTGTCGAGCGGCGCGCAGGCCTTGCGCTGTCTTGCCTTGGCACCGGGCTGGCGACGGTGGCCTTGGCGCTGGGCATGGCGCTTGCGCAACGCGGCCAGCTTAGCCCTGCGCTGGCCGCGATGGGTTTCTTCGCCGCCCTCGCTCTGTTGGAAACCGTATCCCCGCTGCGCCGCGCGGTGGCGGAACTGGGCCGGATGACCCTTGCCGCTCGGCGTGTGGTACAGGGGCTGTCTGCACCTGCCCTTCAAAGCGGGCGAAGTCATGCAGCGACCGCGCTGCGCTTTGACGCCGTCAGCCACCGCCGCCCCGGCGCTGCCCGCCCCAGCCTGCACCCGCTTAGCTTCACCCTGCACCCCGGCGAAACCCTCGCCCTTGCCGGCCCCAGTGGTGCGGGAAAATCCACCGCTTTGCTGCTGGCCGCAGGCCTGCTTCACCCCAGCAGCGGCACGATCTGGTTGGGCGACCACCCTCTGCCCGACTGGAGTGAGGTCGCCCTGCGCGCGCAACTGACCCTGATCCCGCAACGCGCCGCCCTGATGGCGGGCAGCATCCGTCAAGCGCTGACCCTCGCCGCACCCGAGGCTGACGACGCTTCGTTGTGGGCCGTGCTGCAGGCCGTGGCTTTGGATCAAGTGATCCGCACCAAGGGCGGCCTTGACGCCCAACTTGGCCCGCGCGGCGCGGGCCTTTCGGGCGGAGAAGCCCGCCGCCTGAGCATCGCGCGCGCGCTGCTGCGCGCGCCTGCGATCCTGCTTTTGGACGAGCCGACCGAGGGCCTTGATACCGCCATCGCCCGCGACGTTCTGCACGGCATCCGCCGCTATCTGCCCCAAGCTGCGATTCTGACTGCGTCACATCGCCCTGTCGAGCTGGATTGGGCTGACATTGTGCGGATGATCCCCTAAATTGTAATCTGTGATATAGCTTAGCTCTGCCCGCTGGGTGCAGGCTTGATACAGCAAGCGACATCGGCACCCCGATCAGCAGGAGCACATCTATGGAATTCGGTATTGTCGAGCTTTCGCGGCTACAATTCGCCACAACCGCGATGTTTCACTTCCTGTTCGTGCCGCTGACCATCGGCCTGTCGATCATCGTTGCTATTATGGAAACAGTCTATGTGATGACCAACCGCCCGATCTGGCGGCAGATGACCAAATTCTGGGGCGCATTGTTCGGCATCAACTTTGCGATTGGTGTGGCGACCGGCATCACCATGGAATTCCAATTTGGCATGAACTGGAGCTATTTCAGCCAATACGTTGGCGACATCTTTGGCGCACCCCTTGCCATCGAAGGCTTGATGGCGTTCTTTTTGGAAGCCACGTTTGTCGGACTGTTCTTCTTCGGCTGGGATAAACTTAGCAAGACTGCGCATCTTGGGGTCACTTGGCTGGTCGCTATTGGCTCGAACTTTTCCGCGCTGTGGATTTTGATCGCCAACGGCTGGATGCAAGATCCGGTCGGTGCCGCATTCAACCCGATGACGATGCGGATGGAGATGACCGATTTCTGGGCCGTGTTGTTCAACGAAGTCGCTCAAGCGAAATTCGTCCATACCGTCTCGGCGGGCTATGTCACCGCCTCGGTGTTCGTGCTGGGCGTGTCGGCTTGGTATCTTTTGCGCGACCGCCATGTTGAACTTGCGCGCCGCTCTATCGCTGTGGCTGCGGCGTTTGGGTTGGCCTCGGCGTTCTCAGTGGTGCTTTTGGGCGATGAATCTGGCTACAATGCCACCCACAGCCAAAAGATGAAACTCGCAGCCATCGAAGGCATGTGGCACACCGAACCTGCCCCCGCCGCGATCACCGCTTTCGGTTTTCCTGATCAGGAAGCCCGAGAGACGCATTACGCCATTCATATCCCCTATGTGATGGGCCTGATCGGCACCCGGTCGCTGACCACCGAAATCCCCGGCATCACGGAACTTGTCGCGCAAGCCGACACCCGCATCCGTTCCGGCATGATCGCCTATGAGGCGCTGCTGACCCTGCGCGCCGAGCGTGAGGCCACGCCGCAGGTCGTGAAAGATACCTTCGAGCGGCACTCCGCCGATCTGGGCTTTGCACTGCTGCTGCGCAAATATACCGACACGCCGCATCTGGCGACCGAAGCGCAGATCAAAATGGCCGCGAATGACACGGTGCCAACGGTTTGGCCGCTGTTCTGGGCGTTCCGCATCATGGCGGGCCTGGGGTTCGCCTTCATCGGCACCATGATCTACTTCTTCTACCGCGCCTCGTTCAAGCGGATGCAATTCCCGCGCCCAGCGCTGCATCTGGCGGTCTGGATGATTCCAACCCCCTGGATTGCCGCTGAAATGGGCTGGTTTGTTGCCGAATTTGGCCGCCAGCCTTGGACGGTGGACGGGGTGCTGCCGACAGCGCTGTCGGTCTCGGCGCTGTCGATGACAGAAGTGGCGATCACGCTGGCGGGCTTTGTGATCTTCTATTCGATCCTGTTCGTCGTCGAGATGGGTCTGATGCTGAAATACATCCGCAAAGGCCCGTTCCTTGAGGTTGCCGAAACCGAGGCTTGGATGAAGCGCCATGAAATCCGGCTGATGGGGCGCAAAAACGCCGATGCCATCGCAATGCCAGCGGAGTAACGCCATGATCCTGCATGAACTTCTCAGCTACGAAACCCTACGCCTGACATGGTGGGTCTTGGTTGGTGTGCTGCTGATCGGCTTTGCGCTGACTGATGGTTTCGACATGGGGGTCGGGGCTTTGCTGCCCTTCGTCGCCAAAACCGACACCGAGCGCCGGGTGGCGATCAACACCGTAGGCCCGGTGTGGGAGGGCAATCAGGTCTGGTTCATCCTTGGTGGTGGCGCGATTTTTGCGGCATGGCCGCCGCTTTATGCTGTGTCGTTCTCGGGATTCTACCTTGCGATGTGGATTGTGCTGGCGGCGCTGATCGTGCGGCCTGTGGCGTTCAAATACCGTTCCAAACGCGACGATCCGCGCTGGCGGGCAACATGGGATTGGGCATTGTTCGCGGGCGGCGCTGTGCCGGCTACGATCTTTGGCGTGGCGGTTGGCAATGTGCTGCAGGGTGTGCCGTTTCACTTCACCGATGATCTGCACGCGATCTATGAAGGCGTGTGGTATGTGAAATTCCTCAGCCTTCTTAATCCCTTCGCGTTGTGCGCCGGTGTCGTGTCACTGGCGATGCTGGTGATGCACGGCGCGGCTTGGCTGACCCTGAAAGCGGAAGGTCCGGTGCAAACCCGCGCCCGCCGTATCGGCTCGTGGGCTGCACTGGTGGCGATTGGCGGCTATATTGGCTTGGGCCTCTGGCTGGCCTACGGCTTTGACGGATACCAGATCGCGGGCGCGTATGTCACAGGCGGCCCGTCGAACCCGCTGCATTTTGAGGTGACGAAAGGCGGCAGTTGGATGCAGGCATATGCCCTGCGGCCATGGATCGCGATTGCCCCGATCATGGGCGTTGTCGGCGGATTGATGGCCTATCTTGGCCTGCGGGCTGGGCGCGAAATCACCACGCTGCTCGCCTCCAAAATGGCAATTTTTGGCATGATCGCCTCGGTGGGGCTGACGATGTTCCCGTTCATTCTGCCCTCATCCACCGATCCAAGATCCTCGCTGACAGTCTGGAATGCCTCATCCTCACACCTGACCCTGTTCATCATGTTGGTGGTTACGGTGATCTTCCTGCCGTTGATCCTGATCTACACCGCGTGGGTTTACAAAGTGCTCTGGGGCAAAGTCACAGAGGCGGATGTCTCGGAAAACTCTCACGGTCTTTACTGAAAGGATAAGAATATGTGGTATTTCGCATGGATGCTTGGCCTGCCGCTGGCTGCGATGTTCGCGGTGGTCAACGCGATGTGGCTGGAAATGCAGGAAGACAGCCGCAAAATCGGCACACTTGAAGATGACGCATAAGCTGCGGCAAGATTAACGCAGCCACAACCCTTCGCGCTTTAGCACAAACCGGATCGCTTGCTCGCGACGGGGCAGGTCGTCACGGTCAAACAGCGCCCGCACCTTGCGGCCCCGGTTCTGATAAATCATCAGCCGTGCGGGCTCGTGATCGCGCAAGATCCGCCGCAGGTCTTTCCGGCCCGCTACATGTTCTAAAACCTCAACCACGCGGTCATTTTCGCGCGCATAAAGCAGCGGTAACGTGCGGTAATGACAAGTCACTGCCCCATCCAAGCCCGCCAGAGCCGCGCCCGGACGCCCGCCGCCAAAGCTGTGAATGACCAAAGGCAACGCGATCTGATCCAGCCAAGGGTAAATCTCCTGACAGATCAAAGCCTCGGGCCGGTCATCGCGGATCGCCAAAGCGTAGTCTAAAAACCGCGCCCCAAACGCCTTCGGGCTGGCATGGAAAAACCACCCCGCATTGAAATACATGAACCTTTGCCAGTAATTTTCGGGTTGGGTCGGATCAATCGTACCGTCAAACGCCAAACCAAACCGATCATACAGCGCGCGCCAAGTTGCCGCCAAATCCGGCCCGTACAACTCTTGCGCAGGCCAGCTTCCTTCGCGCCGCATCGAGGCTGCGGGCGTTGTGAAATCAAACTCCACCGTGTCGAAATCGCCGGTGATCAGCGTGTCGGTGTCCAGAAACAAGAAGGGCTGATCCGGCAGTGCCGCCAAAGCCTCAATCTTATTGCCATGCGGATAGCTTTGGCCGAAATGCACCGCCTCGAACGGCAAAAACTCGGCGCCCAATTCCAGCAACATCGCCCGCACCGTGGCATCCGTCACCGCGACCGACTTAGGCCAAGCCCCGCCCTGCTGCGGTTCTGCCAGATACAACTTGCCGGCAAAGTTCGGATTGGTCGCCCGTAGCGAGGCCGCCAGCAACAACGCTTCATACTGAAGCCGCCCCGCCTGCACCACCGCCACGATATTGAACGCTTGTCGCGCAGGCTTGGGATCGGTCATGTTTCTCTCGCGGGGATTGGCCCCCGTGCTGCTGCTGTTGGCGCGACATTAGGCGCGATTGCAGGGCAGCAAAAGCAAAAGGAGGTTCAGATGTTGAAGAATTCCCTGATTGTTGCCGTCTGCGCGACAATCCCCACGACGGCTTTTGCCGAAAACTTCACGACTGCGGCGGAGATCAAACCGATCCTGGACGCCACCCGCGCCAACTGGATTGCGGTGCGCGAATTTGACGGCAAGGATTTGCTGTATTTCACCCAGCTTCTGGCATGGCGTTGTGGGCTTAGCGAAATCCGCTACGGCTTGAATGGGGCTGCCCCAGACAAGGTGTGGGCGATGGAGCCTTGCTATGACACCGCGCCGCAACCCAATGCGTTGAAGATGGAGGGCGCAGAGATATACCTCACTGCACCTCTAAGCTCGATCCAGAGTATTTCCATCAGCGTAACATTTGATGACGGCACCGCGGCCAGCGCCGATTTCAAGCGTGCCGATGTGATGACGCCCTGATTTCATCTTGGCAAAAATACTCCCGCCGGAGGCTTCCTGCCGCTGATGCAGGCAGCCTCCGGCGGGAGTATTTTTCAAAAGAGCAAATCCTTAGCGCGCAGGCGTGAACCGCAGCGACAGGCAAGACATGCCGCCGTCCAGCTTGGCACATTCGCTGTTGCCGATCTCGCGCACATTATAGCCCGCCTGCTCCAACGTCGCGCGGGTCTTTGCAAAGCCCGCAGGCATGATCACCAGATCGTTGAAGCGGATCGTATTGGCGCAAGCCTCTTCACCTTCCGCCACATGGATCACCTTATAGCCGGCAAAACACCCCGACTCCGCCAGCCGCTTGGTCGACAGGATCGTCTCGGCGTCCAGCAGCGAGCAGTCGGTTTTGAAGTGCAGAACCCCCGGCGGCGTGAACACTTCGCGCACGCTATAGCCCCAGTCGGCAACCAACCGCGTCAGTTCCGCCACGCCTGCTGCATTGGTGCGCGCCGAACGCCCGACCAGAATCTCGGTTTCTGTGGTCAGAATATCGCCGCCTTCGATGAAGCTGTCTGCCGCCTCAATCCGCAGCACTTGGCCATAAAGCGCCTGCAAATGCGGGGCCATTTCCGCCGCTTCGCCCAGACGCGACGGCGCACCAGGCCGCATCACCACTGCGCCTTTCGGCAGGCACAACGCGGTATCTTCGACAAACACCGAATCCGGGAAAGCCTCAAGCGCGGCCAATTCGACGACTTCCGCCCCGGTTGAGATCAGCGCCGCGACATAATCCGCATGATGCGCCTGCATCAGCGCCAGATCTGGCGTGCCGGTATCCACCGCGCGCAAGCCCGCGATGATGCTGGCCGAGGGTCTGCGGGTGATGGCGTGGCTGAACGTGTAAGACTGCATGAAAGACTCCTGATCCGAATTTGCGCGACACTAGGGCAAACTTCGCATCCCCGCAAATCCAAGCGCGGCAGCCCGCAGCGAAAACCGACCAGCCACAGCTTAAGGCTTTCCTCTGTCAGTGTAATTTGGAAACAGGCTTGGCGATCTCGCCCCCATGTTTGGCGCTGATACGTCCTGTTTTGTCTGTCAGCTTGCAGTCATCCCTGCACCGCAGTCAGCAATGCCACAGCGCCGGCGGTGGCATGTGGGCGGCTTGATATATCGCCCACCGGTGCGCGGATAGCCCCTTGAACCTGCGCGTGGACAGCGCGCGACCACGGTCCTTGGCGATGGCGCGTGGCAGGCGCGCAAGGGACATCTGGCGATGGCCACCGCCACGTCTGACATCCGGGCCGTGCAGTTTACCCCCAGCCGCGATGGCGACAGTCTTCTTTTGCCAGGGCGGCGCGACCAGAGCCCTGAGGCCGAAGCTGCCACACCGCCATCATCGAGCGCCAGGCAACCGCGATCATACCGATCCGCAAGAACGGCCGACCGTGGAAGCAGGGCTGTGCGGAAACCGGGCTGTCCGGCGGCATACGCCCCCCCGAAACCCTGCGCGCCACCCGGCGCTATGGCAGGACGTTCTGGAAGCGCTGGACCCGATAAAATGTCCGAAGCCTGATCGAGGCGAACCCTTTTATGGTTTGTAAGAAACCCATTGCCGGGCAACGGATGCGGGGCTTTAAGCCTTCGGCGAGCGCAGCGCCGCCCGAGACGCCGACTGCCAAGCGGCCGAAATCCAGATCCGCATCACACTGATGAACCGATTCTTGGCCCTCGGAACGGCCAGGGTCGTTCGCGTTGCCTGACCCCAGAGGAGAAAGCGCGCGTCATGCCTTGAGGGTTAATTACCCCACCTCGCCGTGTCAGGTGGTTGAGTTTAAAGTCCGTGGCGCCGTCCTGTGAACGGCTTCACCGCGCTGGGCAGACCCGTCACTGAAGCGGTAAGATGACTCTGTCCGGGGAAAGGGTATCTTCGGTCATCAGACGATTTGTGCAACAGAGCCCTCTATCATCCAAATCGTTGCGGGCCATGCAACCGGCAGCAGGATGCCCTGCGCCATCAGTGCGGCGCCACTTAGGCGCAGCGAGCCCGTTGCCAAAGCGCATCTTGCGCGCGATTGCGGTGGCGCGTCTTCCGGGTTGAGCAGGCGGATTTCGTAGTGTGCTGTCGGGTCAAGCCCTGTCAGGCGCAGGGCTTTTGGCAGAATCTGCCGGCTTATCTCGATCTGTGCAGCGGTTAACACAAACCGCGCCCCGTCCTCGGCGAGTTGCATTTCGGCGGTCACGGCGGGGTCTGCGCTGTCGAGCCGCAAGGTCGCGGCCTGCATCAGCCAATCGCGGTTGGATTTCCACCAGGCGGTGACGCGGCCCAATATTTGCGCCTCGTCTGCATCCAGCGCGCGCAGGTCCATCTCGAAGCCAAAGTGACGGGTGGCGGCCACCCAGGCGCGCAGCGACATCGCCTGCACGCGGCCTGTGGTGTGGGATCTGCGCGCGCCGACGTGGCTTCCGACAAGGCAAGACGGCAAAAACAGCGCGGCGTCGTGCTGGATGCGCAGCCGCTCGATTGGATCGAGGCAATCAGACAGCCAGACGCGATGGGTGTGTGCCAGTATCCCCGCGTCGATCCGCCCGCCGCCCGAGGCGCAGCTTTCAAGTTCGACCAGCGGATGTGCGGCGCGCAGGCGGGCCATCAGGGCATAGATGCCACGGTTTTGCGCTGCATCCACCACCGGCAACAGGCGGTTGTGATCCCATTTCAGATAGTCGATCGGGTATTCGCGCAGCAGCGCAGCCAGCACGCCAAACAGGTGATCCTGCACCGGTTGCAAACCAAGGTTCAGCACCAGTTGATTGCGCCCTGTGGTTTGATCGGCGCGCCCCAGCACCCAATCGGGGTGGGCGCGGTAAAGGTCGCTGTTGGCGTTGATCATCTCGGGTTCGACCCAGAGACCAAAGGTCATGTTTAGATCGTGGATGTGGCGGATCAGCGGGTGCAGGCCCTGTGGCCATTTGCGCAGGTCCACCGTCCAGTCGCCAAGACTTGAGGTGTCATTGTCGCGCCGCCCGAACCAACCGTCGTCGAGCACGAAACGCTCTGCCCCCAAGCTGGCGGCACGGCTGGCGATGTCGGAGAGGGTGGCAAGGTCGTGGTCGAAATACACCGCCTCCCAGCAGTTGTAATGCACCGGGCGCGGGCGGGCGGGGTCGGGCCATGTCACCACGCGGTCGCGCATATCGCGCTGGAACACCCGGCCGATGCCGTTCAGACCGCTGTCTGACACCACCGCCAGCAGTTCAGCCGATTGGAAGCTGGTAGCCGCTTCAAGTTCCGACCCCCATGCGTGGCCAAACTGCACTTGACGCCGCCCGTCTGGCAATTCTTCGGCCACCATGCGGTGCCCGCCCGACCATGCGTAGTGCAGTGCGCGCACTGTGCCTGCGGTGTTGGTGCAGCCGGGTTCGGGAAACAGCGCGTAGGGCGGATGTTCCTGACCCGAGCGGCCGGTGCGGGACTCGCGCAGGCGGGCGCCAACAGACCAAGGTTGACGCTGTAGCTGAAATTCGCCCAGCCATTTTCCTGCGACGTCAATCATCTCGGTGCCCAAGGCGGCGATGGGCAGCACGGGTGCTGCCAGCCAATGCAAACGCACCGGGCGATCCGCGTGCAGGGTGGTGGTCATCGCGATGACGCCCGTGGCATGGGCGCGAAAGCTGTGGGTTAGGCGCAGGCCATCCGCGGCGCTGTGCAGCATCAGGCTGTCTGGGGCAATCTCGGCACGTTCAAGCTGAAAGCGCGGGGTGATCTGGCGGCCATCCACTTCGCTGATTGTCATGCCGGGCTGGCCCTGCCAGTCGGATCCCGGCAGCGGGCAAAGCGACAGATCGGGCAAGCGGTCGAGCATCCCGCCGGTCAGATCGGACACCTGCGACAGCGCAAGGGCGGCCAGATCTTCGGAGACGGGCAGCGGGGTGCCCCAATAGACCACCTGAGGCACAGCACCTGTGCTTGCCATCACAAGGGTTTGCTGCGCGGTATCCAGACGCCACTGCGGCATTGCTTAGACCTCTTTCGGTTGGGATAGAGCTTTTGCGACGGTGACGCTGTGCGGTGGCATCTGAGGATCGCCCAGCAGGCAATCAAAGCCATCGGGCAGGGTCCATGCCTGAGGGCCGTAATTGGTGAAAAACCACAGATCACCGCGACGACGCAGGCGGATATGTTCGGGCAGCGCCATGGTTTGCAAGCCTGCGTTTTGGCAGACCAGATCCATCACAGACCCGAGCAATTCCTGATCCGGCCAGCACAGCAGGTGCAAGGTGCTGCCGTGCTGGGTCAGCGCAGGACCACCATCTTCAAAGCGGGCCAGCACCTGTGCGGTGCTGGTCGCATGGTCGCGCCAGCGGATGGCGTTGCCTTGCACCGCGCCATCGACCGTCTGGGTCAGGCCGGGGCGCAGAGAGGCGACCTCGATCACCCGGTTCTGTGTCAGGGCGTGCAGGGGGCCGGGTGGCAAGTCGGACGGCACGGCAAAGTTGCGGGTCCGCGAGCCTGCGCGCGGGCCGATAAGCACCACGCCTTGTGCCGCTTCCAACGCCGCCTGTGCGGCATCAGTCACATGGATCATCGTGGGCACGATCACCGCCGCGTAGCCGTCCAAGGCTGCGCCGGGGCGCACCACATCGACATCCAGCCCGCGACGGCGCAAGGCCTCATACCAGCGGAAGGCCAGTTCTTCATAGCGGAAGTCGTGGCCCTGCGGCTGCACCATCGTCGCCCAATAGCTGGCGTAATCGAACACGATGGCCACCGGGGCCTGCTGCACGGCGGGCAGCGGGCCAAGTTGGGCGATTTCTTGAGCAACTTGGCCTGCCTCAAGGCCCCCGGGCGATAATTTGTCCACCCCCGGCAGGTTTAGGCCGGCGTGATACTGCTCTTGCGCGAACGGGGCCTGACGCCAGCGGAAATAGCTGACCACCTCGGCCCCGTGCGCCATGGCTTCCCATGTCCAGAGCCGCACCATACCGGGCTTTGGCACCGGGTTCCAAGCGGCCCAGTTCACCGGGCCGGGTTGTTGTTCCATCACCCAGAACCGACCCCGCCCGACGCCGCGATACAGATCATGGTGCCATGGCGCGATATCGGGATGCGAGGTTTCCGCCCAGCGGTTACGCTCGGCCTCCGAGAACGGGAATTTTTCAACAAAGCCAATCGGGTAGCTGTCCCAGGATGCCAGATCAAGGTGATCGGCCACCGCGAAATGGTCGAAATCCGACACGAAACCCATGAAGTTATGGGTGATCCAGCGATCTGGCGACTGTGCGCGGATGATGTCGCATTGCATCAGATCATAGGTTGCGACCTGTTCAGACTGAAACCGCCAGAAATCCATCCGATGCGCCGGGTTGGCTTCGGTTACGGTCAGGTTGGGCAGGGTGACTTGCGAGAAGTCAGCGACCTCCATCGACCAGAACACCGCACCCCAAGCCTCGTTCAGCTGATCGCAGGATTGATAGCGGCGGCGCAGCCAGTCTTGGAAGGCGCGCAAATCTTCCGGGCCCCACGACAGGGTGGTGTCATGGCAGCCGTATTCGTTGTCGGTCTGCCAGCCGACCAGACCGGGATGATTGCCAAAGCGTTGCGCAATGGCGGTGACGATGCGTGCGCTTTCGCGCCACCATGTCTGCGACGACATCGTGTAATGCCTGCGCGAGCCAAAGCCGCGCACCCGGCCCTGTTCGTCGTAAGGCAAAATGTCGGGGCATGCATCGACCAGCCATTTCGGCGGCGTGGCGGTGGGGGTGCCCAGCACGATCTTTAGCCCCGCCGCGTGCAGCACATCCATGACGCGGTCCAGCCAGCCAAAGTTGAACTGATCGCGCGCAGGCTCGATCCGCGACCAAGCAAATTCGCCGATGCGCACGTAAGAGATGCCCAATTCCCGCATCCGGCGTGCATCGGTGGCCCAGCGGCTTTCGTCCCACTGTTCGGGGTAATAACAAACTCCCAGCATCAGCGCGTCAGATCCCCATTCAGCACGGCCTGGCCGTCGGCATTGAACAAATGGCAGGCGCGCGCCGGAAAGCCGATCTGCATGCTATCGCCGGGACGTTCGGGGGCCAGACCATCGGCCTTCACCGCGATTTCGGTGCCATCGGCAAGGCCCACGAAGAACAAGGTTTCCGACCCCAGATGTTCGGCCAGATGCACCTTTGCGGGCAACACCGCATCGCCCGCACCGGTGGCACTGGCGTGTTCGGGGCGCAGACCCAGCGTCATCTTGGCTGCCGCCGCCAACGAACCTGCCAGTTGCAACACGGCCCCGCCGGGCAACGTCACTTCGATGCCGCCGTCATGGGGGCGGGCGTCAACCGCGATGAAGTTCATCTTCGGGCTGCCGATAAAGCCTGCAACGAACAGATTTTTCGGGCGGTGATACAGCTCTAGCGGGCTGCCGACCTGTTCAATGCGCCCCGCCGACAGCACCACGATCTTGTCGGCCATCGTCATCGCTTCGACCTGATCATGCGTCACGTAGATCATCGTAGCACCCAGATCCTGATGCAGCCGCGAGATTTCGCCGCGCATCTGCACCCGCAACGACGCATCAAGGTTCGAGAGCGGCTCGTCGAACAGGAACACTTCGGGGTTGCGCACAATCGCGCGGCCAATCGCCACCCGTTGCCGCTGCCCGCCCGAAAGCTGGCCGGGTTTGCGCGCCAGCAAGGGCTCAAGTTGCAGCATCTTGGCCGCCGCCGCCGTGCGCTTGGCAATCTCGGCCTTGTCATGGCCGGTCATCCGCAGGCCAAAGCCGATGTTCTCGCCCACGGTCATATGCGGGTAAAGCGCATAGCTTTGGAACACCATGGCCACACCACGATCTGACGGGCCAACGCGGGTCATATCGCGCCCGCCGATGCGCAGGGCACCTTGCGAGATATCTTCCAGCCCCGCGATCATCCGCAGCAAGGTGGATTTGCCGCAGCCCGAGGGGCCGACAAACACGCAAAACTCGCCGTCTTTGATCTCAAGGTCGATGCCCTTGATGATGCTGATCGCACCAAAGTCTTTTTTGACGTTGCTTAGGCTTACTTCGGCCATGACAGGCTCCTTTTCATCAGCCCTTGGTCGCGCCAAGGGTCAGTCCGGCAATGAAATGCCGCTGCATCAGGAAAAACATCAGGACGGGCGGCAGCGCTGCGATGATCGACCCAGCGGATACCAGATGCCACGCCGCCACCCATTGCCCGTTCAGCGCATAAAGCCCTGCCGTGACGGGCATCGCGTGCTGGCCCTGCACCAGAACCGTGGCCCAGAAGTAGTCGTTCCACACGAAGGTAAACACCAGCACCGACAGCGCCGCGATGGCAGGGCGCATCAAGGGCAGCACGATGTGGCGGAAAATCTGCCATTCGCTGACGCCTTCAACCCGCGCGCTTTCGATCAGCGCAAACGGCAGGCCCTTGATGAAGTTGCGCATGAACAGGGTGCAAAACCCGGTCTGGAACGCCACATGAAACAGCACCAGCCCTAGGGTCGTGTCATACAATCCGGCCTTAAGGGTCAACTCACGCACCGGCACCATCAGGATCTGGAACGGGATGAAGTTGCCGGCCACAAAGGCAAAGAACACCCACAGATTGGCGCGAAAGCCGTACACCGCCAGCGCAAATCCGGTCAGGCACGACAGACCCACCGCGCCGATCACCGTCGGGATCGTGACCTTGAACGAGTTCAGGATATACCAGCCGATCGGGCTGTCGCGAAACACCGACGCGTAGTTTTCATAGGCGATCGACGAGGGCATGCCAAAGTAGTTGCCTGCCGCCAGATCAGAGGCAGGCCGCAGCGATGTCACCGCCACGCCGATCAGCGGGAACAGCCAGATCACCAAAGCGATGGGCAACGCGATCTGATAAGCAAGCCGGGCGGGGGCCGAGGCTTTTTGGATCGGGGTCGGAAACATCAGCGGTTCCTTTCCTGTGCGATCATCCGCATGATGAACAGCGTGATAAACACCATCATGATCAGGAACAGCACCACCGCGATGGCGGCCCCATACCCCATGCGATAGCCGTATTCGGACAAAGCTTGTTCATACATGAAGTAAGACAGCACCTGACTGGAGCCATAGGGGCCGCCTGCTGTCATGATTGACACCAGATCAAAGCTGCGCAAGGCACCGATCACCGTGACGACCATGGCGATGAAGGTCGCGGGCGCCAGTTGTGGCAAGATCACATGCCGCAGCAAGCGCCAGCCACGGGCATTGTCCATCCGGGCGGCTTCGATCTGCTCAAAGTTCAGATTGTTCAGGCCTGTCAGATACAGGATCATGCAATAAGCGGTCTGCGGCCAAAGCCCTGCCGCGATGATGCCATAGGTGACGTAGCGCTCGTCCGCCAGAATGGCCACTTCGCTGCCGGTCAGCCATTTGATCAGTTGCGAAAACAGGCCGAAATCGGGGGCGTAGAACCAGGTGAACATCAGGCCGACAACGACTTGGCTGATCACAAATGGGAAGAAGAACAAGGATTTGTAAAGCCGGATGCCCCAGACGTTCTGGTTTAAAAACAAGGCAGCCGCCAGTCCCATCGGGATCGCCAGCAGATATAGCCCAAGCCACAACAGGTTGTTTTTCAGCGCGACGTAGAAGGTGTCGTCGTCCATCAACTCGACATAGTTGGCCAGACCCACCCAGGTTTTCGGACCCAGACCGTCCCAGTCCTGAAAGCTGATCCAGATGGATTGCACAATCGGGATCAACACGTAAATCAGGAACATCACGGCACCCGGTGCCAGAAAAGCATAGGGCGCAATCTTCATCTGGTTCCGTTTCCAGAACCTGGCAGGCTGGGGATCGTGGGGCATATCGACCTCGTGAATAAAGCGGGTCGGGGCCGCCCGAAGGCGACCCCGCAGTCGGGGGAGGAGTCCGACCTATTTGTAGACTTTGGCGCGGGTTTTTTCGAGCCGCTCAAGAATGCGGTCGATGTCGTCGGGCTTGACCATAAATTCCTGGAAGCCCTCCATCCCGGCCTTGGCCATTTCCGCAGGCGCGTCGCGGTCATAGAACTGTGCCAAGGCATGTGCATTCGACAGCATGGTGAAGCCTGCCTCAAGGAAGGTGTCGGTGGGTTTTGCCGATTGGTTGTTGACCGGCAGCTGGCCCAGCGTCGCGTTCATCTTGGCTTGTGCTTCGGGCGAGGCCAAATAGGCTAGGAACACCTTTGCGTCTTCTTTGTTCTTCGCCCCTGCCGGGATGTGGAACGTGTCGGTCGGCGCATCTTCCGACATCGGAATGCCTGCGGTGATTTCCGGGAACTGCATGAAGCCGATCTGGTCTTCGGTCAGCCCGCCGTCTTTCATCGTGGCCACCGCAAAGTTGCCCATCAGATACATCGCAGCCTTGCCCTGCACCATTTGCGGGATGGCATCCTGCCAATCAATCGCGGCGTGATTTTCGATGAAATAGCCCGGCTTGACCAGCTCGGCCCATTTCTCAAACACGGCTTTGACGCGCGGATCGGTGTAGGGGATCTTGCCAGCCGTCAAATCCATGTGGAATTCATAGCCGTTCACCCGCAGATCCAGATAGTCGAACCAGCCCGCAGTTGGCCACAAAGCCTTGGTGCCAATGGCGAAAGGCGCGATGCCTGCGGCCTTCAGCTTTTCGCTGGCAGCCAGCAGTTCGGCCCAGTTTTTCGGGGGCGTGATGCCGTTTTGTTCAAACAGGTCTTTGCGGTAGTAGATGCCCCACTGGTAGTAGGTGTAGGGAACGCCCCACTTTTTGCCGTCAATGGTCATCGACGAGGCCGCCGATTTCAATTGATCATCCAGACCGTTGGCGGCCCAAACGTCGCTGACATCCTCAAACAGACCGGCTTTGACGAAGGGCTCCATCCGGTTGCCTGCATACCAGGCGGCCACATCCGGCGGATCGGCTGTCAAGAAGTTGCGGATCGCGGCTTTGTAACCTTCGTGATCGAAGTTGTTCCATTTCACGGTGATGTCAGGATACTTCACCTGAAAATCAGCGATCAATTCTTCCATCGCCTTTTTCGGCGTTGGGTCTGATTGGTCCGAGTTGATCACAATCTCGCCTGCGAAGGCGGCTGTGCCCATCAGAAATGCGCTAAGCGCCAGCCCGGTAAGGGCTTTTGTCAGTGTCATGGTTTCCTCCCTGAAACCGAAATTCGGTTTTGTCCCAGAAACCTCTCCTCCTAGAGAGTATCTGGTTGCGATTGAGTTTGGCATCAAATGCAGTAAACTCTATCGACATGCCGTGTAATACTTCCGGGATTCTAAGGTGCAGATGCAATGCAAACCCAGACTTTGGCCAATATGCGCGACGAGTCGACGCCCGCGCATCCCGAATATGACCCGCGCCATCCGCTTGTGGTGTTTGGCGATCATCGGTTTTGTGCGGGTGAATCTTTGGAAGTTCAACGCATGCCTGGCCCGCATATGCACAG
The DNA here is from genome assembly GCF_030652235.1 of Cypionkella sp. Classification (GTDB taxonomy): domain Bacteria; phylum Pseudomonadota; class Alphaproteobacteria; order Rhodobacterales; family Rhodobacteraceae; genus Cypionkella. The sequence goes on from NZ_JAUSBA010000046.1 coordinate 53,874, forward strand.
CCAGATTGAACTGAATTTCGTGCTGGAAGGCGAGATGACCTATTGGTTTGACGGCCGGGAACTGACTGTGGATGCCGGGCGGCTGTGCCTGTTCTGGGGCATGGTGCCGCATCAGGTGATCGCGCGCGCCGAGCCTACGCGGTTTGTCTGCCTGTATGTGCCAATGTCGGTGTTTTTGGGATTGGCGTCACTCAGCCAGTTTCGCGATGCGGTGTTTCGCGGCGCGGTGATCGAGGCGATGCATCTCACCGCTTGGGACCGCGATATTTTCATGCGCTGGCGTTTAGAATTGCTTTCGGACGATGCCAGCCTGACCGAGATCATCCGAAATGAGTTGACCGCGCGGGTGCTGCGCATCGAGCGCGACGGTTGGCGCGATCTGCGCGAGGAAGGCTCGGCCATTGCCAGCCTGGCCCCGCATGGGGCAGAGCGGATCGAGCATGTGGAACGCATGCTGCGGTTCGTGGCTGAACATGCGCTCGGGGATGTCCGGGCCGAAGCGGTGGCGGCCAGCAGTGGCCTGCACCCCAACTACGCCATGTCGCTTTTCAAGCGCTCTGTCGGGCAAAGCATAACCCAAGCCATCACCCGCCACCGACTGGACACGGCGCAATCGCTGTTGATCTCGACGGATAAATCCATCACCGAAATCGTCTACGAATCCGGATTTGGCTCAATTTCACGCTTTTATGAAGCTTTTTCCGATAGGTTTGGCGAACGCCCAAAAAAGTTCCGCCAAAGACTGCGTGCGAAAGCCGTGCTTTCTTCCTAAGTCAGGACACGTTGATCTTGCAGGTATGGCGTGATTTCACTCTCCGCCCCGAGACTGAACGATGAGTATCCTTTTCTGGCTGGCGGACGCGCAGATTACGCGACTGAGCCCCCCAGAGCCATGGTAAGTCAAGCACGAGTGCTCTTGTGTTCCGATCAAAACTCAGTTCCCCAGGCACGGGGTGCGACTTCCTAGTCAGGCATCAAATTGTGCCTTTGCATTTCAGGCGGACAAAGTAAGTTGATCCAGTTTTACCGAGGGGATCTGGATTATCCAGAGACTAGACTGCGCTCACTTTCGCAAAATCGCGTTGCTGCAGACTCTGCTGTCAAACTCTGCAGCTTTTGCTGTCACGCCACACACAAACAACTTGTCCACAGAAGATTTCTCCACAATTTGCTTTACAGGCTTCCCCCATAGCCACACTATATCTAGTAAGGGCGATGCCGGGTTACGCTGTTGGTTGCCGGGCGCCCAGCCCATAGGGGACGGTATCGTCACTGGGGCTTTATAATGAGGCCGGCCCATGTCATTTTCCGAAGATTACCTGCTGAGCGACGATCTTCATCCGATCGACATCGTGGAAAATCTCGCCGCCCACCATGATTGGGAATTCGACCGCGTCACCGATGATCAGATCGCGATGGCGGTCGAGGGCCAGTGGCGCACCTATGCGTTGACCCTTGCGTGGTCGGCGCAGGACGAAACTTTGCGGCTGATCTGCACCTTTGAGATGGAGCCGCCAACTGATAAAATGGCGGCCCTCTACGACGTTTTGAACCGCTGCAACGACATGGTTTGGACCGGGGCTTTCACCTATTGGGCCGAGCAAAAACTGATGGTGTTCCGCTATGGCCTCTGCCTTGCGGGCGGACAGATGGTGGCGCCCGAGCAGATTGATCGGCTGATTTCCGGCGCGATCACTGCCTCGGAACGGTTTTATCCGGCGTTTCAGCTGGTGTCCTGGGCCGACAAATCCCCCGCTGATGCGATGAAAGTCGCGATTGCCGAGGCTTACGGCCGGGCCTGAAGCGCACAGCGTTTCTGCAGTCGCGTCCTAACTCGGAAATCGGCTCTTATTCGCAGATCGCCCTGAATTTAGATTCAATGTCCTGACAAAGCGCACTAACCTCTCTGTAAAAGGGGAGTTTTCGATGCTGTTGGATGTGGTGGCCCGCGATGGGCTGGTTTTGCTGGGATGTGGCAAGATGGGGACGGCGCTGCTGACCGGATGGTTGGCGGCGGGGGTGCCTGCAACGAGCGTATGGGTGATCGAGCCGCATCCGACCGACTGGCTGAAAGCCACCGGCGTGCATCTGAACCAAGGCATGCCGCCAGCCCCAGCCGTGGCCTTGCTCGCCGTCAAACCGCAGATGATGGGCGCGGCCTTGCCTGCCCTGCAAGCCTTGGGCAATGGGACGACGCTGTTCATATCGATTGCCGCAGGCACCTCGATTGCCACGTTCGAAGCGGCTTTGGGCGCGCGTACTCCGATCGTGCGCACCATGCCGAACACCCCGGCGATGGTCGGGCGCGGCATCACGGGCATCTGCGCCAATTCTCACGCTGGGGCCGATGGCCTCGCCCTTGCGCATCAATTGATGCTGGCGGTTGGCCAAGTGGTGGAACTCGACGGCGAGCATCAGATTGACGCTGTGACCGGGGTGTCCGGCTCGGGCCCGGCCTATGTGTTCCATCTGATCGAAGCGATGGCTGCGGCGGGTGAGGCTGAGGGCCTGTCGCCCGACATCGCGATGAAACTGGCGCGCGCAACCGTTTGCGGTGCAGGCGAACTGGCCTATCAGTCGTCAGAGCCCGCCAGCCAGTTGCGCATCAACGTGACCTCTCCGGGCGGCACCACGGCGGCCGCCCTTGCGGTGCTGATGGACCCAGACACAGGCTTCCCGCCGTTGCTGAAACGCGCCGTCAAAGTCGCCGCCGACCGGGGCAGGGAGCTTGGTAAATGACCGATGCCCCCCCACAAAGTGTCGCAGCCCAGATCACCTATGCCGAGTTCGCGCAGGTCGATATCCGCGTTGGCCGCATCACCCGCGCTGAACCCTATCCCGAGGCCCGCAAGCCGGCCTACAAACTTTGGCTCGATTTTGGCCCCGAAATTGGTGAGAAACGCTCCTCGGCACAGATCACCGAACATTATACGCCGGAAGCCCTGATCGGGCGGCAAGTGCTGGCGGTGGTCAATTTCCCAGCTCGACAGATCGGCAAAGTGATGTCTGAAGTGTTGGTGCTTGGCCTGCCCGATGCGATGGGTGAGGTCGTGCTGATCGGCCCCGGCCACGACGTGCCTTTGGGCGGAAAGTTGTTCTGATGAAACTGCTGATCACCCGTCCTTTGCCCGATGCCGTCATGCAAGCCGCCCGCGCGCGCTTTGATGTCACCGCCCGCGCCAGCACCCTGCCGCTTGCGGCATCCGAACTGCGCGCCGCCCTCACTGATTACGACGTGGTGCTGCCGACGCTGGGCGATCTGTTCAAAGCCGAGGTTTTCGCCGATGTGGCCACCCCAAGGGCAAAATTGCTCGCCAATTTCGGGGTTGGCTTCAACCACATTGACAGCAAAGCCGCCGCTGCGCTTGGCATTGCCGTCACCAACACCCCCGGCGCGGTCACCGAGGCTACTGCCGATGTGGCACTGACCCTGCTGCTGATGACCGCGCGGCGAGCGGGCGAGGGCGAGCGCATTTTGCGCGCAGGCCAGTGGCAAGGCTGGCACCCAACACAACTTCTGGGCGCGCCTGTGTCGGGCAAAACCGTCGGCATCATCGGCATGGGCCGCATCGGTCGTGCCATCGCACAACGCTGCCACCTTGGCTTTAACATGCGCGTGATCTACCACAACCGCTCTGCCACAGATGCAGGCGTCGCCGCGCAGCAGGTCGCGCTGGCGCAAGTGCTGCAGGCCGATTTCGTGGTGATCGCCGTCCCCGGTGGCCCGGCGACCCGCCATTTGATCAATGCCGCAGCCTTGGCGCAAATGGCCCCGCATGGTATCCTGATCAATATCGCGCGCGGTGATGTTGTGGATGAGGCCGCCCTCGCCACCGCCCTGCAAACCGGCCAAATCGCAGGAGCAGGTCTTGATGTCTACGAAAACGAGCCGCAGATCACCCCCGCCCTGCTGGGTCTGGAAAATGTCACGCTGCTGCCCCACCTTGGCACGGCCGTTCTGGAAACCCGCACTGCGATGGGCATGATGGCCGTCGCCAATCTGATCGCACATCTGGATGGGCAGTCGTTGCCCAACCGGGTGTAACCCATGGCCATCCTCTGCGATCAAATATCCCCGCCGGAGGCTCTGCGGCCAATATCAGAAGCCTCCGGCGGGAGTATTTTTCAAAAGAGCAAATCCAAGCGCCAAAGCCGGGGGAGCGGGCTCGATGCCACCGAGAACGGCACCTTCGTGCGGGTCACGCCATGATCATCTCGCGCGGCCGACGCTTTATCTTTGTGCATATCCCCAAGACAGGCGGTACAGCGCTGAGCCTTGCCTTGGAAGATCGCGCGATGAAGGATGATATTCTGATCGGCGACACGCCAAAGGCGCGCGCGCGCAAGGCCCGGCTGAAAGGGGCGAAATCGGCGGGGCGGCTGTGGAAACATTCGACGCTGTCCGACATCGCAGGTCTTGCTTCCGATGATGAGATTGCCGATTTCTTTACCCTGACCTTGGTGCGCAACCCGTGGGACCGCGCTGTCAGCTATTACCACTGGTTGCGCAGCCAAAACTTCGCCCACCCGGCCGTGGGTCTGGCAAAGTCGCATGATTTCAGCGGCTTTCTGAACCACCCCCAAACCCGCACCGCCTTCAGCCTTTGGCCCTATACCGCCTATATGCGCGACCGTTTGGGGTTTGAGCGCGCCAGCCTTTACGCGCGGTTGGAGCATCTCGATACCGATCTGGCACCTTTTGAAGCGCACTTAGGCTTCCGCCTGACGCCCCTGCTGCAAGCCAACGCCTCGGATCGCGCCCGCGACTGGCGCGGGTTTTATTCGGATGCCGACGCTGATCTGATTTCGCACATCAGCGCCGAGGATATCATCCGCTTTGGCTATCGCTTCGACCCAGATTAGGCCGCGTTTTGTGCGCCAAACCTCCCGTAAAAGCTTTCCGCATTGGCCGCCATCTCGCGCAGCAGGGCAGGGGCTTCAAACCGCGGGCCAAACTCTGCCACCAGCTTCTCGCAAATCTCCACCGCGCGCGCAGCCCCGATGATATCCAGCCACGAGAACGGCCCGCCCGACCACGGCGCAAAGCCCCAGCCAAGGATCGCGCCGACATCGCCTTCGCGGATGTCGGTCAACACGCCTTCCTCCAACGCCCGCACCGCCTCCAGCACCTGCGCCATCAGCAAACGGTGCTGCACGGTGGCGAGGTCCGGGTCGGCCTTGCGCGGGTATTGCGCCGTCAGCCCGTCCCACAGGCCTTCGCGTTTGCCCGCCGCATCATACGCATAGAACCCCGCACTGGCCTTCTTGCCCATCCGGCCTTGATCCGCCATCCAGAACAGCACCGCATCCACCGCGCCATCGGGATAAGCCTCGCCCATCGCGGCTTTCGTGGCTTTGGCGATCTTCACGCCAAGGTCAATCGAGGTTTCATCAACCAGTTGCAGCGGCCCCAGCGGCATCCCCACCAGCTTGGCGGCATTCTCGATCAGCGCCGGTTCCACGCCTTCGGCCACCATGCGGATGCCTTCGTTGATGTAGGGAATGATGCAGCGGTTGGCGTAGAAGAACCGGGCGTCGTTCACCACGATGGGGGTCTTACGAATGGCGCGCACGAAATCCAATGCCTTCGCCACCGCACGATCCCCGGTTTCTTTGCCGCGGATGATTTCGACCAGGTTCATCTTGTCGACGGGCGAGAAGAAATGGATGCCGATGAACTGATCGGGTCGACCGCTCGCCTTTGCCAGCGCTGAGATCGGCAAGGTCGAGGTGTTGGAGGCATAGATGCAATCTGCGCCCACGGCAGCTTCGACGCGTGCCGTCACCTCGGCCTTGACCTTCGGGTCTTCGAACACCGCCTCGACCACCAGATCGCAACCCTTCAGCGCCGCATAATCCGTGGTCGCCAAAATCCGCCCCAGCACTTCGGCCTTCTTCTCCACCGTCACCTTGCGGCGCTGGATGCCCTTATCGAGCAAATCCGCCGAATGGGCTTTACCGCGATCCGCGCTGTCTTGTGCGGCGTCAATCAGCACCACTTCAATCCCCGCCAAGGCCGCGACATAGGCGATCCCGGCCCCCATCATCCCCGCGCCAATCACGCCGAGCTTTTTCACTGACTGATCGGCAACCGAGGGCCTGTTCGCGCCTTTCTCCAACGCTTCCTTGTTGATGAACAGGCTGCGGATCATCGCTGATGAGGACGGGTTCAGCAGCACCGAGGTGAACTGCCGCGCCTCAATCCGCAATGCCACGTCAAACGGCACCAAAGCGCCTTCATAGACCGCGCTTAGCAAGGCTTTGGCCGCAGGATACACCCCCATCGTCTTGCCCAAAACCATCGCGCTTGCGCCCACAAAGGTCATAAACCCAGCTGGCTGATACGGCGCACCGCCGGGCATCTTATAGCCCTTGTCATCCCACGGCTTGACCAGATCGGCGTCTTTCGCAGCCAAAATCCATTCCTTCGCCCGCGCCAAAAGCTGATCGGGGGCGACCACCTCATCAATCAACCCCGCCGCCTTCGCGGCTTTCGGGTCCGACAACTTGCCTTCCAGCAGGAACGGGGCTGCCATCATCGCGCCCAGCTTGCGCACCAGCCGGGTCGTGCCGCCGGCGCCGGGAAAAATCCCCACCATAATCTCAGGCAGACCGATCTTCGCTTTTGGGTTATCCGCCGCGATGATGCGGTGGCACGACAACGGCAATTCCAACCCGATCCCCAATGCCGTCCCCGGCAGGGCCGCCACAATCGGCTTACCGCCCTTCTTGGTCTTTGGGTCCATCCCGGCCAGCTCGATCTTGCGCAGCACCTTGTGCATCGTCATCACGCCGTCGAAAATCGCCTGCGCCCCACCCGCCCGCATCTCGGCAATGACGTTCAGATCCATCCCCCCGGCAAAATCTTTCTTCGCGCTGGTGATGATGATCCCCTTGACGCTGGCATCCGCCAAAGCCTGATCCACCAACCCGCTCAGCAACCCAAAAGCCGCCGTTGACATCACGTTCATCGACTTGGCCGCCACATCCCAAGTGATCGTGGCGACGCCATCGGCATCAACAGCCATGGTGAAATCGGTCATTTGCGCGCTCCTGCACTGCGGGGTCGGCCATCGGCGTCAGTATAGCGCCGGGCTGCACCGTCTTTATGGGTGATCAGATCGTGATCGGGATAGTGAATGATATCGCGGGGCAGCCAGGTGCCAATGGTCAGATAGACCACATCGCCCGTGCTGCGGTTGTGCACCTGATGTCCGATAGGCCAACCCGCAGGCCAACACGGCATCTCGCCGAGGGGACGCGGGGTTTCGCCGTTTTCAACCCGCACCGGCGCACCAGACAGCACCAGCACCAACTTATCCTCAGCCGCGTGCCAAGGCCGATCCGAAGACCACACCTTCGCTGCCAAGGTCTTAACATAAGCGCCAAATTGCGTAAGACCACCCGCCACGGAAAGCCGCAACGTGCTGACGCCTTCGCGGTTCTCCTCGGGGGCAAGACTTGGATCAACGATCATCGCGGCCCCTCCCATGCGCTGCCGTCCTTATAGGCGAAACTGGCTTGCCCGCCCTCAACTGTCAGCACCAGATCGACATCGGAATAGGTCGCGACCTCGCGCTTGGATTTCGAGCCCACTACCAGAAACCGCGCCACAGCGCCCGAGCGGTTGATGAACTGATGCCCGTCCGGCACATTCGCTGGAAACGCCACGCAATCGCCCGCAACCATCACAGTCTCACCGGCATCCTGCACCAGCACACATGCACCTTCGGTCACCATCACGAACTCATCCTCGACCAGATGCCAATGCCGCAAACTAGACACCGCCCCCGGCTGCAAGATCACCAGGTTGACGCCAAACTGCGTCAAACCCCCGGCATCACCCAGCCGCAAACTGCTGCGCCCCGCCATCATCTCGGCATAGGGCGAAGGATACATCGAGCCGGTTTTCACTGGCACTTTGCTCAGATCAAGTTTCGCCATCCTCTCCCCCCGCCTCCCCGAGTTTCGGCGTGAATGCCCCGCCCCTGATTTCCGACAGCCCAAGGCTGAAGCGAATATGTCCGCGCGCGCTTTCAATTTCGCAGATCAACCAGCCTTCAGGCTGCTCAACCAGCAGAAACCACGTCTCAAACGGATCGACGATGCGCTGGGCATGCACCATGATATGGACATTGCAGCGCACCCGCAGATGCGTGGCACCCACCACAGTGATTTCTGCAACATGACGGAAGATATCCGTCACCCCCCGACCTTTAAGGTTGTCGTGGTACAGCTGAAAATCCGCCCGCAACGCGTCTTCGGTCTGCAACACATAGGCAGGATCGCCGCGCGGTGTGATCCGCAGCGGCAACGACATCACGCTGGCATACCCTGCGAAATCGCCACTGAGCAGGGATTGCGTCAGCGTTTCCCCCAAAGCTGCGAAGACATGCCGCGGCATGATCAGAGCCGCTCAATAATGGTCGCAGCCCCCATACCCGAGGCGATGCACAGCGTGGCCAACCCAACTGTTTTGCCGCTGCGCTCTAACTCATCCAGCAAAGTACCGATGATCATCGCACCCGTGGCCCCCAAAGGATGCCCCAAAGCAATCGAGCCGCCGTTGACGTTGACCAAAGCCGGATCGACATCAAACGCCTGCTGGAACCGCAGCACCACTGCAGCGAAGGCCTCGTTGACCTCGAATAGATCAATGTCGCCAATCGCCATCCCGGCATCGCGCAGGATTTTTTCCGTCACCGGCACCGGCCCGGTCAGCATGATCGTAGGGTCCGTGCCGATCTTTGCCGTCGCCCGAATCCGCGCCCGCGGTTTCAGCCCGTAATCATGGCCAAATTCCGCATTGCCAATCAGCAAGGCCGCAGCGCCATCGACGATACCGCTGGAGTTGCCCGCATGGTGAATATGATTGATCCGCTCCAGATGCGGATATCTCATCAGCGCGATTTTATCAAAGCCGGGCATGCTCTCGCCCATATCCTTGAACGCCGGTTTCAACGCGCCGAGGGTTGCCATATCAGTGCCGGGCCGCATGTATTCGTCGCGGTCCAGAATGGTCAAGCCATTCTGATCCTTGATCGCAATCACCGAACGGCCAAACCGATTCTCTGCCCAAGCCATCGCTGCCCGATTCTGCGATTCCACAGCCAAAGCATCGGCCATCTCGCGGGTGAAACCGTATTCGGTCGCGATAATATCGGCCGAAATCCCTTGTGGGACGAAATAGGTCTTCATCGCCAAAGACGGGTCCACCGCAATCGCCGCCCCATCCGAGCCCATCGCAACCCGGCCCATCATCTCGACCCCGCCCGCGATGTAAGCCGCCCCAGCACCACCCTTGATTTGGTTGGTGGCCAAATTCACCGCCTCCATCCCAGAGGCGCAAAACCGATTGATCGCCAAACCGGGGATCGACTGATCCAACCCCGACGCGAGCACCGCCGAGCGTGCCAAACAGCCGCCCTGTTCGGCGACTTGCGTGACGTTGCCCCAGATCACATCCTCCACCGCATGGCCCAGCAGGCCATTGCGCTCGCGGATCGCGTCCAAAATCTTCGCCGAAAGCGCCACCGAGGTCAGCTCGTGCAACGCCCCATCCGGGCGGCCCTTGCCGCGCGGGCTGCGCACGGCGTCATAGATAAAAGCTTCGGTCATGTTGCCTCCTTATACCCGGTCAGACGGTTTGCCGGGCATCAGATCATAGGGATGTTTCCAGCCCGGCACCGCCGCAATGCGGTCCAGCCAGGCGTCGATATGGGGCCAATCGGCGCGGTTAAATCCGAAGGGCTCGGGGTAATACAGGTAACCACACAGCGACAGATCGGCGATGGTCATGGCCTCTCCCGCCACCCATTTGCGCGCCTCAAGATGGCCGTTCAGCACGGTGTAAGCGGTCTTCAGGCGGCTGTGTAGAAACGGGATGACGCCAGCAGGCCGCTTTTCTTCCGGCACAAAGTTCGCCAAAAACCGCGCGGTGCCGATCTGGGTCGACAGCTTGTGATTGTCCCAAAACAACCAGCGCAACACCTCGCGGCGCTCTGCCGCAGATTTTCCGCCCAGTTTGCCGGATTTAGAGCTGATATAATCCAGCATCACCCCCGATTGTGTCAGCGTGGTTTCCCCATCCACCAACACCGGCACTTCGCCCATCTCATTAAGCGCGCGGAACTCAGGCGTGCGGGTGGCGCCGTTGAAGAAATCAACAAACACTGGCTCCCATTCGATATCGGCGAAAGTCAGCGCCAGCGCCACCTTGTAGGCATTGCCGGATTCGCCAAAGCAGTAGAGTTTTGCGGTCATCGCTTAACGCCCTATGTTGCTCCCGGGTCAAAGCCGGGGGTTTTCCACCCCCGGACCCCCGGAGAGTATTTTCGCCAAGATGAAAAACGATTCCTTAACCATTCTTCGTCAGTCTCGCTTTGTGGCACAGGCTGGAGAGCCGATGGCCATCCAAGGTGAAACCCTGCGCCCGCTTAAGTCGGATAGCCAAGCCGTAACGCGGTCGCAGGGCGGAACTGTTCTGTTCGATTTCATCTTGGCCTAAATACTCCCGCCGGAGGCTTCTCGCTATAATTCAGCGCAGGATTTGGTTATTTGCGCGCCTCCAGTTCCGAATTGAACAGCCGCAGCCGGTGCGTCAGATTGTCGTGGTTGATCACCGATGAGTAGTTCTCGAACAGAAACGACAGCGCCTCGCCCTCATCCAGACCCGCCTCTTTGGCGAAGCTTTTCAGGCGGCGGTAACCGTCTTCGGTCATCGCAACCGGAAAGCGGCGGGTGAGGCGGAAGCGTTTCGGCATGGGCTAACTCCGGTTACCTTCGCGCCAGCTTAGAACGCCTCAGCCGCCAGCGCCATCACCGGATCGGCCCCGGACTCAATCCGCGCCAGATGCAGCGCAGTTGCGGGCAGCTGCCGCGCCATATAATAGCGCCCGGTCGCGAGTTTCGCGTTAAGGAAATCGGCATCGCCACCGGCATCCAAGCCCGCAAGCGCCGCTTTCGCCATCTTTGCCCACATCAGCCCCAGACAGGTATGCCCCATCATGGTCATGAAGTCATAAGACCCCGCCAGCGCCGCATTCGGGTTTTTCATCGCGGTGTTCATGAAGAACATCGCCGCTGCCTGCACATCTTTCGACGCGGCTTTCAGCGGGTCCAGATAAGGCACCATCCGCGCGTCGCCTTCATTCTCTTTGATAAATCCCTTCACCAAAGCGAAAAACGCCATCACATGCTTGCCGCCATCGGTCGCCAGTTTCCGCCCCACCAGATCCAACGCCTGTACGCCATTGGCACCCTCGTAGATCTGCGCTATCCGCGCATCGCGGACAAACTGCGACATGCCAGAATCCTCGATATAGCCATGCCCGCCCCAAACCTGCTGCGCCTGCACAGCCGTCTCAAAGCCACGGTCGGTCAGGAAGCCCTTCAGCACCGGGATCAGCAAAGACACCAGCCCCTCGGCATCCGCATCCCCCGAGCGCACCGATTGGTCGATCATCGAGGCCGCCCAATAGGTAAACGCCCGCGCGCCTTCGACAAAACTTTTCTGATCCATCAGGCTGCGGCGAATGTCAGGATGCACGATCAGCGGGTCTGCCGGGCCATTGGGGTTCTGCGCCCCGGTTACATCGCGCCCCTGCAAACGGTCCTTGGCATAGCCCAAAGCGTTCTGATACGCGGCTTCCGCCACCGCATAACCTTGCAAGCCCACGCCCAGCCGCGCCTCGTTCATCATGGTGAACATCGCCCGCATACCTTTGTGCAGATCGCCCAACAGGTAGCCCACCGCGCCATCATAGTTCATCACGCAAGTGGCGTTGCCGTGAATCCCCATCTTTTCTTCGATCTTGCCGACCGAAACCCCGTTGCGCGCGCCCAAAGAGCCGTCGGCGTTGACCAAGAACTTCGGCACGATGAATAGCGAAATGCCCTTGGTGCCCTCACCGCCGCCCGGCGCCTTGGCCAGCACCAGATGAATGATGTTCTCGGCCAGATCATGCTCACCTGCCGAGATGAAAATCTTCGTGCCCGCGATCTTATACGATCCATCCGCTTGCGGTTCCGCACGGGTGCGCATCAGCCCCAGATCTGTGCCGCAATGCGGCTCGGTCAGGTTCATCGTGCCGGTCCAGTCACACGACACGATCTTCGGCAGATAGGTCGCCTTTTGCTCAGCCGTGCCATGCACATGGATCGCCGAATAGGCACCATGCGTCAGCCCCTGATACATGTTGAACGCCATATTGGCCGAGACAAACATCTCGCCCACCGCCGTCGCCATCACATAGGGCAGACCCTGACCACCATATTCGGGGTCACAATCGAGCGCCGTCCAGCCACCCGCCTTCATCGCATTAAACGCCGCTTTGAACCCCGTGGGCGTGCGCACCACACCGTTTTCCAACACGCAGCCTTCCCGATCACCCACGGCATTCAACGGCTCTAGCAGCTCAGAGGCAAGCTTCCCCGCCTCCTCCAGCACAGCCCCTGTGAAACCTGCATCAAGATCGCCATAACCCGGAATATCGCGGCCAGAGACCCCGAGCACATCATGCAACAGGAATTGCATGTCTTTCAGGGGGGCTGTGTAGGTGGTCATCGGCCTTACTCCTCAATTCGGCTGTCTGTGCTAGGCGTGGTCTGCGGCTTTATTCGGCCGCCGCGTGGAAGGCGGCCAAAGCCGCCCCGGCGCTGTGTAATTCGGTTTCCAACTCGGCGATGGCGATGCTCAGCTCGTCGCGTTGCGCTTTCATCTGCGTCAGACGGTCTTGGCCCAGATCAAAGGTGCGGGCCAGTTGCGCCTGATTGCTGCCGTTTCTGTTATACATATCAAGCAGCTGCCGGATATCTTCCAAGCTGAAGCCAAAGCGCTTGCCGCGCAGGATCAGCTGCAACCTTGCGCGATCCTGTTTGGTATAAAGCCGCCGGCTGCCCGCCCGGATCGGCGACAGCAGTTCTTTAGCCTCATAAAACCGCAAGGTGCGGGCGGTCACCTGATAGGCGTCGCACATCTCGCGGATCGACAGGGTTTCGGTTTCACTCAAGCTCATGGCACTTCCTCGGCAATCACTGCCGGGTAGATGGGGATGTTGCGCCCATCATAGTAGAGTGCTTGACGTTAACGTAAATGTAACGTCACGTCAGAGTTTGGCATGACGTGGTGTCAAATCTCGGTCAATTTGCGGATTTCCGCCGCAGCGGTGTCACGCAAGGCCCGCAGATCGCTGATGCTGGTTTCCAACTCGCCTTGTTGCCGGGTCAGATCGGCCAGTTGCCGATCCGCCATGCCAAGCCATTGCTCCAACTGAGTCTGCGTACCCTGCTGCCGATAAATCAGCAGCCATTGCCGGATTTCCTCAAGGCTAAAGCCAAACCGCCGCCCGCGCAGAATAAGCGTCAGCCGTGCCACCTCGCGCGAACCATAAAACCGCGCGCGGCCATCCTTTTCCGGCGAGAGCAGCTCGATATATTCGTAATAGCGCAAAGTACGGGGGGTGACCTCGAACTTCGCGCACATTTCTTTGAAGCTTAGGCGAGTCTCAGTCATGCGGGCCTCCCATCCACAGACTAGGCCCTGCCAGTGCCGTGCGCAAGAATTGTGAGCAGCCCCTTGCACTTGCCGCGCAGCGCGAGATTATGGCGCCATGACCGATATCCTCACCCTCGCGCGCCAATTCATCCAAGCCCTGCCGTTTTCCCGCGCGCTGGGCATGGAGTTGACCGAACTGGGGCCGGGCCGCGCCACCATCACCATGCCATGGGATGCGCGGCTGGTTGGCGATCCGGCGACGGGGGTGCTGCATGGCGGCGCGATTTCGGCGCTGATGGACACCGCCTCGGGGGCCTCGGTGATGAGCCACCCTGCCGCACCCACCTCTACCGCCACCTTGGATCTGCGCATCGACTACATGCGCCCCGCCACCCCCGGCCAGATGATCACTGCGCGGGCGGAATGTCACCATGTCACGCGATCTGTCGCCTTCGTGCGCGTGACCGCCTGCGACGAGGACGCGGCCCGCCCGGTGGCGATGGGCACCGGCGCTTTCACCCTAGAGCGACCGAAGGGGCCAACCACATGAAGCGACCCGAGCCCGTACAGGTGATCAAATCCCGCCGCGACAGTGCTTTGGCGGCGCTGGTGCAGGCGGTGCCCTATATCCAATTCCTCGGCATCCGCTTTGACCGCCGCGGCGATGAGCTGACCGCTTGGCTGCCCTATTCCGACATGCTGATCGGCAATCCCAGCCTGCCCGCGCTGCATGGGGGGGTGACGGCGTCGTTTTTGGAAGTCACCGCCCTGATCGGTCTGGCCTGGACCAGCCTGTGGGACGATCTGGAGGCGGGCCGCATCGACCCCGCGCGCGTTGCGGCGGGCCAGCTGCCACCCTTGCCGAAGACGATTGATTTTACCGTCGATTACCTGCGCGCGGGCCTGCCGCGTGATTGCTATGCGCGGGCCACGGTGAACCGCTCGGGCCGTCGCTTTGCCTCGGTGCAGGTCGAGGCCTGGCAAGACAACCACGCGCGCCCCTTCGCGCTGGGCTCTGTGCATTGCCTGATGCCGGAAGACGGTTGACCTGAACCGGGGTGCCGCCGTGGGTGGCATCGAGCCACCACGCGGCGGCGCTGCCGGGGGACGGTCTGATACCAACGGCCCTAGATATTGACCGTTGCCCAGTCTCTGGACATGATCGAGGTTATCGCTGCCGGTTCGTTCGCGAAGAAGTTCCAGGCTGCGGCGCATTGGTCGAGGATTTTATCGTAGCTGTCGAAGACGGTGTTGGC
>NZ_JAUSBA010000048.1 GCF_030652235.1 Cypionkella sp.
AATCGAGAACATGTTTGGCAAGCTGAAGGATTGGCGGCGCATCCACACCCGCTACGACCGCTGCGCCCACACCTTCATGTCAGCCATCGCCATCGCGGCCATCGTCATCTTCTGGATATGATCAATGAGTCCAGAGCCTAGAGCGGCACGCTTGGCGTAGTGACTCGCCCGATTTCATAAATGGTGTTTCACAGTTTGGCTTTCCGCTTCATTCATACCGCTGATTTGCATCTAGACTCGCCCTTGGTGTCGCTCGCGATGCGCAATGCTGATCTTGCTGATCAGGTGGGTGTGGCAAGCCGTTCTGCATTGACCAGGATTGTCGACCTGTGTCTGACCGAGGCCGTTGATGCGCTTTTGATTGCGGGTGATCTTTGGGATGGCGGGCTGAGTTCGGCCAAAACGCCACGGTTTCTGAAGCAGGAATTGCTGCGGTTGGACGAGGCGGGCATTCGCTGTTTTATCATCCGGGGCAATCACGATGCGATCTCAAAGGTCACGCGCGAGCTTGATCCGCCTGGGGGGACGCGGGTGTTTGGGCCGAAGGCCAAGACCGAAACGTTCGAAGCAGGCGGCCATCTGATCGCGGTGCATGGCGTCAGCTTTGCCGAGCCTGTGGCCCCGGGTAGCCTGTTGCCGCTGTATCCGGTGGCGATGACGGGTGCGTTCAACATCGGCATGATGCATAGCTGTCTGAACGGCAGCGTCGGGCACGATGTCTATGCGCCGTGCAGCGTCGCTGATCTGGACGCGCATGGGTATGATTATTGGGCTCTTGGCCATATTCATCGCAGATCAGAGCATTGTGGCCGTGCAACTGTGGTGATGCCCGGTATCCCGCAGGGCCGTGATATTGGTGAGGCTGGGGCTTGTTCGGTGACCCTGGTGACGGTGGATGACGTCGGCGCTGTGGCTACTGAACAGCGCAGCGTTGCGGCGCTGCGGTTTGATCGGCTGCGCATTGATCTGACAGATATGTCTGACTGGGCCGAGGTGATTGAGGCATTGGATGCCGCATTGCGTGACATCGCGCATGTGCCACGCCCTGAGGCGTATCTGGTGCTGCGCCCGATGCTGATGGGGACGACGCCGCTTGCGTGGCGGATTGCCCGTGATCTGGACCGCTTGACTGAGGAAGCTCATACCATTGCAGCATCCGTTGGGGGGATCTGGATCGACAAGTTGGAGAATGGCACCACCGCGCGGGGGGCCGGGATCACCAGCCAGTTGCCCACCGATCTCGTCGGTATTGTTATGGCAGAGTTGCCAAGTGATCCGGCGCTGCTGGCGGCCTTGGCGGAGGCTGCGCGCGTGTTGATGCACGATTTGCCGCCCGAATTGCGCGATCTCTTGGGTGATGATGCCGCCGCTGTAGCCGCCGCAAGTGGCTTGCTGCTGGCAGACGGCAGCGTGCAGATCGTCGCCCGGCTTGGCGCGGGTGAGGCCGTCTGATGCGTTTGGAAGGTTTGGATCTGACCCGCTATGGCCGCTTTACCGAGGCAAGGCTGGCGTTTCCCGCGCCGGCACCCGGTGGGGCTGATCTGCATGTGATCTTTGGACCTAACGAGGCTGGCAAATCGACGCTGTTCTCGGCTTGGCTGGATTTTCTTTATGGTATCCCGTCGCGCAGCCGCTACGATTTCAAACATGCCGGGCCCACGATGCGGATCGGGGCTCAGATCAGCCATGCCGTTGGTGTGCTGGATCTGGCACGGCAAAAGCGCCTCGGTTCCAGTTTGCTTGATGCGCATGGCGCTGTGGTGCCGGATACTTTGCTGCAATCGGCGCTAGGAGGGCTTTCGCGCGAAGGCTATATGGCGATGTTTTCCCTGGATGATGACACGCTGGAAAAGGGTGGTGAGGGTATTCTCGCCAGCCGGGGCGATCTGGGCGAGATGCTGTTTTCGGCCAGTGCTGGGCTTGCCGGGCTTGGCCCGCAGCTGGCCGCGATCCGCGCCGAGTTGGACGGCTTCCACCGCGCCGGGGGCCGCAAGGGCGTGGTTTATGAGGCAAAGGCCCGGTTGGCCGAGCTGGATCGCCAGCGGCGCGCGCTTGACACCTCGGCTGCAACCTATCAGCGCTTGGGGCGCGATGTGGTGATGGCCGAGCGTGACTGGAACACTGCGCGCGACGCGGAAGCCGCCATCACCCAGACCCTGCGCGATTTGCAAGCTGCGCTGGCAGTATTGCCTTTGCGGGATCGTCTGGCGCGGCTAGAGGCCGATCATGCCCCGCTTGCGCATTTGCCGGACGCCGATGATGCGGTGGTGCAGAACCATCAGGCGCTGGAGGCGGCCCGCAGTGCTTTGGCCAGCCGGATCGCTGACCGCGCCGAGCGGATCGAAATGCTGGAAGATCGCAGTGCCAAGATGACGCCAGACTCCGCGATCTTGGGCGTGCGGGATGCCATCTTGTCGGCCGATGCGCTGCGTTCGGCGCATGACACCGCCGTGCAGGATTTGCCGCGCCGTCGCGATGAGGCCGCAAGCGTCGAGACGGCGTTGCGCGAAACGCTTGTGCGTTTGGGTCGGCCCGGTGCTGCGGTTGAGCCGCTGTTGCTTGATCCGGCGCGGCTGAGCGCGTTGCGCGGCTTGCTGGCCGAACGCTCGGGTGTTTTCACCGCCGTTGCGCGTGCGACGGAGGAGGCCACGAAGGCCAAAGCCAAGTTGGTAGCCGCGCAAAATCGGCTTGGTGATCCTGGCACGCCCGAGGATCTTGCCGGTTTGCAGGCGCTGCTGACGCGGTTTCGCACGGCAGATCCAAGTGGGGCACTGCGAGTGGCGCTGCGCGACCGAGACGCATACGCGGCGCAGATGCAATCCGCGCTGCAAACGCTTCTGCCTTGGCAAGGTGATGCCGATGCGCTGGCAGCGCTTGCGGTTCCAGCCAGTTGGCAGGTTGAGACTTGGGTTGCCGATGCGGAACGCACGCGCCTAGCCGTGACGGATACCGAGCGCGCGTTGCAACAGGCGCAGTCCGCCCATGACAGTGCCGAGGCGTTGGCAGGGCAGGCGGCAGAGGTGTCAGCGGGTGCCACATTGGCTGATGCGGCTTCGGCGCGCAGCCAGCGCGAAGCCCGTTGGGCCGCCCACCGCGCTGATTTGAAACCTGCAAGTGCCGATGCCTTTGAAGCGGCACTGCGGCAGGATGATCAGATTGCTGCACTTTTGGCCGACATGATGGCGCGGGCGCGGTTGGATGCGGCAGATGCCAGTCGCCGCGCCGGGCTGGCGGCGGAAGTGTCTGCGGCGCAAGACAAGTGGACGCAGGCCTGCGCCGCACGCGATGTGCATGCGGCCACGCTTGATGCCACTTGTGCCGCGCTTGGTTTGCCGGGGGCCGCGTTGGCAGACCTGCGCCGCTGGCTTGATCAGCGAATTGCAGCGCTGGGTGTGCGCGCGGCGCTGCGGCAGGCCGAGGATACGCTGGCCCGCGCTGAGGCCGATTTGCGGGCTGGCACAGCGGCGTTGCAAGGGACGCTTGGGCTTAGCCCAGATCACGGTGGTTTTGATGCGCTTTGGGCCATAGCGACTGCACGGCTGGAAGCTTCGGAAAAGCACCGCGATGCGCGCGGACAACTGGCCGAGTTGCAGGCTGATCTGCACGATCGCATCAAAGATCACACCGTGGCTGAGGCCAATGCGGCGGCATGGCTGACCGCGTGGCAAACGGCCAGCGCCAGCACCGCGCTTTCAGGGCTGCCCGCTGACAGCGCAGGTTTGGGCGATATGCTCGATTTGCTGGATGCGTTGGGTCGCGATGCCGCGCTGCTTGCCGGATTGACGGACCGCATAGCCAAGATGGAGCAGAACCGCGTAGGTTTTCGCGACGCGGTGGCGCTGATCCTGTTGGCAATCCAGTTGCCGCCTGAAACTCGTTGGGCGGACCTGCCTGCGCGTCTGCGTCAGGCTGAAGATGCCACCACCAAACTGGCCGAACTGTCGCGCAATCTAGCTGATGATCGCGAAGTGCAGTTGCAAGATCAGCGGCAGGCTGAAGCCAATGCCGGGGCGTTAAACGCGTTGGGCGCAGCGCTTGGCTGGGCAGCAGGCGGTGCCAGCCTTGGCAGCCATATCGCGGATTGCCAACGTGCCGCACAGTTGCGACGTGATATGATCGGCCTGCGCGCCGATCTTGCCAATCGTCCACAGTCAGCCGAGGGCGTGGATTTCAGCGTTTTGACGGCACAAGAGGCTGAGACACAGGCCGCGTTAGAGTTGCGGCACAGCGAAACGCAGGCGGCCTTCGCCGTTCTGCTTGAAGCAAAGCGTCAACTAAGCGCCGTGGGCGGCGATGATGCCGTGGCGCGCCTTGAAGCTGAACGTGCCAATCTGCTGAACGCACTGCGCGACGGCGCGAAGGCGCATCTGGCCCGCCGCTTTGGTCTGATCGCGGTGGAGCAAGGCCTGCGCCGCTACCGCGACAGCCACCGCAGCGCCATGCTTGATCGCGCCTCGGCGGCGTTTCACAGCTTAAGCCGGGGCGCTTATACTGGCCTTGCGGCTCAACCCGATGGCGCAACCGAGGTGCTGGTGGCTTTGTCTGCGGCGGGTGGTGCGAAACTGGCCGCCGATCTGTCAAAGGGCACGCGGTTTCAGCTTTACCTCGCGCTGCGGATCGCGGGATATCACGAGTTGGCGCAAAGTCGCCCCACCGTGCCGTTCATCGCCGATGACATCATGGAAACCTTTGATGACGACCGGGCCGCTGCGGCCTTCACTTTGCTGGCCGAGATGTCGCGCTCGGGTCAGGTGATTTACCTCACCCACCACCGCCACCTCTGCGATATCGCCCGCGCTGCTTGTCCCGATGTGCGGGTGACTGATTTGCAAGCCCTCTGATTTGCGTTGAACTGGAGCCGAAATGTCCACCGATGTGACCGATGCCACCAAAGCCGAACAACAGCTTGCGGAGCCCAAGCCGCTGGTCGTCCTAAAGGCGGTTTTGGCGGGCAAGGTGAACTTTGCATCCGCGCAAAACGGCGTTTCGGTGCTGCGCAGTTTGCGGCTGGTGAATGAGGGGACGGCGGCGGCGGTTAATGTGACGCTAAGTTTAACGGCCACGCCTGCGATCCTGCGCGATAAATCCTGGCGGATCGACCGGATCGCACCGGGGACGGGGATTGATCTGGTCGATCTCGAAACGCCGCTGGACACTGCAATTTTGGGCGGGCTGGATGAGGCCGAAATCGGCCAAATCAGTTTTCAAATCAGCATTGACGGTCAGGTGACCGATCAAATGCAGCATCGTATTGAACTCCTTGCCCGCGATGAATGGGGCGGCTTGGCCGAGATGGATAACATCCTGGCGGCCTTCGTCTCGCCCAACCAGTCGGCGGTGGCGCGACTTTTGAAAGAGGCATCGCGGTTGTTAGAGGCGGCAGGGCATTCAGGGTCACTGGAAGGCTATCAGTTAGGTGATCCTATGCGGGTCTGGATGATCGCAGGCGCGATCTGGTCGGCGGCGACCGGGCTGGGGCTGACCTATGCCGTGCCGCCTGCCTCGTTTGAACGGATGGGTCAAAAGGTGCGTGACCCCGAGCGGATCGTGGCCGAGGGTCTTGCCACCTGTTTGGACAGCACCTTGTTGCTGGCCGCAGCGTTCGAGGCGGCGGGGCTGAACACCGCGATCTTGTTTTCGCACGGCCACGCTTGGGTGGGTGTCTGGCTGGTCGCCCGCGATTTTGGGCGGCTGGTGGAGCCCGATGTGGTTGCAGTGCGCAAAGCGGCAGCTGCACGAGATTTCGTGCCGCTGGAAACCACGCTTTTGACCAAACGCCCTAGCACGGGGTTTGAGGCTGCTGTTGATGCGGGCCGAGACCGGCTGTCTGAGGCGCGCGAGACCGAGTTCATTCAGGTCGTCGATATCAAACGCGCGCGGGCGGCGCGGATTCGCCCGTTGGCAAGCCATCGTGTGGCGCAAGAGGCGAGTAATAATGATGAAGCTGTGGCCGCTGCTGCCCTGCCACGCCCACTTGATTTGGGCCGTCTGCCCGGCGAGTTGATCGAAATTGCGCCCACCACCGCTTTGGGTCGGATTGAGCGCTGGCAGCGCAAGTTGCTGGATCTGTCATTGGCCAACCGCTTGCTGAACTTCAAGGATACCAAGCTGGCGATCCCGATGATTTGCCCGGATGTTTCCGGGCTGGAAGACCAGCTTGCCGATGGCGCGATGTTTAGGTTGCTGGCGCTGAAGGATGAACATGCGGTGTCTGGCCGCGATTTGGCCGCCGAGGAAGCGCGTCAGATTGAAGCCGGGTTGGCGCGGGATGCGATGGCGCGGGGGCAGGTTGCCGTGCCGCTGACCAGCCGCGACATGACCAACCGACTGACCGAGCTTTACCGCAAGGCCCGCAGCGATGCCGCAGAAGGCGGCACCAACACGTTGTTCTTGGCTGTGGGATTCCTGCGCTGGAAACGCACTGATAGCGACCCGCGCCATTACCGCGCGCCGTTGCTGCTGCTGCCTGTCAAGCTGGAGCGCCGCTCCGCGCAATCAGAGTTTCGGTTGTCGCAGCTTGAAGATGAGGTGCGGATCAACGCCACATTGCTTGAATTTCTGAAGCGCGATTTTGAGTTGCGGATGCCCGAGTTGGAAGGTGAATTGCCGCGCGATGCCAGCGGTTTGGACATTCCGCGCATTTTGCAAATCTTGCGCCATAAAGTCCGGGATGTGGCTGGGTTTGAGGTGCTGGAGGATTGCGCGCTTTCTACCTTTTCCTTCGCGAAATATTTGATGTGGAAAGATCTGGTCGACCGCACCGATAACTTGCGCGAAAGTCGATTGGTGCGGCATCTGGTGGACAGCCCGACCGAAAGTTTTGCAGACAGCACCGGGGCGATGCCACAGCCCGCCGACATTGACCGAAAACATGCGCCCGCTGATCTGCTGGCACCGCTGCCCGCCGACAGCTCGCAACTGGCGGCGGTGATGGCGGCGGCGCAGCAGCGCGATTATGTGCTGATCGGGCCGCCCGGCACCGGCAAAAGCCAGACGATCACCAACATCATCGCCGATCAGCTGGGCCGGGGTCGCACCGTGCTGTTCGTGGCCGAGAAGGCTGCCGCCTTGGATGTGGTGCATCGGCGGCTTGAGCGGCATGGCTTGGGCACCGCAGTGTTGGAGCTGCACTCGAACAAAGCCGACCGCAAGGCGGTTTTGACACAACTTGGCCGCTCGTGGGATCGCGCCAGCGCGCATGGCACGGCGGATTGGGTGCGAGTCACGGATGATCTGCGGGTAACGCGCGATCAGTTGAACGGTTATGTCGCGGCGCTGCATTCGCCCGGAACGCAGGGCTTCAGCGTTTATCAGGCGAATGGGCGGGTGGCGAAACGGCCTGCAGTGCTATCTTTGGCGTTCCCAAATAAGGATTGCCACAATCAGGACACTTGGCTGCGACTGCGTGCGCTGGCGGCGGAACTGGGCCAGCGGCACCGGATTATTGCTGACTTGGGCACGGGCGGACCGCTGGCGCTGGTCGCTCCGGGGGAGTGGTCATTTGGCTGGCAGGATGCGTTTCTTGCGGCGGCACGCCGTCTGCGGGTCACTCTGCACGAAGCGCAAGAAGCACGGCTCGGGTTGGCGCAGCAGTTGGGATATCCGGCCGCAGTTGTCGGTTTGGCTGATGTTGTGGCGGCATTGGGCAAAGTGCCTGCCGCCCGTTTGGGCCACCCTGCGGTATCAGAGATTGCTTTGAACGCGGCCCCGGCGTTGCGTGCAGAACTGGCACCATTTGCCGAAGCTCTGCGGGCCTGCCGTGATCAACGGCAGGCCTTGGCTGCCAGTTATACGGATGATGTGATCGCCGATATGCCTTTGGAAGCGCTGGATATTCAATGGCGCGAGGCGCAGACCAAGATGTGGCCGATGGCCGGCATGGCGAAGACCAAGCTGCAAAAGCTGCTGCAATCCTATGCGCACGGCGGCACCGCTGATCCTGTTACGGATATTGCAGCGCTTAAACGGTTGCTGCGGGCGCAGGCGCTGATCGTCAAGTCCACGCTGTCTGCATTGCCCGGTTTTGCAGGCGAACGCACGGATATAGGTGCCATGTCTGCTGCGCTGGAAGAGGCCGACGGTTTTGCCCGGCTTGAATCAACACTGACAGACGCAGGCCTGCCGTGCGCCCGGTTGATGGAACAGCGCGCAAATCTAATGCAGCGTGATGGTGGCACATTTGAGCCGCTGTTGCGCCGTCTGGTTGCCGCAGAGACCGCGCTCGCCGCCGATGTTTCGGGGTTCACGGCAGCAGGGGGGGATGCAAACGTCAGCGCTGATCAGTTGATGCCGCACCTTTTGGCCATCGAAGCGTTGCAGGCGCGGCTGCCCGATTGGATGAAATGGTTGGCGACGCGCGGGCAGGCAGCGGCACTTGGGTTGCAGCCGATCATCGACGCGCTTCAAGCAGGCGCGGATATCGGCGCGGCAGAGGCTGCGTTTGAAAGCGCCTATATGGCGTGGTGGCTGCGCCTTGCTATGGATGCCGCGCCGATGTTGCGCAGTTTTGCGTATTGGGAACATGATGCGCTAATCCTGCGGTTCCGCGCGTTGGACGATGCGATGACCGGGATGGCTTCGGCGGAAGTGATGCGGCGGCTTGGCAATGATCTGCCGACGCGCGATTCCGTGCCGCGGAATTCCGAACTCGGCATCCTTCGGCATCAACTTGGGCTGCAACGGCCGACAGCAGCCATCAGGGGTCTGATCAGCCAGATGCCGACAACCTTCGGCAAACTCGCCCCTTGTGTGCTGATGTCGCCTTTGTCGGTCGCGCAATATCTGCCTGCGGGCCAGGCGCAGTTTGATCTGGTGATCTTCGACGAGGCTTCACAGATTTCCACGTGGGATGCGATTGGCGCGATTGCGCGCGGCAAGCAGGCGATCATCGTCGGTGATCCGCGTCAGTTGCCGCCGACCAATTTCTTTGGCCGCAGCGATGATGGCGCCGACGGCGATGACCTTGCAGAATACGAAAAGGATATGCCCTCGATCTTGGATGAAGTCTCGGCCTCCGGTGTGCCGACGCAACTGCTGAACTGGCACTACCGCAGCCGGGATGAGGCCTTGATCGCGTTTTCCAACCATTTTTACTATGGCGGCAGCCTTGTCACCTTCCCGTCGCCAGATGCCTCGGGCAATGCGGTCAAGCTGCACAAGATCGCTGGCACCTATATGCGCGGCACCGGGCGCACCAACCCTGATGAGGCCCGTGCCATCGTGCAGATGATCCGCAAGCGGCTGCTCGATTGGCTGAAACTGCCGGAAAAAGATCGCCCGACGCTGGGAGTGATCACCTTTAACGCCCAGCAGCAAAGTCTGATCCTTGATCTTCTGGATGCCGAACGCCAAGCCAATCCGGCGCTGGAATGGTTCTTTTCGGATGATCGTGAGGAGCCGCTGATCGTGAAGAACCTTGAGAATATCCAAGGTGATGAGCGCGATGTGATGCTGTTCTCGATCACCTTCGGGCCGGATGGTGCGGGTAAGCTCGCGATGAATTTCGGCGCGCTGAATGGGGACGGTGGTGAGAAACGCTTGAATGTTGCGGTGACGCGGGCGCGGGCAGAGTTGCATGTGTTTGCCTCGATTACCGCAGATCAGATTGACCTGACGAGGACAGGCGCGCGTGGGGTCAAAGATCTTAAAGCCTTCCTCGATTTCGCAGCACGCGGCGCGATTGCGCTATCGGCACAAGACAAAGGCTCTGTGGGCCCGGTTGAATCACCGTTTGAAGAGGCGGTGTTGGCTGCCCTTACCGCGAAGGGATGGGAGTTGCACAGCCAGATCGGCGTTTCCGGTTTCCGCATTGATCTTGGCGTGCGGCATCCCGACCATGCTGGAACCTGGCTTGTGGGAGTGGAATGCGACGGCGCGCGCTATCACAGCTCTGCAACCGCGCGCGACCGTGATCGGATCAGGCAAGCCGTTCTGGAAGGTCTTGGTTGGTCGATCTTGCGCATTTGGTCCACCGACTGGTTCCGCAACCCTGTGGCGACGGCTGATCGGGTGGATGTGCTGCTGCGTGAGGTGTTGGAGAGGGATCGCCAGCGCAGACTGGCAGTGGTCGAAGTCGAAGTGACCGAAGCTGACAGCTTAGGCGACGCTGCGCAGATCATGCCTTATCTGCGGCTCGACGACATCGCCACTGAAACGCCGACCGCACCTAAGGAGTCCAAACTAATTTTGCCGTCTATGCCGGTGCCAGCCTGCATGCCTGAGTCGGCCGCTGCAGTTCAGTTTGCGTCGGTTGATCTACCTGTTGCTCAGCCTGAGATGGAGCCGCTGAGCCAGCATACGCTACAGCCAGACAACTTTTTCGACGAGGTCTATTCCGCGACGCTGGCGGCGCTGGTGCTCAAACTGGTCCAGACGCAAGGTGCCATGACAGAGGCGGCCTTGGCACGCAGCGTCGCCCAGTTGCATGGTTGGCAGCGCACGGGTGGCCGCATTCAGGCAAGGGTAGCGACGTTCCATAGGTTGCTCGACCAGCAGGATGAAAATGGCACGGTATTCTTCTGGCCAAAGGGCGGTGTAGTGCCGCGCGTTCCCTTCGCCGGGCTTGGAGGGCGAAGCCTTAGAGAAGTGTCCCGGACCGAAATCGCTTGGATGGAAGACCAGCACACGGCGCGTATTTCGGCGTCAGTTGATCCAGTTTTGGAACTATCACGGCTGCTGGGAATCGCGCGGCTGAGCCAAGACGCGCGCAGCTATCTTGATGACTGTAGATATTGGAGGACCGAAGGTGGCGCCACCCTGCCATGAAGGCGGCGTTGCTGTTGTGGTATCTACCACCGGCCTCCTCAGCGTCTTATCTTTGCGCGCTTGGGGGAGGTCCGTGTGTCAACCAAAAGCCTTGGATCGTGGTCATTGGTCGTTCGAAAACAATGGTCAGCGGATGGTCGATGTGAACTCACTGAAGGCGCGATAGAGGAAATCCAGTGCGAAAGTATCATTAACCCGAATAGCGACTCCAAAAAGGTGCTTCTTCATTCACGGGCGTAGCACTGCTCCGGGCCTATGGGTAGAAAAAGTGTTCCGGGGGCAATGAGGCTGTATTTTCAAGTCATTGATATATCGGGATTCTTTTAATTGGTCGGAGCGAGAGGATTCGAACCTCCGACCCCCTGCTCCCGAAGCAGGTGCGCTACCAGACTGCGCTACGCTCCGACCATGGCGCGGGGTTAAACCGTTGTGTGCCGGTTTGCAAGAGGGCGGCGCTGACTTAAGCCCGGTTCTGTCTAAGCGTCGCCGTCGGTGCCGGACAGGCCCTCGGTCTTGTTGCGCAAACGGCGGCGGTCAAACAGGCGCAGCCAGAGGCCGATGCGGGGGGTCGCGCCGTAATCAAAGCGCGAACGGTGCTCCAGCACGGGGCGGTTGATCGAGACCAAGGGTTTGTCTTCGCGCAGCACGATATAGACCCCGGCTGCGATGATCACGGCGGTGCCAACGGCAGTCCAGAAATCGACTTTTTCGTTGAAGATGAAAAAGCCGTAAAGGATTGCCCAGATGATCTGGCTGTATTGCATCGGCGCTACGATGATCGCAGGCGCGCGGCGGTAGGCGGCGATGGTCAGCATGCCCGCAAACAGGCTGAGCAGCGCCATTGCGCCTAGCATGCCCATATGTTCAATCGGAACAGGGACATAGACAAAGGGCAGCGCCAGCGCCATCACCAAGAAGTTCGCCACCATCGGATAGAGCATCAGCACCACCGAACGTTCATCATGGCCGATCTTGCGCACGATCACCGAGGTCATCGCCCCCAACAAAGCGGCGGCGAGGGCGGAAAGATGGCCAAGGCTCAGCGGTTCTTGCCCCGGTCGCAGCACGATCATCACGCCTGCGAGGCCGATGATGATGGCGAGACCCCGGTGCAGGCCAATCTTTTCGCCCAAGATCGGGATCGCCAAAATCGTGATCAGAATCGGCATCGCAAAGAAGATCGCGTAGCATTGCGCAAGCGGCAGCACCGAAAATGCGTAGAACCCGGTGATGCCATTCACCACGGCGGAAGCGGTGCGCAGGGCGGTCCAGTAGGGGTGTTTCGGGATCAGGTTGCCGTCGGTGCGGTCGCTCATCAGCAGGATGGTGATCAGCGGGAAGGTCAGCAGGCCTGAGAAAAAGATCAGCTGAAACGGGCTATAGCTGGCCCCGAGATGTTTCACCAGCACATCATGGGTGGCGTAAATCCCGAACGCGGCCAGCGCCAAAAGTGCCCCACGCAGGTTCGATTGAGCAACGGGCATGGCGGGTATCCGGGGAAGTGTGCAGTGATGCCTAGCTGTCGGGCCTTGGGGGGTGAACTTCAAGGGGCAAGCTGCAGGGCGCGGGGTTTCTTGCTGATTCTTCGTCAGAAGTCGTTGCCCTTGAGGGACAGGCTCAAGGGCAACGGCAGGGTGTTACAGGCTGGCTTCCATCGCGGCGATGATCGCATCACCCATTTGCGTGGTGCTGACGGGCGAGCCGCCATCCGGGCCCATCAGATCGGCGGTGCGCACGCCGTCGGCCAGCACTTTCTCGACGGCTTTTTCCACCCGCGTTGCCTCATCGCCCAAGCTGAACGAATAGCGCAAAGCCATCGCGAAGCTCAGGATGCTGGCGATCGGGTTGGCTTTACCCTGCCCGGTGATGTCGGGGGCCGAGCCGTGGACGGGTTCATACAAAGCCTTCGGGCGGCCATTGGTCTGCGGCAGACCTAGGCTTGCCGAGGGCAACATGCCCAACGACCCGGTCAGCATCGCGGCCATGTCGGACAGCACATCGCCGAACAGGTTGTCGGTGACGATGACGTCGAATTGTTTGGGCCAACGGCACAGCTGCATCGCGCCGTTGTCGGCATACATATGGGTCAGTGCCACGTCGGGGTATTCTTTGTCGTGGATTTCCTGCACCACTTCGCGCCACAGAATGCCAGATTCCATGACATTGGCCTTCTCCATCGAGCAGAGCTTGTTGCTGCGCTTGCGGGCCAATTCAAACGCCGAACGCGCGACGCGGGCGATTTCGGATTCGGTATAGCGCTGGGTGTTGATGCCGACGCGCTCATTGCCCTCCATGAAAATACCGCGCGGTTCGCCGAAATAGACGCCGGAGGTCAATTCACGAACGATAAGGATATCAAGGCCTGCGACGACTTCACGTTTCAGCGACGAGAAATCGGCGAGGGCATCAAAGCACTGGGCGGGGCGCAGGTTGGAAAACAGGTCCATCTCTTTGCGCAGGCGCAGCAGGCCCCGCTCGGGCTTCACGCTGAAATCGAGTTTGTCATATTTTGGGCCACCAACAGCGCCCAGCAAAACCGCATCGGCTTCCTGCGCGCGGGCCATGGTTTCATCGGTCAAAGGCGTGCCGTGGGCGTCGTAGGAACAGCCGCCGACCAAGCCTTCGGAGACATCAAAGCTGACGATGCCTTTGGCGTCGAACCAGCTGATCAGTTTTTTCACCTCGGCCATGACTTCAGGACCGATGCCGTCGCCGGCGAGGATAAGCAGGGAGGGATTTGCCATCATAGGCTCCACGTTGGAAGGGTTGGCGCTGGCCTAGCCAATGGGGGGGGCAGGGTCAAGGTTTAGCGCCCGGAAATGGGCGGCAAGCGCATCAAACACCCGCCGAATGCGGGGGGTGTGGCGCAAAGCCTCGGGCGCAGTCAGCCAGATCGGCAAAGGTTGCAGCTGAAGGAAAGGCGCGGCGCGGGTGACAGTTGGGTCAGCATCGCCGATCACGGTCTCCATCCCGCCCAAGCCTAGGCTCGCGCGCACCAGTGCCCAATAGACGATTTTGTCGTCGCAGCGGGACGCGAAATCTTCGCGCCGCGCCTGAAAACCTAGGGCTGCCATCATCCGCAGCATCAGGTCGGAACGGTCAAAGCCGACGAAATCATGGTTGAGGATGGTTTCCGGGGTGATCGGATCTGGCCTCAGGGCAAGGCAGCTGTGGGCGGCATAGATCGCCATCGGGATATCGCACAGATGTGCGGTGATCAGATCGGGTTGGGTCGGGCGATACATCCGCAGCGCGATATCGGCCTCGCGGAACAGCAGGTTATCCGAGGCATCGGTGGGGGAAAGTTCAATCTCGATACCGGGTTCTTCCCGGCGCAATTCGGCCAACATCGGTGGCAGCAGATAGTGAGAGACGATACGGCTGGCGGTGATGCGGACCGGGCCGCGCAGGCTGGTGTCGCGGCCGGCAACCGCCAGCGCGAGTTTTGCCGCCGCATCGCTTGGATGGGGCGACGATGCAGCTCGTGTTGCCACAGTTTCAGACCACCGGACTGGCCGAGGTGGCCGCGGCGCAACTGCGCTGGGCCGGCCCTAGGGCGCAAGATCGACCCACAACGGGTGATGGCGTGAGGCGGTGGTGAGAATGGCCGCAGTGGGGTCGCTGTCGGGCGGCCATTCTACCCCCGACGCTGTGATGTGCAGGTCTTTTGAGGGCAGAACAATCTCAACCCGCAACCCGCCGATTACTGGATACAGGGCGGTATCCAGCGCCGGATCGCCGGACTGGCCGGGGTCATGGCGGGTGGATTGCCCGCGCGGGCGCGGGTCTTGCAGGGCGAAGTGGTGCAGCAAGGCCGTGATCGCCTGCTTGCGTCCGGCACCATCGGCGGGGTCTAGGTTGCTTTGGCCCAAGATCACGAAGGGCGGTTCGGGCGGTTTGAAGTGCAGATCGCCTGCGAGCAGGTGCAGCCAGAACGCGGACTCATCATGGTTGCGGCGACCATTACGGTCTTCCGGGCCATCGAAGATCGGCGGGCCGGCATAGTATGCCAGCAGGCGCAGGATTTTACCATCGGGCAGGGTGATCGGCACCTCATAGGCGCCAGTGGTGGAGAGCAGCTGACCGGGTGGCGTGTCGGGTGGCATCAGGGCTCCGGGCAGATCAGCCCAGAGAAAGCCACTGAAATCACGGATGTTTTCGGTATCAATCGGCAAGCGCGACAGGATCGCCATACCGCCTTCGCCCGCCCAACGGCCATAGGCCATCGCGTCTCGCGGCTCGCCCAAAATGCCGTTGCCATCCAAATCAAGGCCCGTTGCCACGCCGGTATTCGGGCGCAAGGGCAGGCGGTAGGGGTAAGATGCGCCTGCTTCGGTCAGACGTTTTTCCAGTGCGGCCAGCGTGTCGCCATGCAGATCATAGTCGATGCCGGTCAGCAGCAGCACATTGGCATCAAGTTTTGCGATCACCTGAATGGCGGCCAGTTGTGCAGGATTGTCGCCGCGTGTCAAAGATTGCAGCGCCAGACCGGGGCCTTTGGCCCAGAAGTCGATGTTATAGATCGCAACGCGCAGATCTGGCCGCAACTCGGCACAAGCGGGCCAAGCCCACAGCCAGATCAGGCAGGCGCATAGCGCTTGCCATCGCTGCCCAAGCTGTTCGCAGCGCGGGTTTCGGTGATCATGTCGGCGATGCGACCCATCGCAATGCCGCGCATGAACAGGCTGGCGGGAAGGAAGGCCCATGCCGTCATTGTCCAGATCAAGGTTTGTGGCGAGGTCAGCGTCAACGGCTCGAATCCCGTCGACGCAATCTTCACCACGGCTGGGGTTAAGAATGGCAGCAAAAACCCTAACGCAATGTTAATGCGCGCGTCACGGGTGAGGCGGGCGACCACATCGGCCCCGGCGGTCGGGTCAAAAGTGGGCAGATTGACCCAGACGTTGAAGGCGCGGCTGCGCGAGGGCCAGCGTCCCGCCTTCAGGATCACCACAAAAATGGATAAAGATATCAATGAGATCAGGTAAGCCATCCCGGCCGCGGTGCGCACGGCGGCGACCTGCTCGGGGGTGGCATCCTGGGCGACCATCAAGGTGGCCAGCCGTACCGGGCTATAGGGGAAATCCATCGAAATCCCGACCAGCGTGCCCACCGCATCGGCGAAATCGGTCAGGGTCGAGGGCATGATCCGGCCACGCGCGATCATCGACAGCGACACCACGGTGGCCAGCAGCATCAGGTATCTCACCCGGTTGAACGGGGCTGCGTCGCGAAATTCGATAAGGCTGGGATAGGTGGCATTGTATTCGACAAAGGTCAAAAGCCCGATGATCAGCGCCACAAGGGCGACCATCTGTTTGGCATCTGCCGTCACATCGACCAAAAGCACGGAAGGCGTGGCGACCAGCACCATCACCAAAATCATGCGCACGATCGCGCCTGTTAGCCGCGAAACCACTGCCCTGCCACCCTTCAATCGGTCTTGTCTGGAGTTTTGCCAGGCAAGTGTCCCGAAGATTTCCCGCACTTTAAGGCGGGTTGCCTCAATATTGCCCAATTCTTGCCTTCTTTCCCCGTGATCGGCAACAGCTGGGTGAAAGATCGGTAAGCACCGTGGCAATTCAGTGTTCAAGGTGTTGCAGGATTGAATCAAACTGGCGGTAACAAAAAGGCCACCCCGCAGGGTGGCCCCAGATGTAGTGGTTTGGCTGGCGTCAGGCCCAAGGATGCAAGGCTGCGTTCTTTTTTTCAAAAGAATCAATGGCCGAGGCTTTTTCCAAAGTCAGGCTAATATCGTCCAATCCGTTGATCAGGCAGTGCTTGCGGTGGCCGTCAACTTCGAACCCGAACACCTGACCGTCCGAGGTGGTGACGGTTTGCGTCAGCAGATCAACGGTCTGCCGCGCATTGGCGCCTTTTTTGGCATCGGCCATCAGGATGTCGACAACCTCTTGCGGCATCACGATTGGCAAAATGCCGTTCTTGAAGCAGTTGTTGTAGAAGATGTCGGCGAAAGAGGTGCTGATCACGCAGCGGATGCCGAAATCCAGCAAAGCCCAAGGCGCGTGTTCGCGCGAGGAGCCGCAGCCAAAGTTGTCGCCCGCCACAATGATCTCGGCTTTCCGGTAAGCCGGTTGGTTCAGCACGAAATCGGCAATCTCGCTGCCGTCAAGATTATAGCGCATCTCGTCGAACAGATTGACCCCAAGCCCGGTGCGGGCAATGGTTTTCAGGAACTGTTTTGGGATGATCATATCTGTGTCGATATTGACCAAGGCCATCGGGGCTGCGATCCCGGTGAGGGTGGTGAATTTATCCATTAGATTTTCCTTATACCCAAGCGTCAGTTGCGTCGCGTCACGACGAAGACTTCGCGGAATTTTCCCAAAACACCCAGATAGGTGTCGTTAAGCGTGATCATGTTGACCGAGCATTTTGGCGCCCAAGCCAAAATCAAATCAGCAAAATCAGAGCCATAGTGAAAAGTCACCAAGGAGCCCTCATTGCTGATCGGGTTGCCATGGTATTCAGGCTCGGCGAAATGCTGAACGCCGTTCGGGCCATAGTGCGCACGCCGCTCGGTCTTGATTTTGCCCTCATATATTGGAGTGGTCAGAATCATCTTTCCACCTACTTTCAGTGTACGTTGCATCTCGGCAAAGCAAAGGCTTGGATCGTTCACATGTTCCATCACATCCAGATGGCAATGCAGATCAAAAATGGCGTCTGCAAAGGTCAGTGCTTCAAGATTTTCGCAGCGATAGCCTTCGTGCATGGTCCCTAAAGCGACGCCCGGATAATATTGGGTGCCAACATGCCCCGGACATTCGCGTTTCATCCGGGCTGAAATAGACCGGTCTGCGGGCGAGCATTCATGCACGGCCATGCCACGCCAACCTTGACAAAGTGTTTCAAGGCACCACGCAAAGGCACGCTCACGCGGGATTGAATGGCAATGCTGGCACAAAAGGCCGTCACGCAGCCAATCCGACTGGCTTATATACACAGTCTGCTTGTCACAGACTGGACATTGACCGGCGAAAGAGTGGCTCATAGCATCTCGCGCACATCGGTCAGATGACCGGTGATTGCGGCGGCGGCGGCCATGCCGGGGGACAGCAGGTGGGTGCGGCCGCCACGGCCCTGACGGCCCTCAAAATTGCGGTTGCTGGTTGCAGCACACCGCTCGCCCGGTGCCAGTTGATCTGGGTTCATCGCCAAGCACATCGAGCAACCCGCCAGACGCCATTCAAAGCCTGCGTCGATGAAAATCTGCGCCAGACCCTCGGCTTCCGCCTGCGCCCGCACCAGACCCGAGCCGGGAACAACCATCGCGCGGATGCCGTCTTTCTTCTTCTTGCCCTTCAGGATCGCAGCGGCAGCTCGCAGATCTTCAATGCGGCCATTGGTGCAAGAGCCGATGAACACGGTGTCGATCTTGATTTCCGACAGCTTTTGACCGGGGACGAGGCCCATATAGTCCAAGGCACGTTGCACGGCCTCGACTTTACCGCCGGTGAAATCGCTGGGCGAAGGCACCACGGCAGTGATCGGCAGCACGTCTTCGGGCGAGGTGCCCCAAGTCACCAAGGGCGCGATGTCTTCGGCTTTGATCGTCACAACCTTGTCGAAATGCGCGCCTTCGTCGGTGTAAAGCGTCTTCCAATAGGCGACGGCAGCCTCCCAAGCCGCGCCTTTTGGCGCCTGCGGGCGACCCAGGCAATAGGCGTAGGTTTTCTCATCGGGTGCGATCAGGCCCGCGCGCGCGCCGCCTTCAATCGCCATGTTGCAGACCGTCATCCGGCCTTCCATCGACAGCTCACGAATGGCTTGGCCGCAATATTCAATGACATAGCCGGTGCCGCCTGCGGTGCCCGTCTCGCCAATCACCGCCATAGTGATGTCTTTAGCGGTGACGCCGGGGCGCAGGGATCCGGTGATTTCAACCTTGAAGTTCTTGGCCTTGCGCTGGATCAGGGTTTGCGTCGCCAGCACATGCTCAACCTCCGAGGTGCCGATGCCATGCGCCAAAGAGCCAAACGCGCCATGGGTGGCGGTGTGCGAATCGCCGCAGACCACGGTCATGCCGGGCAGGGTCCAGCCTTGCTCTGGCCCGACGATATGAACGATGCCTTGGCGCACGTCTGACACCGGATAGTAGTGGATGCCGAAATCTTTAGCGTTCTGATCCAAAGCTTGCACCTGAATCCGGCTGTCTTCCGTCATCGTCGCCGCATTGGCGCGGTCGAGCGTTGTCGGCACGTTATGGTCCGGCACAGCGATGGTTTTTTCCGGCGCGCGCACTTTGCGGCCGGTCATCCGCAGACCTTCAAAGGCTTGCGGCGAGGTGACTTCATGCACCAAATGGCGGTCGATATACAGCAAACAAGTGCCGTCATCGGCCTGATGGACGACGTGATCGTCCCAGATTTTGTCATAAAGCGTGCGAGCGGTCATGGCTGGCTCATCCTCAGGTTTGGAAAGGGGAAAGGCGTGAGGCGGGGCGTTTTCCCATCACTGGACGCCCGGGTTTACCGATCAGACGCGCGCTAGAATAGAGCGGGTGGCCCCGTAGAACCGCCACGGCAGGCGGTCATGGTCAGCGATGTCAAAAAACCGGATCATGCGGCGGATATACGCCCATAGCGCCTTGCAAGCAAGGGTCGAGGTCGCGGCATGTAGAGGAGTGTGGCCAAGATGGAGCGGTCAGCTTGGGCATCCGGGGGCGGGTGCGCCCCCGATGCAGATTTAGGGTGTCGTCGGTAGCGTGGTCAGGTGATCAGAACTGGATGATCAGAGCCGCATCATCAGAACTGGGCGAAACGTCCGCGCTCGATCTCGCGCTCACGGCATTCCAGATCATAGATGCTGACAGCACCATTCAGATATTCAAGTTCTGCCTCATGGCGGGTTTTGCGACGTGGCAGCAGTTTAAGGAACTTGTTCATAGTGTTTACTCCGTTGGTTCCTCCCTGCCTGTGATATGCTGCATCGCAGCATGAATGAGTAGTTATGCGATAAGTATTGCCGTCATGCGTTGATCGCATAGCTTGGCGCCTGTTTTTTGGTCAACCCTGCTGTCCTAAAGCCAAGCCAAGCCCTTGCGAAACGCCGCTTGGCAGGATAGACGCGCGCCTTCGCCTGCCGTTGAGATTGTTGCCCTGCAATGATAGGCTGGTGATATCCCTGTGCCGGGGCCGCATCGGCGCGCTAATTGGAGGACGTTGTCCTGTCGCATTCTGATCCCGCCACCGGCCTTCCGGTTGGCCCGCGCGCCACCCGCGCCTCTGACGATTACACCGCCGAAGATCTGCTGGCTTCTGTGCTGGCCTCGGTCGATGACGACAAAGCCGAAGAGATCGTGCAGATTGATCTGCGCGGGCGCTCGGATGTCGCTGACTATATGGTGATCTGCTCGGGCCGCTCGTCGCGGCAAGTGGCGTCGATTTCCGAAAAACTGGCGGATCGCTTGAAAGAGCAGTTCCACCTGTCGGCCAAGATGGAAGGCAAAGAGACCGGCGATTGGGTGCTGATTGATGCGGGCGATGTCATCGTCCACGTCTTCCGTCCCGAAGTGCGCGAGTTCTATGATCTTGAAAAGATGTGGCTTCCGGGCAGCGCGCATCGCGGGGCATAACCCTTGCGGCTGCATGTTTGTGCGGTGGGGCGGCTGAGGGCTGGTCCCGAGCGCGATCTGGTCGATGACTATTATACGCGGATGGACCGGACCGGGCGGGCGTTAAGCCTTGGCCCGGTGTCGGAACTTGAGGTTGAGGATAAGAAGAACCTTGGCATGGCGGCAGAAGCTGTTTTGCTGGAGCGGGCAATTCCAACGGGCGCGCTGATTGCGACGCTGGACGAGCGTGGCCGCGTGCTAAGCAGTCCAGAGTTCGCCGAAATGCTGGCGGGCTGGCGCGATGGCGGGCGGCAAGATGTGGCCTTTGTGATCGGCGGCGCGGATGGGATTGATCCCAGCCTGCGGGCGAAGGCGGGGTTTTCGCTTAGCTTTGGCCGCATGGTCTGGCCGCATATGCTGGTGCGGGTGATGCTGGCCGAACAGCTGTACCGGGCGGCAACGATTCTCGGCGGCGGGCCGTATCATCGGGCTTGAGGGAGACGGCGATGAGCAACGATTTTCGCACCATGCAGGCGGTCAGCGACCTTATCCATCATGTGAAACCTTTGCTGGCGCAGCATTTGGCGGCGGTGGCTGCGGCGTCAGTGCTTGGTTTGCGCGAGACGGGCGAGGCATTTGCGCTGCTGCGCGATGACAACTTCCGGTTTCAGCGTGATAAGACTTTGGCATTGCTGGACGGGCTTGAGACGATTGCGATCACCCGAGCCGAGGGCTTTGATCTGGCGGTGGTGGTGCTGCTGGCGGATGTGCTGCAACGGCGGCAGGTTTCTGGATTGCTGACCGAGGCTTGGGACGAAGCCTGCAAGCACCTGCGCGATTGGCCTGCGACTTTGCGGGCGGCGGTCGCGAATGGGTTGCGCCGGGCGGTCGAATTTAATGTGATTAGTCTGGATAAGTTGCCAACTGATGCCGATTGCCGGACGCGTCAATCCGGCGAGATTGCGGAGCCGTTGTTGCGCATCGCGCGCTCTATGCGCCGCGATGAATTGTATGCTGTGGCGCAAGCTGACCGGGGCGAGGACGTGGAATCGCACTTTGCCGCGCTGATGGACGTGATCGGCAAACGCGATGGAATTTTTCCCGAGGGCGATGTTTGGTATCCGGGTGAAGTCGTTAACTTGACCGCAAATGTCCCAAGTGCTCCGGGCTTTGAAGGCTGCACGGCGATCTTGCTGCTGAACGCTATCGCGCATGGCGACAACACAGGCGGGTTAGATTGTCGCTGGCCACTTCATGGCGCTGCCTATTGTGCGCTGCGGCCTTCAACCCGCGACCCAATCCTTGCAGGAATCCGACATATCTATGAATCCGACGCCAATTTCCTCAGCGTTGAAGAGATCGACATAGCGGGGCGGCTTGGCGAGGGCGCTACGATTCCCGTAGTCGGCGATCTGCTATAGTCAGAAACCATGCGCGACCGTTGCTCTGCGCCCCCCGCAGCGGTAGAAGCATCTGACGCATTGGAAAGGCCGCTTCATGTCTCGCAAACCCGTTGTTCTGTGCATTCTGGATGGCTGGGGGATCAATCCAGATCCGACATCCAGCGCGCCGGCGCAGGCAAATGTGCCAAATTTCAACCGGATTTGGGCGACGTGTCCGCATTCTACCCTGATCACCTATGGCCCGGATGTGGGCTTGCCGACCGGGCAGATGGGCAATTCGGAAGTCGGTCACACCAATATCGGCGCGGGCCGGGTCGTGGCGATGGATCTGGGCGCGATTGATCTGGCGGTCGAGGATGGCAGCTTTGCCACCAATCCTTCGCTGCTGGAATTTGTGGGTAAGCTGAAAGCCAGCGGCGGCACCGCGCATCTGATTGGCATGGTGTCGGATGGCGGCGTGCATGGCCATATCACCCATGTGATCGCGGCGTGTCGGACGATCACCGCGCTGGGCGTCCCGGTGGCCTTGCACGCGATCACCGATGGCCGCGATGTGTCGCCGTCTTCCGCCGCCGAATTCATCGATATGCTGATGGTGCAACTGCCAGCGGGCGCAAAGGTTGCCACGGTGATCGGGCGCTATTGGGCGATGGACCGCGACAATCGCTGGGAGCGGGTGCAGCGCGCGTATGATGCGATGGTGATGGCCAATGGTGAACGGGCCGAGACGCCAGCGCAGGCGGTGGCGCAGTCCTATGCCAAGGGCGAGATGGACGAATTTATCGCGCCCACGGTGATCGGCGATTATCAGGGTGCGATTGATGGCGACGGGGTGTTTTGTCTGAACTTTCGCTCGGACCGCTCCCGCGAGATTCTGGGCGCGATGGCGGCTCCGGGGTTTGCAGGCTTTGCCACTGGCGATCGGCCCGAATGGGCGGCGATGTTGGGGATGGTGGAATATTCCACCGATCACAGTGAATATATGTCCACGGCTTACCCCAAGCGCAGCATTTCCAACACTTTGGGGGAATGGGTGGCCAAGCAGGGCCGCACCCAGTTTCGTCTGGCGGAAACCGAGAAATATCCGCATGTCACGTTCTTTCTGAACGGTGGCCGCGAAGTGCCGTTTGAAGGCGAAGACCGCGCGATGCCAAAATCGCCGAAAGTCGCGACCTATGATTTGCAGCCGGAAATGTCCTCGGTCGAGGTGTCTGATAACCTCGTGATGGCGATTGAGAAGGGCTATGATCTGATCGTGGTCAACTTCGCCAACCCCGATATGGTCGGCCATACCGGCAGTCTGACGGCGGCGATCAAGGCGTGTGAGGCGGTGGATATTGGTTTGGGCCGCGCGCTGGTGGCGCTGGAGGCCAAGGGGGGGGCGATGATTGTCACCGCCGATCATGGCAACTGCGAGATGATGGTTGATCCGGTCACCGGCGGGCCACATACCTCGCACACCGTCAATCCGGTGCCGGTGGTGCTGGTCGGCGGGCCTGCGGGGGCGGTGTTGCGCGATGGCGGGCGGCTGGGTGATTTGGCCCCGACGATTCTGGCGTTGATGGGCTTGCCGCAACCGCCCGAGATGACGGGTCGGAGCCTTATGCTGGCATGATCCGCCCCGTCGCCTTGACCGCCGCCTTGCTTTTGATGTGGTCCGCCTCGGCGGCGTCGTCCGGCGTGGCCGAAGATGCGGCTGAGGCGAGTGCAGAATTGCAGCAGGCGGTGGCCGCTTTACAGGCGGCAGAGGGCGCGAAGGATCGGGTTGCGGCGCTGACCCAAACCATCAAAGCCTATGAGGAAGGTCTGGCGGCCCTGCGCGAAGCCTTGCGGCAGGCAGAGTTGCGCGAAACCGCGCTGACGCTGCAATTTCAGACCAAACGCGACCGGATTGCGCAGCTGTTGGGCGTGCTTTCCCGCATTGATGCCGAGCCGGGGCCACTGCTGCTGTTGCACCCAACGGGGCCCTTAGGCACCGTGCGGTCTGGCATGATGCTCGCCGATGTCACCCCGGCGTTGCAGGCCGAAGTCAATGATCTGAAGGGCCAATTACAAGAACTATCCGACCTGCGCCGCTTGCAAAAGGCGGCGGGGGAAACCTTGGGGCAGGGCTTGGCCGCCGCGCAAACGGCGCGATCAGATCTCAGTCAAGCCATGTCAGACCGCACCAAATTGCCGAAACGCTTCACGGAAGACCCCGACGTGCTGCGGGGCCTTTTGGAATCGGCGGATACGCTGGAAGCCTTCGCGGCGGGGCTTGCCTTGGATGACACGGGCAATGCCAGCTTTGCCGATCAGCAGGGCAAACTCGATCTGCCGGCGCTGGGCACTTTGCTTTTGAGAACCGATGAGACCGATATGCGCGGCGTCACCCGCCCCGGTATGACTCTTGCCACAAGGCCCGCAGCCTTGGTCACCAGCCCCTGGGCCGCAACCATCCGCTATCGTGGGCCGCTGCTCGACTACGGAAACGTGATGATCATTGAACCCGGTGGCGGCTATCTTATGGTATTGGGCGGGTTAGATCAGGTGTATGGCGAAGTCGGCGAAGTGATCCCAAAAGGTGCGGCACTGGGCCTGATGGGCGGCGCAGCGGCAGGATCTGGCGATCTTCTGGCGCCATCGACAGAAGGCAGTGGCGGACGCGAGACGGAAACGCTTTACATAGAGTTGAGGCAAGGTGCGAAACCAGTGGACCCAATGCAGTGGTTCGCGGCAACCGCCAAAGCAGAGGAATAGGACGAGCCGATGAAGAAGATGATTATCGCGGCACTGTGCGGCTCGATTGCAGGCGGCGTTATTACAACGCAGGTGGCGGGCCCGTTGATCGCGCAGGATGCGACGAAAAACGCCTCGGTCTATGAACAGCTTGACCTGTTCGGCGATGTGTTTGAACGCATCCGCGCGCAATATGTCGAGGATGTCGACAGCAAAAAGCTGGTTGAGGCCGCGATCAACGGCATGCTCACCTCGCTGGACCCACATTCCAGCTACATGGACGCCAAATCCTTTGATGACATGAACACCCAAACCCGCGGCGAGTTCGGCGGTTTGGGCATCGAAGTGACGATGGAAGAAGGCTATATCAAAGTCGTCTCCCCGATGGATGGCACGCCTGCCGATAAAGCCGGCATCAAGCCGGGTGATTTCATCACCACGGTCGATGGTGAAGCGGTGCAGGGTCTGACGCTGGATGCGGCGGTGGACAAGATGCGCGGCCCGATTGGCTCGGAAATCGTGATCACCGTGGTGCGTGAAGGTGTGAAAGAGCCGTTCGATGTCTCGATCATCCGTGACACCATCAAAGTGGCGGCGGTGAAAGCCCGGCTGGTCGGCAATATCGGCGTGCTGCGGGTGTCTTCGTTCAACGATCAAACCTATCCGGGCATCCAAGATGGCATCAAGAAGCTGACCGAAGAAGCGGGCGGCGCGGACAAGCTGAAAGGCTTCGTGATTGATCTGCGCAACAACCCCGGTGGTTTGCTGAAACAGGCGATTCTAAGCTCGGACGCGTTCCTGAATGAAGGCGAGATCGTCTCGACAAGGGGCCGCAATGCAGAAGACAGCTCGCGTGAGAATGCGACACCGGGCGATCTGGCCGATGGCAAGCCGATTGTGGTGCTGATCAACGGTGGCTCGGCGTCGGCTTCGGAAATCGTCGCAGGCGCATTGCAAGATCACCGCCGCGCGATTGTGGTGGGGACCAAAAGCTTTGGCAAAGGTT
This sequence comes from Cypionkella sp., assembly GCF_030652235.1. Lineage (GTDB taxonomy): Bacteria > Pseudomonadota > Alphaproteobacteria > Rhodobacterales > Rhodobacteraceae > Cypionkella. The sequence continues at coordinate 25,469 of NZ_JAUSBA010000048.1, forward strand.
CGGTGCAAACCCTGATCCCGCTGAAGGGTGAGGGTGCGATGCGGCTGACCACGGCGCGGTATTACACACCGTCGGGGCGTTCGATCCAATCGTTGGGTGTGATGCCGGATATCGTGGTGAACCAACCGGTCGTCGATCCAGCGGCAGAAGGCACCGAGGCAAAAGCGGCCGAGGATCAAACCAAGCAGCGCACAGAAGCCAGCTTGCGCGGGGCGATCACCAATGACTCGATGAGCGAGGACGAGAAAAAACTGCTTGAAGACGAGCGGGCGCGCACCGAAGAAGCCGCCAAACTGCGCGATGAAGATTATCAGCTGGCCTATGCGGTGGATATTCTGCGCGGCTTGAACGCTGTGGCGACCAAGCCGTAAGTGCAAAGCTAACCAACTGCCGCGCCTTCGATTTGGGGCGCGGCAGTTTTTATTTGAGGCGCATATGACCGTTGATCCCGAAAGCTTGCCCTATCGCCCCTGCGTCGGTGTCGTGTTGATCAACGCCAAGGGCCTGATCTTTGCAGGCCAACGGTTGGACAACCCGGTGCCCGCGTGGCAGATGCCACAAGGCGGCATCGACGATGGCGAAAAACCCCGCGCGGCGGCTTTGCGCGAGTTGTGGGAAGAAACCGGCGTCACCGCCGATCTGGTGGAATTTGTCGGCAAAACCCACCATTGGGTGACCTATGATTTGCCGCCCGAGCTGTTGGGCAAAGTCTGGGGCGGCAAGTATCGCGGCCAGCGGCAGAAGTGGTTCCTGTTCCGGTTTCTGGGGACGGATATGCAGGTGAATATCGCCTCGGATCACCCCGAGTTTTCAAAATGGCGTTGGATTGGGGCCGATGACATGGTCGCCTCTATCGTGCCGTTCAAACGCAAGGTCTACGAAGAAGTGGTGCAGGCGTTTCGGGCACATCTGACTTAACGTAGGGTACATTCCTGCGCTGCAAAGTGACGTCACGGGCCATCACACACACTATGTTGTGGAATTTCCCTCAGAAGCTGACGTAAACCACAAATCAGTCCCAGCTGGGAAGGATGGATCTGGCACCAACATCGCCGTGTCAGATCACACGCAATCCGGATCAGTTCTGCGGCAAGCCATCGGCCAGATGCACCCAAGCCAACATCTCATCGGTGTGCACATGGGTTTCGGGCGCGTAAATGCCCGGATCATCCAGCAAAGCTGCATAGAAATGAATTTCACCCGGATATCGATCCGACCGATAGGCCATCTGCGCACCGCAGGTGGCACAGAAATCACGCCAAACACCGGGCGATGAGGCATAAGTCGCAGGCGCAGCGCCGGTCCATGCCCAAGCGCCATGGGCCACCCCAAAGAACGAGGTGAACGCCGAAGAACACGCCCGCCGACAGCTTTCGCAATGGCAATGGCTTTGCCACAAAGGTGCAGCCGTGCAGCGAAACCGCGTGGCACCACACAGGCAATGGCCGGAAACCGGTGGGGTCATGGCAAGGCTCCTTCCATCCAACTATCGGTACGTCTGCCACATCGGTCAATGTCCACAACCATTGCTCTTTTAGAAATACTCCCGCCGGAGGCTTCCACATCCCAGCCCGCGCCGCAATATCTTGGGGATAAGCATAGCGCCTCTGCCACATCCTGCGACGATAAGTTGACTCGCACGCGCGCTGCGTGGATCATACGCCTCCAACGGAATCAGGACACATCCATTTGCGCTTTACCAAGCTGCGGCTGAATGGCTTTAAAAGCTTCGTGGACCCGACCGATCTGGTCATCCATGACGGTCTGACCGGGGTGGTCGGCCCGAATGGCTGTGGTAAATCCAACCTGCTGGAGGCGATGCGCTGGGTGATGGGCGAAAACCGCCCCTCGGCGATGCGCGGTGGCGGGATGGAGGATGTAATTTTCAACGGCGCCGCCACCCGAGGCGCGCGGCATTTCGCCGAAGTGGCTCTGGTGCTGGACAACTCCGACCGCCTCGCGCCTTCGGGGTTCAATGATGCCGACACGGTAGAGATCACCCGCCGCATCACCCGCGATGCAGGCTCGGCCTATAAGCTGAACACCAAGGACGTGCGCGCCCGCGATGTGCAGATGCTGTTTGCCGATGCCTCAACGGGTTCCCACTCCCCTGCTTTGGTCCGCCAAGGACAGATTTCCGAACTGATCAATGCCAAGCCGAAGGCCCGCCGCCGCATCCTAGAGGAAGCCGCTGGAATCTCGGGCCTTTATGCCCGCAGGCACGAGGCCGAACTGAAACTATCGGGTGCGGAAACCAACCTGCTGCGCGTCGATGATGTGCTGGAATCGATGGCGCAGCAGCTGTCGCAACTGATCCGTCAGGCCAAACAAGCGGCCCGTTACCGCGAAATTGGCGAGGATCTTCGCCGCGCCGAAGGCCAACTGCTATACCGCCGCTGGCGCGAGGCTGAACTCGCCCGTGCCGAGGCGGACGGTCTTTTGCGTCAACGCTTGACCCAGGCTGCGGCAGCCGAAGCCGCCGCGCGTCTGGCCGCGAAACAACGCGAAGCCGCCGAGGATGCACTGCCACCTTTGCGCGACGAACAAGCCATCGCCGCCGCCATCCTGCAACGCCTGATGGTGCAGCGCGACCAGTTGGGCGACCAAGAGGCCCGCGCCCGCGCGATGATCGAAACCCTGCGGGGCCGCATCGCCGAACTTGACCGCGATGCCGAACGCGAATCCAGCCTGAACCGCGACGCGGGCGAGACGATTGGGCGGCTGGAATGGGAAATTGAACAGCTGTTGCGCGCCAGTGACGGCCACGAGGATCGGTTGACCGAGGCTTCCGATCTGGCGCGCGAAGCGTCGGCAATTCTGAGCAACCGCGAAGGTGTTTTGTCGCAGGCCACCGAAGATGCCGCCCGTCTGGCCGCGCGTCACCAGTCGGTGCAGCGGATGCTGGCTGACAGCAAAGCAACGGTGCAAAAGGCTGAACATGAGGCCGCGCGGGCGGCAGAGGCGGTTCTATCTGCCCAATCCGCACTGGAAACAGCCTCCGAAGGCTTTGAAGCCGCAGAAGAATCGCAAGCCGCCGCCGCCGAGGCCGCCGAAGCTGCTGAAGACGCCCTGCTGGCCGCCGAAGACGCCCGTGGCGAGGTGCAAGGCCGCGAAGCCGAAGCCCGCGCAGCAAGGTCCGAGGCCGAAGGCGAGGCTTCTGCCCTGCGCGCTGAAGTTGCGGCGTTGACTCGTTTGGTGCAGCGCGAAGCCCAAGCGGGGCATCAACTGCTCGATCTGCTGGTGGTCGAGCCGGGTCTGGAAAAGGCCATTGGTGCGGCTTTGGCCGATGACCTGCGCGCGCCGGAAGTGGGAACGGATAAACGCTCTGGCTGGGTCGCATTGCCCGATTACGCCCGGTCGCAAAGCCTGCCCATAGGCGTTAAGCCACTGTCAAACCACGTTCAGGCCCCCGGCGTGCTGTCGCGCCGCATGGCCCAAATTGGCCTCATTAACCGCGCCGACGGCCCGCGCCTGCAAGCCGATCTGCAACCGGGGCAGCGTTTGGTCAGCCGCGAAGGCGACCTCTGGCGCTGGGATGGCTTCCGCGCCGGGGCCGAAGACGCGCCCTCTGCCGCCGCTTTGCGCTTGCAACAGTTGAACCGCCTGACCGCCTTGAAACGTGATCTGGAGGAAGTTTCTGCGCGTGCAGAAGGCGCGTCGCAGGCCCATGCCCTGCTGCAATCCCGCCTGGCCGACCTTGCCCGTGCGGACCAGACCGCCCGTGATGCCCGCCGCGCCGCCGATGCCCGCGTGTCCGAGGCCAACCGCATGGCCGCCCGCACTGAGGCCGATAAATCCATTGCTGGCGGCAAGTTGGACGCCGCCCGCCTGTCAGTGGATCGCTATGAAGGCGAGGCCTCTGAGGCGCGCGAACGCTTGGAATCCGCGGTGGCCGCCGAGGAAGACCTGCCCGATCTCGACTCGGCCCGCGAAAGCCTCGAGGCCGCCAAGCTGGCGGTTGAGGCCGCTCGCATCACCATGATGTCGCGGCGCTCGGCGCAGGATGAGGTGCGCCGCGAAGGCGAAGCGCGGGTGCGCCGCAGGCAGGAAGCGGTGAAGGAACTGTCGGGCTGGAAGCACCGTCTGGACACGGCGGCCAAGCGCATCGCAGAACTCGCCGAGCGCCGCGCCGAGACGCAAGAGGAGCTGTCAGAGGCCTCTGCCGCCCCCGAAGAAATCGCCATCAAGCGCGAAGAACTCAGCGACGCGATCACCGAAGCCGAAGCCCGGCGCGCAGTGGCCGCCGATGCTTTGTCTGCCGCCGAAGCCGCCCTGCGCAGCGCCCGCGACACGGAACGCGAAGGCGAGCGGCTGGCAGGCGAAGCCCGCGAAGCCCGCGCCCGTGCCGAAGCCCGCACCGAAGCCGCCCGCGAAACGGTTGCTTTCGCCGCCGAACGCATCGCCGAAGAACAGGGCGCGACACCTGATCAACTTCTCGACACGCTGAAAGTTGACCCTGACAAGATGCCGGATGCCGAGGTTCTCGACACCGAGGTGCAACGCCTGAAGCGGCAACGTGAGGCTTTGGGCGCGGTCAACCTGCGCGCCGAAGAAGATGCCAAGACGGTTTCCGATGAATACGACGCGCTGGCGCAGGAAAAAATCGACCTTGAAGAAGCGATCAAAAAACTGCGATCCGGCATCGCGGGCCTGAACCGCGAGGGCCGCGAACGCCTGCTGACCGCGTTTGAACAGGTTAACGCCAACTTCGCGACTTTGTTCACCCATCTGTTCAACGGTGGCGAGGCGCGGCTGGTTCTGGTCGAATCCGATGACCCGCTGGAAGCCGGGCTAGAGATCATGTGCCAACCGCCGGGCAAGAAGCTGGCGACGCTATCTCTGCTGTCGGGTGGCGAGCAAACCCTGACCGCGCTGGCGCTGATTTTCGGCGTGTTTCTCGCCAATCCCGCGCCGATTTGCGTGCTGGATGAAGTTGACGCGCCGTTGGATGACGCCAACGTCACCCGGTTCTGCGATCTGCTGGATGAGATGACCCGCCGCACCGAAACCCGCTTTTTGATCATCACCCATCATGCGGTGACGATGGCGCGGATGGATCGCTTGTTTGGCGTTACCATGGCAGAACAAGGCGTTAGCCAGTTGGTCTCGGTTGACCTGAAACGTGCCGAAGCACTGGTCGCCTGATGGAGCACCTTTTGCGCGCAGCCGGATTCACCGGGGTAGAGGCTGTGGGTGGCGTGATTTACGCCCGCAGCGACCCGACTTTTCCCGAATTTACCGCCACGCAAATTGGTGCCATCTGGCTCTTGGCACAAACTTGGCCGCTGCGTGCAACGCCGGCGCAAATCGCAGACTGGACCGCCCAGCACCCCGATGCGCCGATGGATATTTCCCAAGGCGAGACCCGGATTACCCTCCGCGCAACCCCAGAAAACCTCGCGCTTTGGGCCGAGCTGACCCGCGCCATGGTCGCACACTGCGTCGCATGGCGGCGCGAAACCCGCCAGCGCGACGAGGGCATGTAGCGCCAAAGGTTAACGCATCACCTGCAAACGATCACTCAAACCCACTTCACCATCGACCTCAACCGAGCACAAAATTCCGCGCAACCGCAGCAGTGGGTTGGCCCGCACCCAAGTGTAGGCAGCCGTGCCGTAGCGCACCTTCCACTTCGCGCAGGAATCGTTCCACACATCCGAGACCCGCAGCACCGCCGTGCCCACTTGGATCAGCGTGCCAACCGGAAGATTGGCCTCTGACATCTCCAGATCCGCCACAATCGGATCGCCGGGATGCGGCTGGTTGCGATCCCGCCAGACCAGATCCATCACCCGGCTTTGCAGGATCGAGACCTGAATCCGCGGATCGGGGCTGCCATCCGCCAGCCGCATCCAAGGCGTCGTTGTCCAACGCTCGCCCGGAATGCCTTGGGCTTTGGTCATGCTGATTTGCGCGGGGAACACCCTTTGACCAAGCGCTGGCCGCAGGCAAAGTCCACGAATCGGGGCATCGGTCTTCGGCGCTGCTTGCACATGCGGCAGGGCATCCTGCAATTCGGCCAAAGTGATCATGCGATGCTCCATATTCCGCGCCCTTGAAACAACGATTCTAGGGCCATTTCCTTTCGGCCATGTCACCATTCGCGACATTTTCGCAACGTGTGCGGGGCATTTCGTTATCGCGTTCTCAGCGTGTCACAAAATTAAGCAGTTCGCGGGCAATCTTAACAGCAACGGTGGAGGCGAAGATGCTGGAATTCTTGCCACAAGACATTCGCGACGGTTTGGATGCAGCCCGCAAACGCGAATCGTCGCGCAAATCGCGGCTGCGCGTGCAGGTGGGTGAGGCGGTTTTTCCGGTGATCCGCTGTTGGCACGACGGTTTCGCCTTGGATGCAGCCCTCACCCCCCACCTGCGCGGTCTGGTCGATGTCTACGATGGCTCGCGGCATGTTTTTCAATGCCTGATCGTGGCTTCACTGGTCGAAAATGGTGATTTAATCTGCGATTTCAAACGGATGACCTTGGTGTCTGACCGCGCTGCGCTGGATTACTACCGCGATGAAAACGCCCCGGTGGCACTGCTGCCCAGAGCCTGAGTTGGGTGTGGCGCCCCCGCCACCCCCCTTTGCGTAACGCCGCCGCTATTGCAGATCGGCAAAGGCAGCTTGCAGCCGCTGCACCGCCTCAACCACCACCGCGCGCGGCGTGGCAAGGTTAAAGCGCAGGAAGGACTCGCCGCCGGCACCGAAGGGCGTGCCATGATTGCTGGCGATTTTCGCCTGTTTCTGCACCCGATCAATGAATTCAGATTGCGCCATGCCGGTGCCGGCAAAATCCACCCAAGCCAGATAGGTCGCCTCTAGCGGCATCGAATTCAAGCCGGGAATCTGGTTAATGCCCGCGTTGAAAATCTTGGCATTGCCGTCAAGGTAAGCACAAAGCTGGTCCACCCAAGCCGCACCCTCGGCCGAGTAAGCTGCCGTCGCCATGAACATGCCAAACGAGTTCGGCGAGATCCCCATCGCGTTCATCCGTTCAGCAAAGCGTGCGCGCAGTTTGGGATCGGCGATGATCACATTGCCAGAATGTGCGCCTGCGATGTTAAAGGTCTTGGTGGTGGCGGTCATCATGACCAAACGTTCGGAAATCCCCGGTATCGCTGTCATCACCGTATGCTTCTGCCCCGGCATCACAAGATCATGATGAATCTCATCCGACACCAACAACAACTTGTGGCGCGTGCAGAAATCCGCCACGCCCTGCAACTCGGCATGCGTCCAAACCCGGCCGCCCGGATTGTGCGGCGAGCACAGGATCAGCATGGTCTCGTTGCCGGTCATCTGGGCATCCCAGGCCGTGAAATCCATTTCGTAACGCCCGTTCACATTAGCGAGCTTGCATTCAACCACCTGCCGCCCCGCGCCTTTGATCACCCGCGCGAAGGCGTGATAAATCGGGGTGAACAGCACCACGCCGTCGCCTGGTTTGGTAAAGGCATCGACGCACATCGCGGTGCCGTTCACCAAGCCGTGCGTGGTGAAAATCTGATCCCGCTCCACCGACCAACCGTGCCGGGTCTGCATCCACCAGCGAACAGCGTCCAGATAGGCGGCGTCATCGCCGTAATATCCGTAGACGCCATGCGCAATCATGCCTTCGAGGGCCGCTTGCACGCAGGTCGGTGGGCGGAAGTCCATATCCGCCACCCACATGGCGATGCCGTCCTTGGCCGGCACGCCATAGAAGGCCTCCATCGAATCCCATTTGACAGAATGGGTTCCAAAGCGATTGATTGGGGTGTCGAAGGTCATGGCTATCCTGCTGCGTTTCGGTATTTCGTTCTAGTTAAATTAAACTTATCAGAAAATCATCCCTACTTATGCTTATAAATCAGAACTATGTGCCGATTACCCATAATTTACTGGGAAAAACGACTATTGTTGAAGCTTGAGGGTCATTTTCAATGAATCCCCGCCACCCTCTTGCACGATTTGCCCCCGCGCCGTAAATCCCAAAGATGATCCGCGATATCCTGATCCATCCCGATCCGCGTCTGAAGAAGCCCTGCGAGCCAATCGCAGCGGTCACTGCCGAGATTGCCGCACTGGCGGCGGACATGTTTGAAACCATGTATGAGGCGCCCGGAATTGGTTTGGCCGCGCCGCAAATTGGCGTGATGAAGCGGCTGATTGTGATGGATTGCATCAAAGATGGCCCGCCCGAGCCGATGGCGCTGCTCAATCCGCAGGTTTTGTGGTCGTCGGAGGGCCTTGGCAGCTACGAGGAGGGCTGTCTGTCGATCCCCGATCAATATGCCGAGGTGAAGCGACCGAGTTCGGTGAAAGTCGGCTGGATGGACCTTGATGGCGTCCCGCAGGAACGCTTGTTTACCGGTCTGTGGGCGACCTGTGTGCAGCACGAAATTGATCACCTGAATGGCAAGCTGTTCATTGATTATCTTGGCCCGCTGAAGCGGCAGATGATCACCCGTAAGATGGAAAAGCTGAAACGGGAACGCGCGCGCTCGGGGGCCGAGTACTGATGGCGATCTTGCCAATCATTATCTGGCCAGATGCACGGTTAACGACTGTTTGTTCAGAAATTAACGGCGATGTTTCCGTTTTGGCTGCCGATATGCTGGAAACCATGTATGCCGCCCCCGGTCGTGGGCTGGCGGCACCGCAAGTCGGAGTCTTGCTGCGGCTGTTCGTGATGGATTGCACATGGAAAGACGGCACCTACGCCCCGCGCGTTCTGATCAACCCAGAACTGCTCTGGACCTCGTCAGAAACTGTGATTGGACCTGAAGGTTGTCTGTCTTTACCGGGCATGACCAGCCAAATTGCACGACCAGCTTCGGTGCGGATGCGGTGGCTTGACCTTGCCGATGTCGTTTGTGAAGAAACGTTCATAGGCTTTGCTGCGATCTGCGCTCAGCATGAACTGGACCATCTGAACGGTGTTTTAACGCTGGATCACCTCGATCCTGCCGCCCGCGCCTTAGCCGAAAGTACCCTGAGATGACGGCTCGATCCTGCCTGCCATACCCGCATCCCTGCCTGCGCATACCAGCCCATCCCGTCGCCGAGATCACCGATGAGATCCGCGCGATCTGGGCCGATATGGTGGATACGATGGATGCGATGCCCGGTTACGGGCTGGCTGCGGTGCAGATTGGCATCCCGCAAAGCTTGGCCGTGGTGGATTGTTCCGATCAGCGTGGTCAGGCCATTTTGATGGCAAACCCGCAGATTTTGCATGCCTCAGGGCAATTCCGCGAGCATGAAGAGGCCTCGCCAAATCTGCCCGGCGTATCGGCCGTTGTGCGGCGTCCGCGTGCCGTGACCGTGCGGTTTCTCAATGCGGACAATCAGATCGAAGACCGCGATTTCGTCAATCTGTGGGCGACGTCTGTGCAGCATCAGATCGACCATCTGGCGGGCAAAATGTTCTTTGACCATCTCTCCGCAGTGAAGCGCAAAATGCTGATCACGCGGGCCGAAAAGCTGCGAAAACGGTTATGAAAATAATTTTCATGGGCACACCGGAGTTCTCGGTGCCGATCCTAAAGGCGCTATCTCAACACCATGAGATTATTGCGGTATACTGCCAACCTCCCAGACCTGCCGGGCGCGGAAAAGCTGACCGTGCGAGCCCCGTGCAGCACTGTGCCGAAGCCTTGGGCCTGCCGGTTTTCCACCCTGTATCGTTGCGAACCGTCGAGGCGCAACACGCCTTTGCCGCGTTGGAAGCGGACCTCGCCGTCGTCGTCGCTTATGGGCTGATCCTGCCGCAAGCTGTGCTCGATCAGCCGCGCCTTGGGTGTCTGAATATCCATGCCTCCTTGCTGCCGCGCTGGCGCGGGGCCGCCCCGATTCATCGCGCAATCATGGCGGGTGACACCGAGACCGGGATCAGCATCATGCAGATGGAAGCTGGTCTTGATACTGGCCCTGTTCTGGCGCGCGAAGCGACCGCAATTGGCGCGGAGGAGACGACTGCAGATCTGCAGGATCGCCTGTCAATGCTTGGAGCGAAGCTGATCACGGCTACGATTGACCTTTTGCCATTGGAGGCTATCCCGCAATCCGAACAAGGCGTCACATACGCGTCCAAGATCGACAAGGCCGAAGCGCGGGTTGATTGGTCAAAGCCCGCCGCACTGGTTGATCGCCAAATCCGCGGCCTCTCCCCGTTTCCCGGGGCTTGGTGTGAGGTTAACGGAGAGCGTATCAAACTGCTGCGCTCGCGCGCAACCACGGGGTCGGGCGCTGTTGGACAAGTGCTGAACGGGCTGCGCATCGCTTGCGGTGATGGTGCCGTCGAGATCACTCTGGCGCAGCGCGAGGGCAAGCGGCCGATGTCGGCAGCTGACATCCTGAATGGGCTGAAAATGCCCGAAACCCTCACTTGATCTCGATCGAAACGGGCAGCACCCTCGGCCTATGCTGGTAAGACCGGGAGCGTGATATGGATCGTGAACAAAAATTCTGGATCGTCACAGTCGCGGCTGATCATGCTGAAAGCGGCATGGATTGGGTCATCGTTAAGGCCGTTATGGTAAATCGGACCCGCTACGGCGCGTGGCCGCCGCTGATGGTGTGGTGATCTACTCCCCCAGAACCAAGTTTCGGGATGGCGAAAGCTTGATGTCGTCCACAGCGATCGGCTGGGTGACAGGGGATTGCCCTATCCATATAAGATGCTAAGCGAATTTGTGGCGTGGCGACGCGGCGTGCAGTGGCAACCTGCGGCAAAGATCCAACCTATTCGTCCGCTGCTCGGCCACCCGGAACTGATGCGCAACCAGCCGAGTTGGGCGATGGTGTTTCGCTATGGTCTGGTCGCGAGATTTTGCGCATATCGCCCGAGCCATGGTTGCGGCGGAGTAGGCCATTCCATTTTCAGCAATCGTCCCCATATGGGCGGTATGGATGAAGGAGGCGGGTATGGGCTTGGTGTTCTTGTTGATCATCGGAACGGCGGCTGGTTTTTTGGCAACACGGGTGATGCGTATTGATGCGGATGTGCCAACGACGGTGGTGATTGGCATCGCAGGGGCATTGATCGGCGGGTTTTTGTTGCGCAGTCTGGTGGTGATCACCGGCTGGCTGGCTGGGCTTGTTGGGGCGATTGTTGGTGCTATGGTGCTGATCTGGCTATATAAAACCTATATCATGAAATAGTTAACCAAGTCGCTTAATCGCCTCGCCCAACCGAAAGCCCTTGCCGCCGCCCGCATCCCACAACATCCGACCCTGCCACGCCGCAAAGATAAGCGCCGCCGTTTCTTTCGCCTTCGCGCTGTCGTCCAGACGCGCTGCAATTGCCTGCTCAACTTTATGACGCCAAGCTTTTGCACGCCTGATCAAGGCCGGATCGCGTAAACTCAGCATCAGCAACGCGCCCGGATCAACCGGCCCAACAAGCGATTTCAGCAGGCTCGCCAGCCCTTTGTTCAAGGCCGCGACATCCAGAGTTACGGCTTCGACTAAGTCGTCCAACTCGGCCCAAGCCTGTGCAATCGCGCTTAAGATCATTTCATTGCAACTGCCAAAACGTTGCACCAAAGTGGCTGGCGCAAGCCCGGTCGCTGCAGAAACTGTTGAAAACGTCACCGCTTTTTCGCCATTTTGCAGCAGCACGGCCAGAACCTGCTGGAAAACATCACGGTCCGAGATCAGTTTTGAACGTGCCATAATCTCAATATGACTCAGACATTATGAATTGCAAGTTAAACGTGAATGGCTATTCATCATCGTCCAGGTCTTCCCCCGCTTTGTCGATCCGCTTCACCCCAGCTTGTCGCTTTAACATCTTGCGGCTTATCGCGGTCAATCCGGTTTCCTTCAGGACCTTCAACTGGCGATAATGCACTGTGAAAATCTCACGATCCTCGGGAAGGGCATCACCACGCAGTTTTCCGCCCAGAATAAAGTGTTGTTCTTCTGGCAGAATATTCCATTTCAACCCCGATTTTTGGATCGCGAGTGGCATCGAAATTTGGTCGAGATAGGGTCGCTTTCCGGGAACATCTGGATGCGCATCAATGGTCTGCGCGACGTCCATCCAGACCTGCGGAAAGCTACGACCATCTGGGCTGCGGTATTGCTCGGGGAAGCTGAACAAACCTGAACTGAAATACGGTATGCGCTGACGTTCCCCGGACTGGCGTGCCAATTTGATACGCTCCTCTGGAATCGCCATATCGCAGGCGTCATAGATCAGGTTCCAATTGTCAGTTTTACCCCAGTTCATCGAGGCGGCGGGCGTCAGCGAGACCGCACCCGCCATGATAATATTCTCAACCCGGTTCTGGCGTAGGCAAAGAATGTCGCTGTCGAAGAAGGCTGAAAACTCAGTATCGCGCGGCTCCATCGTGGCGAGAATTTTGTTTCCATGCGGATAGGCCGGAGAAAATCGCCCCTCGACCACGAAGGGACGCACTTCGCAGCCCATGCGGCGCAGCACTTCTTTGACATTCGGCGAGACTTGATCAAGCTTAATATCCGGACAATAGCCGACCAGCGCGACCTGATCGCCAAACTGTTCGCGCAGTGACGCCGCAAGAAAACAGGCCATCACCTCATAATCGGGGGGCTCCACAATGAAAAATACGGTCAGTTTCGGGGTCATATACTTGCTCTGCGGGTGAAAATGCGAAGATTTTGGCAGACTAAGCTGCATCGCATCGCAAAGTCACGCGTTTGACAAAAGTTTTGATGCAAAGTCCTTGGTTTTCGTTGCTAAATTGGAAACAGTTGTCTGCTAAGACACAGTTCAGCGCAGTTTTCTGCATTGGCCTTGCTGGCAGATTCCGGCTTGCCCTATGGTGATCTGCAATCGGGGTTCTGCGGCGGGCCAAAGGCTTCGCCGCGCAGAGGCAGGGCAGGGCGTGACGTCGAAACAAGGTAAGCAACCAGAAGGCATTGTACCGCTTGCGGGGCGTCCGAAAGGGGCTGATGCGCGCTGGGGCACTGTTGATTTTTCGTTGAAACGCCATGATAGCCCGCATGGTCAGGTGACCGCCGTCTCGATGATGAAGGACGAAGGCGCCTATGTGATCGAATGGGTTGCGCATCATCTGGCGGTCGGATTTTCTGATCTGGTGGTCTATACGAACGATTGTTCAGATGGCACCGATGACATGCTGATCCGGCTGGAGGAATTGGGGCTCTGCCACCATCGCCGCAACGTGATCCCCGAAGGCATCCGCCCGCAACCCTCGGCGCTGAACTGCGCGCAGGACGAGCCTGTGGTGCAGCAATCCGACTGGGTGATGGTGTTTGACGCCGATGAGTTTTTGTCGATCAGACACGGCGATGGCACCCTCGACAGCCTGCTGTCGGCGACCAAAGCGCAGGGTGCCAATGGCATCGTGGTGACATGGCGGATATTCGGCTCTGGCGGGGTGGTGGATTGGTCGCGCGCACCGGTAACGGAGCAATATCTATGGGCCGCACCGCAGGAATGGAACAAGGGCTGGGGGGTAAAGACGCTGTTCAGCTTCAGTGCCGATAAGTGGAAATTGGGAATTCACCGCCCGAAAATGAAGACGAAATGGCATGAAACTGCGTTCCCTGATGAGGTGAAATGGCTGAACGGTTCGGGTCGCGAGATGGAAGATTACTTCAAGTTTCGCGGCTGGCGTTCGATCACCCGGACTGTTGGTTATGACTGGGTGCAGCTCAATCATTACGCGGTAAAATCGGTGGACAGCTATGCCATTCGCAAGATGCGCGGCAATGTGAACAATAAGGCGGATAAGTACAATTCCGACTATTGGTCGCTGCAAGATCGCAATGAAGTGCGCGACGATACGATGCTGCGCTACACCAAACAGCGCAATGCCATCATCGCGCAACTGCTGCAAGACCCGGTGCTAAACCGCTTGCACCATGCGGCGATTGCACGTGCCGAGGGGCGTTTGGCCGAGCTGCGCCAGACCGAGGCCTATCACCAGCTGGTGGCCGATTTGGCCAAAGCCTCTGATGTCCCGATCAGCCAGATCGTCGCGAAACCGCCACAGGCCCGCGACAAGGAAAAGATCGCAGCGCTGATGTCTGATGTGGAAAAGCGCCGGGGTGCCAAGGCGAAAACCGAACGGCAGGCCGTCCCGAAAGACCCAGTTGAGGCGGTGCCGATGGGGTCGTATCGGTCGGGCAGGTTTGATCTTTCGCAAGACGCGCGTGCCGAAGTTTACCCTAATCACAGCATGAAACTGCCTGCCGATCCGCGTGTTTTTACGGATTCGGCGCGGGTTCTGATCCAATCTGGTAAGTTCGAGCGCGGGCTTGCGCGCCGGATGCCGCAGGTCTTGGCTGAGCAGGCCAAGGTGTTGGAAATCGGCTCTGCAGTGGGCTTTCTGGCCGGGCATTGCGCCAATATCCGGCCCGATCTGAGCCTCTGTCTGCAAGAGGATAACCCCGATTTGCGGCAGATGCTGGCTGTGGTTTGCGCGCTGAGTAACCGCGCTTTCAGCAATCGCTTTATCCTTTTGGATCAAATTCTTGGAGCTGAACCCACGACAGGCGCGCTGGCGCTGATCACGGAGCTGCGCCCGGATGCTCTGTTGCTTTCAGACTCGCAACTTAGCCCAGAGGTGCTGCAAAAATTGCTGCCGATGTTACCCGCGCCTGTCCCGAAACAGATATTTCTCTATGGTCGCTTGTTGGAGCAACATCACGCGCATTTGCCGGAAATAGAGGACATGCTGGCGGCACTTGGCTATGTGCCGGACTATGGATTTGACGCCAATATCGCGCGCGGTTTTCGGCTTGGTGCACCCGTCGATCCAGACGACCCAAGTTAACCAACGTCCGCCGCTGGACAGCCTTACGGCTCTGCGGCATTGTTCCACAAAACGAAACAAACGAGGCAGTACCCATGTCTACCCCCGTTCGCAGACCCGTCGCCTCGCTTTGGATCGGCGACAAGCTGCATTATCTGAACCAGCTTTGCCTGCTCAGCCATGTCGCACAGGGCCATCCGACCACGCTGTATTGCACCGACAAGGTGACGAATGTGCCCGATGGTATCACCGTCAAACCCGCCACCGACATTATGGCGATTGATATGGATATCGTGCGGCAGACTTCGGAAAGCTTTTTGTCCAACGTGTTTCGCTACAAGATGATCGAGAAAACCGATGCGGTCTGGATTGATTGTGATGCGTTTTGCCACAAACCTTTCCCGGATGAGATGCAAAATATCTATGCAGGTCATGGCTTTAGAGGGGCGTTGAACTGTGGCGTTGTCTATATTCCGCCGCAGGGAGAGCTGATCAAGCAGTTGCTGGATTATTATGAAAACCTGCCCGATGCCCCGGCTTGGTTCAACAAGCAGCAACGCAAGCGGATCGAAAAGCAAGACAGCAGCCTGCCGCAAGCTGTGCGGATTTATAACGCCGAGCGCACCGCGTTTGGCCCGCAGGCCTTCACCTATTTCGCGCAACAGACCGGTGATTTTGAAAAGGCGCTGAGTTCGGATTACCTCTATCCAGTGCCGTTCCAGTTGAACGACGTGTTCTACGACCCCTATGGTCGGGTTGAGGGACATTTCACCGACAATACCCTGTCGGTGCATCTGTATACCAACGGTACCAAACCCTATTGGCGCAAAAATCCACCGATGCCCAACTCTTACGCTGCACGGATGTGCGCACAGATTGGCGTTGACGCGTCTAAGGCGCTAGAGGAATGACCGAGACGGATCAGGCGCTAGAGCCGCAGATCAAGAAGGGCAAAAAAGACAAATTCGTCAAAGCTTTACCCACGACCCCTGATGAGATTGAGGCACTGATCCGCCGCCAAAAGCGCAACCAGCGCAAGGCTTGGGCGGAAGGCTATATGACGGCAATCACCGCGATGTTGCGGCCCGGCGATCTGGTGATGGATTGCGGCGCCAATATGGGGGTGGTGACCGAACTGCTGGCCGCCACCGGGGCGGATGTGCTGGCCTATGAGCCTGATCCTTATGCGTTTTCCATTCTTGAACAAAAGTTCGCAAATGCCCCGAACGTCACTTTGGTCAATGCCGCCGTGGGGGTGGGGACAGGCACCATTCGCCTGATGCGGGCCGATAATTTTGGCGACAATCCTGACGGGGCCTCGGTCAAAAGCACCATTCTGGATGGCGGGCGGCGGATTGATGCGGAAAACGCGGTCGAGGTGACCTTGCTTGATTTCCCGACGCTGGTGCGCGAGCATGTAGCCACGCGTGGCGAGATCGCTTTTATCAAGATGGATATTGAGGGCGCAGAACTCGACATCCTCGAAGCGCTTGATCGTGAAGATTTGTTCACAAACATCCGCGCGCTGGTGGCGGAAACCCATGAGCGCAAGTTCAAGGACCTGCGCGACCGCTACAAAGCCCTGCGCGAGGTGGTGGCAGCGAAATATCCGGCGGGGAAAGTCAATCTCGACTGGATATAGCCGCAGTCGGCGCGCTGGCGTTAGATCGCACAATGATTGCAAGGTATTAGGCGGTATATGCAACCGGATCGGCGGTCCGCCGATGTGCGCGCCCCGTTTCCCGATCTGCCAGAGCTACAGTTTCGCCGGCTTGAACGGCGCCATCCCGGCCCGCGCCAGCTCATCCGCGCGCTCATTTTCGGCATGTCCGGCATGGCCCTTAATCCAGCGCCAGACCACCTTGTGCTTGGCTTGGGCCAGATCAAGCCGTTGCCACAGATCCACATTTTTCACCGGATCTTTGCCAGAGGTCTTCCAGCCGTTGCGTTTCCAGCCGTGAATCCACTCGGTGACACCGTTTTTCACATAGGCAGAATCGGTCACAATCGTCAGCTCTGACACCCGCGTCAAAGCCTCCAAAGCCGAGATCGCCGCCAGCAATTCCATCCGATTGTTGGTGGTATGCGCCTCACCGCCCGACAGTGTGCGTTCCTTCACCACAGCGCCATCTTCGCGCGCCAGCATCAAAACACCCCAGCCGCCGGGGCCAGGATTGCCCGAGCAGGCACCATCCGTATAGGCAAAAAGTTCGGTCATCTTGGCTCCTTTGCGCCGATTTAGGCCGGCTTGCCGTCAAGGTCAACCAAAGGTGACCACGGCCAGGCTTGTCACGACCGCCACCGTCAGCATGACGCGAAACGGCAGCCACCACATTGGCGCAAGCTTGTGGTGGCAGAACAGCCAATCTAGCCCCAGCAGGCCGATGAACCCCAGACCGAGGTAAATTGCAGATGATGTCGGTCCGTCGCCTATCAGAAAAAATACCCACAGCGCCGGGATCACCGAAACCGCATAGAAAACCCAAACACTGTGCTGCGCGCGGGTGGCAAACCCCCACAGCACACCCGCCATGAAGGCAAGAATGATCGACCCATACGACAGCAGTACAAACGGTGCTACAAAACGCGGGCCGAGAATGGACATCGTCAAATCAAACGCGGTAGGGCTGACAAAGGTCGCAACGCCCCAGAAAAACGGCAGCAAGCCTGACAGCCCCAACAGCATCACTGCGAGCGGAACGGCCCTCATAGCGTCTCGCGCAAGATCCGCGGCACTTTGAATTCGATGTTTTCTTGTGCGGTTTCAACCAGTTCCACGCGCGTGTCAAACCGGGCGCGGAAGGCGTCGATCACCTCATTGACCAAGACTTCCGGCGCAGATGCTCCCGCGGTTACCCCCACCGAAGTCACACCTTCCAACGCCCGCCAGTCAATCTCAGACGCGCGCTGCACCAGTTGCGCATAGGCACAGCCCGCTGAACGGCCAACCTCGACCAATCTGCGCGAGTTTGACGAGTTCGGCGCGCCGATCACCAGAAGGGCTTCGATCTTGCCCGCAATCGCCTTCACCGCTGCTTGCCTGTTGGTGGTGGCGTAACAGATGTCTTCCTTATGCGGCCCGACAATGGCCGGAAACCGCGCCTGCAAGGCCGCCACAATCTCTGCCGTGTCATCGACCGACAGCGTGGTCTGGGTGATATAGGCCAACCGCGCCGGATCGCGCACCATCAACCCGGCGACATCCGCGGCGGTTTCCACCAGCAGAACCTCGCCCACGGGCAGTTGTCCCATCGTGCCAATGGTTTCCGGGTGGCCTTGATGGCCGATCATCACCATTTGCAAACCCGCCTCGGAATGCCGCTGCGCCTCATTATGCACCTTGGTCACCAGCGGGCAGGTGGCATCCACCGCGATCATCTGGCGGGCTTGTGCTGCCGCAGGCACCGATTTTGGCACGCCGTGTGCCGAGAAGATCACCGGGCGGTCAACCGGGCAGTCGTCCAACTCCTCGACAAACACCGCGCCTTGCGCCCGCAACGCATCGACGACGAATTTGTTATGTACGATTTCATGCCGCACATAGACCGGCGCGCCCCATTTTTGCAGCGCCAGTTCGACAATCTTGATCGCCCGGTCGACACCGGCGCAAAAGCCGCGCGGGGCGGCGAGATAGAGGGTCAGCGGTGGCAGGGTCATCGGGCTTCTCATGTTTGGCCTAGACCTAAGCTGCCACGCGGGCCTCGTCTAGTCTTGCGGTTCAAAGTAATACGGCCCCGCCGCAAGATCGCGCAGATGTTGGGCGATCCGGGCAGCCCCAGATCCTTCCCGCTTTAACCGCAGATCGGCCGGCTTCAATGAAAGAACCAGCGCTCCAGCAGCCCGCCCTCGAAATCCCGGCTTGGGCGCCAAGCGAAAGCCGAGGCAGTTTCCCGCCTCGGCTTTTCATCCAGCGCAGCAAAGGTCTGCTGCACTTCCGTCATTTTACTTTACGTCAACAGCCGCTTCGTCACGCTCAAGCCGAGGCTCACGCGGCGGGCGGCCGATCACGTCGCGCAACTCGTCCAGCTCGATGAAATTGTCGGCCTGACGGCGCAACTCATCCGCAATCATCGGCGGTTGGCTGCGGATGGTCGAGACCACCGAAACCCGTACGCCTTGACGCTGCAGACTTTCCACCAGCGGCCGGAAATCGCCGTCGCCCGAGAAGATCACCACATGATCGACCCGCGGCGCCAGTTCCATCGCATCGACGGCAAGCTCGATGTCCATGTTGCCTTTGACTTTGCGGCGGCCTTGGCTGTCGGTGTATTCCTTGGCCGGTTTGGTGACCATGGTGAAGCCGTTGTAGTTCAACCAGTCGACCAGCGGGCGGATCGGCGAATAATCGTCATTCTCCAGCAGGGCGGTATAATAGAAAGCACGCAGAAGTTTGCCACGCCGCATGAACTCTTGACGCAGCAACTTGTAGTCGATGTCAAACCCAAGTGCCTTTGCGGCCGCATACAGGTTCGAGCCATCAATGAACAGCGCAAGCCGTTCGTCCTTGTAAAACATAGTCTTCCCCTCGAAAAATCTGTCCGGTAACCGCGCTTTTTTGAATTGACTACCAATGTAGATAAGGCGACGGCAATGGATGTGAATAGCAGTGCGGCGGATACTCGATCAAGCCAATCTATCGATAGGATACCAGCAAAAATGGTTGCTTTAAAGCACGCTCTGGTTGCATTTGGCGCCAATCTGAATTTCGGCGAGTTGTCGCCAAAGTCAACAATTCTTGCCGCTATAGCGGAACTTGATCGCGTGGGGTTGCCAGTGACGCGACTAAGTACCCTGTATCAAACGCCATGTTTCCCCGCTGGGGCAGGGCCGGACTATGTGAACGCCGCCGCGCTCGTGACGTTGCGTCACGCGATGCCTGCATCCGATATATTAGCTTGTTTGCACATAGTGGAGGCAAGATTCGGACGTGAGCGCGTGCAGCGTTGGGGGATGCGCAGTCTTGATATTGATCTTCTGGCCTTGGGCGAATCAGTGTTGCCTGACCGTGCCACCTATCTGAAATGGAAAAATCTTCTGCCAGACGATCAACGCAGCCTTGCGCCCGACCAGCTGATCCTGCCGCATCCGCGTCTGGCCGAGCGCGCTTTCGTTCTGGTGCCGCTTGCCGATGTTGCCGCCGATTGGCAGCATCCTGTCACTGGCCTGACCGTGGCGCAGATGCTGGCAGCGCTTCCGGCGAAAGATCGTGCCGAAGTCATCGCCCTGCCTTCAGATTGATCTGGGCATTTGCTTGATTATCCCCTTGTCAAGCCGCAGCATCGCGCCTAAATAGACCGCTTCACAGCCCCTCCCCTACTGGAGTCTTTCATGGCCCGCGTGACGGTTGAAGATTGCGTCGATAAAGTTCCGAACCGGTTCGAACTTGTCCTGCTTGCGGCCCATCGGGCCCGCGAAATCCAGGCCGGCTCTGCCGCGACTGTAGATCGTGACAACGATAAGAATCCGGTGGTGGCCTTGCGCGAAATCGCCGAGGAAACCCAACTGGCGGATGCCTTGCGTGAGCGGATGATTGAAGGTCACCAGACCCAGATCGAAGTTGACGAGCCAGAAGAAGATCAGATGGCTCTGCTGATGTCGGGTGAAGTTGATCGCCCGATGCAGGATGACATGTCGGAAGAAAAGCTGCTGCGCGCCCTCATGGAAGCGCAAGGCGAGCTTTAATTACGGGAATTCCCGAATTGCGGGGCGGTGATGATTGACGTTGAAGACCTCATCGCCCTGGTTAAAAACTACAATCCACGTTGCAATTCTGAACTGATCCGCCGGGCTTATGCCTACGGTGCAGCGATGCATGAAGGTCAGATGCGCAAATCGGGTGAGCCGTACTTCACCCATCCCGTCGCAGTCGCTGCCATCCTCACCGAACAGCAGTTGGATGATGCCACCATTATCACGGCGCTTTTGCACGACACCATTGAAGACACCAAATCCACCTATGCCGAGGTTGCCAAGCTGTTTGGCGAGGAAGTGGCAGAGTTGGTCGATGGCGTCACCAAACTGACCAACCTGCAACTTTCCAACACCGAATCGCAGCAGGCCGAGAACTTCCGCAAGCTGTTCCTGGCGATGTCGAAAGACTTGCGGGTGATCTTGGTCAAGCTGGCCGATCGTCTGCACAACATGCGCACCATCAAATCGATGAACCCGGAAAAACAGGCCAAAAAGGCCCGGGAAACCATGGAAATCTATGCACCCTTGGCAGGACGCATGGGTATGCAGTGGATGCGCGAAGAACTCGAAGACCTGTCGTTCCGGGTGCTGAACCCGGAAGCCCGCAATTCGATCATCCGACGTTTCCTGACCTTGCAACGCGAATCCGGCGATGTGGTGCATCAGATCACCGCGGACATCCACGCCGAGTTGGATAAGGTGCAGATCGACGCTGATGTTTACGGTCGCGCCAAAAAGCCCTATTCGATTTGGCGCAAGATGCAGGAGAAAGACCTCGCATTCTCCCGCCTCTCCGACATCTACGGCTTCCGCGTCATCTGCGCGTCGGTCGCCGATTGCTACCGTATTTTGGGCGTGATCCACCAACGTTGGCGCGCGGTCCCCGGTCGCTTCAAAGACTACCTCAGCCAACCAAAATCCAACGGCTACCGCTCTATCCACACCACGGTGTCGGGCCGCGATGGCAAAAGGGTCGAGGTGCAAATCCGCACCCGTGAGATGCACGAAGTCAACGAGGCCGGCGTCGCAGCGCACTGGTCTTACCGCGAAGGCGTGCGCGCCACGAACCCGTTTGCCGTCGATCCCGCCAAATGGATCGCCGCGATGACCGAGCGGCTGGACGAGGGCGATCACGACGAATTTCTTGAAAACGTCAAACTGGAAATGTATTCCGATCAGGTGTTCTGCTTCACCCCGAAGGGCGATGTGGTGCAACTGCCGCGTGGCGCGACGCCCTTGGATTACGCCTATTCGATCCACACCCGCATCGGCAATTCCTGTGTGTCTGCCAAAGTCGACGGCATCCGCGTGCCGTTGTGGACGCGGCTGAAAAACGGCCAGTCGGTAGAGATTATCACCGCCGAAGGCCAGCGCCCGCAGGCCAGTTGGATCGACATTGTCACCACCGGCCGCGCCAAGGCCGCGATTCGCAAATCTCTGCGCGAAGAAGATCGCGGCCGTTTTGTGCGCCTTGGTCAAGAACTTGCCCGCGCCGCCTTTGAACATGTTGGCAAAAAGGCCACAGACAAAGCCCTGCGCACCGCCGCCAAAATGCTGGGCATGCCGGATGAAGCCGAACTTTTGGCTGCTCTCGGTTCTGCTGAACTGACCGCCCGCAAAGTGGTCGAAACCCTCTACCCCGAACTGGTGCAACGCGGCGCGGATGAGGTCGAACCCGCCCGCGCCGTGATCGGTATGCCCGATGATCAAACCTTCCGACGCGCCCTGTGCTGTCAGCCTTTGCCCGGCGAGCGTATCGTTGGCATCACCTATCGCGGCCAAGGTCTGTTGATCCACGCGATTGACTGCCCGGCTTTGGAAGAGTTCGAAGAACAGCCAAACCGCTGGGTTGATCTGCAATGGCACGCGGGCCGTCATGCCCCCGTCAACACCGTTGCGCTGGATGTCGCCATATCCAACGACCAAGGCGTTTTGGGTCGGATCTGCACCTTGATTGGCGAGCAGAAAGCCAACATATCCGATCTGCGGTTTATCGAACGCAAACCGGATTTTTACAGACTTATCATCGACGTGGACTTGCGTGACGTGGAACACTTGCACATGGTGATGACGGCGCTGGAAGCCGAAACCGATGTCGCACAAGTGTCGCGGCATCGTGATATGACACGCAAGCCTTAACGGAATTTCCGGCAAGGAATACGCCTTAGGGCAGGAAGGAAGCGGGGCCGCTCTATGGTTTTCAAACGTCGGCAACCGCTGGGATGGCTCGCTTGGATGCGCGAGATGGTCTACCCGAAGGGTGGGTTCAAACGCGCGACCCGCTATGTCATCCACCGGATGAGCCGTCTGCCCGACGACCCCCACCGCATTGCGCGCGGTATTTTCGCGGGCTTTCTTGTGGGATTTCTGCCCCTTCCGTTTCTGCAATTCGTTGCCGCTTGGGCCGCCGCCCGGCTGGTGCGCGGCAACCTGTTTGCGGCTTTGCTTGGCACCTTCAACACCAATCCGCTGACCACGCCGTTTTTCGCGGTGTTTGCTATGTCTTTGGGCCACTGGATCATGGGCGTAGAAGGAACTTTGACCTTTGACGCGATCATTGATGCTTTCGGTTCCGCCGGAGTTGATCTGTGGCGTAACTTCTGGGCCATCTTCACTCCGGCAACGATGCATTGGGGCGGCCTGATCCGGTTTTGGCACGAGATTTATCTGCCCTATTTCATCGGCGCTTTGCTGCCCGGGACCATCATCTCGGCGGTGGCCTATTACCTGACCATCCCTTTGGTGACGACCTACCAAAAAGCCCGCGCCGCTAAGACCGATGATCGCCGCGAGCGGCGCCACCGTCTGAAAGTCGCCGTCGCCGAGGCGAAAAACCGTCTGCTGCACCGCGGCGACAAAGACGCCGAAAACAGCGCCGGCGAAGATGACAGCAGCGCAGGTGCAAAGTAACATTGCCGCGCTACATCTGATCAAAACCACAAAGGACGAATGCGATGGCACATTTCGGGCGGCAACGGCTTGGCATCAACATTGATCACGTCGCCACCGTGCGCAATGCCCGTGGCTCTGTCTGGCCTGACCCTCTGCGCGCCGCCCTGATCGCCGAAGCTGCCGGCGCCGATGGCATCACCGCCCATTTGCGCGAAGACCGCCGCCACATCCGTGACGCCGATATGGCGGCGCTTGCCGCAGGCCTTGGCATCCCGCTCAACTTTGAATGCGCCGCCACCGACGAGATGGCAGCGATTATCCTGCATCTGAAACCGCATGCCGTCTGCCTTGTGCCGGAAAACCGCGCCGAGCGCACCACCGAAGGCGGCCTTGATGTGGCCATCGACGCCAACCGCCTGACCGATTTCATCACCCCGCTGCGCGCAGCAGGCTGCCGGGTGTCGATGTTCATCGGCCACGCCCCGTCGCAAATCGAAGCCTCTGCCCGCATCGGTGCCGCTGTGGTTGAACTCCACACCGGTCACTACTCCGACCTGCACGCGGAAGGCCGCATCGTCGAGGCGGCAGCAGAACTCGACGCCCTGCGCAAAGGTGCGGCCTTCGCCCACAGCCTTGGCCTGGAAGTCCACGCGGGCCACGGTCTGACCTACGACAACGTCACCCCCATCGCCGCCATCCCGGAAGTGGCCGAGCTGAACATCGGCCATTTCCTGATCGGCGAGGCGATCTATGTCGGGCTTGAAGCCGCTATCAAGGAAATGCGCCGCCTGATGGATGCGGCGCGCGCCTGACATGATCCTCGGCATCGGCTCTGACCTCTGCAATATCGAAAGGATCGAGGCCGCTCTCGCCCGCCATGGCGACCGTTTCCGCAACCGGGTCTTCACCGAAGCTGAGCAGAAAAAGGCCGAAAGCCGCCCTCGCGTCGTCGCCGCCACCTACGCCAAACGCTGGGCGGCGAAAGAGGCGTGCTCAAAAGCATTGGGAACCGGCTTGCGCATGGGCATCTCTTGGAAAGATATGGCGGTGTCGAACCTGCGCACCGGCCAACCCGTGATGCACCTCACCGGCTGGGCCGCCGAACGCCTCGCCCAAATGACTCCGCCCGATCATCACGCGATCATTCACGTCACTTTGACCGACGATCACCCTTGGGCGCAGGCTTTCGTGGTGATCGAGGCCCGCCCTGGCCCCACGCCAACTTGACTCCCGCCCCCCCGGCGCGCATGTAGCGGCAAATCTGAAGGAAGACGTACACCATGGCGAAAACCGATAGCGGCATTGTCGAGACGATCAAAACCGTCGTCTACGCATTGCTGATCGCAGGCGCTTTCCGCACCCTGCTGTTCCAGCCGTTCTGGATTCCCTCGGAATCAATGAAAGACACCCTGCTGGTGGGCGATTTCGTCTTCGTTAACAAAATGGCCTACGGCTATTCAAAATACTCCTGTCCCTTCGCTTTGTGCCCCATCTCTGGCCGCATTTTCGCGTCCGAACCCGAGCGCGGCGACGTGGTGGTGTTCCGCCATCCCGTCAACGGCTCTGATTTCGTCAAACGTCTGATCGGCCTGCCGGGCGACAAGATTCAGATGAAACAGGGCGTGCCCTACATCAACGGCGCGGTCGTCCCGCAAACCCCCGATGGCACCTTTGAAGAAGTGATGGAGCCGCAAGGCCCAATGAAGTCCCGCCCGCGCTGCGCCAATGGTGCTGTCGGCGATGGCGCGATCTGCAAGAAAGATCGCTTCCGCGAAACCCTGCCGAACGGTGTTGTGCATGATGTGCTGAACATCGAAAACGATGGCTACGCCGACAACACAGACGTGTTCACCGTGCCCGCAGACGCGTATTTCTTCATGGGCGACAACCGTGACAACAGCCAAGACAGCCGCTTTGCCCAAGCCGTCGGCGGCGTCGGCTTCGTGCCTGTCGAAAACCTGATCGGCCGTGCCGACCGCATCATCTTCTCCTCGGCTGGCACCTCAATGCTGTTCTTCTGGACATGGCGTTCGGACCGCTTCTTCAAGGCGGTGGAGTGAAGCTCGCAGCCGATCTCAAAGCCTTCGAGGCGCGCATCGGGCATACGTTCCGCCAGCCAGATCTGCTGCTGCGCGCCGTCACCCACGCCTCGATTTCGTCTACCACCCGGCCCGATAACCAACGCCTTGAATTCCTTGGCGATCGTGTCTTGGGTCTGGTGATGGCCGAGGCCCTTCTGGGGGCCGACATGGCCGCGTCCGAAGGTCAGCTCGCCCCCCGTTTCAACGCTTTGGTGCGCAAAGAGGCCTGCGCCGAAGTCGCGCGAGAGGTCGGTTTGGGCGATGTGCTGAAACTCGGCCGCTCGGAAATGCTGTCTGGCGGCCGCCGCAAAGAGGCGCTTTTGGGCGATGCGATGGAAGCGGTGATTGCTGCCGTCTACCAAGACGGCGGCTTTGATGCCGCGCGCTCCCTGATCCTGCGGCTTTGGGCCGCGCGGATCGGTGCTGTCGAACAAGACGCGCGTGACCCGAAAACCTCGCTGCAAGAATGGGCGCAAGCCCGCGCCATGCCGCCACCAATTTACACCGAACAGGGCCGCGAAGGCCCAGACCACCAGCCGATCTTCACCGTTGAAGTCCGACTGGAAAGTGGCGAGGCTGAATTTGCCCGCGCCGGATCGAAACGTGTGGCCGAACAAGCCGCAGCCCGCGCCCTTCTGGCCCGGATGGAGACTTCTGATGATTGAAGACAGCAAACTCACTGGCCGGATGCCCGACGGCCCTGGCACCCGCGCGGGCTTTGTGGCGCTGATTGGCGAACCGAACGCGGGCAAATCGACCCTGCTGAACCGCATGGTCGGCGCGAAAGTGTCCATCGTGACGCATAAAGTGCAAACCACCCGCACCCGTATTCGCGGCGTGGCGATGGAGGGCGTGGCGCAGATCGTGTTCGTCGACACCCCCGGCCTGTTCCGCCCGCGCCGCCGCTTGGATCGCGCCATGGTCAAAGCCGCTTGGGGCGGGGCTGCCGATGCCGATCTGATCGTGCTGCTGATCGAAGCGAACCGCGGCCTGACCGAAGGGGTCGCCACCATCATCGACCGCATGAAAGACCAAATCCCGCAGGGCCAAGCCGTGGCTTTGGCGATCAACAAGATCGACAAGGTCAAGGCCGAAGTGCTTTTGGCTTTGGCCGAGAAGATGAACGAAGCTTTCCCGTTTGCGAAAACCTTCATGATCTCGGCGGAAAAAGGCTATGGTGTCAAAGACTTGCGCGAATGGCTGGGCGAGCAGATCCCCGATGGCCCGTGGTTCTACCCCGAAGACCAGATCGCCGATCTGCCGATGCGGATGATCGCCTCGGAAATGACCCGCGAAAAGCTGACTTTGCGACTGCACGAAGAACTGCCGTATCAACTGACGGTGGAGACTGAGAAATGGGAAGACAAACCTGACGGCAGCACCCGGATCGACCAGATCATCTATGTCAGCCGCGACGGCCACAAAGGCATCGTGCTGGGCAACAAAGGTGAGACGATCAAAAGCATCGGCCAAGCCGCCCGCGCCGATATCTCGGAATTCCTCGGTCGCACCGTGCATCTGTTCTTGCAGGTGAAAGTGCGGGAAAACTGGCAGGATGAGCCCGAGCGCTATTCCGAAATGGGTCTGGATTTCAAAGACGGCGAGGCATGAGGCCAAGCGGAATTTTAAGCAAAATTCCGGCCCGAAATTTGTCGCAAATTTCGGTTTCGTCATATGAAAGCGCGTGCCGGTTGAACTGTCGATCCCTCCGGGGGGAGTATTTCAGAAAGAGCAACGATGAGTGCGCGTCTCACCTCTGATCTCTGGGTGTCTGCCTATCTGACCCGACTGCGGCTGGCGGATATTCCGGTCTATGTCACCGCCAAGGGCGACCCCACGGCAGGCGCGGTTCTGGTGAAAGTCGCCCTGCTGAACGGCCAAGCCCGCGCTTATCAACGCTCGTTCGATCTTCTGGCGGATACCCGCGTCTGGGTGGTTCTCGCGGATGGTCCCGAGCCCGAGGTGGATGCGCTGCTATCGCGCCAGCGCAGCCGCGATCCTGATCTTTGGGTGATTGAACTGGAGGATCGCCAAGGCCGTACCCTGCTGGATCAGCCGGGTTTGGCCGAGTGAAGGAAGCGCGCCAAGGCCGCGATGGCCAGGCCAAGCACCACCAGCGCCACCACCAGCGCCCCGATGTTGCGCGCCACATGCGCCCAACCCAAGGCGTCCGCGTTTAGAAACGGATAGGCCCAAGCCCCCGTCTGTTGCCCCCGGATCAGCGCATAAGCCGTATAGATCACGGGCCAGATCAGCCACTGTGGCACATCCGACCAGCGCACATGTTTCGGTGCAAACGCCAGCCACCACGCGCCAAAGCCCAAAGGCATCACCGTGTGCAGCCCCAGATCGGCCCACCAGCCAACACCTTTGGTCGGAAATTGGTTGCCCAGCAGCGCGTGATACAGAATTCCCACCGTGGTAATCGCCACCAACAACCCCGCCGCGCGCGCGGCTGAAATTTGCCAGCCCTTGGTGATTGCCAGCAGATGCGCCACCAGCAAGGCATTGGTCAGAATGGTGAAATAAGCGGCCATCGCCCAAATTCTGTCCACGGCCAAGCTCAGCCCGGTCAGCGCATCAAACTGCGCGCGCAGGGCGGCTAGTCCGACAAGGGCAAGGGCAAAGGCGGTCAATCTGGCCAACATATGCGCAATCTGCCGTAAAACTCTGCAATGGCAAGCCTTGCTCTGCCGTGACGCTGCGTCGATACTGGGGATATGGAATGGCGCGATCAGGGGGCGGTGATTTCGGTGCGGCCGCATGGCGAGACATCGGCGATCATCGAGGTGTTCACCCATGCGCATGGGCGTCATGCGGGCGTGGTGCGTGGCGGTGCCTCGCGCCGGATGGCGGCGGTGTTGCAACCAGGATCTCAGGTCGATGTGGTCTGGCAGGCGCGGCTGTCTGAACAGATCGGCAGTTTCAAGGTTGAACCCTTGCGCAGCCGGGCGGGCGTGCTGACGGATCGCTTGAACCTTGCGGGCCTGAATGCGGTCTGCGCCATGCTGCACACCGCTTTGCCCGACCGCGAGCCACATCCAGCACTTTACGCCCGTTCCATCGCCTTGCTGGATGCGCTGCAAACCCCGGGCTGGCCGCCGGATTATCTGCGCTGGGAGCTAAACCTGCTAGAGGAACTCGGCTTTGCCCTTGATTTCAGCCAATGCGCCATCACCGGCAGCCGCGAAGATCTTGCCTATGTCAGCCCGAAAACCGGCCGCGCGGTGAACCGGGATGCGGCGGGCGACTGGGCGGGGCGGCTGTTGCCTTTGCCGCCGGTTTTGCTGGGGCAGGGGCCTGCCAGCCCGGTTGAAATCGCCCAAGGTCTTGCCCTGACCGGGCATTTCCTCAACCGCGCTTTGGAACCTACATTGAACGGCAAACCGCTGCCCGAAGCCCGTGCACGGTTATTAGCCATCTTGGCGCAACAATAGTCGCGGACAGCCTAACCGCCGTCGCCAGCGGCACAGACCCACAGCCGCGATACAAGCCAAATATCACCATGGCCCTGCGGTATCAGTCTTTGGAGTTGAAACACTCCTCCAGCCCAAAACTCCAGCATTTCGCTTTGCTTGCGGGGCTAGAGGCTGCGGTGCGCGGCATGCTGATTTCGACCATTCCGATCGCGGTCTATGATGCGTTTGGCTCGGCGCAAAACCTGTCCACCGTCTATCTGACCGCAGGCATCATCACTTTGTTCTGGGGCCTGATGGTGCCGCGCCTGACGCAAATCTGGCCGCGCCGCTGGGTCTATTCGGCGGGCTGCGTGTTCTATCTGGTTTCGATGGTGCTGTTCGTGCTGGGCACGCAATGGTCGGTGCAATTGGGCATCTTGATCATGTCGATGGCCACCGTCACCTGCTTTGTCTGCTTCAACGCCTATGTGCTGGATTATGTGCCGCGCGCCGATCTCGGCCGCACCCAAAGCCTGCAAATGGTCTATGCCGCAGCGCCTTGGGCGATTGGCCCGATGAGCGGCGTTTACATGCGCGCGCTGTGGGCCCCCTTACCGTTCATCGTGGCGGCTGTGTTTGCGGTGATCCTGTTCGGGGTGTTCTGGTATCTGCGCCTCGGGTCCGGCAAACAGATCGCCCGCGCCAAAGGCCCCGCTGTCAATCCGCTGGCCTATTTGGGCCGCTTCTTCCGCCAACCGAGGCTGATCGCCGGCTGGCTGTTCGCGGTGATCCGCAGCTGTGGCTGGTGGGTCTATGTGGTCTATGTCCCGGTGTACTGTATTGAATCCGGCTTGGGCGACAAACTCGGCGGCTTCATGCTGTCAGTCTCCAACGCCACCTTGCTGCTGTCGCCGTTCATGGCCGCGTGGGTGCGCCGCCGCTCGGTCCGGGTCGCCCTGCGCCGCACCTTGGCCTATTGCGCCATTCTGTTTTGCGCCGCCACAATCCTCGCATTCGCCCCCACGCTGACCATCGCCTGCCTTTTTCTCGGCTCATTCGGCCTTGTCATGCTCGACGTTGTCGGCGGTTTGCCCTTC
Source organism: Cypionkella sp. (assembly GCF_030652235.1). GTDB lineage: Bacteria > Pseudomonadota > Alphaproteobacteria > Rhodobacterales > Rhodobacteraceae > Cypionkella. The sequence continues at coordinate 55,382 of NZ_JAUSBA010000048.1, forward strand.
ATGATGTCCGTCAAACCGTCCGAGCGCGCCGAGATGGCCGCCGTCTATTCCAGCTTCCGCGATGTCTCTGGCATCGCCACCCCCGCCATGGCGTGGCTGGTGCTCTGGGTCGCACCGTTGAACTTCATCTTTGCCGCCTCAGGGCTGGCTTTCGGGGCGGCTTACGTCATCGCAGGCAAGTTACATCCCCGCCTCGGCAACCTGCGCCCATCACGCGGCCGGCTCTAAGTCGATTTCTCTGATCCGCCCTTCTACCACAACATGTTGTGGAAAGTGGCCATGATTTTGAAAAATTCTACAAGTCATTCCCCGCGGGGAAGAATTTTTGTGCCCCGGACGACGCCCTTTCCCCCCGCTCTAATCCAGCAATCGCCGCGCAATCACCTGCGCCTGAATTTCCGCCGCGCCCTCAAAGATATTCAAGATTCGCGCATCGCACAGGATGCGGCTGATCTGATACTCCAAGGCAAAGCCATTGCCGCCATGGATCTGCAACGCATTATCCGCGCTCGCCCAAGCCACCCGTGCGCCCAGCAGCTTCGCCATCCCCGCCTCCAGATCGCAACGTTTGCCGTGATCCTTCTGCCATGCGCTGTAATAGGTCAGCTGCCGGGTGATCATCACCTCGACCGCCATCATCGCCAGCTTCCCCGCCACGCGCGGGAATTCGATCAGCGCCTTGCCAAACTGCTTGCGGTCCGTGGCATAAGCCATGCCCACTTCCAAAGCGTTCTGCGCCACCCCGATCGCCCGCGCCGCCGTCTGAATCCGCGCACTTTCAAACGTCTGCATCAACTGCTTGAAGCCTTGCCCCGGCACCCCGCCCAAAAGGTTCTCGGATGCCACCTTAAAGCCGTCAAACGCCAGCTCATATTCCTTCATGCCGCGATAGCCCAAGACCGCAATCTCGCCCCCGGTCATCCCCGGCGTCGGAAACGGCTCTGCATCGGTTCCCGGCAGCTTTTCGGCCAGAAACATCGACAGGCCGCGATAATCGGTTGTCTCTGCATCCGTCCGCGCCAACAACGTCATCACCTGAGTCCGCGCCGCATGGGTGATCCAAGTCTTATTCCCGGTGACCTCCCAAGCCCCATCCACCGCAACCGCCCGCGTCCGCAAAGACCCCAGATCGCTGCCAGTGTTGGGCTCGGTAAACACTGCCGTCGGCAAAATCTCGCCCGAGGCAAGCTTCGGCAACCACTGCGCCTTCTGCGCCTCGGTGCCGCCGCACAAGATCAACTCCGCAGCAATTTCTGTGCGGGTCGCCAAAGACCCAACCCCAATATACCCCCGCGACAATTCCTCAGACACCACCACCATCGAGGCTTTCGACAGACCAAAGCCGCCAAACTCCTCGGGGATCGTCAGCCCGAACACCCCCATCTCGGCCAAAGCCGCAATGATCTCCATCGGGATCAATTCATCGCGCAGATGCCAGCCATGCGCATGGGGCACCACTTTTTCATCGGCAAAGCGGCGGAACTGATCGCGGATCATCTCCAACTCATCATCCAGTCCCGTGACCCCAAACGTCGCCCGGCCGTGATTGTCACGCATCAACGCCACCAAGTGCATCCGCGCCGCAGGACTATTGCCCTCGGCCATCAACACGGCGGCCGCAGCCCCCGGTACCGCAGAAATCCCCAAATCCCCCAGCCGCGCCATCTCGCCCTGCGACATTGGAATCCCGCCATAGATCTGGCTCAGATACTCGCCAAAGCCGATCTGCAGGATCAACCCCTCCATCTCGCCAAACTTGCCGTCGTCCGACAGCCGTCCCGCCCAAGCCCGCAACTGCCGCAGGCTTTCGGTATAGGTCGCCAGCCAAGCCAATGAATGCGCCGCAAACTGATGCTGCTCCAACCCCACGGCCGACACCTTGCCGCTGACCGTCACCAGCCCGCGCAGAACCTCGCGCCCGCGCTCAAACAGCGCCTCCACCTCCGGCAAAGCCTCAGCTGTCACCCCCAGCAGATCGGTCATCACACCAGAGTTCTGATCAAACGCCATCACCGCAATCCTCGTATGCTGCATCTGCGAAAGAGGTAAGCCCTTCGCGGTTTCAGCGCAACAATAATTCGCCAGAAGTCTACATACAGATCTAAAATGTCGCACTCGATTTCAACGTGCGGCCCGCTACGGCCTGCAGTAGACCATGGCTTACAAGGAGAAAGCCACATGGAACACCTTATGGCGGGCCTGACGCCGCAGGCTTTTATCGCCGCGCTGCTGATCACCTTGATTGCGGGCTTTGTCAAAGGTGCTGTCGGCTTTGCCATGCCGATGATTATGATCTCTGCCTTCTCCAGCTTTCTGCCGCCCGAAACCGCGCTGGCCGGGTTGATCCTGCCCACCCTAATCTCCAACCTCAGCCAAGCCTTTCGTCAAGGCGTGGCCCCCGCCTGGCAAACCGTGATCACCTACCGCCGGATGCTGATTGCCACCGTGGCCTTCATCGTGATTTCCGCCCAATTCGTCCGCGTGATCCCGCAAGACCTGTTCCTGCTGCTGCTGGGTCTGCCGATCACCATCTTCGCTGCGCTGCAATTGGCAGGCGTTGGCCTCGGCCTGCGTCTGGAACATCGCAGCCGCGCCGAATGGATTCTGGGGGCAATCGGCGGCCTCTACGGTGGCATCTCTGGCGTCTGGGGCCCGCCCCTGCTGGTCTACCTGTTGTCCATCAAAGCCGACAAGTTGGAAACCGTCCGGGTGCAAGGCGTCGTATTCCTGATCGGGGCTGCGGTTTTGCTAGTCGCCCACCTGCACTCGGGTGTGATGACCGCCAGCACGATAAGCTTCTCCGCTGTGCTGGTGCTGCCCGCGATGATCGGCCAAACTCTGGGCGTCGCCATCCAAGACCGCCTCGATCAGTCGAAATTCCGCCGCTGGACGCAAATTCTGCTGGTGCTCACCGGCCTCAACCTGATGCGCCGGGCCGTTGGCTTGTAATCTCTAAAACTTATCTAAAATTTGCTTTCATACTGGCTCAAATGTTCCAAAGGGGTCTGGGGGTGTGAAACCCCCAGCCTTAGTCTGCAAGCCAAACCTTAACAGATCCTTATCGACGACCCGTAAGCCCTTGAAATCAAAACATCCGAAAAAGGTCCCAACGCGGGACCCTCCGGTTTCATCCAATCGCCGCCGCCTTCACATCGGCATCAATGAACGGCACATATTGCGCGAAATTATCGGCAAACATCCCCACCAGCCTCGCAGCCTGCGCATCATAAGCCGCTTTGTCGGTCCACGTCGCGCGCGGGTCCAGCAGGGTCGCATCCACCCCCGCCACTGCCACCGGAACCTCAAAGCCAAAGTTAGGATCGCGGCGGAATTCCCCCGCGCCAAGCGAGCCATCCAAGGCCGCCGTCAACAAAGCCCGCGTCGCCTTGATCGGCATCCGCTTGCCCTCACCAAACTTGCCCCCGGTCCAGCCGGTATTCACCAGCCAGCAAGACGCGCCAAACTTCGCAATCTTCGCCTGCAACAGCTTGCCATACACTTCCGGCCTGCGTGGCATGAACGGCGCGCCGAAACAGGTCGAGAACGTCGGCGTCGGCTCGACTATCCCGCGCTCGGTTCCCGGGGTCTTCGACGTAAACCCCGACAAGAAATGATACATCGCCTGCGCCGGGGTCAGCCGAGCGATCGGCGGCAGCACACCGTAAGCATCGCAGGTCAGCATGATCACATGCTTGGGATGTCCGCCCATTCCGGTCTCGGATGCGTTCGAGATATACTCCAACGGATACGCACAGCGCATGTTTTGCGTCAGGCTGTCGTCTTCGAAATCCAACTCCAGCGTTTCCGGATCGAACACCATATTCTCCACCACAGTGCCAAAGCGCGAGGTGGTGCCGTAAATCTCCGGCTCGGCTTCTGCCGACAAGTTGATCGTCTTGGCATAGCAGCCGCCTTCAAAGTTGAAGGTGCCGCGATCCGACCAGCCGTGTTCATCATCGCCGATCAAAATCCGCGACGGGTCCGCCGAAAGCGTGGTCTTGCCGGTGCCAGAAAGCCCAAAGAACACCGCCGAATCCACCGGATTGCCAATCGCATGGTTGGCCGAGCAATGCATCGGCATCACGCCTTTTTCCGGCAACAGGTAGTTCAGCAGCGTGAACACCGCTTTCTTATTCTCGCCCGCATAAGCGGTGTTGGCGATCAGGATCAACTTGCGCTCGAAGTTCAGCGCGATCACCGTAGAGGTCCGGCAGCCGTGCAGTTTAGGGTCAGCCTCGAACGACGGGCAGTTGATCACTGTCCATTCCGGCACAAATGTGTCCAACTCCGCCCGCTCCGGCCTGCGCAACATGTGGCGGATGAACAACCCGTGCCAGGCCAGTTCCGTCACCATCCGCACATCCAGGCGGTAGACCGGGTCGGCCCCGCCGAACAGATCCTGCACGAAATACTCGCGCCCCTGCATATGCGCCAACATATCCGTGTACAGCCGATCAAACGCCTCGGGCGCCATGGCTGCGTTGTTTTCCCACCAGATCGAATCCTCGACCCCGGCGGTGCGGACCACGAATTTATCCTTCGGCGAACGGCCGGTAAACTGCCCGGTGGTGCACAAAAACGCCCCGCCCTTGCCCAGTTTGCCTTCGCCGCGGGCCACGGCCGCTTCGACCAATGCAGGCTCGATAGAGTTATAATAGACGCGCCCCAGCCCGCTGATGCCTTGATCTTCCAACCGGTGCGATGGGTTCACGCGTCCTATAGTCATCCTGCAAGCTCCCGTTCCCGCCAATCGAAGGCGGTATAGTTTCCAACCCGTAATGCCCAAAGCCTGAGCATTTCTGCGAAAACCCAAGATTTGGGTCTCATTCTTCCGCTATAACATACGGATTTTGCACGGAATAGGACGCGAGGGCACAGTTAGCGCAACCAAATTCGGGTTAGCGCAACCAAAATGGAGCCGATAGGAAAACTGCGTCATATTAGTCATTCATTTGGATATTCAGCGCCTGATGGAGACTCAAGCAAAGGGTGATTCGTAGTTTGCAGTTGCTAACGCGGCGCGGAAAACGGAATATGTGTCAAAAGTCGGGCAAGCAATTTAGGCAAGCCGAGCAGTATAGGGAAGCCCAAACATGGCAAGGATCGCCCTTGTAGACGACGACAGGAATATCCTGACGTCGGTTTCTATGACTCTGGAAGCTGAGGGATTTGAAGTCGAAACGTTCAATGACGGCCAGTCTGCGTTGGATTCCTTCAACCGCCGGATGCCCGACATGGCAGTTCTCGACATCAAAATGCCGCGGATGGATGGCATGGATTTGTTGCAACGTCTGCGGCAGAAATCCAGCATGCCGGTGATCTTCCTGACCTCAAAAGATGATGAGATTGACGAAGTGCTTGGCCTGCGGATGGGGGCTGACGATTACGTCAAAAAGCCGTTCAGCCAGCGGCTTTTGGTTGAACGTATCCGCGCGCTTTTGCGCCGCAACGATGCGATTGCCACCGGCGAGGTTGCCGTCACCGAAGAGACCAAGATTATGGAGCGTGGTCATCTGCGCATGGACCCGCTGCGGCATTCGGTGGCTTGGAAAGGCCGCGATGTCTCGCTGACCGTGACCGAGTTCATGTTGCTGCAAGCCCTCGCACAGCGCCCCGGTTTCGTGAAAAGCCGCGATCAGTTGATGGATGTGGCCTACGACGATCAGGTCTATGTTGATGACCGCACTATCGACAGCCATATCAAGCGCTTGCGCAAGAAAATGCGCTCGGTTGACGATGATTTCGCGGCGATTGAGACGCTGTATGGCATTCGCTATCGTTACAACGAAGAGTGACTGTCAGGCCATGACAGCGGCGCAAAAGATATCCATGAAAAATGCGAATCCGACGAAGAAACCTGGCAAGCTGCTATTGGGCGAAGACTGGGTCTCACCCGAAGTTGTGGCTGATAGTGCGCTCTCCGCAGGGCGGGGTCGGCGTAGTATCGTCTCGCTGAACCGCTCGCCTTTGGCGCGCAAGATCATCGTGTTCAACCTGATGGCGCTGGTGATTTTGGTCGCGGGTGTTCTGTTTATGAACCCGTTCCGCGATAGTCTGGTGTTGCAGCGCGAAAAGGCCCTCGTGACCGAGGCGCAGTTGATTTCCAATGTGGTGGAGGCGGTTGCGATCAATTCCAATGGCAGCCTGCCTGTGAGTTTGGCAGGCTTGGCCGTGGCGCCGGGAGTTGAGGTTTTTGTATTTGATCCCAAAGGCTTGCTGGTGACGCACAGCATCGGACAGGCCCGCCCTGCTGATGCTGTGCGCGATGATCGTAAGACCATTATCACCGATTTTCTCAATGCTATCTGGGAAGGCGTCTCGGGCCTTTTGGGCGCGGGCAATCGCCCCCCCTCCGCCGCCAATGGCGAGGCGATGGCGCGTGATCTCTACACCCGCGCGCTGACTGGCGATGTGGCGGTGAACACCGGGCGCGGCGTGGACGGTGGCGCGCAATTCTCGGTGGCAAGCCCGGTGCGGTTTGGCAGCGCGGTGATTGGGGCGGTGGTGCTGACCTCGGCGGAAGGCGAGATTGACCGTCTGGTCCGCTATGAGCGCGAACAGATCCTACAGATGTTCGTCATCGCGCTGTTGGTGTCTATCGGTCTGTCGCTGGTGCTGGCCTCAACCATCGCCAATCCGCTGTCCGATTTGGCAGCGGCGGCAGAGCTTGGCCGCGACCGCGACGCCCGCAAAATGTCGCCCGGTCGCGTCCGCATCCCCGATCTTGCCGCCCGCCCGGATGAAATTGGCCGTCTGTCGGTGGCAATGCGCGGGATGGTCGCGGCTTTGTATGACCGCATCGACGCCAACGAACAGTTCGCCGCCGATGTTGCGCATGAAATCAAGAACCCCCTCGCCAGTTTGCGCTCGGCGGTAGGCTCGATGCGGATGGTCAAGAAGGAAGAACATCGCGAGAAACTGTTGAACGTCATTGAACATGATGTGCGGCGTCTGGATCGCTTGGTGTCCGACATCTCCAACGCCTCGCGCCTCGACAGCGAATTGGTGAAAGAGGAAGAGGAAGAGTTTAACTTGGTGAAAACCCTCGCCAACCTCACCGAATACTTGGGCAATCAGGCGCGCGAGAAGAACGTTGAATTTATTACAGATTTCCCCATCGATGCCATCAAAATCCACGGGCTGGAAGGCCGCCTTGCGCAAGTGTTCGTCAATCTGATCACCAACGCCGTGTCATTCTGCGACGATGGTGATGCGGTGCGGGTCTGGGCGCGCCGCCGCGAAAACCGCGTGCTGATCGTGGTCGAAGACACCGGCCCCGGCATACCGGAACAGGCGCTGACCAAGGTGTTCAAGCGCTTTTATTCTGACCGCCCGCCAACACATTTTGGCAACAATTCGGGCCTTGGCCTGTCGATCTCCAAGCAGATCGTCGAAGCGCATGGCGGCGTGATCTGGGCTGAAAACATCCGCCCCACCCACGCTGACCCCACCTCTGACCCGCTTGGCGCGCGGTTTGTGGTGGGTCTGCCGGTGTGAGCCCTTTGCTGATGCACGCCAGTTGCGTTGCAGTGGGCGAACGCGGCGTGTTGATCATGGGTGCGGCTGGCACAGGAAAATCGGCGCTGGCTTTACAATTGATCGCCTATGGCGCTGACTTGATCGCGGATGATCAAACCCAGATCACCCATCAAGACCAACAGCTTATCGCCACCTGCCCACCCCTCTTGTCCGGTATGATCGAGGCGCGCGGCTTGGGTCTGCTCCACGCGCCCCCGCGCGCCCGCGCGCCGATCACCCTTGTCGTCGATCTTGACCTTACGGAACCCGACCGCCTGCCTCCCCTTCGTACCATATCTTTGCTAGGCATCACGCTGCCCCTTGTTCTCGGGGCACAAAGCAACCATTTTGCAGCCTCAGTCCTGTGCTATCTGAAGGGCACAAGGCTGGCATGAGGCACGTTTTGACACTGCAAACGGAACCTAGCGCAGAGCATCAACTGGTGCTGATCACTGGCCCTTCGGGGGCTGGCCGCTCGACAGCGATTCACGCGCTGGAGGATCTGGGGTTTGAGGTGATCGACAACCTGCCCTTAAGCCTCGTCCCCCGCCTGATCGACGGGCCGAGCTTGGGCCGCCCCATCGCGCTGGGCCTTGATGTGCGCAACCGTGATTTCAACACCACAGCACTCATCGAATTGATCGACACGTTGACCCGCGATCCCCGCGTCGGCCTTGAGTTGATTTATCTCGATTGCGACTCGTCTGAACTGATCCGTCGCTATTCGCAAACCCGCCGTCGCCACCCGCTTGCGCCACTGGAAACCCCAACCGAGGGCATTGCGCGCGAGATTGATCTGCTGGCCCCGGTGAGGGTGCGGGCCGATCATCTGATCGACACCACCGAGATGTCGCCGCATGATCTGAAAGCTGAAATCGGCAAATGGTTTGATCAGACTAAATCCACCCATATGGCGGTTTCTGTGCAATCGTTCAGCTACAAGCGCGGGCTGCCGCGCGGGCTTGATATGGTGTTTGACTGTCGCTTTCTGGCGAATCCCTATTGGCAGGCCGATCTGCGCGACAAAGATGGCCGCGACCCAGCCGTTACTGCGCATATCGAAGCCGACCCACGTTTTGTTGATTTCTTCCTAAGGTTGCAGGGGCTTGTTCTGATGCTGCTTCCAGCCCATCTTGCAGAGGGCAAGGCGCATCTGTCGATTGGCTTTGGCTGTACCGCAGGGCAACATCGCTCTGTTGCAGTTGCAGAAAAACTCGGCAAGGTGCTTGCAGAAGCGGGCTGGCCGGTGTCAAAGCGGCATCGTGAATTGGAACGCAAGGCAGCTCATATGCCTGCTCTAGGGTCGAGGTAAGACACGCGTGATCGGTATCGTGATCGTGGCACATGGCGGCTTGGCGCGGGAATATCTTTCCGCTGTCGAACACGTGGTTGGTCCGCAGACCTCCATGCGGGCGATTGCGATTGAAGACGACCATGACCGCGCCGCCAAACAGCGCGAGATTTGTGAGGCCGCCGATGCGGTCGATCAGGGTCAGGGCGTGGTGATGGTGACCGATATGTTTGGTGGCTCGCCGTCGAACCTGTCCCTGATGGCCTGTGCCGCCTCCGAACGCCGGATCATTTACGGCGCAAACCTGCCGATGCTGATCAAGCTGGCAAAATCCCGCGAACTTCCGGTGACCGAGGCCGTCGCCGCCGCGCTGGAAGCGGGACGCAAATACATCAATTCGCTGGATTTGGGCAGGGAGGCCTAAGAATATGGCCGCAGAAACCCTGCATATCGTCAATGAAAAGGGCCTGCATGCACGCGCCTCCGCCAAATTTGTTGAGGTGGTTGAGGGATTTGACGCAACGGCACAGGTCAGCAAAGACGGAATGACGGTGTCTGGCGACAGTATCATGGGGCTTTTGATGTTGGCAGCCTCACGCGGAACCTCTATTGAAGTCTCTACTGGCGGACCAGACGCTGCGGCACTCGCCGAAGCGCTGGCGGCCTTGGTGGCCAATCGCTTCGGGGAAGAATTCTGAGGCGCGACGGGGAAGGCTTAGGCTTCGTGACAGACACGCCACAGACAGAGACCGTCAGCGCAGGCCAGCCTCCGGCCAAGCGTGAATATGACATGCGGCGGCTGTCCTATGCGGGCACGTTCAGGAATCCGTTCAAAGCCGGGACGATTCGGGTGATTGAATGGCTGACGGCGAAGATCACCTTGCTGCGCCTGATCCGCGATTTTGAACGCTCGGGCGCTCCGTTCGGCTCGCCGTTCTGGCCCAAGGCGATCAAGCAGATGGGCATCCGCATTGATACCCCGCCCGAGGAAATTGCGCTGATTCCCCCGACTGGGCCTTTGGTGGTGGTGGCGAACCACCCGCACGGCTTGGTCGATGGCATGATCATGGCCGAAATGGTCAACCGCGTGCGCCCGGATTTCAAAATTCTGACCCGCAGCCTGCTGACGGGTATCCCCGAAGTCGCCGAGTTCATGATCCCGGTGCCTTTCCCGCACGAGGATAATGCGCGCCAACTGGGCTTAGAGATGCGTATAGAGACGATGGCGCATCTGAAGGCAGGCGGCGTGATCATCGTGTTTCCAGCGGGAAAAGTGGCGATGTCGGAGGGTTTCTTTGGCCCGGCGATCGAGGCAGAATGGAACGTTTTCACCCATAAAATGATCCAACGCTCGGGGGCCACCATTCTGCCGATCCACTTCACCGGGCAGAATTCGCGCAGCTTTCTGATCGCGAACAAGCTGTCGGATACGCTGCGTCAGGGCCTGCTGCTGTGCGAGATCAAGCGGGCTTTATTCAAACCGCAGCGCCCCCATATCGGTGCGCCGATCCCGGCCTCAAAGTTGGATGAATGGGAAGGCAACCCGCGCGGATTCCTTGCTTGGCTGCGGCAACACACGCTCGATTTGGGTAAAAAGCCGTAGGGTTTGGCTTAGGCTAAATCGGGGACTTGGCGCGGAAGTGTCAAAACTTCCTTGATTCCCCCTCTGTAACGTAAGCGGTTCGAGACGGCCGAAGGTTTAGCGGGTTGACGTTTTTGCGAAGGCCCAAGGCATCAGGTGATCGATCTGCGACTTGGGGTGACCGTTGGCGACGGTCTCAAATTGTGGCGCCCAGATAGGCGTATGGATCGATGCTGGTCCATTTGCAGGTTTCGATCAGCGATGCCATGCGCGCCCAGGTGCGGCCGCCAGCGTTGTGGCCGTCAAAGAGCGTGTTTTTGCAGTTCCGTGTATTGGGTCGGATCGTGGTTTCGGCCGGATTGCTGTTCATCTCGACGCGGCCATCAGTCAGGAATATCTGCAGCCCGTCCCAGTGGCGATGGGCCCCCGGCATAGCCGTCGACTTGCTGGGTGCCGTCAAAGCCCCGCAGAATATTCATCGCAAGGCTGTCAGTGCGCCCGTTGCCAGACAGGCGAATGCCTGCATTCGCCGAGAAAGGCGGCGCATAGGTGAAGACGACCGCCGGGGGATCGCCGCCATTCCAGCCGCGATCATCGCGGGTCAGAGCCCAGAGATAGCCGGTCTTGGTCTTGCCGGCTCCCGGATCCAGCGCGGGCGCTCGGGTCTCATCCACGAACAACCGCATGGAGCGCTTGAGGTGGACCAGCATCCGGTCGACGACCGTGGTGAGGTCAAGGCCAACCTTGCCACACCATGTCGCCCGCGTTGAGCGATCCAGATCGACACCGCCACGGGCATAGATCTGCGATTGGCGGTAAAGCGGCAAGTGATCGGCGTATTTGGAGACGACCACATGCGCCAAGGTGCCTTCAGTCGGCAGCCCGCCGTCGATCAGGCCGGCCGGGGTTGCGGCTTGCAGCACACCGCCAGCGCAGCGGCGACAGGCATATCGGGGGCGGATCGTCACCCCTCTCGCGCATGTAAACATGCGCTGCCGGGCAGCGGATGATCTGGAAACGGGCCGGGATGATGTAGAGTCGCTCGCTGCGATCTTCACCCGGTGCCCGGCAATGGTTTGCCTGCAAACCATGAAAGGGGATCTTCACCATCTCGGTGCAGCCGCGGGGGCAGACCCCGTGCCCGGCCTCGATCACCTGTTCGACGCGTGGCAGATGACCAAGATTACGCTTGGCCGCCGGTCGCTTGGTGGTGCCATCGGCATTGGGGGCGGCTAGCGTATCGCGGGCTGCCTCGGCTTTGGCGAATGCGGGCCCCAAGTCTTCGAAATCCAATTGCCGATCGTCAGGGTCCAGCGACTCTGACCGCTTGCCACAGAACGTTTGGCGCAGTTCGGCGATGCGGTCATCCTGACGCTCGGTCCGGGCGCGCAGACCTGCCATGTCCGCCCAAAGGACGAAAACGCCTCCCGCGCGGCAGGCGGAGGAGTATCCAGATCAGGGGCTTGAGAGATGGGCGTGGACATGCAGGCTTATACCGCATCGCCCCGTCGCCAAACTTCAGTCAGGCAAAGGCAACTTGTTCCAGCCGCTTGTAAGTCATCACGAAGCCACTCTTGCACCCTGGCCGCTCGGACCAGAGGCGCACTGTTGAGCGACAACCACCATGGCCGGTTGCGTCAACCATCTTGGCCGGTGGGGCTGAACGGAAGACGGGCATGCCCGTCTGGAGGGCAGTCCCACCGGCCTCATAGTTTTTCGGGTTAGGTGCTGGTCGCTGCGGGTTGGTAAGCCGGGCTCTTCTGTCGTGCAACGGAGGATCCGGGTTGGCCTACAAACCCATCACCGACCAGCAAGTGAGACTTTATATGTCAGACCTCCAGACCCACAGTCAGCGAACCGCGGCCGCCCGCGCCGGGTTCAGCGAACGCACCGCCCGCCGCATTGACGCCGATCCGACGCTGCCATCCAACCGCAAGATCACGCATGGCCGCACCGTCGCGGACCCGCTTGAAGGCTATTGGGAAGCCGATATGCTTCCCTTGCTGGCCAAGGATAGCGCCCTTCAGGCTGTCACCCTGTTGCGCCATCTTCAAAGCCTGCATCCTTTGGCTTTTCCCGATGCTCGCATCCGACGCACCCTTGAGCGACGGATACGGCAGTGGCGGGCACTGAACGGGCCAGAGCGCGACATCATCTTCCGTCAGTCGCCGGAGCCCGGCTACATGGCGCAGTCCGACTTCACCCATGCCGACGATCTGGGCGTGATGATCGCAGGGCAGCGGTTCCCGCATCTGCTCTATCACTTCGTCATGGTCTACAGCCGCTGGGAGCATGTCGGCGTGGTTTTGGGCGGAGAGAGCTTCACGGCTTTGGCCGAGAACCTGCAACAAGCCCTTTGGTCGCTGGGTGGCGTGCCGCACAACCACCGCACCGACAGCCTGTCCGCCGCGTTCCGCAACCTGACCGCTGACCAGCGCGAGGATATTACCCTGCGGTATGAGGCCTTTGTCGGACACTATGGCATGGAGGCGAGCCGCAACAACCGGGGCGAGGCTCATGAGAATGGCGCGGTGGAATCGCAGAACCGGCACCTCAAGACAGCCATCGCACAGGCCTTGATCCTGCGCGGCAACCGCGACTTCGCGTCCATCGCCGACTACCGGCGCTTCGTGGATCTCTTGGTGGCCCGGCGCAACCGGCAGCGGGCCGACGCCATTCTGGCAGAGCGGGCGCATCTCAAACCCCTGCCGGCACGTCGCACCACCGACTTCACCGAGACCGTTGTCCCCGTTACCCGGACCGGCGGCTTCCTCGTCAAAAGCGTCTTCTACAGCGCACCGTCACAGCTGATTGGCCAGCGTCTGCGGGTGCATGTCTATGACGATCGCATCGAAGCGTTTCTGGGCGCCACGCTCGTCGTCCACCATCCCCGGGCGCGTGGGCGGGACGATGGGCACCGGGTCCATGTCGTCAATTACCACCACGTCATCCATGCTCTGCGCCGCAAACCGCAAGCCCTGTGCAACTCGGTCTACCGCGACAACCTGTTCCCCAGAACCGAATATTCGGAAGCATGGAAGGTTCTGCAACGCGACCTGCCGCGCCGGGATGCCTGCCGCCGCATGGTCGATCTGCTGTTCATCGCCCACGAACGGACCTGCGAGGCCGAACTGGCGCACCTGCTCGCCGCAGACCTTGCCTGCGGGGCCCTGCCAGATCCTGAGGCCCTGACGTTGCGGTTAACGCCGCGACACATGACGTTGCCCCAAGATGTCGCTGTGGCCCACCCATCCCTCGCCAGCTTCGATGCTCTTCTGGGGGGCGCCGCATGACCGCCCGCGAGATCGACATCCACACCCTGCCCAGCATGTTGACCGCGCTGCGCCTGCCCAGCTTCCACAAGCTCTGGCAGGAGATCGCCTCCCGGGCTGACACCGAAGGCTGGCCAGCCGCCCGATTCCTGGCTGTTCTGGCGGAATACGAACTGGCCGAGCGCGACATGCGCCGCATTCGCCGCCATCTGACCGAGGCGCAACTGCCGGCGGGTAAGACCTTGGCCACCTTCGGCTTCAAGGCCTTGCCATGCCTGCCGCGCGCCCGGGTCGAAGCTTTCGCTGCCGGCGATTGGTTGGACGGCGGCGGCAACCTCATCGCAATTGGCAATTCCGGCACCGGCAAAACCCATATTCTGTGCGCCATAGGTCATGCTCTGGTCGAAGCAGGCCACCGCGTCTTTTACACCCGAACCAGCGACTTGGTGCAAAAGCTGCAGGTCGCGCGCCGCGATCTTGTCCTTGAGGCCGCCCTCGCCAAACTGGACCGGTTCGACCTGATCATCCTGGACGACATCACCTATGCCCACAAAGATCAGGCCGAGACCGGCGTCCTCTTCGAACTGATCGCCCGACGCTACGAATATCGAAGCATCGCCATCGCCGCCAACCAACCCTTCAGCGGCTGGGATCAGATCTTCCCGGACAAAGCCATGACGGTCGCCGCAATCGACCGGCTGGTTCATCACGCAACAATCCTGGAAATGAAGCCGAAAGCTTCCGTCAGCGCACCGCAGCCGCCAGCAAACTGGCCCTAGATCAAGCGCCGCCGACAACAACCAACGACAACCAAACCGAAGGAGACATCTGAACCAGACACCTCAATCTACGCCAACCCCATCGGCCCCAAACCGGCCAAGGTGGTTGTCGCCCCCGGACAAACTGGTTGACGCGCTACACGCGACCGTGGCTCATACCAACGGCCCTAGATATTGACCGTTGCCCAGTCTCTGGACATGATCGAGGTTATCGCTGCCGGTTCGTTCGCGAAGAAGTACCAGGCTGCGGCGCATTGGTCGAGGATTTTATCGTAGCTGTCGAAGACGGTGTTGGC
>NZ_JAUSBA010000055.1 GCF_030652235.1 Cypionkella sp.
GCCATTAAGGCTGAAATCGGCCACATGAAAACTGACGGGCGCCTCACATGCTGCGCCTTGAAAGGCACCATCGGCGACGCTCTCTTTGCCGCGCTCTGCGCCTGCGGCCACACCATCCGCAAGATCCTGGCCCACCTCAGATCTTGGCCCATCTCAGATCCTGGCTTGTCTGCATTGTCGTCGCCATTTTGAACGCAGTTTACCACCCGGGTCGCCAGTATCAGGCCATCACATCAGTCTGAATGCAGTGTTCAAGGCGAACTGTTTAGGCTTGCCCGGTGCGCTGTGATGACGCCAGTATGACGTAGGCCCAGAGGAGGGAAAAACACAAAACTCCCTCCGGCGCAGACCGAGAGCGCGTTCTCTCCTCTGTGGCTGCACCAAATTTCCAAACCAAGACAAAATGGCCCGCCTTTTGGTGAGCCTTTTGCTTTTCGATCAGGCGGTTGCTGCACACACTGGGGTGGTGCCGAACCGCACCATCCTTTACCCCTGCTTGGCTTCCAGTGCCGCCAGCCGCACCGCCAGTGCCACATTCTCCTCACGGGCTTTTTGCGCCATCAAGCGCACCGCGTCGAATTCCTCACGGGTGACGAAATCGCGGTCCGCCAACCAGCGGTCGACAAAGCCTTTCATCGCGGTTTCGGCTTCGGACTTGGCGCCCTGCGCCACGCCCATCGCGTTGGTCATCAGCTTTGACATATCGTCGAAGAATTTGTTTCCGGCCGTCATCTGGGGCCTCCTTTCACTTAAGCCTTATATGATCCGCCAAAGGACTGCGCACAAGATGGCGATCTGCCGCAATCCCACGTTGACATCGCCCCCTCGCTTGCCGACAACGCGAAGGAAATCGCAGGAAACCACATGTCCTTTATCGCCTTCCCGACTTGGCTTTCGCCCGATATCTTCTCGATCCCGCTTGGGGGGCTGACCCTGACTCTGCGTTGGTATGCCTTAGCCTATATCGTCGGGCTTTTGGCGGGCTGGAAGCTGATCGTCTGGATGATCAACACACCACGTTTGTGGTCCGGCCCGGCCCCGATGACAGCAGAACAGGTGGAACGCCTGCTGACTTGGGTGATCTTCGGCGTCATCCTCGGCGGGCGCTTGGGCTATGTTATCTTCTACCAACCTGACCATTTCCTGCAAAATCCGTTGCAAATCTTGCGGGTGTGGGAGGGGGGTATGTCCTTCCACGGTGGCTTCCTGGGTGTCGCTATCGCAGGCATCTGGTTCTGCAAGCGTGAGAAAATTCCAATGCTATCGCTGGCTGATCTGATGGCTGCCGTCGCCCCGATTGGCCTGCTGCTGGGCCGCTTGGCCAATTTCGTCAATGCCGAACTGTGGGGCCGCCCCACAAATCTGCCCTGGGGCGTCGCCTTCCCCGGAGATGCTGCACAAACCTGCGCGGGCGTGCAGACCATCTGCGCCCGTCACCCCAGCCAGCTTTATGAGGCCGCATTGGAAGGCCTGCTGCTGCTGCTGGTCCTCAGCTATCTGATCTGGCGGCGCGGCTGGCTGAAGACGCCGGGGAAAATCGCGGGCCTGTTCTTTGCGGGCTACGGCACCGCCCGCTTGTTGGTGGAATTCGTCCGCCAACCGGACGCGCAATTCGTCTCGGAGGGCAATCCGCTGGGGCTGGCCTTTCACGCTGCAGGCTATGGCCTGACCATGGGCCAAATCCTGACGATCCCGATGATCGCCGCAGGCATCTGGTTTATTGCCAAAGCGAAACCCGCCGCAATGCAATCCGCCCCAGCAAAACCCGCATGACAGCGCTGGCCGATCTGCTGGTCCGGCGCATCCGCGCCACTGGCCCGATCACCCTCGCCGATTACATGGCAGAGTGCCTGCTGCACCCTCTGCATGGCTATTATTCCACCCGTGACCCATTCGGCGCGAGCGGCGATTTCACCACCGCCCCCGAAATCAGCCAGATGTTCGGCGAATTGTTGGGCCTTTGCCTTGCACAAACCTGGCTCGACCAAGGCGCACCCAGCCGCTTCACCCTCGCCGAACTCGGCCCCGGTCGCGGCACCCTGATGGCCGATGTTCTGCGCGCGACAAAGGGCGTTCCGGGTTTTCATGCCGCCGCGCAGGTGGTCATGGTTGAAGCCTCGCCCACCCTGCGCCGCGTGCAAGCGCAAACTCTGTCGCGACAACGTGACCATGGCACCCGCTGGATCGAAGCAATTGGCGATCTGCCAGAACAACCACTATTCCTTCTGGCCAACGAATTTTTCGATGCCCTCCCGATCCACCAGTTCCAGCGCGATGGCACTGAATGGCGGCAACGCATGGTCGGCCTGCGCGACGGCCAGCTTGCCTTTGGCCTGTCAGACCCGGTCAACCCATTCATGGTGGGGCAGAAATTCCAGAACGATCCCTCCGGCACCATCATTGAAGTCTGCCCGCTTGGCCGCGCCATCGCCGGAAATGTCGGCCATCGCCTTCATCATTTCGGCGGGGCGGCAATCATCATCGATTACGGTGGCTGGCGGTCAAAAGGCAATACGCTGCAGGCCCTGCGCGCTCATCGTTTCGAAGATCCCCTTGCCAACCCCGGTGAAGCGGACCTGACCGCCCATGTTGATTTCGAAGACATTGCCGACAAGATACGCACCCCGCACAGCGCTTTGACCGATCAGGGTACCCTGCTGCACCGTCTTGGCATCGCCTCTCGCAGCGCGCGTCTTGCGGCCAACTTGACGGGGCCTGCATTAGAAAGTCACCTCGCCGCATATCACCGCTTGACCGATCCCGCAGAAATGGGTTCGCTGTTCAAAGCCATCGCCTTTCATTCCTTGGGCACCTCTGCGCCCCCCGGATTTACCTGATGCTTGAAATCATCACCTCCGACGCCCTTGCCCCGCGCCATGGGTTTTTCACGCGCAAGGGTGGGGCGTCTTCCGGGATTTTCGCTGGGCTGAACTGCGGTACAGGCTCCACCGACCAAGCCGAGGCCGTGGCGATCAACCGCGCCCGTGTCGCTGAAGCACTGGATCTTGCCCCCGATCATCTGGTTTCGGTCCACCAAGTCCATTCCCCCGACGCGTTGCATGTCACATCGTCGCTGCGGGTCCGCCCGCAAGCCGATGCGATGGTTACCGCTACGCCGGGCCTTGGCCTTGCCATCCTGACCGCCGATTGCCAGCCGGTACTATTCGCCGATCCAAAAGCCGGGGTGATCGGTGCCGCCCATGCCGGCTGGCGGGGCGCCAAAGATGGCGTGCTGGAAGCGACGCTGCTTGCGATGGAGTCGTTAGGAGCCTCGCGTGCAAACACCGCCGCCGTGATCGGCCCCTGCATCAGCCAATCCGCCTATGAGGTTGGCCCCGAGTTCTTTGAAGCGTTCACCGACGATGATTCCGAAACCCGCCGCTTCTTCGCCCAAGGCCCGCGCGATCGGATGTTGTTCGACCTGCCCGGCTATGGGGTGTGGCGGTTGCGCGCGGCGGGCGTCGGCCATGCCGAATGGACCCGGCACTGCACCTTCTCAGACGCCTCGCGATTCTTCTCATACCGCCGCACCACCCACGCGCATGAGGCCGACTATGGCCGCCTTTTGTCAGTGATCCGTCTGTAAAGTCGTCGGCTCTGCCACAATTCATCACAATGCCGCACAAAGTTACCTCAATCCTTACTGTTTCCAGCCCAAACCCTGCCGCAAAGATCCGTCAAATTGTCTCTAACGCATGAACAAACCTGCAAGGGACAAGGCTATGAAGAAACAACCCCGCTGGATGAAATCCGCCATCGCCGCAAGCGCCGAGCCGCAAGTGGCCCTGCCTTGGGCACGCGGCCAACGCCGCCGCCGACCCGAGGCAATGGCTGTAGCGCTGAAAGCCGCCACCGCCAAACCGCGCGCGCAGGCTGCGCACTGACCAACCGCGCCACTCTGGGCCTGATTCGCAAAAAAGCTGGGGACAACCCCCGGCTTTTTTTAATTTTCAGGGTAAAACTCTTGCATTGCAACCGCAGCGTGAACAATAATGGCGATAGCATGAAGATCGCGTCATAACTGCATATCAATTAAGAATAAACTTTGACAGCAGGGCGTGTTTCCGCCATGTTTGATGCTACAGATGTCCCTCTGTGAAAACAGGCGGTGGCGGGCGTGGTAAGACCCCTCAAAGGCACCCCCTTCAGCGCACCAGTTCGTCAAATGTCGGGCTGCGGATGATGCTCAGTTAAGGCGGCCCTGGTGTTCTCTGACACCATCAAGGGGCCGCCTAAATATTTGTGCAGACCGTTGGCTACCAAACCGCATTCTGCACCAGAATTCGGCGCGTTTTCTGACGTCAGAAAACGCCTGCCCGGCCGCCTCAGGCGTGCTTCGCCAACCGCGCTTCCAGCACATCAAACGGCAGTCCCGGCTCGTCCTTGGCGCAGCGGATCACCAGCGAGGTTTTCACATTCGCCACATTCTCGGCCTTCAAAAGCTGCTCGGTCAGGAATGACTGAAAGCTCGACAAATCGGGGGCCACGCATTTCAGAATGAAATCAATCTCGCCGTTCAGCATATGGCATTCACGCACCAACGGCCACGCCCGGCAACGGCCCTCAAAGGTCGACAGATCCGCCTCGGCCTGGCTTTGCAGCCGCACCATGGCGAAGACCTGCACCTCAAAACCCATCTCGCGCGCGTCAATATCGGCGTGATAGCCCTTGATATAGCCCGCCTCTTCCAGCGTGCGCACCCGGCGCAGGCAGGGCGGTGCTGAAATTCCCACCCGGCTGGCGAGTTCCACATTGGTCATCCGACCATCCGCCTGCAATTCCGCCAGAATACGACGGTCAATCGGATCGAGTTTACTGCCGGCCATGTGGGCCTCCTTTTGGCTTGTATCTATGCCTACGCCCTGCCCTGCGCAACAATCTTTCGCAACCGCGCAAGATGTTTTCGCAAAACACCCGCTCTCCGCACAATTCCGTCATGCGTTTGCCAGCCCTTCCCCCGCGCACGGGCAAAGCCTATATCAAGCCCCACACAATTCCGGGGATGCGCCATGACCACGACACGCCACAGTAAAGTTTTGATCATCGGCTCTGGCCCCGCAGGATATACGGCGGCGGTTTATGCCGCCCGCGCCATGCTGGAACCGATCCTTGTGCAAGGCCTGCAACCCGGCGGGCAGTTGACCATCACCACCGAGGTGGAAAACTGGCCGGGTGACACCCATGTGCAAGGCCCCGATCTGATGGTGCGGATGCAGGCCCATGCCGAGGCGATGGGGGCAGAAGTGATCTCGGACTATATCGCCAGCCTTGATCTGCAAAGCCGCCCGTTCACCGCCACGTCCGACTCTGGCACCACCTACACCGCCGATGCGGTGATCTTGGCGACGGGTGCGCAAGCCAAATGGCTGGGCTTGCCGTCGGAAGAAAAATTCAAGGGCTTCGGCGTATCGGCCTGCGCCACCTGCGACGGCTTTTTCTATCGCGGCCGCGAGGTTGTGGTGATCGGGGGTGGCAACACGGCGGTGGAAGAAGCCCTGTTCTTGACCAACTTCGCCACCAAAGTCACCCTGATCCACCGCCGTGACACCTTGCGGGCTGAGAAGATCATGCAGGACCGTCTGTTCAAGCATCCGAAGATTGAAATGCTGTGGAACTCTGAAGTCACCGAAGTGTTGGGCACCGACGCACCCACGTCCGTCACCGCCGTCCGCACCCGCAATCTGAAAACCGGCGAAGTCAAAGACGTACCTTGCCACGGCTTCTTCGTCGCCATCGGCCATTCCCCCGCTTCGGAGCTGGTGAAAGACCAACTGCCACTGTTTGAGGGCGGCTATGTCAAGGTTGAGGCAGGCTCGACCCGCACTGCGATTCCTGGTGTGTTCGCGGCAGGCGATCTGACTGACCACATCTATCGCCAAGCCGTCACCTCGGCAGGCATGGGGTGCATGGCGGCGCTGGACGCGGAACGTTGGTTGCAAGAACAGGCTGAAAACGACGGCGTCGCCGCGTAGACCAGCCTAGCCACGTGGAAAAGGCCGCGCCTTTGCGCGGCCTTTGTCATAGGTGCCATCTTGCGTTGTGGCGGGCTGCGTTGGATTTGGCGCAACAGTCCTGGGACTTGGAAACCGCCCTCCCAGCTGGGAGAGACTTGTGGTCTACCTGGGTTTTTGGTGGGCTTTGTCACAACATGTTGTGGTTTAGGTGTGTTATGTTCAACAGCACATCGTTAAAGAGCGATGCGACAGATCCGGCGCATTCCATGATTGTTTTGCGCCAGATTCCCCCGGAAAGACTTTAATGCGCGTTGACCGGTGCCATGTCGTGCTGACGCGCCAGCGAAAACGCCAGATCGCGGTCAGCCACCAGTGCCAACTGCTCACCATCTTCGCCATGCACCGCGTAAACGGTTTTCATGCCGTTGATCTGCGCGCGCACTTTTTCCGGCAGGCTTTCGACCGCGATGGGGCGCACGTATACGATGCGATTTTCTGCCGCATCAAGGCCGTCAAATTTCACATTCATCATCATCTCTCCTATTTGCGGCCAATACGAATGGTCTGCACAATGGTGTCGGGCACCATCCGGCGCAGGTCTATGTGCAACAGCCCGTGATCGAGATCAGCACCCGCGACTTCCACGCCATCGGCCAAAACGAACGAGCGTTGAAACGCCCGTGCCGCGATGCCGCGATGCAGGAACACCCGCTCGCCCGGATCATCGCTTTGACGCCCCCGCACCACCAGTTGACGATCCTCAACCGTGATCGCCAGATCTTCATCACGAAAGCCAGCAACGGCCAAAGTAATGCGGTAAGTGTTCTCAGACGTGGCTTCGATGTTGAAAGGCGGATAGCCTTCCGAGGCGGTTTTGGCGGTCCGCTCGACCAGCCGTTCCAACTGCTCAAACCCCAATAGAAACGGGTGGGAGCCAAAAGTAAGTTTCGTCATGACCGATGCCCTTTGCAACAAGCGACATTGAAGTCGGACCCAGACAGCGGCACCCGACCCTTTGAATATGGGGGCAGCGGCCCAAACCCGCAAGTGGTGGATTGGCCCAGAAAACTTAAAGCCTGATGCAGAGATTTTCCGCCGATTTCAGGCGAATCACTGTATCCTATCACCTAGCCTTAAAGACTGGATTCGGTCCTGACATGAATGCATCCTCCGAGATGAACTTTGAAGATATGCTGCGCGTGAAGCTGGAAGTGTTGCGGCGCGAGCATCGCGATCTGGATGAGGCGGTTTATGCCCTGGAAACTGCAGGTCGCCCCGACGTGCTGACGCTGCGGCGGCTGAAAAAGCAGAAATTGCAGATGAAGGATCAGATCGTGCGGATCGAAGATCTGCTGATCCCCAATATCATCGCCTGATCTGCAAAAATTGGCGCGTTAAAACGCACGCTACCGCCAAATTCCATGGCTTGTCCTTGCCTCCCCCGCCTGCATTGTTATGAAGCGCTTGCAAACAGCCGGAGGCGCCAATGACTGTGGATGTCGGGATCATCATGGGAAGCCAGTCAGACTGGCCGACGATGAAAGAAGCGGCGCTTGTGCTGGATCAGCTTGGCATTTCGTATGAGACTAAGATCGTCTCGGCGCACCGCACCCCCGACCGGCTTTGGGCTTACGGCAAAGCGGCGGCGGGTCGTTTGCAGGTGATCATCGCAGGCGCGGGAGGGGCTGCGCATTTGCCCGGTATGATGGCCTCGAAAACCCGCGTGCCGGTGATCGGCGTGCCGGTGCAGACCAAAGCTTTGTCGGGCGTCGATAGCCTGTATTCCATCGTGCAGATGCCGAAGGGCTACCCAGTTGCAACCATGGCCATCGGGGCTGCTGGGGCTGCCAATGCGGGCCTGCTGGCTGCCGGGATTCTGGCGCTGCATGACCCCGCCCTTGCCGCCCGACTTGATGCGTGGCGCGACGCCTTGTCGGCTTCGATCCCAGAGGAGCCGAAAGATGAATAACCTTCCCCTCGGCGCGACAATCGGTATTCTGGGCGGCGGTCAGTTGGGCCGGATGCTGTCGGTTGCAGCGTCGCGCCTCGGCTATAAGACCCACATCTTTGAACCCAGCCCGAACCCGCCCGCAGCCGATGTCGCCCATGCCGTCACCACGGCCAGCTATGATGACATCGCCGCGTTGCAGGCTTTTGCCGTTTCGGTCGATGTGATCACCTATGAATTCGAGAACATCCCGACAGCAGCCCTAGACGCTTTGGAAGCCTTGCGGCCGATCCGCCCCAATCGCCGCGCCCTTGCGATCAGTCAGGATCGTATCCTTGAGAAAGAATTCCTCACCGGGTTGGGTCTAACTTGCGCGCCCTATGCTGCCGTGCAAACCCTGCCCGATCTGGAGGCCGCGATTGAAAAGATCGGTGCGCCTGCAATCCTGAAAACCACCCGGCTGGGCTATGACGGCAAGGGGCAGGCGCGGATCAAGACTGCGTCCGATGCGGCCGAGGCCCATGCCAGCATGGCGGGGGCGGCTTGCGTGTTGGAAGGCTTCATCAGCTTCAGTCACGAGGTTTCGGTGATCGCGGCGCGGGGGTTGGATGGCTCGGTTGCCTGCTATGATCCGGGTGAGAACGTCCACCGCGATGGCATCTTGGCCACCACCACCCTGCCCGCCAAGCTGTCGCCCTCGATGCGGTCGGATGCGATCTTGCTGGCGGCGCGCATATTGAGCGCGCTGGAGTATGTTGGTGTGATGGGGGTGGAGTTGTTTGTCACCCCTTCCGGGTTGATCGTGAATGAGATCGCGCCGCGCGTCCACAATTCGGGGCATTGGACGCAGAATGGCTGTGCTGTCGATCAGTTTGAGCAGCATATCCGGGCTGTGGCGGGGCTGCCGCTGGGCGATGGTGGACGGCATTCGGATGTGGTGATGGAAAACCTGATCGGCGACGATATGGATCGGTTGCCTGCCTTGCTGCGCGAAAATGACTGCGCGGTGCATCTCTATGGCAAGGCCGAGGCGCGACCGGGGCGGAAGATGGGGCATGTCAACCGGGTGATCCGAAAGGGCTAGTGTCGCCGCGTGGACACCACCGCCACCAAAGCGAAATCCAGGGCTTAACAGGGTGTCATTCATACTTTGTTAAGCTTTGAGCATGTGTTAGGAACACACCACCGCGATCACCATGAACTTGCAGGTCGGCTTTTTCTTCACCGGCGCTGCAACAGCGGGTTTTTTCTTGGTTGTGGTGGCTGCGGCTTTCTTGGTGGTTGATTTCTTCGTGGTGGCCTTCGGCGTGGTCTTCGTGGTCGACTTCACCGCCACAGCGGCCTTTTCGCAAGTCTTCTCAGGCTCGGCCAACAAAGTGCGGTAGACCGCTTCGGTCGGCTCCATTTCACCGGGTGCGAGCTTTTTCGCCTCATAATAGGCCGACATTGCCCGACGCGAGCCATTGCCCCAATCGCCGTCCACCCGCATCCCATAGCAGCCGATGCGGTCGAGTTCGGTCTGCACGGCCAAAGCCAAATTCTCGGGCAGGGCTGCGTTCAGGCTGCGGGTGTCACTTTCCAACGACGCCAGTTGATCATCGCCCACCCCTTGGCCGATCACCGCAATGCCACCCGGAGGCGCAAGTGCTGTGGTTTGATCCGCCACCACTTCAAACGCGGGCAGCACTTCTTCGGCGACAACAATCTCGGCCAGCGGGGCTGCGAAGAAAAACTGCTCACGCAGCGAGGATTGCTCCCACGGTGTTTGCTTGCCGCCCGTGGCGGTTTCCACATCATTGCGCACCGCGATCATCAGATCGGACACATTCTGCCCCGGCTTGGCGATATGGGCCAGCAATGCGGTGGTGAACGGGCTGTTCAAAGCGCCTTCGGTTTTGTCCCAAGCCACCTGCCCCGGCGCTGTCGCAAAGGCCACGTACGTGTCCGCGCCGCCATCAAACTGCGCCAGACCGCCCACCTCGGCAGCGCTGCGCACCGCTTCTGGCAACGGGTTGTCGCGGCAGGCATCGACGAACAGCAAAAGCTGATTGGTCTTGCCTTTCAAGGCTTTCGCAATGTCATCCAGCCGCCAAGTTTCGGTATCCAACGCCTTGGCATCCGCCAGCCGTGCATTGACCGGCACCAGATGATTGACGCCGTCTTTCTGAAACGCATGGCCCGCGTAGAAAAACAAAACCGTATCGGCCTCATCGACCTGTGCGGTAAAAGTGCCCAGCACCGCCTGAAACACCGCAGGGCCAACATCGGTGAGCAATGTCACCTCAAACCCCAGATTGCGCAAAACGTTTGAGACCCCTTGCGCATCTTCCACCGGGGTATTCAGCCCCGGCAGCTGGGTATAAGCTTGATTTCCGACCACCAGTGCCAGCTTGCGGCCCGCAGCTTCCGCAGCCACTGGCAGCAGCGCCAGCGTCAAGATGCCAAACAGGCAAAGCCGCAGAAAATGCGAGAGTCGATCAAACATCGCCACAACCTATTCTTCAAATATGCTGCAGTTTAGCCGAGAATCCGCTTTTCGCAAAGTCTTCTGTTGGGCCGGCGCGGTCTGGATTTTCCACCCTCAGAACGGTTTGCGGTGATGTTGCGTCAGCCTGCGCGCCAACATCTGCGCGCATGCTGATGCGGTTGGGTCGGATAAACCGCAAATTGCTTCAAGCCTCGGGCGAGTCTGTATCAATGCCGCCGCTGCGTTGCAGATTGCGCGCATCGCGGGCCAAGGCTTCATAGCGGTCGCGGAAGGCTTCCAGTGCCTTTTCGTCCAACTCTTCCAGATCGAGCAAAGCGTTATGCGCGCCGTTGGTGGCACGGATCAACTCGTCCAATTTCAACTGGATGGCTTGAGTGTCACGATTTTGGGTGTTCTGGATCAGGAACACCATCAGAAAGGTGACAATGGTGGTGCCGGTGTTGATCACCAGCTGCCAAGTGTCGGAAAAGCCGAACAAAGGCCCTGTGATAATCCAGACCAGGATCACGCCGCAGGCCAGCAAGAACGTGGTGGGCCGACCGCAATAGCGCGAGACTGCTTTTGCAAGCCCAGCATAACTTAGCCCGGTGCGTCCTAAGCCTGTCATCAGGTTATTCCTTGTTGAAAGCGATGCGCAGCGCATCG
This sequence comes from Cypionkella sp., assembly GCF_030652235.1. Lineage (GTDB taxonomy): Bacteria > Pseudomonadota > Alphaproteobacteria > Rhodobacterales > Rhodobacteraceae > Cypionkella. The sequence goes on from NZ_JAUSBA010000055.1 coordinate 11,036, forward strand.
CTATAGCTGAGGGTATGGTCAAAGCGCCCGGTGTCCAGAAAGATCAGGGTTTCGGCGATCACAACCGGGTTTAGCATCATAAACGTATGGGTGACGGGCAGCGCGATCTGATCAGACATCCCCGCAAGATGGGTGCTGGCGACCGAGACCTTGCCATCATCAGGGCCGGGAATCACCACCGAGGTGAGCGGGTTCAGCGATTGCGTGCCCGCGATCACCCCGACCGGGTAATCCGGCTTTGGCAGCTCTTGCGGCATGGCGGCGGCGTCGGTGCCAAGCTGCAAGCCTGCGGGGCCGTTCATCCACTCAAACGCGCCGATTTCGCCGAAGGTATAGACCAGTTCTGATCCGTGATTGGGCGGCCCAAGCATCACCACGCGGCCCATAAGTTCGGGTTTGTGGGCGGCCAGCCAGTAGCGCGCAAGGATGCCGCCCATTGAATGGGTGACGAAATCCACTTTCGCGCCCTTGGGGCATTGCGCGACGCGGCCACCGACGCCTGCGGCAAGGTCGGCAATCGCGGCTTCGGTGGACGGGTAGCCTTCGTTGATCACAACATGGCCCTTGGCTTCCAGCGCCGCCTGCATCGCGACCAGAGAGGTCTCGGTCCGCGCGAGGCCATGCAGCAGAACCACGCAATCCGCCTGCGCGGGCCCATTCTGTGCAAACACCGCCAACAGGATCAAAATCATCGTTGTTCTCATGCCGGCATTAAAGCGCATCCTATGTGCAGAGCAAGCCGGGTTTGCGGCTTGTGTCGGCGCGACTGGCTGTTAGAAATTGCGCGTCCGGGGAGGCCCGGACATTCTCAGGGCGGGGTGCAATTCCCCACCGGCGGTATAGCCCGCGAGCGCCTTTGGCTTTGGCCTTGGGGTCAGCAGATCCGGTGTAGCTCCGGGGCCGACGGTATGGTCCGGATGCAAGAGAATGCGCGCAGCCTGCCCGTTTTGCGGGGGGTGTTCGTGCTGCATGTCCCCCTGATTGATGTTGGTCTTGAAGGAGGACAGACATGAATCAGACGAATACTGCGCCGCTGAAGGGCGCTGCGTTTATGGTGCTGGCGGGGGTGGCTTTTGCAGGCGCCAATGCGATCACTTGGACCGTCACCTATAAGATGGGCTTCAAGCCGCAATCGGATGCGTTCTGGCAATATGCCATTGCGACGCTGTTCTCGCTGCCGTTCATCTGGCGGCAGGGGGGGGCGCGTATGAAAACCGGGCAGCCGTGGCTGCATGGGTTGCGGATCGTGTTGTCGGTGCTGGGGGTGCAGGCGTTTACCCAGGCTTTTGCGGCGGGCATGGCGCCGTGGCATGTGGTGGCCTTGGTGATGACCTCGCCGTTCTTCGTGCTGATCGGGGCGGCTTTGTTGCTGCGCGAGAGGGTCGGGGCAAACCGCTGGCTGGCGGCGTTGATCGGCTTTAGCGGCGCGATGATCCTGCTGCGGCCGTGGGAAGGGGCGTTGACCCTGACCACGCTCTACCCGATCACAGCGGCGATCTGCTGGGGTGGGGCATCCCTGATCACCAAGCGTCTGACCGCGACCGAGCCGCAAACCGCGATCACCATCTGGCTGTTGCTGTTGCTGACGCCGATCAACGGGCTGTTCTCGCTGCACGCAGGCTTTGAAGTTCCAACCGGAAGCGTACTTGGCTTGCTGATCCTTGGCGGGGCGATCATGTACGCGGCCCAGCATTTCCTGACCTTAGCCTATGCGAGCGCAGATGCGGGGTTTGTGCAGCCGTTTGATGATCTGAAGCTGTTCTCCAACATCGCGGTCAGTTGGCTGGTGTTGGGGTTTGCACCAGAAGGTGCCTATTGGCTGGGTGTGGCGCTGATCCTTGCGGGGTCGATGTATCTGCTGTGGTCGGAACGACAGGGCCAAAACCATTCCAGCGCAGTATAGGCCCTTGACCTTGCGGCACGGGAGCTTCAGTTTTGGCGGATGTCCAAACGCCCCACCCGCCTCGCGACCCGCGCGCTGATCTTGCATGACGACCGGCTGTTGCTGGTCAACGCCTATCCCGGCGCGCGCTCTGATTTGTGGTGCGCGCCGGGGGGTGGGGTGGAATCCGGCAGCTCGCTGCCGGTCAATCTGGCGCGCGAAGTGCATGAGGAAACCGGGCTTTCGGTCATCGTGGGGGCGCCCGCTTTGATCAACGAATTCCATGACCCGGTGTCGGGCTTTCACCAGGTCGATATCTTCTTTCGCTGCACCGTCACTGCGGGTGCGATCAACGCCAGTTGGCGCGACCCCGAAGGCGTTGTCACCCAGCGCCGCTTCTTCTCGCGCGCCGATCTGGAATCGGGTCGCATCCGTTTTAAACCCGACAGCCTGATCGCCACCACTTGGGGCACCGGCATCCTTTATGACCCGCTCGAAGTCATCGTCAGATGAGCCGCTTGCATGAGTAGGGCTTTCGTCAAAGAAGGCGACGGCACCCTTGATCCGCTTCCCGATCTGCCACAATCTCCACACCCGAACTACGTCACGCCCCGCGGCCTCGCCGCCCTGCAAACCCGCCTGCGCAATCTGCAAACCAGCCTCATTGCCCTAAAATCGCGCCCCGAGCGCCTCGACAAACTGCCCGAAGCAGCCTGCGAGCGCGACATCCGTTACTTTGAGTCCCGCCTGCGCTCTGCCATCCTGATTGACCCCGCCACCCTGCCGCTGAGCGAAGTGGCCTTTGGTCTTGCCATTACCGTCGCCGATGATCACGGCCAACAGACCACCTATCAGATCACTGGCGAGGACGAGGCCGACGCGCGCCTGCACCGCATCGCTCCGCAATCCCCGCTCGCCCGCGCTTTGATCGGCGCACAGGTCGGCGATGAGGTTATATGGCGCAAACCTTCCGGCCCGGTCAGCCTTGAGATTGTCCAGATTTCCCATTCCAATCAGTGATTTATATCAACTTGGCGGTGATCACTTTGATCACATCTTTCGAAACACCAAACAGACCCTCCGGGGGGAGTATTTCAAAAAGAGCAACGTGAAAGTAACGTTCAAGCCTTAAGGTCATCCTCGGCGCTTAAACATCCACATACCCCCGCCTGCTCTGCACGCTGACCTTACAGAACCGGCACCCACCGCGCGTAAGCGCTAAAAGATCTTGCGGCGTAAGCCGCGCTCTTAGATCACGCCTGTAACCGCAGAGCACACCCCAAAAGAAAAGGGCGCGGCTTTCGCCACGCCCCTCACAATCTCGCAGCCTGTTTAGGCTGATTACATCATGCCGTCCATGCCGCCCATGCCGCCCATGCCGCCGCCCATGCCGCCGCCGTTGCCTTTAGGCTCCGGACGATCAGCAATCATAGCTTCGGTGGTGATCAGCAGCGATGCAACCGAAGCTGCATCTTCCAGCGCGGTGCGCACGACTTTCGCCGGGTCGATCACGCCGAACGCGAACATGTCGCCATATTCTTCGGTCTGCGCGTTAAAGCCGAACGAAAGATCGGTCGACTCGCGGACTTTGCCAGCCACAACAGCGCCATCAACACCGGCGTTCTGTGCGATCTGACGCAGCGGAGCCTCCAGGGCTTTGCGGACGATGTTGATGCCGTTGGTCTGGTCCGGGTTCGCCCCAACCATACCTTCCAGCACTTTGCCGGCTTGGATCAAAGCCACGCCGCCGCCAACAACGATGCCTTCTTGCACGGCCGCACGGGTCGCGTTCAAAGCGTCGTCAACGCGGTCTTTGCGCTCTTTGACTTCGATTTCGGTCATGCCGCCAACTTTGATGACAGCAACGCCGCCCGCCAGTTTCGCCACACGCTCTTGCAGTTTTTCACGGTCATAGTCCGAAGTGGTTTCTTCGATCTGGGTGCGGATCTGCGAAACACGGGCTTCGATCTCGGCCTTGACGCCCGAACCATCGATGATCGTGGTGTTGTCTTTGGTGATCGTGACTTTCTTGGCTTTGCCGAGCATGTCGATCGTGACCGACTCCAGCTTCATGCCCAGATCTTCCGAAATCACCTGACCGCCGGTCAAAACTGCGATGTCTTGCAGCATGGCTTTACGACGATCGCCGAAACCCGGGGCCTTAACAGCCGCGATTTTCAGACCACCGCGCAGTTTGTTGACCACGAGGGTCGCAAGCGCTTCGCCTTCAACATCTTCCGAGATGATCAGCAGCGGGCGCTGCGATTGGATCACGGCTTCCAGCAACGGCACCATTGGCTGCAACGAAGAAAGTTTTTTCTCGTGCAGCAGGATCAAAACGTCTTCCAGATCGACAACCATCTTGTCAGCATTGGTGACGAAATACGGCGACAGGTAGCCACGGTCGAACTGCATGCCTTCGACAACGGTGGTTTCGGTTTCCAGACCCTTGTTTTCTTCAACAGTGATCACGCCTTCGTTGCCGACTTTTTGCATCGCATCGGCGATTTGACGACCGATTTCAGCTTCGCCGTTGGCGGAAATGGTGCCAACTTGCGCAACTTCTGCGGTGTCTTTCACAGGGCGGGCAGCCGCTTTGATCGCAGCGACAACCTTGGTGGTTGCAAGATCAATGCCGCGCTTCAGATCCATCGGGTTCATGCCAGCAGCAACTGCTTTCATGCCTTCTTTGATGATCGCTTGTGCCAGAACGGTTGCGGTGGTGGTGCCGTCGCCAGCCTCGTCATTGGTGCGGGAAGCGACTTCCTTCACCATTTGCGCGCCCATGTTCTCGAACTTGTCCGCCAGTTCGATTTCTTTGGCAACCGTCACACCGTCTTTGGTGATGCGCGGAGCGCCGAAAGATTTGTCGATCACAACGTTACGGCCTTTCGGGCCCAGCGTTACTTTGACAGCGTCAGCCAAGATGTTCACGCCGCGCAGCATGCGGTCGCGGGCATCGGACTCAAAACGTACGTCTTTTGCAGCCATGATATGGACTCCAGTCTAAGATGTTGAAAAGTAAAGCGATCCGGTAGGGTGGGGTTTCACCCCACCGCCCGATCTCAGGAAATGATCCCGAGGATATCGCTTTCTTTCATGATCAGCAGATCTTCGCCGTCAAGTTTCACTTCGGTGCCCGACCATTTGCCGAACAGGATCTTGTCGCCGGCCTTAACCGACGGAGCGATCAGCTCGCCACTGTCCTTGCGTGCGCCCGGACCTGCCGAGACGATTTCGCCCTCAGCCGGTTTTTCTTTGGCGCTATCTGGGATGATCAGGCCGCCCTTGGTTTTGTCTTCGCCTTCGATACGACGGACCAATACGCGGTCATGCAGCGGTGTGAATGCCATCTGGTTACACTCCCTTGAGTTTCCAGGATTGAATAAGATTAGCACTCGTATTGCCTGAGTGCTAACGATGCTTGATTTAGGCGCTCTGCCCCTTACAGTCAACACCGGTATGCGCAAATTATTTGCGACAGGCGAGCCGATCAGCGGCTAACTTCCGCCTTGGCCGCATGGTTCGGGCTTGGCCTTGCGGCTGCAAAATGCAACCTTTGTGCTACCTTCAAAAGCAGGACGCCATGCGCCAAATTTTATCTATAGTCATGACCCTGTTGGCCCTTTCCACCCCCGCCTTGGCCGAGTGCAAGGGTCAAAACCTGATCGCGGCCCTCTCGCCTCAGGCGCAAACCGACCTGCGTGCCAAGGCCGCAAAGCAGCCCTTTGCTGTCGGCAATTTTTGGCTGGCGACCAAAGGCGCGGAAGAAATCACCCTCGTCGGCACCTATCATTTCGACGACCCGCGCCATGCCAGCGCTCTGGCCGCCCTTGCGCCCGCCTTGGTCAAAGCCAAGATCTTGCTGGTCGAGGCAGGCCCGAAAGAGCAGGAATCGCTGAAAGCCCGCATGGCCGACGACCCGTCCTTGATCGTCAACACCGACGGCCCCACCCTTGCCGAAGTGCTAAGCCCCGAAGATTGGCAGCACCTGCGCGACGCCGCATCTGCGCGCGGGGTGCCCAGTTTCATGGTTGCAAAATTCCGCCCGTGGTATGTCTCGGTGTTGCTGGCGATGCCGCCTTGCAGCATGGACCTTGCCGCGATGCCCGAGGGCCTGGACGCGCAACTGATCAAAGCCGCCACTGCGCGCAGCCTGCCCGTCGAGGCGCTGGAACCCTATGACACGCTGTTTTCGATCTTCGGGGCCATGTCGCAGGCCGAGCAAGTCGATATGATCACCTCGGCCTTAGCACTGGAAGACAAATCCGCTGATATGGCGGTCACCCTTGCGGATGCCTATTTCGCCGAGGAAGGACGGCTGATCTGGGAGTTTTCCAAGCTGCAATCGCTGCAAATGCCCGGCTTCACCCCGGAGCGGGTCGAGCGTGAATTTGCCGTGATGGAAAAGCTGATGATGAACGACCGCAACCGGTCTTGGATTCCGGTGATCAAGGCCGCTGGCGCCAAGGGCCCGGTGCTGGCTGCTTTCGGCGCGCTGCATCTGTCGGGCGATCAAGGCGTGTTGAAGCTGCTGCAGGATAATGGCTACAGCATCACCCGGCTGCCACTAACCCCCTAGTCTGGCCCGCGTGACAACGCCCGCCGCGCGCCCTATATGATCGCTAAATCCAATCGTGAAGGTTTGCCCCATGACCACTCTCGTTTTCGGCCACAAATCCCCCGACACCGATTCCACCGGATCGCCGCTGATCTGGGCGTGGTATCTGTCCGAAATGCGCAACACCCCGGCGAAAGCCGTTCTGCTGGGCACGCCGAACACCGAAGCCGCCTTCATGCTGAAATATTGGGGTTTTGCACAGCCCGAGATCATCGCCGATGTCACCGCCGACGACAAAGTGGTGATCGTCGACACCAACAACCCGGCAGAACTGCCGCCCTCGATCAATACGGCCAAGATCCAAGCCATCATCGATCACCATATGCTGGTCGGCGGCCTGAAAACCAACACGCCGATCGACATCACCATACGGCCTTTGGCCTGCACCGCAACCATCATGCACGATCTGATCGGCAGCGATCTGGCCCGCGCCCCGCGTGAGATCAAGGGCGCGATGTTGACCTGCATCCTGTCTGACACGATGGAATTCCGCAGCCCCACCACCACGCCGCATGACCGCGCCGTGGCCGAGGCTTTGGCCGCCGATCTGCGCGTCTCGATCCCGGAATTCGCCGCCGAGATGTTTGCCGCCAAATCCGATGTGTCGGCATTCTCGGAGACCGCCTTGCTGCGGATGGACAGCAAGGAATACAACATCGCGGGCAAAGAGTTGCGGATTTCGGTGCTGGAAACTACCTCTCCGGCGACCGTGTTGGCCCGCAAGGCTGCCCTGATGGCCGCGATGCCCGGCGTGGCGGCGGAAGACGGGGCCGAACAGGTGCTGCTGTTTGTCATCGACATTTTGAACGAAGAAGCCACGCTGCTGGTGCCGAATGATCTGGTGCGGCAAATGGCCGAAGCCTCGTTTGGCGTCACCGTGACGGGCGATACCGTGGTGATCCCCGGCTTGATGAGCCGCAAAAAGCAGATCATCCCAGCGCTAAAGCTTTGATACGCCGCAATTTCAAAAAGCGGCCGGAGCCGCTCCGGCCCCTTTGCGTTTGTCTTTGATGTAAGCATAGACAAAGCACGCCCTCACCCCCGCGAAAAGGCCGCCCCATGACGCAGATCATCGCCAACCTTGCTCAGATTTCCGCCCGCTATGACGCAGTGTTCTGCGATCTGTGGGGGTGTTTGCACAACGGCGTCGCGCCCTTCCCGGCGGCAGTTGCGGCGTTGCAAGCCTTCCGCGCCAAGGGCGGAAAGGTGATCTTGCTGACCAATGCGCCCCGCCCGAAATCCAGCATTGTCAAACAGTTGGATGAAATGTCTGTGCCGCGTGATGCGTGGGATGATGTGGTGACCTCGGGCGATGCCGCGCAATATGCCATGCTGACCGGGGCGGTCGGCCATAAAGTTCATTTCATTGGTGCTACGAAAGACGAGGTGTTCTTCACCGATTTCGCCGATGATCTGCAAGCCGTTGCCGCCGCCAATCCTGCAATGACCCGCGTGCCCACCAAAGACGCCGAGGGCCTTGTGGTGACAGGCCTGGTGGATGATCTGACCGAGACGCCCGAAGACTACCGCGCCACCCTGTTGCTGGCTAAAAACCTTGGCCTGCCCATGCTTTGCGCCAACCCCGACATCATCGTGCATATGGGCTCCAAGCTTTTGTATTGTGCGGGAGCGCTGGCGAAAGAATATGAAGCGATGGGTGGCACAGCACTGTATTTCGGCAAGCCGCACCCGCCGATATACGATCTTGCCCGCCGCCGTTTGGTCGTGTTGGGCGGCGCAGAGGAGGCGCGAATCCTGTGCATCGGCGACGGCATCCATACCGATGTGCAGGGCGCGATTGGCGAAAGCCTTGATGCGCTTTTCGTCACTGGCGGTATCGCGCATGAAAGCTTTGGTGCAGATTCCAACAATCCAGACAAGGACTTGCTGGAAGATTGGCTAGAGGCAGGGATGCTGTCGCCCGGCTATAGCATTGGCAACCTGCGCTAGAATCGCAACAAAATTACCCCACAGGCCGAATTTGCGCACAATTACTGCGCTTAGGATTTGCGCCGCGCCGCAGCATCTGCTACGCTGCATCAGCAAATTCAAGGGATTCGGCCGATGCTTGATAACCACCCACGCGGTACCATCTGCATCGAAGATTTAGAAATCGGCATGGTCCGTACGTTGCAGAAAACCATAACCGACCGCGATATTCAGCTTTTTGCCGAAATTTCCACCGATCATAACCCGGTCCATCTGGACGAGGCCTACGCGCAGGATACGATTTTTCAGGGCCGCATCGCGCATGGCATGCTGACCGCCGGGCTGATTTCAGCGGTCATCGGCGAGCAGCTTCCCGGCCATGGCACTGTTTATCTTGGACAATCCATAAAATTCCTTGCCCCCGTCCGCCCCGGTGATACCGTTGAAGCGGTGGTGAAAGTCCTGGCCATCGACCATTCCCGCCGCCGGGTAACCCTTGAAACCCATTGCGCGGTGGGCAATACCGTGGTTCTGAAAGGTGAGGCGCTGGTTCTGGCGCCAAGCCGCAAGTTCGACTAGGGGCGGCTGCCGCCCCACCCCGGGGTAGCATGCAAATAAACCAGCATTGGCAAGGGCTTGACCCTGACACACGCGGCGCCTCGGTGGCGATGGGCAACTTTGATGGAGTGCATCTGGGCCATCAATCGGTGATCGACCGCGCCCGCCCACATGGCCCCTTGGGCATCGTGGCGTTTGAACCGCATCCGCGCGAATATTTCGCCCCCAACGCCCCGCCGTTTCGTTTGATGAACGCCGAAGCCCGCAGCAACCGTCTGGCCAAGTTGGGCGTCAAGCAGTTGTTTCAACTGCCTTTTAACGCAGAAATGGCCAGCTTCGCGCCAGAAGAATTTGCGCGTCAGGTGCTGGCAGAGGGCATTTGCGTCGCCCATGTCGTCGTCGGGGCCGATTTCTGCTTTGGCAAAGGCCGCGCTGGCAAGGCGGCTGACCTGCAAGCGCTTGGGCAGAAATACGGATTTGGCGTCACTATCGCCGATCTGGTGAAAACTGGGGGGCGTGAGATTTCCTCGACCGCCATCCGCCAAGCCCTAACCGAAGGCCTCCCCCGCGAGGCCGCCGCGATGCTCGGCCACTGGCACCGCATTGATGGCGAGGTGATCCACGGCGAAAAACGTGGCCGCGAACTTGGTTATCCGACCGCGAATATGTCGGTGCAGGGCCTGCATTTGCCGAAACTTGGGGTCTATGCCGTGAAAGTTGACGTGCTGACCGGGCCGCAGCTTGGCAGCTATTTGGGCGCCGCCAGCCTTGGCGTGCGGCCAATGTTTGGCGAGAACACCCCAAACCTTGAGACCTATATCTTTGATTTCAAAGGTGATCTATACGGACAACACCTCTCGATCGGTCTTGTCGATCACCTGCGGCCCGAGATGAAATTTGATGGCCTGCCCGGTCTATTGGTGCAAATGGCCGCCGATGTCGCCCGCAGCCGCGAGATTCTCACCGCACTCTAGCCCTTCCCTTTTCCGCGCGTCCGCGTCATTTTGCAGCCATGACAAACCTGCGCCCGAAATTCTGGGAATCCGTTCCCCTCGCCAAAATGACCACTCCGGAATGGGAGGCGCTTTGCGATGGCTGCGGCAAATGCTGCTTGAACAAGATCGAATATGAAGACACCGGCGAAGTCGAATACACCCGCGTCGCCTGCCGTTTGCTGGATAATGAAACCTGCCGCTGCAGCAACTATGCGCGGCGGTTTGAGTTTGTGCCAGAATGTATTCGTCTTAACCCCAAGACCTTGAAAAAGATCAGCTATTGGCTGCCTGCCACCTGCGCCTACAAGCTGTTGCAGCAGGGCAAACCTTTGCCCGACTGGCACCCTTTGGTCACGGGCGACCCCCTATCCACCCATACCTCTGGCCAGTCGATGCGGGGTCAGACGGTCTCGGAAGTGACGGTCGATGAGGCCGCTTGGGACGATTATATCATTCAGGAAGATCTCTGATGTATTTCACTTCTGACAACGCCTCGGGTGCGCATCCCGAGATTCTGGCCGCCCTCACCCGCGCCAATGACGGTTTCGCGCGCAGCTATGGTGGCGATGCGATCATGGAGCGCGTGACTTCGCAGGTGCGCGAGGTGTTCCAGCATCCCGAGGCCGCCGTTTACCTTGTGGCCACCGGAACCACCGCAAATGCGCTGTCGTTGGCGATCTACAGCAAGCCGTGGTCGGCGGTGTTTGCCCACACAGACGCCCATATCGCCACCGACGAATGTGGCGCACCAGAATTTTACACCGATGGGGCCAAGCTGATCGGCGTGCCCGGTGATCATGGCAAGATGACACCCGACAGCCTTGCGCAAACCATTGGCCGGATTGGCGAAGCGGGCGTGCACGGCGTGCAGCGCGGCATGGTCTCGATCACCAATGTCAGCGAAGCGGGCACGGTTTACACCCCCGCCGAAGTCGCGGCTTTGACGGCGGTGGCAAAGAAATGGGCCCTGCCCTGCCATCTTGACGGCGCGCGGTTTGCCAATTCTTTGGTGGCGACGGGCGCGTCGGCTGCGGAAATGACCTGGCAAGCTGGCATTGATGTGGTCTCATTCGGGGGCACCAAAAACGGTTGTCTCGGGGTTGAGGCGGTGGTGATGTTTGACCCCGAAAAGGCGTGGGAGTTCGAGTTGCGCCGCAAGCGGGCGGGGCATTTGCTCTCGAAACATCGCTTCCTGTCAGCACAGATGGAAGCGTATCTGACGGATGATCTGTGGCTTCGGCTGGCCTCGCGTGCCAATGCGATGGGCGCACGGCTGGCGCAGGGCGTTGCAGGCGCTGGCGCGCGGCATCAGCACCCGGCGCAGGCCAATATGATGTTCCCGGAATGGGCGACGGGCACTCATTCCCGGCTGGAGGCTGCGGGCGCGGCTTATTACCAGATGCCCGCAAGCGAAGGCATGGAGGCCGCGCGACTGGTTACCTCGTGGAATACCGACGAGGCCGAAGTCGACCAGTTTCTGACCGCTCTGCGGGCCTGACCGCTCGTATCGCAGTGTCGCGCCCCAGCGCTGAGGGCTGCAGCACGATAAGCGGCTAAGCGCCGTCCAGATGCGCTTGCACCACCGGGGCAATGGTTGCGGCATGGGTGATCGCCACCATATGCCCGGCCTGCGGCACCACCAGGCGCGTGACTTGAGGTAGGCGCAGCGCCAAGGCGCGATGCACGGCGTCGATGATCGCGTGGCTCTCGGTGCCCTCAATCAGCAGGACAGGAACGTCGACCCCTTCCAGACCGCCGGCGCGCAAAATGCCGGTGGCATCGTCCAGCAGCGCCGGATTTTGCGCCACAATCAAATGGATACGGTCAACCATATAGGCGCGGGTACGCTCAGGCAAATCAGAAATCTGGTCGCCTGCCCCCCAATGGCCGTGGAACAAGGCGGCTGCGGCCTCGCGATCTTTGGCCTCGACCAATTCGGCAAAACCAAGGTGGTCGGCGCGGAAACGCTGATAGGCGGCGGCATCAACGGCTTTGCCTGCGGCGAAGATCACCGGCTCTACCAGCGTCAGGCTGCGCACCAGATCGGGGCGCTCCACCGCGATGCGCAAAGCGACGGTGCCACCAAAGCTGTGGCCGATCAGGTCAATCGGCTCGCCTTGGCCAAGGCTTTCCGCCATCGCAATCGACTGCGCGGTGGCAAGCCAGTGCATATCGGTGCCCGGCAGCCAATCGGCCGCCCGACCATGCCCCGGCGCATCGGAGGCGGTGATGGTGACGCCCCCTAGCCTTGCTGCCAGCCCAGACCACGCCCCGGCATGGGCAAGGCTGCAATGCAGTGCCAACACGGGGCGGTCACCGCCACGGTGCCAGACACGATGTGGTGGCAGCGCGATCTGATGCAGATCTTCGGGCATTCACAACGTTCCAGACAGATGCAGATCAAGGTCCTCCAAGCGGTCCTGCCCCCAGAACCGCTCGTCGCCAACCATATAGAACGGCACGCCGAAGACACCGCGTGCTGCGGCTTCTTCAAGGTTCGCCATATAGGTTTCTGCCGCCATCAGCATGTGTTTGTCGGCGATTTTCGGATCAAAGCCATGGGTGGCGAGAATGTCTTGCACCACCTCATCCTCGGCAATGTTGCGCCCCTCGGCCCAAACGGCACGCGGAAAGGCTTGCACCAAGCCGCCCAGATCGCCGCCGCCCACCTTGGCCGCCGCGATGATCGCATAGGATGCAGGGGCGGGGTTGACCGGGAAATGCGCGGGCTGGAGGTTCAACGGCAGGCCCAACCGCACAGACCACCGCCGCAACTCTTGCAAGCGGTAGGTTTTGCGCGACTCGTGTCGCTCGGCCAACACCTGACCGCCCGTGCGCGGGAACAGCGCCGGGGCGTTCAGCGGGATATAACGGATGGTTGCGCCATGTTTGGCGGCAATCGCCTCCAGCCTGTCGCCTGCCAGATAGCAAAACGGCGAGATTGGCGCAAAGTAGTAGTCGATCTGTGGCATTTCAGGCGCCCCCAAGGCTTCAAGGTTTGCAAGACCCTAGCTGGGTGATAAGCGGTGTCAACGATCCTAATCTGGCCCCCGGAGATCCCCATGCCCGCTATGACTGAGCCGAAACTGATTTCCGGCAACGCAAATCTTTCCCTCGCCAAATCCATCGCCCGCCGCATGTCGATGCATCGCGGCATGTCGGTCAATCTGGTCGACGCCAGGATTGAGCGCTTTAACGACGCCGAGATTTTCGTCGAAGTGTTCGAGAATGTGCGCGGCGAAGATATGTATATCATCCAGCCGACCTCGAACCCGGCCAACGACAATCTGATGGAACTTTTGATCATGACCGATACGCTGCGGCGCTCGTCGGCCAATCGGATTACCGCGGTGATCCCGTATTTCGGCTATGCAAGGCAAGATCGCCGCGCCAAGGCGCGCACACCGATCAGCGCCAAACTGGTGGCCAATATGATTGCCGCGGCCGGGGTGGACCGCGTGTTGACGCTGGATCTGCATGCGGCGCAGATCCAGGGGTTCTTCGATATTCCGGTGGATAACCTTTATGCCAGCCCAGTGTTTGCGCTGGATATCGAGCATAATTTCAAAGGACAGATGCAGGATCTGATGGTGGTTTCACCCGATGTCGGCGGTGTGGCGCGGGCGCGGGAATTGGCGAAGCGGATTAATGCGCCGCTGGCCATCGTGGATAAACGCCGCGAGAAGGCGGGCGAGATTGCCGAGATGATCGTGATCGGTAATGTCGCTGGCAAAAAGTGTATCATTGTCGACGACATTTGCGACACCGCTGGAACGTTGTGTAAGGCGGCCGAGGTGTTGATGGAGAATGGCGCTGTCGAGGTGCATTCCTATATCACCCACGGGGTTCTCTCGGGGCCGGCGGTGGAGCGGGTCACCAATTCGGTGATGAAATCCTTGGTGATCACAGATTCGATCGAGCCCACCGAAGCGGTGAAGAACTGCCCGAACATTCGGATCGTGCCGACCGCGCCGATTTTCGCGCAGGCGATTTTGAACATTTGGAACGGGACCTCTGTTTCGTCGCTGTTTGAAACCGATACTTTGGTGCCGATTTATGAGGGCATGTATCAGCGGCCCTGATCATCCCAAGCCAATAAAGGAAAGGTCCCAACTCGGGACCTTTTTTATTTGTTTTTTATCAACATGTTAGCATAGCCATTTTAACGAAATCTTTACGAATTCACGACTTATACCAACGGCCTTTTGGTCTGACTCTTTTAGGATTCCCAAGCCACGCGAAGTCTGAATCAATGCAGCATTAACAGGCCGCTGAAATAGTCTGGGAACTGGAACGGTTTTCCTTCGGCTGGATTGGTGAGCCTGTTGTCCGGCCCTTCGGCGCGAACGGCCGTCGTGTGTGTTGCCGATTTTCGGCGTTATGCCCTCAGCAACC
>NZ_JAUSBA010000057.1 GCF_030652235.1 Cypionkella sp.
GCCATTAAGGCTGAAATCGGCCACATGAAAACTGACGGGCGCCTCACATGCTGCGCCTTGAAAGGCACCATCGGCGACGCTCTCTTTGCCGCGCTCTGCGCCTGCGGCCACACCATCCGCAAGATCCTGGCCCACCTCAGACTCTGGCTTGTCCGCATTGTCGTCGCCATTTTGAACGCAGTGTACCACCCGGGTCGCCAGTATCAGGCCGTCACATCAGTCTGAATGCATTGTTTAAGGCGAACTCGATAGTTGATTGTCGGTATATCATGCCTTTCTCCATCGTAAAACCACGGCATCTGGCGCCATGCGATCACTTTACAGGCTGAAGCATCACGCGGAAGCGGTCAGAGAAAGACATGCGATCTTACACTTAACCACTAAAATTACATATATACATTCCTGTCCACGCGCGCCCCCTACCTCTTCACCAGTAAAGCCGTCCCAATTCCCCCCGCCGCCGCAATCGCAGCCAATCCAATCCCAGCCCGCAATTCATAAAACAACCGCACCGCCAGTACCGCGCCCGATGCCCCAATCGGATGCCCGCGCGAAAGCGCTCCGCCGCCAATATTTACCCGCGCAACATCCAACCCCGCCCCGGTCACACAGGCCATCGCCTGCACCGCGTAGGCTTCCATAATCTCAGCCACCTCGACCCTTTCAGCTGAAACTCCCACTCGTTTCAACACCGCCCGGATGGCCACGACGGGGGCCAATCCCGGCTCCTCTGGATCACCGCCCAGCGTCACCCCGCCCAAGATCCGCAGTCCCCGCCCCGCTGCCACTCGATCCGACACTACCAAAACAAACCCCGCCGCATCCGCCGCCACCGCCGTATTCGCCGCCGTGATCGACCCGCACACCAGCTTCGCCCGTGAAGCCACCACCAAACTCAACCCCCGCGCAAACACATCCCGAACCTGCCCCGCAACCGCCACAATCTCCCCCTCACAAACCCGCGCCTTGGCGTGACTCTCCACCGCCCACTGATCCTGTGCCGCCCGCGAAATCCCCAATCGCTCCGCCAGCGCAAACGCTGCCTCCGCCATCTCCGGATCACGCTCCGCCCAAGGTGTGAACCGCGCCTGATCATAGGCCACAGCCGCCCCCCCTTCAGGATCAGTCCGCAGCCGCAACGGACGCCGCGAATAACTCTCTGCCCCGCCCGCGATCACCACCTCGGCAGCCCCCGAATCCACCAAGGCCCGTGCGATCAGAACCGCATCCAGTCCCCCCGCGCATTGGCGGTCCACCGACAGACCCGCCACCCGTTTCGGAAGCCCAGCAGCCAGTGCCACCCGCCGGGCCGGATTCCCCCCCGCCCCAAGCGCGTTTGAACAGATCAATTCATCGACCGAGCTCGCCGAAATCCCCGCCGCCGCGAGCAATGCCTGCACCACAGGCGCACCCAATTCCTCAATCTCCAACCGCGAAAAGGCGCCACCCCGAGGCACTACCGCCGTCCGCTTCGCCGCCAAGATTACGCTCATAGCCCGACCTCGCGCGCCAATCGCCCAAGATCGGTTTTCCCCGAGGCCAACACCGGCCACTCCTGAACCCAGATTGCCGCGCGCGGCGCGATCAATGCCCCCAACCGCCCCCGACAGGCCGCCAAAATCGCAGCCTCAACCGAACGATCCCCCTGCAAAACCGCCACCATCACCGCCCCGCGCAAAACATCCTTACGCGGCAGCGCCGCCACACGAGACACCCCCGGCAGTCCGGCGATAAAGCTCTCAATCTCCTCCGGAAACACATTCTGATCCGCCACCGTCACCATCCGCCCCGCCCGCCCCGACAGATACAAATACCCGCCCTGCATCCGCCCCATCTCACCGACCGACAGCCAGCCCTGATCCCAGATCGCCCCGCCTGCATCTGCCCCGCCATAGCCCTGAAACAGATAAGGCGAGCGCACCCAAATCTGCCCCGCGCGCAGGTCAACCTCGACCCCCGGATAAACCGCGCCCACCGACTCCGCAGGCGCATCCGGCCCGGCCAAAGTGATAAAACTTGCCTCGGCCGCACCATAAAACTCCCGCACGTCCGCGCCCTCCAAAGCCGCGCGCAACCCCGCGTCCAGCTTCGAGCCACCAACCAAGATCAATCCCGATGCCTGCCACCCCGCCTCAACCAACAGCCTAAGTTGTGCCGGGGTCGCGTAAATCACCCCCACCCCCGCCAAGGCCCGCGCCTGCCGGTCTGGACGCATACCGCCGAGCAGCAGAACCTCGGCCCCCAGATGTAGCCCCTCCAGCGCGCCATACAGAGCCAGCGAATGCACCAGATCGCCCAGCACCGCGACGCGGCAACCCGGCCCGATGCCAAACAGCCCCGCGTTCACCGCGAAACTGGCAATCCAAGACTCCATACTGCGCGAAATCCGCCGGGGCGCACCGGAGGAGCCAGAGGTCAGCGCCTCAAACACCCCCTGCCCCTCTGGCTGCGGGCCCACACCACCAATCCGAAACGCCCGCCCCGGCGTAGCCAGTGCGGCGCGCAACGCCCGATCATCGCCCGTAACGCACGCCTCAGGATGCCACCGAAACCATTTCATCTTGGCCTAAATACTCCCGCCGGAGGCTCCCACACCACCACGACCCTAGCGTTTCAGCAAAGACGCCATCCGCCGCAGCGCCAGCAGATAGCCTTCGGTGCCAAAGCCCGCGATCACGCCTTCTGCCCGCCCCGACACATACGAATGATGCCGAAACGCCTCGCGCTTGTGGATGTTTGAGATATGCACCTCAAGAACAACGCCTTCAAACACGTTCAGCGCATCCAAAATCGCCACCGATGTGTGCGAATAGGCGCCGGGGTTGATGATGATCCCCGCCGCCACCCCGCGCGCGCTTTGGATCCAATCCACCAGTTGCCCCTCGTGGTTCGATTGCATACACTCCACCGTCAGCCCCAACTCCACAGCCAAGCCCGACAGGCCAGCCACCACATCGGCCAAGGTTTCCTGCCCGTAAATCTCGGGCTGGCGCAGGCCCAGCAGGTTCAGGTTCGGGCCATTCAGAACGAAAATCGGCTTCATTGCGGCATCCTTCGCGATATTTTCTAAGCTTTACCGCATCTTCCCCATAACCGCATAGAAAAAACGCGCCTCCCGTGGGGGGAGGCGCGCAAGTGGGTCGCTGGGTCTGGGGGACCTGCCGTCAGGGAGACGTTAACGCTTAAGCGACCTTTTCGAGTGCGATTTGTGGCGAAAGTTCCGGCGCAATCCCCAAAGCGCGGACAACTTCACGGGTCAGTTCCGGGCGGTTCAGAGTGTAGAAATGCAGATCTTCGACGCCGCCTTCGATCAGACGGCTGCACAAGGTTGTGCATTGCGTCAGCGCCAACAAATCTTCGCGCCCATCGCGTTTCGCCATCGCAAAGCCTTCGTCCAGACGTTGCGGAACGCTCGCACCGCAACGAGAGGCGAATTTCTTGGTGCTCTCCCATGACTGGATCGGCAGGATGCCCGGAACAACTGGCGCGGTGATACCCGCTGTGACGCAAGCATCGCGGAAGCGGAAGAACGTATCCGCCTCAAAGAAAAACTGCGTGATGGCAGAGCTAGCCCCGGCATCAATCTTGCGCTTCAACCAAGTTACGTCAGCGAATTCATCCGCGGCATCCGGGTGTTGCTCGGGATAGGCGCCAACCCGCAACTTGAATTTCCCGGTTTTCGACAAGGCCTCGACCAGTTCCACCGACGAGGCGAACCCATCCGCATGGGGCGTGAACCGATCCGCGCCCTTCGGGGCATCGCCACGCAAGGCTACGATCTCGGTCACACCCACGTCGGCATAAGCCTCTGCAATCTCAAGGGTTTCGGTGCGGCTGGCATCAACGCAAGTCAGGTGCGCGGCCACGTTCAGCCCGTAATTACGCTTGATGGCGGCCACCGCGTCATGTGTCAGCTTGCGGGTGGTGCCGCCCGCGCCATAGGTAACGGAGACAAAGTTCGGCTGCATCGGTGCCAGCACCTGCACGGTTTCCCACAGTTTGAACGAAGCGTCCAAGCTTTGCGGCGGGAAGAATTCAAACGAGATACGCGGTGCAGACATGATCAGGCTCCTTTTACTTGACCCCGTTATGCCAGAGCGCGTAAATTGAAGCCAATTCATAATTTTCACCATAATGATGAAAGTGGCGCATGTATCTGGAACTCCGCCACCTGCGCACCATCCGCGCCATCCATCAAGCCGGCGGCCTCGCCCGCGCCGCCGATCTGATGAACATGACACAGTCGGCGCTCAGCCATCAGGTTGCGGGACTGGAGGCGCAAGTCGGGATGGAGTTATTCGTGCGCCGTTCCAAACCGATGACCCTGTCGGCGGCGGGTATCCGTATGCTGCGCGCGGCAGAGCGTATCTTGCCGGAAATCACCGCGCTGGAGGAAGAATTCCGCGCGCTGCAAGCTGGCAAAACGGGCCGCTTGCACATAGCTATTCAATGTCACGCCTGCTTTGACTGGTTGTTTCCGGTGCTGGAACTGTTCCGCCACGCTTGGCCCGAGGTCGATGTCGACATCCGCGCGGGCCTCGCCTTTGACAGCTTCCCCGCCCTGTTGCGCGAAGAAGTCGATCTGGTGATCTCGTCCAACCCAGAGCCGCTGCCCGGCATCAGCTTCAACCCATTGTTCGATTATCACCCGATGTTCATTGCCTCATCGCAAAACCCGCTCTCGGCCAAGCCGATGATTGAGGCCGAAGATTTTCGCGACCAGACCCTGATCACCTATCCGGTGCCGCGCGATAAGCTGGATGTATTCACCGAACTGCTGACCGCCGCCCGGATTGAGCCGCGCGCCCAGCGCCCGGTGGAACTGACCGCCGTGATCCTGATGCTGGTGGGTTCCAATCGCGGCGTAGCGGTGCTGCCCGATTGGGTGCTGCGCGATGTGAAATCCAACGCCGATTACATCACCCGCCCGTTGGGGCCGGGCAGCATCACCAAACGCCTCTATGCCGCCACCCGCGAAGAAGACGCCAGCAAGCCCTATATCGGCCATTTCCTGAAACTGGGGCGATCCGAAGCGGTCAAACTGCAGCGCGGATAGGGCACGGCTGCATCCAGCCCCAGCGCTCTGCGCATCCCAGCCATGCAAGAAACGCATTAGAATAATAAGCAGGCTTATTATATCCATGCCTAATGAATTTTGCACAAGATCAGCTAGGCCCCCTGCTGCACGACGCCGCGCGTCTGGTGCGCAAACGCTTTGCGCAGCGGGCGTCGGAATATGGCCTGTCCTCGGCGCAGTGGCGGCTTCTGGCCGTGGTGCTGCGCGAAGGTCGCGCCAGCCAAGCCCGCATCGCCGACAAATTGGAAATCGAGCCTATCTCGGTCTCGCGGCTTGTGGACCGGATGGAGCAAGCCGGTTGGGTCGCGCGTGAGCCTGACCCCGAGGATCGCCGCGTGCGTGTGATCGTGCCAACCGCCTCGACGCTGCTGATCCGTAATGACTTGAAGGCAATGGCGGATTCCGTCTTTGCCGAAGCGCTGTCGGGCCTAGCCCCCGAAGCGCGCACCGCTTTGATCGCCGGGCTGACCTCGGTGACCGCAACATTGTCTCAGGCCGTCTGCGATGCAGCGGCTGACGCAAAGGACATCTGAAAATGACCGCCAGTTCGACCAACACCCCCGCCGCAAACACAGCCCCCGCAACCGTCACCCCGATTACACCTATGACTGCTCCTGTCCCCATCCCCGCCCCCCGCAACAAGCGCCGGGTGCTGATGATCGCGGGCCCCTTGGTGCTGCTGGCGGCGGCGGGCGGCTATTGGCTGATGGGCGGGCGGTATGAAGAAACC
Source organism: Cypionkella sp. (assembly GCF_030652235.1). Taxonomy (GTDB): domain Bacteria; phylum Pseudomonadota; class Alphaproteobacteria; order Rhodobacterales; family Rhodobacteraceae; genus Cypionkella. The sequence continues at coordinate 5,808 of NZ_JAUSBA010000057.1, forward strand.
GAAAACGCTTACCTGCACCAAGCCCGCATCGCGGTTGCCTCGTCGGTGCCGGGCCGGATTGATAAGGTGCTGGTGAAAGACAACCAAACCGTCAAGGCTGGCGACGTGCTGTTCCAAGTCGATCCCGTACCTTACAAGCTGGCGCAAGCCCAAGCCGATGCCGCCGTCACCGCCGCCCGCATCACGGTCGAGCAGTTGAAACTGGCCTACGGCACCGCTCAATCCAACCTGCAACTGGCCGAGGATGAAGCGGCCTACCAAACGGTTGAGCGCGAGCGGCAGGAAAGCCTCGGCGCGAAAGGTGTCGCCACCGACTCCAATCTCATCGACGCCCGCCACGCCGAACGCACCGCGCTCGACAAGCGAGATCTCGCCAAGCAAGCCGTCGCTTCGGCCTTGGCTGCCATCGGTGGCGATCCGCTGATCCCAACCGACAATCATCCCGCCGTGCGCGCAACCGTCATCGCCCGCGAACAAGCCGCCTATGACTACGCAAACGCCGTGGTCAAGGCGCCAGCCAATGGCGTGATTTACCAAGCCTCGTCGTTCAAACCGGGCCAGATGGTCGCCGCAGGCCAAAGCCTGTTCGCGCTGGTGCAGACCGATGACATCTGGGTCGATGCCAATTTCAAAGAAACCCAGCTTGCAGGCATCACCGTGGGCGCACCGGCCGAGTTGACCTTCGATGCCGATCCGGGCCGCAAGATAGAGGCCGTGGTGGCCGCCATTGGCGCAGGCACGGGCTCAGAGTTTTCACTGCTGCCCGCCCAGAACGCCACTGGCAACTGGGTGAAAGTCACCCAGCGCGTGCCGGTGACGCTGAAACTGGTCAACCCGGCGGATGCCGCTGGCCTTGCCTCGGGCGTCAGCGCCAGCGTTTCGGTGGACACGGGCCGTCACCGCTTGATCTCAGACCTGCTGCCCAGCTTCCTGAAGTAAACCACCATGAGCACCGCCCCCACCACAGAAGTTCCGCATAAGGGCTTGATCACGCTATCGATTATGCTGGCGACGATCATGCAGGTGCTGGACACCACCATCGCCAACGTCGCTTTGCCGACGATGACGGGTGACCTAGGCGCGTCCCAAGACACCATCACTTGGGTGCTGACCAGCTACATCGTGGCATCTGCCATCATGACCCCGGCCACCGGCTGGATTTCTGACCGCATCGGCAAGCGCGAGTTCTTTCTGATCTCGATTGCCGGCTTCGTTGCCACCTCCATCGCCTGTGGTCTGGCGTGGAGTCTACCTTCAATGGTGTTCTTCCGCCTGCTACAAGGCATCTTTGGCGCGGCTATCGTGCCGCTGTCGCAAACCTTCCTGCTCGACATCAACCCGCGCGAAAAAGCCGGTCAAGCCATGGCGCTTTGGGGGGCTGGCATCATGGTCGGCCCAATCATCGGCCCCACTTTGGGCGGCTGGCTGACCGAAAGCTTCAGCTGGCGCTGGGTGTTCTTTGTCAATCTGCCCGTGGGCATCATCGCCTTCCTCGGTTGTGCTGCCTATCTTCCAAAATCCGTGACCCGTCCGCGCCGCTTTGATTTCTTCGGCTTCGGTATGCTGTCCATCGGCATCGGTGCCTTGCAACTGATGCTGGATCGCGGCGGCGAGGTCGATTGGTTCTCCTCTGCCGAGATTTGGCTTTATCTGTTCCTGACCCTGACGGGGATGTGGGTTTTCGTGATCCATATCTTAGGCGCGGAAAGACCCTTCCTTGACCCCCGCATGTTCCTGGATCGCAACTTCTCCACGGGCCTTGTATTCATCTTCATCATCGGCATCATCTTGTTGGCCAGCCTTGCGTTGCTGCCGCCGATGCTGTCGAAAATCTTCGGCTATCCCACCATCACGACGGGTATGGTAATGGCCCCGCGCGGCGTCGGCACGATGATTTCGATGATCATGGTGGGGCGACTGGTGCAAAAGGTCGATGCCCGCCTGTTGGTGTCCGTCGGACTGATCCTGACCGCCGCCTCGCTGCACTATATGACGCAGTTCACCCCGCAGATGGATTCTGGCCCGGTGATCTGGACAGGCGTGCTTCAAGGCCTGGGGTTGGGGTTGGTGTTCGTGCCGCTGTCGACCATCGCCTTCGCCACCATAGATCCGGCCTACCGCGCCGATGCCACCAGCCTGTTTTCGCTGGTGCGCAATATCGGCTCTTCAATCGGGATTTCGATGGTGACGCTGATGCTGACGCGGAATTTGCAGGTCAATCATGCCGATCTGTCCGTCTCGATCTCGCCGTACAACCCCAACTTCAACATGGTGGTGCCGCCCGGTACGTTGACGGCGGCGACCCTGCAACAGATGGAGGGGTTGGTTTCCAGCCAAGCCCTGATGATCAGCTATATCGACGACTTCTATCTGATGATGGTGATCACGCTCTGCGCGCTGCCCTTGGCGTTTTTGCTGAAAAAGGCCCAGCCCCGCGTGATGGCCCCCGGCGAAGCCCCGGTTGCGCATGATTGATTTCCGCTTGGACAGGCGCTATAATTTAGGGGCGTACAAACCACAGGAGGGGTGCATGTTCCTGCTCTGCCACCCACGCACCTATGGCTCTGCAGCGGCCCTGCCTTTGTTGCAGGGCTGACACGACCCGCATCGCAGGTCTTCCGGTCCGCCCCTAACGGCGCTTTTGCGCTTATTTCTATGCGGATGAATCCATGACCTTGCTTGCCACCAAATCCTTGGCCCTCACCCTCGGCCAACCCCTGTTCACCGACCTTAGCTTCAGCATTGAACCCGGCGACCGCCTTGGCCTGATCGCTGCCAACGGACGCGGCAAATCCAGCCTGCTGCGCTGCTTGGCCGGCACATTGGAGCCGACCTCTGGCGAAATCACCCGCACCCGAGGCTTAAAATCCGCGCTGGTCGATCAAGACGTCCCCACCAGCCTGTTGCCCCTAACCTTCCGCGAGGCTACCCTCGCCGCCCTGCCCGCCGATCAAGCCGCGTATGAGTCGTGGCGGGCCGAGATTGTGCTGGATGATCTCTGCATTCCCGAAGCCCTGCGTGACACGTCGCTGTCCGCCCTGTCTGGCGGATGGCAACGCACCGCCCTTTTGGCCCGCGCCGCGATCCACGAGCCTGATCTTTATCTGCTGGACGAGCCGACCAACCACCTCGACCTCTCGCGTATCGGCACCCTGCAGCGCTGGCTCGGCACCCTGCCCCGCGATACCGCCGTGATCACCACCAGCCACGACCGCGCCTTCCTCGATGCCGCCACCGCGCGCAGCCTGTTCCTGCGCGCCACCGCCAGCCGGATCTTCGCGCTGCCCTATTCCCGCGCCCGCGCCGCGTTGGAAGAATCCGACGCCGCCGACTCGCGCCGCTTTGAAAATGATCTGAACAAAGCCGACCAACTCCGCCGCCAAGCCGCCAAGCTAAAAAACATAGGCATCAACTCGGGCTCGGATCTGTTGATCACCAAGACCAAGCAGTTGAAAGACCGCGCCGAAAAGCTAGAGGCCGCCGCCCGCCCCGCCCACCGAGAAACCTCATCCGGCGCGATCAAACTGGCCAATTCCGGCACCCATGCCAAAGCCCTGATCACCTTGAACGACGCGCCGATCACCACACCCGATGACCGCCCTTTGTTCCACACCGGCCAAAAATGGATCGAGCGTGGCGACCGCGTGGTGATCTTGGGCGCCAATGGCACCGGCAAATCCCAAATGATCCGCGCCGTGCTGGCCGCGATTCAAACTGGGCATCCCACGATCAAAGCCGCTGCGACCCTCGCCCTCGGCTACTCCGACCAAAACCTCGCGCAACTGCCCGACGCGATGACCCCGCAAGCCCTGATCAGCCAACACGCCAACGACCAAACCACCAAAACCCTGCTCGCAGGCGCTGGCATCAAACCCGATTGGCAAACCCGGCCTTTGGGCAAACTATCCGGCGGCCAAAGAGCCCGGCTTGCGATGCTGTTGCTGCGCCTGTCCAACCCCAACTTCTACCTGCTGGACGAACCTACCAACCATCTCGACATCGAAGGCCAAGAGGCGCTTGAACAAGAACTCCTCACCCAAGGTGCCACCTGCCTGCTGGTCAGCCACGACCGCGATTTCATCCGCGCCGTGGGTAGCCGCTTTTGGCAAGTCGAAAAGCGCAAGCTGATCGAGGTCGATGGCCCAGAGCCGTTCTTCAAAGCCGAACTCAACCGCCAGCCTTAACCACCCCGCCGCCTTGCGCTCTTTCCCCCACCCGTGTATGCCCCCCACCTTACGCCCCACCCCAGACGCGACCGGAGTCCCCGCCCATGCAAGGCAGTGCCAACCTCAACCTGATGATCAAGGCCGCCCGCCGCGCTGGCAAAGCGCTGGTGAAAGACTTCCGCGAGGTCGAGAACCTGCAAGTCTCGACCAAAGGCCCCGGTGATTTCGTCACCAAAGCCGACCGCGAGGCCGAGCGGATCATCAAAGAGGATCTGATGGGCGCCCGCCCCACCTATGGCTGGCTGGGCGAGGAGACGGGTGAGCAAGAAGGCCAGGACCCCACCCGGCGCTGGATCGTCGATCCTTTGGATGGCACCACCAACTTCCTGCACGGCATGCCGCATTGGGCGATTTCGATCGCACTAGAGCACAAGGGCGAGATCACCTCTGCCGTGGTGTTCGACGCCGCCAAGGATGAGATGTTCTGGGCCGAAAAAGGTTCAGGCGCTTGGATGAACGACCGCCGCCTGCGGGTGTCGGGCCGCCGCGCCATGCACGAGGCGGTGTTTGCTACGGGTGTGCCGTTCAGCACCAAGAAAACCCTGCCTGCCACCCTCGCCGACCTCGCTCGCCTGATGCCCGCCTGTGCCGGCATGCGCCGCTGGGGCGTCGCCTCGCTGGACCTCGCCTACGTCGCTGCGGGTCGTTTCGACGGCTATTGGGAGCGCGAGTTGCATCAATGGGACATTGCCGCAGGCATCCTGTTGGTGAAAGAAGCCGGAGGGTTGATCGGCCCGGTGCGCGAAGGCTATGACATCTTGGAAAAAGGCGCCTTGATCTGCGCCAATCAGGCGCTGTTCGCGCCGTTGACCAAAATCATTCGCGACGTGTAGGCGATTTTTAAGAAAAATCGTGGCCCCGGCTTGGACATCTAGCGCGCTGAACTAACGTTTGGGCACGCGCGGGATACGGCTGGGGCTGAACAAATATTCCGCTGCCGGATGCGGTGGCTTGCCTTTGTTCTGCACCCAAAACCCGCGCCGCAGCAGCACAGGCAGCACCAACACCGCCCCGGCAATAAAACCGCCGACATGGGCAAGGTAGGCCACGCCATCCGCAGTCGCAGAATAGCCATTAAAGCTTTGCACCGCGAACCAAATTCCCAGCACGACCCAAGCCGGGATCGAAAACACCCGGAAAAAGATGATGAAAATCAACAGCACATCGACACGGGCACGCGGAAACAGCACCAGATAGCCGCCGAGCACCCCGGCAATCGCCCCCGAGGCCCCAATCAGCGGCCCATCAAACCCCGGGTCGCCCGCCACCTGCAACGCCGCAGCCGCGAGCCCACAGGCAAGATAGAACAAAAAGTAGCGCAGATGGCCCAGCACATCTTCCAGATTGTCACCAAAGATCCACAAAAACAGCATGTTACCCGCCAGATGCATCCAGCCGCCATGCAGGAACATATGACTGATCAGCGTGGAATACCCCTCGCCCTGCATCAGCCAAGCGGGCACCAGCCCCCAAGTGTAGTAGAACTCCGCCAGCGCATACTCGCTGCGCAAGCCAAACCAAGATACCACGAACACCGCGATATTCACCGCAAGCAGCGCGTAGGTCACATAGGGCACCCGGCCCGAGGGGTTATGATCGCGGATTGGAAACATGCGGCAGCGTTTCCGATCTGGCGCGCGGCGTCAAGCTAAGTTGAAAGATTGCGCCGGGGGGCTGACGCCCCCCCCCCCCGGCATGCGATTGGCAAGAACCGAACCCACTCCCCCCAAGAATACTTACAGGCAGAGGATGACCATAAGCAGGGTCAGCCAGAGACTTCCGCCAGCAGTTGCGCATTGCCGCCCGAGGCTGTGGTGTCGATGCAGACATGCCGCTCCAGCATCACATGGGCTGCATCCGGCATATCGCCAATCAGCGACAGAATTGGCCCCTTGCGTGCGGCCAAAGCCTGCGCCCGCGCCCGGCCTTGCGCGGCGTCGCCCCACCACACAGCCCCGGAAAACCCCTCCAGCCGGGTCAGCGCCAGCGGAGCGAGGCCGTCGGCCAGCACAGCTTGCCCGCCCAAAGCCCGGACCGCCTGCGCCTGCGCTTCAGCCGCCTGCGGCCCCGGCCCAAGACAGAGGAGTGGCGCGCGCGGGCTGGCGGTCAGCCGGTTTGACTCACCTGTCGGCCCCGGCAACACCAGCGCATAGGCAGGGCCCTGCGGCGCGGGCAGGTTTTTCAGCGCCTTCGCCACCTCGGCCTCCGGCAAATCCGGGCTGGCCGCATCGGCAGCCGCCGCCGCTTTGATGGTGAAGCGGTGCAGATATTCCGGCCCGCCTGCTTTCGGCCCGGTGCCGGAAAGCCCCTCACCACCAAAGGGTTGACTGCCGACCACCGCGCCGATCTGGTTGCGGTTGACGTAAAGATTGCCGACATGCAGCGCCTCAGTCACCGCCTGCACCCGGTCATCAATCCGGGTGTGCAGCCCAAAGGTCAGCCCGTAGCCGGTGGCGTTCACCGCCTGCACCACCTGATCGACCTCACCCGCCTTGAAGGTGGCGATATGCAGCACCGGACCGAAAATCTCGCGCGGCATTTCGGCGATGCCAGCCACTTTGATCACCGTCGGGGCGATAAACGTGCCTTGCGTCGGAGCATTCATTTCGCGCAACACCCGGCCTTCCGCGCGGGCCGCTGCGATGTAGTCGCGGATACCGCCCTGCGCCTGCGCGTCGATCACTGGCCCCACGTCGGTCGCCAAATCCAAAGGATCGCCCAAAACCAACTCATCCATTGCGCCAAACAGCATTTCCTGCACCGTTTGTGCCACATCTTCCTGCACATAAAGGCAGCGCAGCGCCGAGCAGCGTTGCCCCGCTGATTGGAAGCTGGAAGCGAGTATATCGCGCACCGCCTGTTCCGGCAGCGCCGTGCTATCGACGAGCATCGCGTTCAAGCCGCCCGTCTCTGCGATCAACGGAGCGGTTGGATCCATAAAATCGGCCATCGAGCGGCGGATTTTCAGCGCGGTTTCGGTGGACCCCGTAAAGGCCACGCCCTTGATGCGCGCATCTTTAGTGATCATCCCGCCAACACCGCCATCGCCCGGCAACAGTTGCAACGCACTGGCCGGAACCCCAGCCTTCCACAGCAACTCCACCGCCAGCCCCGCGATCAGCGGCGTCTGCGGCGCGGGTTTTGCCAGCACAGTATTCCCCGCAGCGAGGGCCGCGCCGATCTGCCCCGAGAAGATTGCCAGCGGGAAATTCCACGGGCTGATGCAGGCAAACACCCCGCGCGCAGGGGCGGTCAGCGCAGCCCCGCCATCGGCATAATAGCGCAGAAAGTCAACCGCTTCGCGCAGTTCCGACACCGAATCGGCCAAGGATTTTCCCGCCTCGCGCGCCAGCAGCGCAAAGATCGCGCCGCACGAAGCCTCATACAAATCCGCCGCCCGCCGCAGCACAGTCGCACGGGTTGCCGCATCCGCCGTCCAAGGCTCTGCCAGCCGCAACGCGGTCTCCACATCCGCCTCAGATGCGCTCAGCACATGGCCGACCAGCGCACCCGTCGCCGGATTGCGCACCTCCTGCCGCAAGCCGCCGACGCTATGGCCCGCCAGCATCGGCCGCGCCTCAAACAATGTCGCCTCATGCGGCTGCCGCTCCGCCGCAAGTGCGGCAAGATCGCCCGCATCGGTCAAATCCCAGCCCTTGGCGTTCTTGCGCGCGCCAAATAGCCCCGGCCCCGTTGCAATCACGGAACTGGCCACTGGATGCATCGCCTCCATCGCAGAAATCGGACACGCCGCCACGGTTTCCGAGCTGACCTCCTCATTCACAATTTGGTTCACGAAACTGGAGTTCGCGCCATTTTCCAACAACCGCCGCACGAGGTAAGCCAGCAGATCGCGATGCGCACCCACCGGCGCATAAATCCGGCAACGTGTGGCGTTGTCGGTCAGCACAATATCGTGCAGCCGCTCGCCCATACCGTGCAAGCGCTGGAACTCAAACGACTTCTTATCGTCTGCCATCTCCAGAATAGCCGCCACCGTATGCGCGTTATGGGTGGCAAACTGCGGATAAATCCGGTCGGTCATGCCCAGCAACTTGCGCGCATTGGCGATGTAGCTGACATCCGTCGCCTGTTTGCGGGTGAACACCGGGAAGCTTTGCAGCCCCAAAACCTGCGCCCGCTTCACCTCGGCGTCCCAATAAGCCCCCTTCACCAACCGCACCATGATCTTGCGATCCAAGCGGACTGACAACGCATAAAGCCAGTCAATCACTGCCCCGGCGCGCCGCCCGTAGGCCTGCACCACCACGCCAAACCCATCCCAACCGCGCAAAGCCGGATCGGACAGCACCGCCTCGATCACCTCCAGCGACAAGGCCAGCCGATCGGCTTCCTCGGCATCAATGTTGAACCCCAACCCCGCCGCCTTCGCGAGCCCCGCCAAAGCGCGAACCCGCGGCACCAATTCCTCCATCACCCGCGCCCGCTTGGCGACCTCGTAGCGCGGATGCAGCGCCGATAGTTTCACCGAAATCCCCGGATTGCTGCGAATATCCCCGGTGACCGCCGCCTTCGCAATCGAGGTAATCGCCGCCGAATAAGACAGATGATAGCGCCGTGCATCAGCTTCGGTCCGCGCGGCTTCCCCCAACATATCATAGCTGTAAGTATAGCCCTGCCCTTCCAGCACGGTCGCGCGTTTCATCGCTTTTTCAATGGTTTCGCCCAACACAAAGTTGCGCCCCATCTCTTTCATTGCCCGCGTCACCGCCCCCCTAATCACTGGCTCGCCCAAGCGTTTCACCGCCGCTTTCAGATGGCCGACCACGCCGGGCTCGCGCTCATCCAGCACCTTTCCAGTCAGCATCAAGGCCCAAGTTGAGGCATTCACCAGCGATGACGCCGATTTTCCCAGATGCCGTCCCCAATCCGATGGCGCGATCTTATCCTCGATCAACGCATCCATCGTCACGGCATCCGGCACCCTGAGCAGCGCCTCGGCCAGACACATCAGCGCAATACCTTCATCGGTGGAAAGCCCGTACTCGGCGAGGAAAACCTCCATCAACCCCGGCTTGGCCGAGCCCCGGATCCGGCGCACGAAATCCGCGCCCAAAGCCGTCACCCGCGCGCGTTGAGCCTGATCCATCCCCGCCTCGGTAGTCAATTCGGCCACTAAAGCCGCCTCATCCCGCAGAGAATCACGCTCAATCACCGTCCACGCATCGCTCATAGCAGCCCCCTAAAGATTTCGCCCATGATAGCGCAGGTTTGACAGGCTGTTTCCCTCATTATACAATGAAGCGCAGCCGAAACGCCGCAAAAGGATCACCGCGCCATGCCAATCGACCGCGCCCAGCTTGACCGTTTCGACCATGCCATCCTGCGCGAACTCAGTATGGATGGCCGGATCAGCGCCACCGAACTTGGCCGCCGCATTGGTTTGTCAAAATCCCCCACTCAAGCCCGGATGAAACGGCTGGAGGACGGTGGCGTGATCATTGGCTACCGCGCCAATCTTGATCCGATCCGCATGGGCCAAGCCCATGTCGCCTTTGTCGAGGTGCGGCTGTCGGACACCCGCGAAGCCGCTTTGCAGGCTTTCAACAAGGCGGTGCTGGCGGTTCCAGAGGTCGAGCAGGCCCATATGATCGCCAGCCGCTTTGATTACCTACTGAAAGTCCGCACCACCGATATCCAAGATTACCGCCGCGTGCTGGCCGAGCGTATCTCTGCCCTGCCACATGTGGCCTCCACCTCGACCTATGTCGCGATGGAAGCGGTCAAAGAATTGTTCTGAAGCGGTTTTGCCTGCAATGGGCTCCGGCCGGACGTGGGCCGTCACGACCAACCGGTCTTGCGACGTTAAGTCTTTGGTTCTAGGCATTTCGCGCAAGGTCGCGCGCGCTCATCGCGCTTTTGTATCAGCGGTCTCAAGCACAACATTGCCCACCGCCATCAGCGGCTTTTGCGCGCCCGAACGACGGTTTGGGGCGAGGCGTAGTCGCCGTTCTTTAGGATAGCTGAAGATTGCTGCTTTTTCGGGCGCAGATCAATCCCACCCCTAGATATCGCTTAGCCGCCCTTGATGCGTTGAATCAGATAGATCTCGTCCAAGGGGTCAACAGCGGTGGACATGTTGGTGACGATCTGGCCATTCAGAGAAACCGAAACCCCTGCCTTGATCACCTGCAGCAGGGCTGGATGCGCCTTGACCAGCGCATCCAGAATCTCGCGCACAGTGCTACCACTGACCGAAATCACCGTCTGATCGCCTGCGAACCTGCGCAGGCCGGACCAGAGGTTGATCTCAACCACGCGCGTTTGCCTTGATCGCGGCCAGCACCTTGGGCGGTGACATCGGCAGGCTGCGCAACCGCACACCCGTGGCGGCCGCAATCGCATTGGCCAGCGCAGGCAAAGGCGGCGTGATCCCGGTTTCGCCCACACCCCGCACGCCATAAGGATGGCCGGGGTTTGGCACCTCGACGATCACCGTGTCGATCATCGGCAGGTCAGAGGCGACGGGAATGCGGTAGTCCAGGAACACCGCATTTTGCAGCCGCCCGTCCGCGCCGTAGACATATTCCTCGTTCAGCGCCCAACCGATGCCCTGCACCGCACCGCCCTGATACTGGCCTTCGACATAGGCCGGATGGATCGCGCGGCCCGCATCTTGCACCACCAGATAGCGCAGAACCGTGGTGCGCCCGGTTTCAGGATCAACCTCGACATCCACCACATGCGCGCCAAAGCTGGCCCCGACCCCGCCCGCCGTCACCTCGTGGTGGCCCGAAATCGGCCCCCCGGTGCTGCCCATCTTGGCACCGATTTCGGCGATGCTCATCGGCGGGAACTTCCCGGCGTTCGGCCCGGCGGGAACCGCCGCACCATCCAGCCATTCGACAGCCTCGGCATCAATCCCCCATTCAGCAGCGGCACGGGCGCACATCTGGGCGATGGCCTGCTTGGCAGCCTCGACCGCCGCAAGGCCACTGGCAAAGGTGGCGCGGCTGCCATGCGTGGGTTCGTTCACGCCCAACGCCCCAGTTTCCACGATATTCACCCGCACGGACTCGTAAGCGATGCCCAGCGTTTCTGCCGTCATCATCCCCAAAGAGGCCCGACTGCCGCCAACATCCGGCGTGCCGACCGACACCGTCACGGTGCCATCTTCACCAATCGCCAAGGAAACCGAGGTCTCGCCACCGTGGTTGAACCAAAATCCCGCTGCAGCGCCGCGCCCCTGATTGGGGCCAAGCGGCACCTTCAGATTGGCATGCGCCATCGTCGCCTCCAGCGTTTCCACCAGACCGATGCGGTTGTAGGTGGGGCCATAGCTGGCTTTAGCCCCTTCGCGCGCGGCGTTTTTCAGGCGCACGGCTAACGGATCAAGCCCCAACTCGTGGCACATCTCATCCAGCAGGCTTTCCACCGCAAACGCCGCCATCGGCGAGCCGGGCGCGCGGTAGGCGGCCGCTTTCGGGCGGTTGGCCAGCACTTCGTAGCCTTGGTGAAACACCGCAGGCACCGTGTAGCAGGCCAGCGCACAAGACAACGCCTCACCCACCGGGGACGAGCCGATAAACGCGCCGCCCTGCATCCGGAAATTCACCGAAGCCGCGGTGATGGTGCCATCGACCTTCATCCCCATCTTCACATCCATCGAGGCCGAGGCGGTTGGCCCGGTGGCGCGCAGCACTTCGGCGCGGCTCATCACCAGTTTCACCGGGCGACCGCCTGCCTTGCGCGACAAAGCCAGCGCCAGTGGCTCCATGAAGATCGTGGTCTTGCCGCCAAAACCGCCGCCAATTTCCGAAGGTGTGACGCGCAGTTGCGACGCCTCGGTGCCCAAAACTGCCGAGCACATCCGGCGGATATACCATTGGCCTTGGGTGCAAACCCACATCTCGCCCTTGCCATCCGCGCCCATTTGGCCAAGGCAAGCGTGGGGTTCGATATAGCCCTGATGGGTGGCTTCGGTCTTGTAGCTTTGCGCGCGCACCAGATCGGCTTCGGCAAAGCCCGCCTCCAGATCGCCATGGCCGAACTCGATGTATTTCACCACATTCGGATGCATGCCTTCGGGCACCGAATGATCAGCGGTGCCTGCACGGATCACCGGGGCATCGGGCTGCATCGCCGCATCGACGTCGATGACATGCGGCAGCACTTCGTATTCGACCTCAACCAGCCGCGCCGCATCCTGCGCCAGCAGTTTCGAGGTGGCCGCCACCGCCGCAACCGCATGGCCGTCATAGAGCGCCACATCGCCCGCAAGGGTGTTTTCCTGCAAGTTCCAATCCTCACCGGTCAGCCCGGTGGGGAAATCAGCCCGCGTGATCACCGCTTTTACGCCATCCAGCGCCAACGCCTTGGAAGCATCAATGCGGATGATCCGCGCATGGGCATGCGGCGATCGCACCACGGCGGCGTGCAGCATACCGGGGGCCGAGATATCCGCGCCATAGCGGGCGCGTCCCGTGACTTTGTCCAAGCCATCGGGGCGGTTGGGGCGGGTGCCAACCAGACGGTAGGCGGTTTTCAGATCATCCTTCGGCATCAGTGCGTCCCCCGCATTTCAGCGCCCGCATCCATCACGGCGCGGATGATTTTGTCATAGCCGGTGCAGCGGCACAGATTGCCCGCCAACCAATAACGCACTTCGACCTCAGTCGGATCGGGGTTTTGGGTCAGCAGCGCATTGGCCGCGACCAGAATCCCCGGTGTGCAAAACCCGCATTGCAGCGCCGCATGTTCGATGAACTTGCGCTGCAGCGGGTGCAGATCGGGGCCGTTTGACAGCCCCTCAACCGTCGCCACCGTTTTGCCCTCGGCTTCCGCGCCCAGCACAAGGCAGGAACACACCAAAACCCCGTCCAGTTGCACCGAGCAGGCACCGCAATCGCCGGTGCCACAGCCTTCCTTCGTGCCGGTCAGGCCCAACTGATCGCGCAGGCAATCCAGCAGCGTGTCGCGCGGATCGGCCAGAAATTCGACCGCATCGCCGTTCACCGTGGTGGAGACGTGGATTTTGCTCATGCTGAGGCTCCTTCTGCGCGGGTGTAGGCGATACGGGCGGCGCGTTGCACCAGCACGCCTACGATGTCTTTGCGGAACGTGGCGGTGCCACGTTTGTCGGAAATTGGCGTGCTGGCGGCAATCGCGGCGGCTGACAGCGCGGCTAGGGCCACTGCATCCAGCGCGGTGCCAATGATCGCCTGCGCGGCGGCTGGCACCAGCAGAATCTTCGGTGCCACCGCCCCGAGCGCAATCCGCGCCTCGATGATCCGCGCGCCGTCACGCCGCAGGTTCACCGCCACGCCGACCACAGCAATGTCCATCTCGGTGCGCGGGATGAACCGCAGATAGGCGTCGCCGCCATGCGCCCCACGGGGCGGCAAGATGATCGCAGTGATCACCTCACCCGGCAGCAAGGTGGTGCGGCTGGGGCCCGCGGGAATATCCTCGACCGCCACCGCGCGGTTGCCCTGCGGCCCGATCACCGATACCATAGCGCCTGCAGCCATCATCCCCGGCACGCTGTCGGCGGCGGGCGAGCCGTTGCACAGATTGCCCACCAAAGTCGCGCGGCCCTGCACTTGCGTCGAGCCGACCAGTTGCATCCCCTCGACCACGCCGGGCCAATCGGCGCAAACCCCCGCGTGTCGCCCCAGCTCCGCCCCCGACACCGCAATGCCAATCCGCCAACCACCTTCGGTGGTGCGGGCGATATCCTTGACGCCGGGAATATGTTTGAGATCAATCAGATCATCCGGCGTGACAATCGCCGCGCGCAATTGGACCAGAACATCCGTCCCGCCCGCAAGAAACCGTGTTAACCCTGAAGCCCCCGCCGCAATCGCTGCGGCCTGTTCAAAAGTCTTTGGCGTGTGAAATCGCATCCTGCCTCCCCTAAGCTGATGGTCATCGTCCAGACAGAATCTAAGCAGGTCTGAGTGCTGCCCGAGTATGGCGGGTATTCTGCGGGAAGTCAGCCACATCGGCAACAGTCCGAACCCCTGTGATCAACCGCAATATCGCTTTATTTGAGCTGGCGGCTCAGGTTCGGACCCAGTCCCCTGACGTGGTGTAGCTGGCCGTGAAGGTCACCGCCATTTCGGGCGGTACCTGCTTGATCAGCTACACCACGCCACGAGACATGATCGCCGACAGCCAACAAACTGTTCCTGAACTCTTCACACGCCAACGAGTCCTCGGGTACTCGAAATGCCCATCGGTGGTCACCATCCGGTCGCCCGTTCAAATCCAACACATGGCATTGAAATCATAACCCCTTGTTTTTTGGTGCCCGCGGCCGGACTTGAACCGGCACGGCCGTTCGGCCTAGAGATTTTAAGTCTCCTGTGTCTACCATTTCACCACGCGGGCAGTCATGCGGGTTTGGCAATCTGCCGCACCATAGCCATCTGCGCGGCGGGGTAAAGCACCCGAAATCATATCACTTGCAACAAACTGCTGCGCTGCGGCGATTGACTTCACCAAAATCCCTGCCTTTTATACCCGCGAGAGTTTGCGGAGGACCCCGATGAAGAAAATCTACCCCAACGCGGCGGCGGCGCTGGATGGTCTGCTGTTTGACGGCATGTTGATCGCAAGCGGCGGTTTCGGCCTCTGCGGTATCCCAGAACTGCTGATCGCGGGGATCCGTGATGCGGGCACCAAAAATCTGACCATTGCTTCGAACAACGCGGGCGTCGATGGGTTCGGGCTTGGCCAGCTTTTGGAAACCCGGCAGGTCAAGAAAATGATCTCGTCTTACGTCGGCGAGAACGCCGAATTCATGCGGCAATACCTGTCAGGCGAGTTGGAGTTAGAATTTAACCCGCAAGGCACTTTGGCCGAACGGCTGCGCGCAGGTGGCGCAGGTATCCCCGGTTTCTACACCGCCACGGGCGTGGGAACGGTGATCGCCGATGGCAAAGAGCACCACGACTTCAACGGCAAGACCTACATCTTGGAAACCGGCATCATCGCCGATCTCGCCATCGTCAAAGCGTGGAAGGCCGACCCCTCGGGCAACCTCGTGTTCCGCAAAACCGCGCGCAACTTCAACCCACCAGCGGCGACATCGGGCAAAATCTGTGTTGTTGAAGTCGAAGAAATTGTGCCGCTGGGCGCACTGGACCCCGACACCATCCACCTGCCGGGCATCTATGTGCACCGTATTGTGCAAGGCCAGCACGAAAAACGTATTGAGAATCGCACGACTCGTAAGAAGGAAGCCTAAGATGTGGGACCGCAACCAAATGGCCGAACGCGCCGGGCGCGAGTTGCAAGATGGCTGGTATGTCAATCTTGGCATCGGCATCCCCACTCTGGTGGCCAACTATATTCCCGAAGGTGTTAACGTCACCTTACAGTCGGAAAATGGCATGTTGGGCATGGGACCCTTCCCGTTTGAGGGCGAGGAAGACCCCGATCTGATCAACGCCGGCAAGCAAACCATCACCGAACTGCCGCAGACCGCTTATTTCGACTCTGCGCAGTCTTTCGCGATGATTCGCGGTGGGAAGATCGCCATGGCGATCCTTGGTGCGATGGAAGTTGCCGAAAACGGCGACTTGGCGAATTGGATGATCCCCGGTAAGCTGATCAAAGGCATGGGCGGTGCGATGGATCTGGTCGCTGGCGTTGGCCGCGTTGTTGTGGTGATGGATCACACCAGCAAGCACGGCGAATCCAAGGTGCTGAGGGCTTGCACCCTACCCTTGACTGGCAAGGCCGTGGTCAACCGCATCATCTCAAACCTTGGTGTTTTGGACGTGGTCCCCGGTGGGCTCAAAATCGTCGAATGTGCCGAGGGGGTCACCGAGGCCGAGTTGCGCGCCGCAACCGAGGGCACCATCGTTGACTGAAGTTATCCGCGAACATAGCGCGCACAAGGGCCGCTAAGTCATCCGCCAGAACGGTGAAGAAGCCGAGATCACCTATTCGATCACCAGCCCGACGCTGGTGATCGCCGACCATACCGCCGTGCCCGACAGCTTTCGCGGCAGCGGCGCGGGTCTGGCGATGCTGACACAGTTTGTCGCGGATGCGCGGGCCGAGGGCTTTAAGATCATGCCGCTCTGCCCCTTCGTCAACGCCACGTGGAAAAGCATCCTGAATGGGCGGATGTGTTCGCGGCTTGAAAGCGCTGGGGAATCTGGCGAAATCGTTAAGATTCCCTGACCGCCTCTCCATAAGTCCTTGATTTGAAGAAATTCTAATAAGGTCCCGAGTTGGGACCTTTCAATTCGTCGCCGAGATTACCTTGAACACACAAGCATCGGTGACCAATTCCGGCGGGCTTAGGCATAGCCCCTGCGCCACCTGCCACGCCGCCAAAACCTTGGGCACATAATCGCGAGTCTCGGCATAGGGCGGCACGCCC
The DNA here is from genome assembly GCF_030652235.1 of Cypionkella sp. Lineage (GTDB taxonomy): Bacteria > Pseudomonadota > Alphaproteobacteria > Rhodobacterales > Rhodobacteraceae > Cypionkella. The sequence continues at coordinate 22,392 of NZ_JAUSBA010000057.1, forward strand.
ACATTGGCGTCAATCGCCCCCTCCCCCGCGTTATAGGCCGCGATCACCATCAAAGGATCATGATCGAACCGCTTCATCAGCCAGTCTAGATACGCCACCCCACCCTTGATGTTCTGCACCGGATCGGTGGAATCGCTAACGCCAAACCGCGCCGCCGTCGCCGGGATCAACTGCATCAACCCCTGCGCCCCGGCCGAGCTGACCGCATTGGGTTTGCCCGCACTTTCAATCCCGATCACCGCCAAGACCAAAGCGGGCGAGACATCGGTGCCAATCGTCGCCTTCAATATCTCGGTGCCATAGGTTGAGGCGATCTCTTGCATATGTTGCATCCGAGGGGCAGCCACCCGCGCCCCGCCCGGACCTTGGCTTAACGTGGCCAGTGCCAAGGGAAACCGCCCCGAGACCTGATCGCGCTGCACCGGCACCGCATCCCAAAACCAGCCATATTGCGCCGTGGCCGGGGTCGGCAGCGCGGGGGTCGGTGCCGCATCGGGATCAGCGGGCACCTCGGGCGCGCGGGCCTCGACCTCGGGCAAAGCCGCCAACAAACGCGCTTGCTCGGCCGGATCAATCTGCACGGTGATGCGCTTACCGGGTAGGTTATCGCTGACCTTGATGCGCTTAAAGCCCTCACCCGTGGCCGAATTCATAATGATTTCCGCCGCTGCCGGGATCGGCAGCAGAAGAATCAACCCTGCCAGAACTGCGCCTTGTGCCCGTCGCATCACGTTGGATGCCGCCTGCTTTGTTTTCATTGCGCTCAATGTTGCAGAATCGGGAAAGCTTTTCCACGTTTGCTTGCGTCAATCATGGCAATTTTGCCCAAATCGGCGCGAAAGCAACGCCTGTGAGGTACAAGGTTAAGTAGCCGCTAAAATATATATCGTTATATACCAAAGATATGCAGGGCAATCTTGCCTAAGTTGCCGCGCTTAAAAAACGCCCCACCCTGACCAAACTGCCGCCACGTTTACGGGGCCATATAGGGTCATACCGAACGGCAAGCGGCGAAACAGAGATCGCAGTTGACAGAGCCGGAGCGGTTAGAAACCTGAGCATCCCCAGAAAGGGACTACATTATGATGACCTTGAAACTTCGCAAACTGTTCAAATCCTTCCGCGCTGACGAATCCGGCGCTGTGACCGTTGACTGGGTCGTGCTGACCGCCGCCATCGTTGGCCTCGGCATGGTTGTGATGAAAACCGTTGGTGGTGGCATCGAAGGTCTGGGCGACTCGATCGTATCCGACCTGCAGGGCCGCGCTTCGGGCTACGAAAACCAGTAATCGGTTTTTTCGATCACCTGATAAGGGTGAGGGCCGCATCCGGGACGGGATGCGGCCTTTTCCATCTGCGACAGTTGCCTTGCTTGCTGCTGCGCGATTTCTCGATCAGAAACATATTTTCTCGATCAGTCGCGTCACCCGCCGCATGCCGCCGCCAAGCCGAGGCTGAACATTGCCAGTTGGACAGTGTTCCGAGCATCAAAACACCCCCCATGCCAGCGAAGCCGTCAATCCTAAAATCCGATCACATCCAGACCAAGCCGCTTCTGATGCAGAGGCGGGGCGTTCGCATCAGCCAAGCGGCAGCTTTCAGATGATTTGGCCAGAGCATTGTTTCCAAAACAGAAACGCCGCATTTCTGCACAATCGCAAGATAAAATGGTGAACGCTGCAATCACCCTGAAAAGACCTAAAGCCCGCCGCAATCGCGCCACGATTAGACGGCCTTATCAATTCAAGCCGAAGCGGTGAACGTGCTGGAACAGAGGCCAGAACGTGACGATCCAAAGCGGTGATACCTGAGCAACTCCTGGGATAGGGAAATCCAAAATGATGACGTTGAAACTTCGCAAACTGTTCAAATCCTTCCGCGCTGACGAATCCGGCGCTGTGACCGTTGACTGGGTCGTGCTGACTGCCGCCATCGTTGGCCTCGGCATGGTTGTGATGAAAACCGTCGGTGGTGGCATCGAAGGTCTGGGCGATTCGATCGTATCCGACCTGCAGGGCCGCGCTTCGGGCTACGAAAACCAGTAATCGGTTTTTTCGATCACCTGACAAGGGTGAGGGCCGCATCCGGGACGGGATGCGGCCTTTTCCATGTACGAAATCCGGGCCGAAATCTGGCACCAGACCACATTGCCGCCACGGAACCATACCGATTCCGGCCACAATCCCGCGCTATGGCGGTCATTGTAGGTTTTCTGTGTAGCCGGAGCGAAAGTCGCAAAGGAGTTAAGATGCAACGCTGGTTGAAGAAATTCATTCGAAAAACAGACGGCGCAGTCACTGTAGAATGGGTGACCTTGTCTGCGGCGGTGATCGGGCTCGGGATGCTTGTGCTGTGGCCAGTGGCCTTCAGCACGGAAAGCTCGACGCAGGGCGTGGCGGATTACATCGAAGGCATAGACGTGGGTTACGACAGATGAGTTGGGGTGTTCCGCAAGGCTTGCAACGAGGCGGAAACAAGTGGGAAAGGGGTTAACATGCGGATGATCTTTGGATTGGTGCTGGTGGTCGGCATGATGCTGGCAGGTGCCGCTGTGTTCATGGCAAAGAATTTCATCGGTCAGCAGCAATCGGCGGTGACGCGCGAGAAGCAGCTGATGGCCGACACAGGCGGTCTGACCATGGTTTTCGTCGTCAATAAGGCGAAGAACTACGGCGATCCGCTGACCAAGGAAGATGTGCAACGCATCTATTGGCCGAAAAACGCTTTGCCGGAAGGCGCGTTTGAGGATGGCGACCTGCTGTTTCCGAAAGATGCCAAAGATCCACGCTATGTGGTGCGGCAGATGGAAAAATTTGAACCGATCCTGGCAGTCAAAGTCACCGCTCCGGGCGAGCAGGCGGGTCTGAACGGCGCGATTGAAAAAGGCATGCGGGCGTTTGCGATCAAGGTTGATGCCGCAGACTTCCTGCAACCTGGCGATCGGGTGGATATCTATTGGACCGGATCTTCAGATGCCTCGGGCTCGGAAATCACCCAGCGCATCGAAAACGCGGTCAAGATCATCGCGGTGGATCGTAACGCCAAGGCCACCGTGGCTGCGGGCGAAATTCAAAGCCGCACCATGACCGTGGCCGCGACACCCGAACAGGTGGGGCGCTTGGCCCAAGCACAAGCCACCGGGCGTCTGGTGATGTCGCTGGTGGGCAATGACAGCGCAGCCGCCAGCGATCCGACCGAGATCAAAGTCACGATCAAAGACATCAACGGCGATACAACTGCCGCCCCTGAAGCCGTAGTCGTGGCACCTCAAGCGTGCTTCATCACGGTGCGTCAAGGCGGTGTTCCGACCCAAGTGCCGATCGCTTGCACCAACTAGGCCGCAAAACCGATCTTGCCGCCACTTCCTATAGTGGCGGCGGAATTCACCTTCCGCATTTGGTAGCCTGCTGTTGCAAGTTATCCACATAAGGAACGGCCTCCAACCATTTGATTCTTGCAAAAAAACGACACTTACGTCATCTTACGAACTGGATTGGGCATACCAAGACCCGACCAGAGGCGTGATCGAAAGGGCAGGTCACATGAATATGCGCAAATTCCTGACCGCCGCTTGCTTGGGGCTTGCCCTCGCAAGCATGGCGCTCAGCCCGCTGTCTGCACAGACGCTGCGGGTCATGGAGGGGTCGGCTTCGGCCCCGCTCAACGTGCCGATGAACCGCGCCGTGGTTGTGGAAAGCGACATCTCGTTCTCGGAGCTGTCGATCGCCAACCCCGGTATCGCCGATATCTCGACGCTGTCGGATAAGTCGATCTACGTTTTGGGCAAGACCCCCGGCCGCACCACGCTGACCCTGCTCGGGCCGGATGGCAAGCTGATCTCGAATGTGGATGTCTATGTCACCCCCGACATCGCGGAATTCAAAGAACGTCTGCAACAAATCCTGCCCGGCGAGAAAATCGAAGTCCGCACCGCCAATGACGGCATCGTCATGTCGGGCACGGTATCCTCCACCGCCAAGCTGGATCGCGCCCTCGATCTCGCCGAACGCTATGCGCCGCAGCGCGTGTCGAATTTGATGAACGTCGGTGGCACCCAGCAGGTGATGTTGAAAGTGCGTTTTGCCGAGATGCAGCGCTCGGTATCAAAAAGTCTGTCGGCCTCGCTGGGAGTATCGGGCGGCACCAAAATGGGTGTGATCGGAGCAACCGGCACGCTGGCGAGCCAAACAAAAGAGAATATCGCGGATGGTTTTCTGGGGCTGAAGCCAGGCACGCAAGGGGCCTTAGGCCTAGGCTTCACCGCAGGTTCTATAGAGTTTGCCGTGCTTCTGGAGGCGCTGGAATCCAAAGGCGTTGTGCGCACCTTGGCCGAGCCGAACCTGACTGCGCTGTCCGGGCAAGAGGCCACGTTCCTTGCGGGTGGCGAATATCCGATCCCGGTGACCGACAATGACGGCATCAAGATCGAATACAAGCCATTTGGCGTCGAGATGTCCTTCACACCCACTGTCGTTGATGGCGATATAATCAATTTGGTGATCAAGGCATCGGTTTCGTCGATTGATACGACCAACAGCGTCACCACCTCTGGCTTTTCGGTCAACGCCTTCAAGCGCCGCGAAACCTCGACCACGGTTGAGATGCGCGATGGTGAAAGTTTTGCCATTGCGGGCTTGCTGCAAGACGACTTCCGCGATCTGAACGGCCAAGTGCCGTGGCTGGGTGACATTCCGATCATCGGCGCCTTGTTCCGCTCGGCGGAATATCAGCGCGCACAGTCGGAACTGGTTATTATCGTTACGCCGCATCTGGTCACACCCACGCGCGGCGAGGCTTTGGCGCTGCCGACCGACCGCGTCAAACTGCCGTCCGAAAAGGATTTGTTCCTGTTTGGCAATGTGGCAGGCAAACAAAAAGGCGCTGCGGGCGATGTCGCTCGGCAAGATTTCAGCGGCTCTTATGGCTATGTGATGGAGTGATCATGCACCTGCGCTCGCTCCCTTTGATTGTCGCCGCGATAGTAAGCTTGGCGGCCTGTGATCCGATTGACTTCAACGGCGAGGCCGGCGCCTCTGTCGACGAAGGCGGGTTTGGCAACTCGACCATGAACAACACCTTGGTGATGTCGGGTGAACGCGATTACACCATCGCTTTGGCCCAACGTTTTGCGCAAACGGTGCCAACCACCATTACCTTCGCATTCAACAGCTCTGAACTGACAGCAGAAGCCCGTTCTACCTTGGCGCAACAGGCCGATTTCATCCGACAGTTCCCGCAAGTGCGCTTTCGCGTTTATGGCCATACTGATCTGGTTGGGTCAAACGCCTATAACAAGGCTTTGGGCCTGCGCCGCGCCCGCGCCGCAGTGGCCTATCTTGCCAGCCTCGGCATTGGTGGCTCTCGGCTTGAAGCAGTGGTGTCTTACGGCAAAACGCGGCCAATCATCCAAACCTCGGCGCCGGAACAGCGTAACCGCCGCACAGTCACCGAAGTTTCGGGTTTTGTGAAAAATGACCCGATGGTGTTGAACGGCAAGTATGCTCGGATCATCATGCAAGAGTATGTCAAAGGCGCAGTCGTTCCACAGGGCTTCTACACGGGCGTACTAGACCTGCCACCGCCACCGCCGGATACAAATAAGAAGTAACGACAAGGCCCGTGCGCGCGACCGCAGGGGCCTTTGTTTATGAGTTCGTTTCCGAAATAGCCGCTTAGATCGCTAAATACCCCAGATTGACGCTGTTTTAGCCCCAATCTCGCCACCATCCTCCAGCATCTTGCACTCAATGGGAACAATGCCGCGCCGAAGGCCAGGTATGCTCCCCCGATTGGCCCCAATCGCGCCTTAATTTTGGCCGGGGTCCGTGGTGGGATGTCTTGAGAAGGACGATGAAACGATGACGAGCGTGGCCAACTTACAACCTGATCCTGCACCCATTCTGGCGTGCACGATTTCGCGCGATGTGCAGAACTTTGATCTGCTGATCGACGATATGGAAAACGAGCTGGGCGAGGCTTGGGGTGATCTTGGCTTTGAAGACGCCCTGATTTTCCTGGGCCAACCTGAATCTGCCACGCTGGAGTTTGTCGCCATCGCCGTCGATGCCGAAGATGAGGCCGATCTGTCGCGGATCACCGAGATCATTCGCACCGCAAAGGCAAAGTCGATCAAAGTGATCTTAATCGCCGATCAGGTCGGCCCTGCCGCGCTGCATCAGCTGCTGCGCTTGGGTGCCGAAGATTTCGTGCCCTATCCGCTGCCCGATGGCGCTTTGCACGAAGCCATTGAACGCATCCGCAAAGCCAAACCTGCTGAAGCTGCCGCCCCTACCCCAGCCCCCGCCCCTACCCAGGCACCAATCATCTCGGATGAACCCCATGCCGAAAAGGCCCCAACGTTCAAAGCCAAAGGCGACCGCGATGCGGTGGTGCTGCCTGTGCATGGGCTTGCAGGCGGCTGTGGTGCATCCACCTTCGCCGCCAATCTGGCTTGGGAGCTGGCAACTTTGTCGAAAACAGACGCCCCGCGCGTCTGCCTGATCGACCTTGATTTCCAATATGGCTCGGCTGCGACCTACCTTGACCTGCCGCGCAAAGAGGCGGTGTTTGACCTTTTGACCGACACCGGCCATGCCGATTCTGATACCCTTCTGGCCGCCATGCTGACCTTCAACGACAAGCTGCATGTGCTGACAGCTCCGTCTGACATGCTGCCGCTGGATATCGTCAGCCCGGAAGACATTGGCCGCATCATCGACATGGCGCGGGCGAATTTCGACTTTGTGGTGATCGACATGCCGCGCACCATCGTCGCCTGGACCGAAACCGTGCTCAGCCGCGCCCATGTCTATTTCGCGCTGATGGAGTTGGACCTGCGCTCGGCACAAAACGTGCTGCGTCTGGTGCGGGCGCTGAAAGCAGAAGGTCTGCCGCATGAAAAGTTGCGCTATGTGTTGAACCGCGCGCCGAAATTCACCGATCTTTCGGCGAAAAGCCGGGTAAAGCGGATGGCCGAAAGCCTTGATATCACGATCGAAGTGCAGCTTCCCGATGGCGGCGCGCAGGTAACGCAAGCCAATGATCACGGCCTGCCACTCTCGGAAAATGCGGGCAAAAACCCGTTGCGCAAAGAAATCCAAAAGTTGGCGAAATCGCTGTTTGATCTGAACAAAGCCGTGGAAATCGGCAGGGCCTAAGGCCTGGACTTTGGGGGTTAACGATGTTCTCACGTTTCAAGAAACCGGAAGCCGGCCCAAGCGCCAGCCCAGCCGCCGCGCGCGCCGCAGCACCGGCCCCTGCGCCAAAGCCCGGCATCAGCCGCCCGGTGGCCGCACCCGCCCGCCCGCCCGCCGAGGCGGTTGCGGCTGATAAGGAAAAGAAACGCAAGGAACGTCTGGGCGAGTTGAAGCAGGAATTGCACAAGCGCCTGCTCGACAACCTCAACCTCGCCGCCATCGAACAGGCATCAGAAGCCAATCTCAAAGCCGAAATCGCCGCAATCTCGGCCGAAGCGTTGGACGAGATGTCGGTAGCTTTGTCGAAAGAAGACCGCGCCACGCTGAACCAAGAACTTTACGACGAGGTGATGGGCCTTGGCCCGCTGGAACCACTGCTGAAAGACGAATCCGTCAACGATATTCTGGTCAACGGACCGAACCGCATCTTTGTCGAACGCAACGGCAAGCTGACCCTGACCGACATCACCTTCAAGGACGAGCGCCACCTTTTGCGCATCATCGACAAGATCGTCTCAGCGGTGGGCCGTAGGGTCGACGAATCCAACCCCTATTGTGACGCCCGTTTGGCCGATGGCAGCCGTTTCAACTGCATGGTGCCGCCGGTTGCGGTCGACGGCTCTCTGGTTTCGATCCGGAAATTCAAGAAAGAGAAACTTGGCATCCCCGATCTGGTGCGCTTTGGGGCTTTCACCGAGGAAATGGGCCTTTACCTGCAGGCCGCCGTGTCATGTCGGTTGAACATCATCGTCTCGGGCGGCACCGGTTCGGGCAAAACCACCACGCTGAATGCGCTGTCCAGCTTTATCGACAACACCGAACGCGTGCTGACGATTGAGGACACTGCCGAACTTCAACTGCAACAGGTCCATGTCGGCCGGATGGAAAGCCGCCCCGCCAACGTCGAAGGCAAGGGCGCTGTGACCCAGCGCGACTGTCTGCGCAACGCCCTGCGGATGCGCCCCGACCGTATCATCGTCGGCGAAACCCGCGGTGAGGAGGTCATAGACATGTTGCAAGCGATGAACACCGGCCACGATGGATCAATGACCACCATTCACGCCAACTCGGCGCGTGACGGCATCAGCCGTCTGGAAAACATGGTTGCCATGGCCGGGATTGAGATGCCACTGAAAGCTGTGCGCAGCCAGATCGCGTCGGCCGTGAACCTGATCGTGCAAGCCTCGCGCCTGCAAGACGGCTCGCGCCGCATGGTCTCGATCACCGAAATCACCGGCATGGAGGGTGAAGTGATCTCGATGCAGGAAGTATTCCGCTACGAACGCTTGGGCGTCGAGCCCAACGGCAAAATCATTGGCCGCTTCAACGCCACCGGCGTGCGCAGCCACTATTCTGACCGCTTCAAGCAATGGGGCTACGATCTGCCTGCCTCGATCTACGAACCGATCAACTGAGGGTATCATGACCATTTCAGCCGCCCCGCTTATCTATGTTTTGATCTTCGTCGCCGTGGTGGTGATGGTGAACGGCCTGTATCTGGTGGTGTTCGGCAAATCCATCAGCCTGAACAACCGCATGAGCCGCCGTCTGGCCTTGCTGGAGAAAAACAACAACCGCGAACAGGTGCTGGAGCAGCTGCGCAAGGAAACCGAGCAGCACGTCAACTCGCGCGGCATCCCACTGTATTCGATCCTCGCCAAAAAAGCGCAGAAGGCCAACATCGCCTTCAGCCCGCAGCAACTGGTGCTGATCATGATCGGCATGGTCGGCGTGGCGTTCACGGGCCTGACCTTTGGCACCCAAGTCGCCCTGCCAATCCGTGTGGTGGTCGCCGTCGGCATGGGCGTGGGCGGCGTGTATTTCTGGGTCAACGGCAAGGCCAAAAAGCGCATCGCGTTGATGGATGAACAACTGCCCGACGCGGTTGAATTGATGGTGCGGTCCTTGCGCGTCGGCCACCCGTTTGCGTCCGCCATCGGCATCGTTTCCAAGGAAGTCCCCGATCCTTTGGGCACCGAATTTGGCATGATCTCAGACGAAGCCGCTTACGGGCGCAACGTCGCCGACAGCCTGAAAGCCTTTGCCGAACGCATGGACAGCCAGGATCTGCGCTTCCTCGCCGTCGCCGTCACCATCCAGCAAACCTCGGGCGGCAACCTTGCCGAAATCCTTGAAGGTCTGTCAAAGGTGATCCGCGCCCGCTTCAAACTGTTCCGCCGCGTCAAGGCGATCACTGGCGAGGCAAAATGGTCGGGCATGTTCCTGTCGATGTTCCCGATCGGCGCGATCGTCATGATCAACATCATCAAACCTGACTATTATGATGATGTCGCGAAATCGGCGGTGTTCATCCCGGCCTGTCTTGCTGTCGCGGTGTTTCTTGTCATCAACATCATCTTCATGCGTATCATGGTCAACATTAAGGTCTAAGCGTCATGGAATTTCTGAACACTATCAACACGCAACTGATCGACACCTTCGGCCCGCTGGGGCCGTTGCTGGCGCTTGGTCTGCTGGGTCTGGCGCTGATTGTCGCCGTGCTGCCGATGCTTCTGCAAAAGCAACCCGAGCCGTTCGACAAGCTGAAAGCCCTGCGCAAAGACATCGAAAACGCCAGCAAATCCCAAAAAAGCGCCAACCTGCGTCACAGCGAAAAAGCCGACCGGTTGGAGAAATTCGCCTCGTTCCTGGAACCGCAGGATGAGCAGACCATGACCGCCTCGCGCCTGAAAATGGTGCGCGCGGGCTACAAACAGAAAAACGCCGTCCGCACTTTTCACTTCGCGCAACTGGCCTTGGGCGTTGGTCTGCTGGGTTTGGGGATGCTTTACACCTTCACCGGCAATGACGGCGCCGAGGTGTCCACCCAAGTGATGATCATCTCTACCCTGTTGCCGGGGGGGCTTGGCTATTACTTTCCGATGTATTGGGTCAACAGCCGGGTGCAAAAGCGTCAGTCCGAAATCGTCTCGGGCTTCCCGGACGCGCTCGATCTGATGCTGGTCTGTGTCGAGGCGGGCCAGTCGCTGGACCAATCCATCAACCGCATTGCAAAAGAAAGCCGCAACTCTTGCCCCGCGCTCGCCGAAGAATTTGAAACCGTGGCACAAGAGGTCAAGGCCGGGAAAGAACGCGTCAAGGTGCTGAAAGACATGTCCGAACGCGTCGGCATCGCCGATATCTCGTCGTTCTGCACCACCCTCGTGCAATCAGCGACCTTCGGCACCTCGATGTCAGACGCCCTACGGGTGTATTCCGCCGAGATGCGCGACAAACGCATCATGCGGGCAGAAGAATTGGCCAACAAATTACCGACAAAACTCACCCTCGGCACTATGCTGTTCACGCTGCCGCCGCTATTGATCATACTGATCGGACCATCGGTGTACGGGATCTCGAAAACCCTCGGTGGCGGCTAAACCACGGGCGCAAGGCCCAGTAAGACGGGGCTAAAGTGGCGCGCGCGGCAGTTATCCTTCTGATCTGCATCCCCTTGGCCGCCTGTCAGCATGCGGGCGGCCTGTCCGCATCCGGCACCCCCCGCAACGTGCCCTACGGTGTCGATGCCCGCGAACAAGGCGTTGATGGCCTGCTGGTCGGCCACCGCCTAATGGAAGTGGGCGAATACGATCTGGCGATGAAAGCCTATCTGCGCGCCGCGTCTGAACAAGGCATGAACGCCGATGTGCTCTCGGCCATCGGCTCTGCCGATCTGAAACTGGGGCGTTTGGGTCAGGCAGAAAAAGTGCTGCGCCGCGCCATTGAAGCCGATGAGCGCAACGTGCCCGCTCTGAACAACCTTGGCTGCGTACTGATGGAGCAAGGTAAATCTGGCGAGGCCCGCCGGGTATTTCAGCAAGCTTTCGCGCTGGACAGTGGCCAATCGGACTCCATCCGTGAAAATCTCAAGCTCGCGATAGCGCGCAGCGAGGCCTCTGTATATGATCCGGTTCAGGACGAAAAACCCGTGATGAAACTGGTGCGACGCGGCCAAGGCTCTTACGTTTTGCTGTCGCAACTTTGAAGCCCGCGAATGTGAAGACCGAGCAGTAGACCAAAAAGGACGCAAAATGCGCCAACCCGTGTTGCTTACTTTGTGCCTGATCGGCGCCACCGCTCTGGCGGGGTGCCAAGGCACCCGAGACGCCGCCTCCAAACGTGCGCTGAAATCGGTGAATGTGGTCGATGAGAGCAACCTCAGCGACATCATGCTGACCGTGGGCGACCCGAATGAGGCCGTGGCCTATTTCCAGAAATCCAGCGCCGAGAACCCCGACCGCATTGATCTTAAACGCGGTCTGGCCAAGTCGTTGATCCGCGCCAACAAACCGTCTGAGGCCATCGGCGTGTACACCGCCATCATCGCCTCGTCCGAAGCCACCAACGACGACCGTGTCGGTCTGGCTGACGCGCAAATGCGCACCTCGGACTGGGCAGCCACCGCCGCCACCCTGAACACCATCCCACCAACCTTTGAAACCTTTGATCGCTATCGGCTTGAGGCCATGGTCGCCGACAGCCAGAAAAACTGGAAGAAAGCCGACAGCTTTTACGACATTGCCGCGGGCCTCACCAACAAACCCTCGGGCGTCTACAACAACTGGGGTTTCTCGAAACTGACCCGCGGCGACAATGCGGGGGCTGAAAAGCTGTTCCTCGAAGCCCTCACCTACGATTCCAAGCTGTTCACCGCCAAGAACAACCTGATCCTCGCCCGCGCAGGTCAGCGCAAATACGACATGCCGGTGATCGAGATGACCCAGACCGAGCGCGCGCAGCTTTACTACACCCTCGGACTTGCGGCCGTGAAGCAAGGCGATACATCCGTAGGCCGCGAACTGCTGCAACAAGCCGTCGACACCTCCCCCACCTATTTCGAGGCCGCCGAGCGCAGCCTGAAAGCGCTGAGCACCTGATATGATCTCTCCCCACACCGCCCTTGTCTTCCTGCCGTTCTGCTTCGCCGTCGCCATTTGGGTGTCGTGGAGCGATATGAAATTCATGAAAATCCCCAACAAAGCTGGATTGGCGCTGCTGATCCTCTGGCTGGTGCTGGGGTTGATCCTCGTGCCGTTCAAACTCTGGCTTTGGGGCTGGGCCTTGGCCGCCTGCGTCTTGGTCGCGGGCTTTATCCTGAACGCAGGCGGCGCCGTCGGTGCCGGGGACGCGAAATTCGCGGCTTCCATGGCCCCGATCTTCATCCACGCCGACATCCGCTTCGTGCTCGGCCTCTACGCCGCCTGCCTGCTCGGCGCCTTCGCCGCCCACCGCCTTGCCCGCCTGATCCCGCCGTTTCGCGCCGCCACGATCGATTGGCAAAGCTGGACGCATAAAGACTTCCCGATGGGTCTGGCGCTGTCAGGAACACTGATCTTCTACCTTTTGGCCGCACTCTTGCCGCTTTTCTAGGTCAATCCTTGGCATTGAAGCTTCGGGCGCAACAGTCGCCCCACCAATGCAAAGGTGCCGCCGATGAACATGCAAGTGCCGATGGGCGTGCAAGCCCCGCCGCAACCAAAGTCTTTGGCCGAAACCGGCCTAAGCTCGGTGATGATGCGCGACATTCTGCTCAAAACCATGTTCCGCATGAACCTCGACATGGTGACGGACCTCTCCCGCGCGATCTGCCTGCCCGTCGTCTTGACCCAAGAACTGGTCGACGCCGCCCGCCAACAACGCCTGCTCGAAGCCAAAGGCACGCTGAACGCCACATCGACCAGCAACGAGATGGGCTATCAGTTGACCGATGCTGGCAAAGCCCGCGCATTGGATGCCCTGTCACAATCCGAATACTATGGCGCTCTGCCGCTGCCCCTCGCCGCCTACTCCGCGCAAATGAAGCGCCAATCCGTCCGCGACATCAAACTGACCCGGCCCGAGTTGATGAAGGGCATGGGCCATCTGATCCTGCCGCCCGATCTGATTTCCAACCTTGGCCCCGCCGTCACCTCGGGCCGATCCATCCTGATGTATGGCCCGCCTGGCAACGGCAAATCCTCAATCTCCAACGGCATCCGCGCCGCTTTGGGCGATAAGATCTACATCCCGCGCGCGATCGAATATTCCGGTCAGGTGATCACCGTTTTCGATCCCATCGTGCATTCATCCGCCGAAGAATCCGTCGACGACCCCAACGCCCTGCGCCGCACCGGCAACCGTTATGACAACCGCTATGTCTACTGCGAACGCCCTTCGGTGATCACCGGCGGCGAATTGACCCTCGACATGCTCGATTTGAAATACAACCCCACCGCCCGCACCTACCAAGCGCCGTTGCAACTGAAAGCCTCGGGCGGCATTTTCATCGTTGACGACCTTGGCCGCCAGGCCGAACCGCCGCAAAAACTGGTCAACCGCTGGATCGTGCCGCTGGAAGAATCCCGTGATATCTTGGCGCTACAATCAGGCGAAAAATTCACCGTCCCGTTCGACACCCTCGTAATTTTCTCGACCAACTTCCACCCGAATGAGATTTTCGACGGCGCCGCCCTGCGCCGGATTTTCTTCAAGATCAAAATCGACGGCCCGAACCAAGAGATGTTCCTGAAAATCTTCGCGATGGTCGCGAAGAAAAAGAAAATCCCGCTGGACGAAGCCACCCTGATCTACATGCTGAAATCGAAATACCCGACCATCGCCAACAACTTCGCCAACTACCAGCCGACCTTCCTGATCGACCAGATGATCGCGGTCTGCGAGTTTGAAGGCATCCCCTACCAAATGTCCCCCGAGTTGATGGACCGCGCTTGGGGCAACATGTTCGTGCGGCAAGAGACGATTGCGAAGTAAACACCCCCTCTGATCGAATATACGAATCAATTGGCTGATCGGATAACCCGGTCAGGGTCCAACCTGATTAAAAAATCCGATCAATTTGATTAAAATTTGCTTTCAGACTGGCTCAAATATCCCACGGGGGTCTGGGGGTGTGAAACCCGCAGCGGCCAGCCCCAAGCGCCTAAAACCGCCGCACGCCCACCTCCGTCACCATCATATCCAACCTCTGATCGAATTGATCAATCGGCACTTCATCCAATTCCTGCGCAGCAAAGCCAAACCCCACCGCCAACGTAGGCCGTTTCAAGCGCAACCCCTGCAAGGTCCGGTCATAAAACCCGCCGCCATAGCCCAAGCGGAACCCGCGCGCATCGAACCCCACCAAAGGCACAATCAGCACCTCCGGCTCAATCCACGCGCCTTCACTCGGGATAAAAGCCCCAAACGCGCCCATTTCCATCGCACAGCCCGGCGACCATTCGCGAAACCGCAACGCCTCACCCTGCGCCACAATCACCGGCACGCAAACCGGCCCCTGATGCGCCAGCATGGCCGCCATCGGATCAGCCTCGGTGCGCATCGCCATATATCCGGCCAAAGCACGCCCGCGATGCTCTGCCAGCACATCGGCCAACAGTTCCGCCGCCTGCCCCTGCCCCGCAGCAAACGCCAATTTTCGCGCGGCAAACGCCACCTTGCGGGCCTCGGCCTTGTCGATCCCCGAATCCATCACAGCAGCACCAGCGTCGCCAGCCCCAAAAATGCCAAATAGCCCAGCACATCGGTCAAAGTCGTCACGAACGTCCCCGACGCCAAAGCCGGGTCCAGATCCAGCCGATGCAGGCCAAGCGGCACCAACACCCCGCCCATCGCCGCCACCAACTGATTGGTGATCATCGCTGCCCCCAACACCAACCCCAGCTTCCAATCGCCAAAGATCACGGTCCCCGCCAAGCCCAGCAGGAAGGCCAGCGCCAATCCGTTCAAAAGCCCGCCCACCAGTTCCCGCAACACCACCCGTTTTGCGTTGGCCGAGGTCAGCGAACGCGTGGCCAGTGCCCGCACGGCCACCGCCAAAGACTGCGTCCCGGCAATCCCACCCGTCGAGGCCACAATCGGCATCAACGCCGCCAATGTCACCAGCGAGGCAATCGTGCTCTCAAACCGAGAAATCACAAATGCCGAAATCGAGGCAGTAAACAGATTCACCACCAGCCACGGCAACCGCTGTTTCGCCGTCGCCCAAACCCCGTCCGACAAGCTCGAATCGTCGCCCACCCCAGCCAGACGCAGCATGTCCTGCTCGTGTTCCTCGTCCAACACGTTCATCGCGTCATCAATGGTGATCACGCCCACCAGCCGCCCCGTCGCATCGACCACCGGGGTTGAAATCAGGTGATACTGGTTGAACATATAAGCGACATCGGCCTCTAATTCCGTCGCCGGAACCGTGCGGAAACTATCCTCAAGTATATCCTTCAGCCGCACCTCGCGCCGAGAGGACAACAGCCGCCCCAAAGTCACATATCCCGTTGGTTTTACACGCGGATCAACAAGAATGACATGGTAGAACTGGTCCGGCAGATGCTCCACCTCGCGCAGATAATCAATCGCTTCGCCCACCGTCCAATGCTCGGGGGCCACCACCACTTCGCGCTGCATCAGACGGCCCGCGGATTGCTCCGGATAGCCCATCGCCTGCTGCACCGCAATCCGGTCCACATCCTCCAGCGCATCCAGAATCAAGCCCTGTTGTGGCAGATCAAGGTCTTCCAGAATGTCGACCACATCATCGGTGTCGAGTTCGCGCATCGCTTCGGCGACCACCGAATGTGGCAGCGATTCGATCACCTCTTCGCGGATCGATTCGTCAATTTCCGACAGGATCTCGCCGTCGATCTCGCCCGACCACAAAGCCAGCAACGCACGGCGGTCCGCCGAGCCGATCTGCTCCAGCACGTCGGCAATGTCCGCCGCGTGCAGCGGCTCCATCAATTCGGTGATGCGCGCGGTATCTTCGGCCTCAACCGCGTCAAGGATCGCCGCCACGCGGTCGGCGTGGACTTCATCTTCGTCCATAACTGCCAGATTTTCCGTCATGACGCACTCCTTTGCCGCTTGCTTACCGAAAGCTGTTTCAACAAAACAGAGGGCATGCGGAAATTTACCTAATCAGCATAAGCCTATACCATAACCGGGTTTGGCAAGCGGAGTAAGTTATGGCAGAGCAGGTTGGGACCGACATTCTTCTGGGGCAAGTGCTGTCCTTCGCAGGCGATCCCTTTGTGGATGGTCCGGATGCCGCGCGGCACGTCACGCATGGCGCGGTCGCCGTCAACCATGGCAAGATCGCAGCCGTCGGCCCCGCCGATCAAATCCGCGCCGCCTTTCCGCAGGCCCGCATCACCGATTACGGCCAATGCCTGATCTCGGCAGGCTTCATTGACGCGCATGTGCACTACCCGCAAACCGCGATCATCGCCTCTTGGGGCAAACGCCTGATCGACTGGCTGAACAGCTACACCTTCCCCGAGGAAATGCGCTTCGCCGACAGCACTTATGCCGATGAGATCGCCAACCGCTATCTCGATCTGGCGCTGGCGCACGGCACCACCTCGATGTGTACTTATGCCACCATCCACCCCGAAAGCGTCGACGCCTTCTTCACCGCCGCCCAAGCGCGCGGCCTGCGCGCTTTCGCTGGCAAAACCTGCATGGACCGCAACGCCCCCGCAGGCCTGCGCGACACCGTGCAATCAAGTTATGATGACAGCAAACGCCTTTTGCAAAAGTGGCACGGGATAAACCGCCTGTCCTACGTCATCACCCCGCGCTTCTCGCCCACCTCCAGCCCCGAACAACTGGCCGCCATGGGGCAGCTTTGGCGCGAATACCCCGACTGCCTGATGCAAACCCACCTGTCGGAGCAGGTCGACGAAATCGCATGGGTGAAAGAGCTGTTCCCGCAATCGCGCGACTACCTCGACACCTATGAGACCCAAGGCCTGTTGCGAAGCGGTGCCGTCTACGGCCACGCCATCCATCTGACACAACGTGAAAAAGACCGCCTGATCGAAGCCGGCGCAAGCCTCGTCCACTGTCCGACCTCCAACACTTTCATCGGCTCGGGCCTGTTCGACATGTCCCTTGCGCAGAACCTGAGGGTAGGCCTCGCCACCGACACCGGCGGCGGCTCATCGTTTTCCATGCTGCACACCATGGCTGCGGCCTATGAGGTGGCACAGTTACGCGGGCACGCCCTGCACCCCAGCCAACTTTGGTGGCTCGCCACCGTAGGCTCCGCCCGCGCCCTGCATGCCGAACACCAGATCGGCAACATCGCGCCGGGGATGGAGGCCGACCTGACCATCCTAGACCTGAAATCCACCCCCGCCATCGCACAAGCCACCCGACGCGCGCACAACATCTGGCAAGCGATCTTCCCCACCATCATGCTGGGCGATGACCGCGCCATCCGCGCGACATGGATCGGCGGCAAACCCCACTCACCGCGACCGCTCCTCGCGGCAGACGGATAACCGCGCTAGCGTGGCGCAAACTGAACAGGAGCCACACCCCATGCTGAAACCAATCCCCGCCCTGATGTCGACGCTATGCCTCACCGCCTGCGTCACCAGCATGCCAACGGGCCCACGCCCCGACATCGCCCGCCAGTTCAGCTTGGCGGATGGCTCACCGTTGACAGTGATGACCGATGGCCGCCAAGCCCAACTGCGCTATCCCGCCCGCTATCCGCTGACCGACGCCGAAACTGCGTCTTATGTGGAGGACGCCACCAACTGCGCCCCCGGTCGCCTGCTGAGCAGCAGTTCTGATGGTTACGATGCCCTGCGCAGCTACGCGCTGAACTGCGGCTAACACCCAATACCAGTGCCACCTCGGGAGTGGGAGGCGGATCAGAAAACGCGCTGAGGGCGCGTTTTCCCGCCGAGCGGAGGCTCCACCCGGCGGCGTTACCACCGCAGGCATGTGGCGGTCGCCTTACGCCGCACAGGCAGCGCGCTCTGCAGCTTTGGGGTGCCTCCGGCGGGAGTATTTGAAAAAGAGCAATTTCATCTTGGCGTAAATACTCCCGCCGGAGGCGTCCACATGCCCCCAGACGCACCACGCCGCAGAATCACCGCAAAACCGAACTGCCCCAGCGCAAAGCCGGGGTGATAAGACGAAACCTTGCGGCGCGAAGCCGCCCCATTTGCTTAGCCCGCGACCAGCCTATTCGTCGCCCAATTCCCAGCCATCCGGGTAGAACTCAAACGGCAGTACAATTTCTGTGGCTAACCGTTCCCATTGCCACACCGTCTCGGCATCAATCGTGATCGGACCGATCCGGGCTTGCAGCACATCACCCGCATGGCTGGTCTTGAAGCCCTTTGCCCGTAGCGCCTTCTCCACCGCCGCCCATTTGGTATCGACCTCTTCGGCGACGAATTCATAGACCACCACCGACAGCTTCGGCAGCTTCACGCCGCGGCCCACCGTGGCAAAGGTTTCAAACGTATCCGCCCGCTGTTCCTGAAAATTATGCATGATCTGCCCCCTTTGCCCGCGCGCCCAGATAAACCGAATCACGCAGCGCTTGATATTGCCGCGTCCGCCTTGTATCCGCTGCATTCAAGATTAGAATAGGGTCTGCTGTTATGCAGGGCCCCTCGGGCCCGCAAAAGCCCCCTGAACCGGAGTTCGCCATGTCCTGGACCGACGAGCGCGTCGAGACGCTCAAGAAAATGTGGGCCGAGGGCCAGTCTGCCAGCCAGATCGCCAAAGAGCTGGGCGGCGTCACCCGCAATGCCGTGATCGGCAAGGTGCACCGGCTTGGCCTGTCCAACCGCGTCGGCTCCGGCACACCCGAGGGCGAAGAGCCCGAGGTCGCAGCCCCGGTCACGCCGCGCCCCGAACCCAGCCCCAAACCTGTGGTCGTCGAAGCCCCGGTGCGCACCGCCGCCCCCGAGCGCGTGGCACCCGAGCCGCGCCCCGTCCCGCCCGTCGCTGCTGCCACTGTGGCCAGCGTCACCACCCTGCCGATCCCGATGCGCAAGGCGATCATCCCGGCGGGCCAACCTTTGCCACCGCAGCCCTCGGCCAATGAGATCAGCCCTGAGACCTTGGCTTCTGTGCGCGAAGTTGAAAAAAGCGCCAAGCGCCTGTCGCTGATGGAACTTACCGAGCGCACCTGCAAATGGCCGATCGGCGACCCGGCCACCGAAGATTTCTGGTTCTGCGGCCTGCCCTCGGTGCCCGGCAAGCCTTATTGTGAAGCCCATGTCAGCGTCGCATTCCAACCGATGTCAGCGCGCCGCGACCGTCGCCGCTGAAGCAGGCTGATTTGGCCTAAGCCAGAAAACTCAAAAGGCGCGAGCATCCCTCGCGCCTTTTGCATGCTCGCGCCGCTGATCGGCAGCGTAGGGTGGGTTTTTAACCCACCGCGAACCTCCACAGCGTAGGGTGGGCTTCAGCGCACCCCCGCCAGCCTCAATTCCCGCCCCCCAACAGTTTTTGCAAAGCCTTCTGCGCCTGTTCATCCACCGCCTCATTCATCCGCCGCTTTGCCGCATCTTCCAAACTTTCGCCGTCTTGCTGCACCACACCCAACTCAGATTCCAACTTGGCGCGGGCCTCAGCCTCCAATTCCGCCCGCTTGGCTTCCGCCTGCGCCTCTAAGGCCGCCGTCTGCTCGGCCAATTTCTCATCGGCAATCGCCTGCAAATCGAGCGAAAACTTCGGGTTCGCCCACGATCCCTTGATCAACAGCGGTGCTGTCAGCCCACCCGCCCCGGTGTCATCCGCCAAAGCCGTGGCCTTGATGCGATACTCCAAAGTCCGCGCGCCCATGCCCACATCCCCCACGCCGCGTGCCGTGATGTAAGGTGATTTCAGCACCAAATCCTCATTGCGCAATACGCCGTCGGCCATGGTGAAACTGCCGCCCAGACTGTCAAAAATCGTCTTCTGGCCTTCGCCGACATAAGACGTATCCAGCGTCCGCAGCATGCCCGCGATGTCCAAGCCCAAAATCTCGCCATTGCTTAACGCCAGCGATCCCGATCCTGACAGCGACTGCATGATCGCATCCACCGACGCGCCCGAGCCCAAAAACTTCACCCGCATGTCGCCGGTGCCCACCAGTCGCTCATAGCCGCCAAAATCGGCCAGCATTGGCCGCAACGCCATGCCCGCAAAGGATAAATCCCCCCCAACCGACAGCCCCTTGCGCCCATTGACCACAAACTGCCCCGAGATCACACCTTCATAGGCCGAGACCTTGCGCAACTCCGCCACCAGCCGCGATCGATCATTGGTCAGCACGATCTGCGACGCCCCGAACTTCACCATCCCCAGATCAATGCTGTCCGCCGTCAGCGCCACCACGGCATCCAGGCCCGACAACCCGCTGACATCAATCTTATCCGTGGGCCAACCCGCAGCCTGCACCCCACCGCTTTCGCCACCGCCCTGCCCGCCCGACACCCCGGCCAAATCCAAAGCCGCCGCCGTGACCTTGGCCGACAGCTTGGCGCGCTCCCCCGCCGTCACCAAATCAGCATCCATCGCCAGCTTGTTGCCATCAAGCACCACCGCGCCTGCACGCAGATGCAGCGACCCCGCCGTGGTCAGCGTCACCGCCCCCACCACTTGAACGTCCGAAGCCCCCAAGCCTTCAGGCAGCTTTGGGGCCGCTATGCCGGCCAAAGCCGAGATCGCCGCCAGATCGCCCAGATCGGCGCTGAGCGCGCCCTTTGCCTCTGGCCCCAGCCCCGCAGTGCCTTTGAAGCCAACTTCAGCCGCCCCGGCGATCAGCTTCAGATCGCTGTCCACCAACTTGCCATCGAGAAAATCCTGAAACGCGCCAACCTTGCCGGTCAGCGTGAACGACTGCCCATTCATCACCGCCGCCATATCAATCGTCGCAGGCCCGGTGTAACGCGGGATCGCCGCTGCGGCTTCAATCCCGCTGACTTCATAGCGCACCCCCGCCGCATGATCGGCAAACACCAGCGCCCCACCCGAGACCGAGGCCTTGTCCAGCGTGAACGGCTGCCCTACGCCCGGCGTCGCGGCTGACACCGTGCCGCCAGCCTCGCCGCCAAACACCCAGTTTTCCGCGCCCTTGGCAGACCGCTCCAGCACGATCTTCGGATTGATCGCCTCGACCCCGGTGATTTTCACATCGCCGCCGATCAGCGCCGCCAGATCCAGCGAGATCGACAGCCCCTCGGCCTGCACCATCGGCCCCTCTTTCGACCACGCGGCGTTGGAAATCGAAATCGGTCCGGTTGTCACCCCCAGCTGCGGCCAAATCGACGGTCGCACCGCGCCTGAAATCACCAATTCCCGCCCGGTCAGCGCATTAAACTTCGCCACCGCAATCCCGGCCACCTTCTCTGCCGGGATTAGAAACACCGACCCCACCAGCACGATCGCCAGCAAAACCACAGCAATAACCGAACGAATGATCCAGCGCATAATACCCTCACAACGACCCACATTCCGAGTCTACCCGCAACCCTCCGGCAAACAAGCCACTCCCCGCCGATTGGCAACACTTCGCCCGATACGCCTGCGTCACCGCCCTGTTACATTGCCCTGATTTATCGCCACCAAAACAGGAGCCCAGCATGCCAGACACGTCGTCGCCCAACACCCCCACTCCGCAAGCGCTCGACTGGCTGGAAGCAGAACTCGCCGATGCTTTTGATGAGGAATACGAGCTAGAGCTGGAAGACGCCCAACTTTCGCTGGAAATCTCCAAGATTTACAAAGACAAGCATCCCGATGGCATTGATCGACACACCTATTTCCAATCGCTGATCCGGCTGCAATCCGAACTGATCAAGCTGCAAGACTGGGTGGCCTACCACAAGAAAAAGGTCGTCGTGCTGTTTGAGGGCCGCGATTCGGCGGGCAAAGGCGGCGTGATCAAACGCATCAGCCAGCGCCTGAACCCGCGCGTCGTCCGCGTCGTGGCGCTGCCTGCACCATCCGACCGCGAAAAAACCCAGTGGTATTTTCAACGCTATGTCCCCCACCTGCCCGCAGGCGGCGAAATCGTGCTGTTAGACCGAAGCTGGTACAACCGCGCCGGAGTTGAGCGGGTAATGGGTTTCGCCGATGACGATCAGGTCGAGCAATTTTTCAACGACGTGCCAGAATTTGAACGCATGCTGGTGCGCTCGGGGATTACCGTGATCAAATACTGGTTCTCGATCACCGATGAAGAACAGCAAATGCGCTTCCTGATGCGCATCCACGATCCGATGAAGCAATGGAAACTCTCGCCGATGGACCTGCAATCCCGCGTGCGCTGGGAGCAGTATACCAAAGCCAAAGAAGAAATGATGGCCCGCACCAATATCGCCGAAGCGCCGTGGTATATTGTTGAGGGCAACGACAAAAAACGTGCCCGCCTGAATTGCATCGACCACCTGCTCCAGCAATTCCCCTACGAGCCGGTGCCGCACGAAGACGTCCACCTCCCCGACCGCGTCTTCAACCCGCAATACGAACGCGCCGTGCTGCCACCGGAATTGTATGTGCCGGCCAAATACTAACCCATAGGGTGCGCTTCAGCGCGCCACTGTATCGGTAAAGCGGGGCTTGCCCCTCAACGCATCCGGCTCATGGCGCACAAGGCGGAACGCCACCGAGCAAGAGGCGTCATGCTGCAAGCCAGACGCCAATAATCGGGCCGCGCCTGACTGGGTTGGCGCGGCCCGATTTGTGTGCGGCCAAATCGGGCAACAAACCCGTCACGCCGCATTGGAAATATCTGTAGGTGTCGCGTCCCGGCGGTTTGCGGGACGATCTTGTGCCCGTGATGGTTGATCTGACGCACACCTAACCACACCTTGCCCGCAACCCTTAGCCATTCCTGAACACCCCCAGTCTAACTCCTTGAAATCCACAAACCACGCCTCGGTCCACGCGTGGACACCCCCTACCGCCACGCTGCGTTTCAATATATAGCCTTCCGCATGTCGCAAAATCCGCCCATGCCCAACCTCGGGCTCCGCCCAGACCTCGCCCCGAAGCCCAGCTTCAGCGAACCCGTCCGCCCCGGCCAGCCCACCATCGGCATGGTGTCGCTCGGCTGCCCAAAAGCTCTCGTGGACAGTGAACGCATCCTCACCCGCCTGCGCGCCGAAGGCTACGCGATCAGCCCCGATTACAAGGGCGCCGATGCCGTGATCGTCAACACCTGCGGCTTTCTCGACAGCGCCAAAGCGGAATCCTTAGAGGCCATCGGCGAGGCTCTCGCCGAAAACGGCCGCGTCATCGTCACCGGCTGCCTCGGGGCCGAACCTGAATACATCACCGGCGCGCACCCCAAAGTTCTCGCCGTCACCGGCCCGCATCAATACGAAGCGGTCTTGGATGCCGTCCACAAAGCCGTTCCCGCCAAGCCCGACCCGTTCATTGACCTTCTGCCCGCAAGTGCCGTCAGCCTAACCCCGCGCCACTACAGCTATCTGAAAATTTCCGAGGGCTGTAACCACAAATGCAAGTTCTGCATCATCCCAGACATGCGCGGCCTGCTGCAATCCCGCCCCGCCCATGCCGTGCTGCGCGAGGCCGAAAAGCTGGTTGAAAACGGCGTGCGTGAACTTTTGGTGATCTCTCAGGACACCTCTGCCTATGGCGTGGACCGCAAGCATGACCTTAGCCCTTGGAAGGGCGGCGAAGTGCGCGCCCATATCACCGACCTCGCCCGCGCGATGGGCCATTTGGGCGGCGACACCAAACCTTGGGTCCGGCTGCACTACGTCTACCCCTACCCGCATGTCCGGCAGCTGATCCCGCTGATGGCGGAAGGGCTGATCCTGCCCTACCTCGACATCCCGTTCCAACACGCCGATCCGGGCGTGCTGAAACGTATGGCCCGCCCCGCCGCTGCTGCAAAAACGCTGGACGAAATCGCGGCATGGCGTGCGGTGTGCCCCGATATCACCCTGCGCAGCACCTTTATCGTCGGCTATCCGGGCGAAACCGAGGCTGAATTCCAGACCCTGCTGGATTGGATGGACGAAGCGCAACTCGACCGCGTCGGCTGTTTTCAGTATGAAAACGTCGCCGGTGCGCGCTCGAACAATCTGCCCGATCATGTGCCGGATGAGGTAAAGCAGGAACGCTGGGATCGCTTCATGGAGAAGGCGCAAGCCATCTCGGAAGCCAAACTGGAAGCCAAAGTCGGCCACACCTTGCAAGTCATCGTTGATGAGGTTGATGACGAAGGTGCCACCTGCCGCACCATGGCGGATGCACCGGAAATCGACGGCAACCTGTTCATTGATCAGGGGTTCGAGGGCCTGAACCCCGGCGATATGGTGACGGTGACGGTGGAAGAAGCCGGCGAATATGATCTTTGGGGGCAACGCGTTTAAGCCTGCCCCGACGCGCCACGCCGCCCCGGGCTTGATCCTGGGCCTCATGGTCGCGCAGCAGAAGCCGCCGGATCAAGTCCGGGGCGGCGAAGCTTGTGGCTTTGATCAACGCATGATCGCTTTTTTTGCCAGCCAACGCAAAAACCCGAGTCCAAAGTCACTCCCAGCTGGGAGTGACTTGTGTTTTTCTGCAATTTTTACCGTGATTTCCACAACATGTTGTGGCCTTTAGGGCATTGCGTGTTTTGTCTTGATCTTGAAGCGCTTTGGCCATGCAGCGCAAACCGATCTCGACTCGTGTTGCAACGCGGATTCTGTGCACCTCGCCCCAAGCGATCAACCGTGGTTGACGGCGTCATCCTTGCCACGCCCGCGACGGGCAAATTCCAGACTGTGATCCGCCGGAACCATCAGCGAGGTATGGCCAGCGCCATCAGCCTTGCCCTTGCCGCCGCGAACATGGCCCGCCGGATCATCGCCGCCACGGCCACGTCGCGACAACAGCAGGCTGTCATCGCTGGCCGTGCCCGGCAGGGCTGCGGAAAACTGCGGCAGCACAGTCTCTTGCACCATCGCGATCGCAGCGCTGGCAGCCGTCAGCGACAGCGCAACTGCGCCCGCCGCGATGATTTTGGTCAATGTGAAATGAGACATGATAGGCTCCATGAGGTTGTTCGATCGTAGCCTCAATCTACGCCCCCACGTCCCGCCGCATCAGGGACCATAGCCCAGCGATTTTCACAGGCAAAATCCGCCGATGGTCTGATAAACCTTCAGTCCTTCAGATGCACCCGCGCCAGCATCGCGGCCTCGACCCGGTTGCGCACATGCAGCTTTTGCAGGATCGAGGTCATGTAATGCTTGACGGTTTTTTCCTGAATATCCAGTTTGGCGCCGACCTCTTTGTTGGACAGCCCGGTCGCCACCAGCCGCAAAATGTCCTCCTCGCGGCGCGACAGATCGGCCAAGGGATTGGGCGCACCCACCGGCTTGCCGCGCAGCGCCACCAACAGCCGTCCCGCCAATCCGGGTGAGACATAAGACCGCCCCGCCGCCAGATCGCGCACCAGTTCGACCAATTCGCTGGCCCCCACCCCTTTCAGAATATAACCCGCCGCCCCCGCCTTCAGCGCCGTCATCAGATCGCCCTCATCCTCGGATGCGGTCAACATCGCGACCAAGGGCGGCTTTTCCATTTTCATGATCAGGGCCAAAGCCCCCAGGCCGCCACCCTTCGGCATCGAGACATCCAGCAACACCAGATCTGGCTTCAACAACAGGCTAAGCCGCGCCGCCGTCTCGCCGTCCTGCGCTTGGCCGACCACATCAATCCCGCCCGCATCCGCCAGCGTGCGCGCCACGCCGTCGCGGTAAATCGGGTGATCATCGGCCAAGATCAGACGGATATCGGTCATAGGGCTTCCTTCAAATCCAATGTCATCCGCAACTGCGCACCCGGCCCATCGCTGCGATTGGCAAAGCTGATATGGCCGCCCAGACTTTCCACCCGATCCGCCAATCCGGCAAGGCCCAGCCCGGCATCCTCGCGCAGAAAATCAACGGGCAGCTGCGCGAACCCCGCACCCCGGTCCAGCACTTGCACCTCTAACAGATCGCCGCGCAAGCTGACCCGCACCTCTTGGCCGCGCGCCTCGGCATGGTGCCATGCGTTGTTCAGCCCTTCCTGCACGAAGCGATAGCAGCAGATTTTCACCGCAGCGGGCAGGCCGCTGACCGCTTGGCAGTGCAAAGCCACCGCCGTGCCGGTGCGGGCCGCATGCGCCTCGGTCACGCCGCGCAGAATATCTTCCAGCGATTTCTGCTCGATATCCGGCAGTGATAAGCCACGCGCGATGCTGCGAATTTCCGAAATTGAATCCTTCACCGCGCGCTGCACCGAAGCCAAATCCTCTGCCGCGCGCCCCGAGACCTGCCCCTGCAACGCATCCAACCGCAGCGCCGCAAAGCCCATCAACTGTGCCGGGCCATCGTGCAAATCCGCCCCAATCCGCCGCAATGCCTGATCGTTGACCGAGGCAAACCGCGCCGCCGCCCCCTGCACCCGCAGGCGCAGCGCAAGGTTGCGCGCCGCCATATCCTTGAGCGCACCCAACTGGCGATCAATCGTGCGAGAGCCGCGCAGCACCACCGCGAACATCGCCGCCGCGATCAGCCCCATCGCGCCCGCCACCGTCAACCAACCGATTGCCCGCGCCCGCATCAGGTCTTGCTTCAACTGGGTGGCCACCTCGTAAAACTCTGCCACCGCGATCACCTTGCCGGATTTGATCTCACGGATCGGGCTGTAGATCTCCAGCAGCGGGATGCCCAAAGCGTGCTCGGCCGCGTCTTCTTCATCCTTAGTGTCGTTGAAATCGGCGCGCACCTCGCCGCCCCACGCCTGTTTCAAATTCTCGGTCGGCGGAAACCGCTTGCCCACGGTTTCAAGATTAGAGGCATCCACCACCAGCCCGCCGGGCCGCCAAATCTTAAAGCTGACCACCCGTTTGCCCAGCGCGGTATCGGCCAGCAATGCGCCGATTTTCACCCGCGAGTCTTCGGTCATATCCGAGCGCCGCGCCAAATCCTGCGTCAGCGGCGCGATAAAGCTTTCCATATACAGCGCCGTGGCATTGGCGGTGTTGCGCACCACCACCTCTTCGATGCGGTTTGAGACGACCGACCCCCCCAAACCCGCCGACACCAACATCACCAAGCCACCCGCCAGCGCGAATTGCTGCACCAGCGACAGCCTTGACCACGCCGTGAAGTCGAAATGCGCCATATTCGCCCCGGTATTAGGCAGTCAGCTTACACCGCTTGCGCCCCAAACACCCAAAAGCTTTTTGCCGCGTGGCTTGCGGAAAAGCCTGCGGCTTGGCTATCCCAGGTTGCTCTGCACAAACGCCACGATCTCACTGGCCGGACGCGCGCCCGCCAACCGCGCCACCTCACGCCCCCGCAGGTAGAGCACCAGCGCGGGGATCCCCTGAATCCGCGCCCGCTGCGCGATCTGCGGATTATCCTCGGTGTTCAGCTTGGCCAAACGGGCGCGTCCCTGCAACGCCTTGGCCGCCTTGACAAATTCGGGTGCCATCGCCCGGCACGGCCCGCACCACGGCGCCCAGTAATCCACCAGCAGCGCCAGCTCGTCGCCCCGCGTTGCCTTGTCATGCCCGCCCGCGTCGAACTCGATCACCCGGCCATCCGCCAAGGGATCCCCGCAAGCGCCGCATTTCGGCCCAGCCGACAACCGGTCCACCGCGACCCGGTTCATCTGCCCGCACGTGGCACAGCTTAGCTTGACCGCGTCTGCCATCGCTTACAGCAAATCCTCTTCTTCTGAGGTCACATCAATGCCCATCGACTCTAGTCCGGCCTCAAGGTTTTCGGCCAGATCGGTCATGCCCAGCAGATATTCCGCCGTGGGGGCCGAGGCCTCGACTTCCGCCACCACCACCGCTTGGCCAAATTCTTCGGGCGCATAGGTGCCGCGCCCGACCCAAGCTAGCGCCGTCAGATGCGCTTTTTCATCGACGTTCAACGCATCCAGCAAACCGCGCAACTCGGCCGCGGCCGAAGCCGTGGTTTCGCGCGACAGGTAAATAATTTCCACCACTTTCGCGGCTACAATTTCCAACATCATTATCTCCTGCTCGTCGGTATTTTAGCACAACGCTTAGGCTCGACTATGATCTAAAGCAGGGTAAGTATCCATCACCCAAACGCTCATCCCGCTAAAGCAGCCAGACCGCCAGCCCATAACCCACCGAACCCGCCAGCGTCGCCATCACGACTGAACGCGCGGCGGCATAAACCGCCAGCACCGACGCCGTACCAATCCCCAACGGCAGCGGCACGCCGCCCTTCATCATTGGCAGCACCGAGGCGACAAACAAGGTCGCGATCGCCGCAGGCCCGGTTGAGGCCAAAAACCGTGCCAGCACCCCGTCTGGCTTGATCCCCGACAGATCCGCCTTGGTGGGAAAAAACCGAAACGCCCAAGTGCAAGCGCCCACGATCAACGCCAAAGTCAAAATCTCAAGCCGCATCATTGCGCCTTACCAATAACCCGCTTACCGCGCCCGCAACCATGCCCGCCAAAATCCCCGCCGTGCCCGACCATGCCAGCGTCACCGCCACCGTGGCCGCCATCGCCACCGCAATCACCGGCAGTTGCAGCTTTGAGAGGATGGACAGCAGCAGCGCCAAAAACAACGCGGGCAGCATGAAGCCCAAAGCCGCGTCGATCACCGGATAATTCTGCAAGGCAGCCCCCCCCGCAAACGCCCCCAAAGCCGTGCCCGACAGCCATGACCCATAAGCCGCCAGCCCCAGACCAAACATGAACGCCTCGGAAAATACCACTTTTCCCCGCGCCAACGCCCCAAGCGCCGCACCAAACACCTCATCGGTCAGCCCAAACGCCCAAGCCCAAGCGTGCTTGGTGCGCGCATCAGGCCCGACGCGTTTGATCAAGGCCGGGCCATACAGCACATGCCGGATGTTCATCGCCACCAGCGTAAATGCCGACACCAGAACCGGAGCGCCCCCGGTGATCAGCGCCAAAGCCAAAAACTGCGCGGCCCCTGCGTAGATGATCAGGGACAGCCCAAACGCCTCAAGCCCGGTCAGCCCCGCCCGCGTCGCAGCAACCCCGAAGGAAAACGCGATGGGGAAATAGCCCAAAGCAATCGGCAGGGCGGTGACAAGGCCCGCAGTGAAGGTGGATTTTGGCGCGTGAAGGCTCATGGCGCTTTGCTAAGCGGTTCAGCGGATTTGGTCAACGCGCCGCTTTTTGTCACGTCATAAGAAAACGGCCCCACCTAAGTCTCGGCGGGGCCATTTCTTAACAAATGGTTAAATCGACAACCCTAAGTCACTGATAAAAAACGATTCTAAAAGGTCCCGAGTTGGGACCTCACTCTGCCGCCTCGATATAGCTTTCCAAAGGCGGGCAAATACAGATCAGATTTCGGTCGCCATAGACGTTATCAACCCGCCCAATTGGCGGCCAATATTTATCCACCCGGAACGCCCCCGGCGGGAAACAGCCCTGCTCGCGCGGGTATTTTCGGGTCCAATCGGCAACCAGATCTTCCACCGTATGCGGCGCGTGCCGCAGCGGGCTGTCCTCGCTGGAAATCTCGCCGTCTTCGACCGCCTTGATCTCGGCCCGGATCGCCAGCAAAGCCGTGATAAAGCGGTCAATCTCGGCCTTGGTTTCGGATTCCGTAGGCTCCACCATCAACGTCCCCGACACCGGCCAAGACATGGTAGGGGCATGGAAGCCGTTATCAATCAGCCGCTTCGCGATGTCATCAACGGTAACGCCGACCTCGGCAAATGGCCGTGTATCAAGAATACATTCATGCGCCACCCGTCCCTTGTTGCCCATGAACAAGATCGGATACGCCCCTTTCAGCCGTGCCGCGATGTAATTGGCGTTCAAGATCGCCACCCGCGTCGCCTGCGTCAGCCCCTCGCCGCCCATCATCAGACAATAGGCCCAAGAGATCAGCAGGATCGAGGCACTGCCATAAGGAGCCGCAGAAACCGCACCCTCGCCGCCCGTTTCAGAATGTCCCGGCAGGAACGCCGCAAGATGCGATTTCACCCCAATCGGCCCCATCCCCGGCCCACCCCCGCCATGCGGGATCGCGAAGGTTTTGTGCAGGTTAAGGTGGCTGACATCCGAGCCGATCTCACCGGGTTTCACGAGGCCCACCAGCGCGTT
Organism: Cypionkella sp.; assembly: GCF_030652235.1. Classification (GTDB taxonomy): domain Bacteria; phylum Pseudomonadota; class Alphaproteobacteria; order Rhodobacterales; family Rhodobacteraceae; genus Cypionkella. The sequence continues at coordinate 52,460 of NZ_JAUSBA010000057.1, forward strand.
CATATTCGCGCCGTCAAGATAGACCTGCCCGCCAAATTCATGGGTGATCCGGCAGATATCGCGCACGGTTTCCTCAAAAACGCCGTGGGTTGAGGGGTAAGTGATCATGCAAGCGGCTAGGTTGGCACCCGCAGCGGTGGCTTTGGCTCGGAAATCCTCTACATCGACGTCACCATTCGGCATGGCTTTCACCACCACCACCTCCATCCCCGCCATCTGCGCCGAGGCCGGATTGGTGCCATGTGCCGAAACCGGGATCAGGCAGATGTTGCGGTGGCCTTCATTGCGCGAACGATGATAGGCGGCGATGGTCAACAGGCCAGCATATTCGCCCTGCGCGCCGGAATTGGGCTGCATCGAGAAGGCATCGTAGCCGGTGATTTCACACAGCTTATGCGACAAATCCTCGATCGCCTCGCGGTAGCCCAGCGCCTGATCTGCCGGGATAAACGGATGCAATGAGCCAAACTCGGGCCAGGTGATCGGCATCATCTCGGCGGCAGCATTCAGCTTCATCGTGCAAGACCCCAGTGGAATCATCGCGCGATCCAGTGCCAGATCGCGATCCGACAACCGCCGCATATAGCGCATCATTTCCGATTCCGCCCGGTTCATGTGGAACACCGGATGGGTCAGATACTCAGTTTCCCGCAGCATCGCTTCGGCAAAGCCCAGTTCTGCCTTTGCGGGGGGCGAGTCTTGAATTCCAAACGCCCGCAGCACCCGGCGGAGAACATCTTCGTTGCTGGTTTCATCCAAGCTGATACCGACATGATCGCGGCCCACCTTGCGGAAATTCAGCCCTTCCAGCCGCGCCGCCGCCAGAATCCCGGCTTGGCCAACGCCAACATCCACGGTGATCGTATCGAAAAACTGCTTCTGCGGCAGGGTTGCCCCCGCGTCGCGCAGGGCTTTCGCCAAACGCACGGTCAGCGAATGTACCCGCTCGGAAATAGCGCGCAGACCTAGTGGGCCATGAAACACCGCATACATTGAGGCCATCACCGCAAGCAAAGCCTGCGCGGTGCAGACGTTGCTGGTCGCCTTTTCGCGGCGGATATGCTGCTCGCGGGTTTGCAGGGAAAGGCGGTAGGCCTTGTTGCCGTGGCTGTCGATGGAGACGCCGACGATCCGCCCCGGCATCTGGCGTTTGTGTTCGTCCTTACAGGCGAAAAACGCCGCATGCGGACCACCATACCCCAAAGGCACGCCAAAGCGCTGGCTGGAGCCGACCGCAATATCGGCGCCCATCGCCCCCGGTTCTTTCAACATGCAGAGGGCAAGCAAGTCAGTCGCCACCACCGCAATCGCTTTGGCAGCGTGCATGGCGTCAATCCATGGGGTCAGATCGCGGACATCGCCCCAAGTGCCGGGATATTGGAAGATCGCGCCGAAGATCTGAGCCGGTTGCAGGGTTTCAGGATCGCCGATGATCACTTCGATGCCCAAAGCCTTGGCACGGGTTTGGATCACGCCGATGGTTTGGGGGTGGCAATGTTCATCCACGAAAAACTTTTTCGCTTTCGATTTGGCGACACGCTGGGCCATGGTCATCGCTTCAGCCGCTGCTGTGGCTTCATCCAGCAAGGATGCGTTGGCAAAGGGAAGGCCAGTCAGATCGGCGACCATGGTTTGATAATTGAGCAAAGCCTCAAGTCGGCCCTGCGCAATTTCGGGCTGGTAGGGGGTATAGGCGGTATACCACGCGGGATTCTCTAGGATATTGCGCTGAATTGCGGGCGGCGTCACCGTGCCGTAATAGCCCTGCCCGATCAGACTGGTCATTACCTTATTGCGCCCCGCCACCGCGCGCATCCGCGCCAGCAGGTCATGTTCCGACAGCGGAGCCCAGCCCAAAGGAATGCTTTGGCGGATGGACGCGGGGACGGTTTCATCAATCAGCGCGTCAAGGTCAGCCACGCCAACCACTTTCAGCATCGCCTGCATTTCAGACGGTGACGGGCCGATGTGGCGGCGGTTGGCGAAATCGTAGGGATCATAGTCAACGGGTGTGAAGCTCATTGCGCTCCCCTTTGGATGCAAGAACCAGACCCCGGGAATCGGGGGCCAGAATGTTCGCAAAAATCTTGCGGGCCTGACGCCCCGATCAGCCGATCAGATCGTTGTATTCGTCTTCGTCCATCATGGCATCCAGCACCGACAGATCGTCGATCCTGATCTTGAAGAACCAAGCGGCCCCGGTGGGGTCTTCGTTCACCAGTGCCGGATTATCGACCAGTTTGGTGTTAACCTCGGTGATCTCACCATCCAATGGCGCGAGAATGTCCGACGCGGCCTTGACGCTTTCGATAACGCAAACCTCGTCACCCTCGGCGACCACGGTTTCCACTTCGGGAAGCTCAATGAACACCACATCGCCCAGCGCGGTTGCGGCATGTTCGGTGATGCCAACCACCACCACATCGCCCTCGACGCGCAGCCATTCGTGATCTTTTGTGTATTTCATCGGGTGTCCTCAGCGTTTGTAGGTGGTTGGATGGAAAGGCATGGTCGCGACGGTGACAGGCAGACGCTTGCCGCGCACCTCGCCTTCCAGCGCCGTGCCGGGGCTGGCAAACGCGGCTGCGACATAGCCCATCGCAATCGGCGCGTTGACGCTTGGGCCAAAGCCGCCCGAGGTGACTTGGCCCAAAGGCGTGGCATTGGGGGTAAACAGCTCGGTATGCTCGCGCATCGGCGCACGGCCTTCCGGGCGCAGGCCGACACGCTTGCGCTCGGGGCCCTCCGCCAGTTCTTGCAGGATGCGGGCCTCGCCGGGGAAGTCGCCTGCGCGCGCGCCACCTGCGCGGCGCGCCTTCTGGATCGCCCAAGTCAGCCCCGCCTCAACTGGGCTGGTGGTGGTGTCGATGTCATGGCCATAGAGGCAAAGCCCGGCCTCAAGCCGCAAGCTGTCGCGCGCACCAAGGCCGATGGGCATGACTTCGGGCTGGTCGAGCAACACCTGAGCAAAGCTATGCAGGTGCGCGTTGGGAATTGAGATTTCGAAGCCATCTTCGCCCGTGTAGCCCGAGCGGGAAATCCACAGATCAGCACCCTGCCACGGCAGCACGGCTACATCCATAAAGCGCATCGCAGCCACGCCAGGGATCAACCGTGCCAAAGCTGCTTCGGCCTGCGGGCCTTGCAGCGCCAACAGCCCGCGATCCAGAACCGGGATCACCTCGGCATCCTCAAAAAGATACCTCTGCATATGCGCGATATCGGCGGTCTTGCAGGCGGCGTTGACCACGACGAAGATATGATCGCCGCGATTGGCGAACATCAGATCATCAAGGATGCCGCCGGTTTCATTGGTGAACAGCCCATAGCGCTGGCGGCCCTGCGTCACACCCAGCACATCGACGGGCATCAGCGCTTCAAACGCCAAGGCCAAAGCTTCATAGCTGGTTTTCGGGCGCAAGATCACTTGCCCCATGTGACTGACATCGAACAGGCCCGCCGCAGCGCGGGTGTGCAGATGTTCCTTCATCACGCCAGCGGGATATTGCACCGCCATCTCATAGCCCGCAAACGGCACCATTTTGCCGCCCAAACTGACATGCAGATCATGCAGACCCAATCTGAACAATTCTTCGGCCAAAGCCGCCCCCATAACTGCCGGATACGCATACCGGCACCGATCAGGCGGACCAATCCCCACCCTTCGATGCCCCCTCTGTCTATACCCAACTTGGGCGCCTGAGATCGTTATCCCTTCGGCGGGTGCGGACGCACCACTCTCCAGAGTCTGTTATCAGAACGGTCCTTGAGCCTGAGAGTTTACCGGGGCGGTTGCTCCTTCGGCACCAGAAGTTTCCTGCTGGATTCTCCCGATCCTGATACCTTTAGCTAGCGCAGAGGCTGCGGGGCTTGCAAGTGAAAAGAATACGACGGTATGCACCTGCTTTACGACACTCAGACGCGGGCAGGCGTGGCAATGATCATCCGGTAGGCGAGCCAGACACCAAGGATGCCAAAAATCACTCCACCCAATGCTTGCCCAATCAACACGCCCTGCGCGCCCCAATACTGCGCGAACCACCACGCCAAGGGCACGGTGCCAATGGTATGGCGACCCCAGTTGATCAGGGTGGACATCAACGGGCGGCCCAAGTTATTGCAGGCGGCATTTGCCATGAAAATCGCGCCGTTGAAGAAAAACAACAGGCACAGCGGGCCGCAAAACAGATAGACCAGATCGCGCGTCAGCCCCTCGGCATGGAACAGATCAGCGATGGGCGCGCGCAGGGCGAACAGGATGACCGTGACGATGACAACGACGACGGCGGTAAACTTCAACCCATCAAGGAAGGTTTGCAGCACCCGGTCCATCCGCCCTGCCCCATAGTTCTGGCCGATGATCGGGCCAATCGCGCCCGACAAAGCGAAAATCACACCCAAGGCCACCGGGGTTAGCCGCCCGGCAATCGCCATCCCCGCCACTGCGGCCTCGCCATAACCCGACACCATCCGCGTCACCATCGCCTGTCCCAATGGGGTGGCGACTTGGGTTAAAATCGCAGGCCCGGCAATCGCATAGACCGGGGCGAGGTCGGCCTTCAGCCCCTCGATCGACGGCCGATCAAAGCCGCCGTGATGCCGGATTACCGGGATCAGCGACACGCCTGCAATCACGATCCGCGACACCACTGACGCAATCGCAGCCCCAGTCAGATCCAGATGCAGCCCAAAGATCAGGATCGGGTCCAGCACTGCATTGGCCGCTGCCCCCCACAACGTTGCCGCCATCGCCCGCCGCGCGTCGCCATGGCTGCGCAGGATCGCGCCGCCGATCATCCCCACCATCAAGAAAGGTTGTGCCGGAATGACGATGCGCAGGAAATGCACGGTTAACTCGTGCGTGCGCCCCACCGCGCCCAGCAGGCTGACAATACCGGGTAAAAAGGCCCAGACCACCGCGGCAAAGAGAATGCCAAAAGCGATGCCAAGGATCATGCCATTGGTGGCCTTTTCCCGCGCCATCACCAGATTGCGTTGCCCCACCGCCCGCGCCACCAAGGCCGAAACGGCAATAGAAAGCCCGATGCCGAACGAGGTGGTAAAGAACAGGATCGCCCCGGCGTAACCCACTGCCGCCGTGATATCCTGTTGGTTCAGCATCGAGATGAACACCATGTTGATCAGATCAACCGAGAAAATCGCCATCAGCCCGACCGAATTGGTCAGCGACATCACCGTGATGTGGCGGAATACTCGCTGAAACCCTTATTTCATTGGTTTTGCTGGATATATGTTGCGCTTCAAGCGCATAAACTCCATACATGGCGGGCAGTACATACATACATGACCATACATGAGGCCCAAATGAGCGGCGTTAAGAAGAAGCATTTCGACCTGCCCCAGTACGTCACCAAAACCACCAAAGGCCTGTACAAGTATCAACGCCGGGTGCCGCCAGAACTGCAGAAAATCCTGTCCCGCAGCAAATGGGAACATTCGTTAGGCAGCAATTCCGGCAAGGCTTATGACCTCGCCAAACAGTACACCGACCAACACGACGCCGAAATCGCCGCGCTTCGCAATCCTGACACCGCGAAGCCCCGCGAAATGGAAATCATAGGCACCCGCGTTCAAGCACGAATAGCCTCTATGACGGCACAGGGCGTTGCCAGTGGTGACGACGACACCACGTTTGACCCCGAAGCCCGCGCCGATGATGGGTTTCAAAATGCTATTGGGGAAATGTGGCGGCGTGTTCCCAAAGCGATGGAGTTGGCGGAAGAGGTTCGCGACCCAACAGCGCGGTACAATCGTCTTGTGAACTTGTTCACTTTCGCCTTTGGTGATCAGTCCCGCGCCACGGTTGAGGGTTTGCCTACGTTCGCCCCCCCGTCAGGGGGGTATGACCTGCGCCAATACACCATGCACAAGGCGATGCTGACGGAGGCACTGGAGGCCCTCGCCCCGATGCCATCACAGACCCCAGACGAAATGCGGATATCCGCGCTGATGGAAACCTATTCCAAGGCCCAAGGCGCGCGCCCGAATACCGCAGACGGTAACCGCAGACGGGTGAAGCGGCTGGTGGCGTTTGCAGGTGACCATGGTCTAGAGCACTACACCGAAGCCATCCTAAAGCGCTACCGCGATCATCTGGTGAATGGGGACCCGAACGCGAAGCCGAAGGCGATAGAACCCATCCAAGCGGGAACCGTTCGACAGTACTTTTCCTGTCTAAAGGCTGTCTGGAATTGGGCTGCGGATGAATTCCCCGAACATCGGGAACTAGTATTCCCCCGCGTTCGGATGCCGAAGAATAACGCCACCGTGGAAAGCACGCGCTGGCAAGCGTTCGATGACGAGCAAATCAAGCTGGTGTGGAAGCTTGTGAGCGATGCATGGAGTCCAGACGCGAAAAGCAAACTGTCACAGTCCCGGCGGAAAGCGTTTTTGATGGCCATCCGAGTCCTGCTCTACACTGGCATGCGCCCCGCCGAACTGTTCCGGATCAAACACGGCGACGTATCGAACGGCGTTTTAAGCATTCACCACACCAAAACCAACACGCCCCGCCAGATACCGCTGGCCAAGCACTTGGCGGACTTTCCTGCGTATCTGGAGGCCGGAGGTTTTGCGGCTGAAATGGAGGCGGGTAAAACCTCAATCGTGGCAGGGAAGGTATACAACAAGCCGACACTGCCAGAAACACTTGCAGGCAGTCTGACGGACAATTTCGTGCCGATCATCCGCAAGGGCGGAATCACGAATAATCGGCTGGTACTGTATTCTTGTAAGGACACGCTAGTGAATCGGCTGTCCCGTGGCGGGTGCGGCGATGATGTTGTGCGCGGTATCATTGGCCACGTGACGCCGGGGAAACTGAGGCACTACAAGGAGCCTCTGGCGCAGTCCGTGGAAGGCATGGCGGCGATGCGGCGGGCGCTGGATGCGATAACCTACTGGTGAAGGGCTGACGCCCTCCCCTACCCCCTAAAGCACGCCTGCCATCCTGTTCTCAGGGCGGCGGGCGTACCTTTCACAGCCTCGACACATCACCGCCTCACACATCCTCACACCGACCCAACAGCGCGGCGGGCATCTGATTTTGATGCCTCGACAGGTCACCAAGTTTCAAGCCTTTAGGCCTCTGTGGAATTATTGAGCGCGTCAGCGCTAAAATCCACAAGTACATATGAAATCGTTAAACGCAGATTATGCGCCGTTATGTGTGGTAAATTTGACTCACTACCAGAAATGGTAGTATAAGGAGGTAACGAAAAGCTAAATCACGAAAGATATCCATGCCCCTTTTCATTTCGCAACGCAAACTGATGGAGATCACGAACGTCTCAGTCACGACCGTCAATAACCACCTCACAGATACCCCAATCATTCGCTATGACCGACACCCGCACTATTACTTGTCGGAGGTGGTGATGAAACTAAATCGCCATGCATCATCTTACATTGATCGGCTCACATATGCCGCCGAAGATGATGAAGAATTGTACACGGGCGTCGACTCCCTGCGTGTGGCAGAATCCTTTGATTCATATATCCGCCGCGATGTTCGGATGGATGCACGCGCTAAGAGCGTTCGCAATTCATTCTTCAATTCATTGGCCCTATGCGACGGCGCGCGGACGTATATGACTTACTCCGAGTCCTTGCGTTTGAAGTTACTTTTAAACGGTCCAGTCTCAATGTTTTTGCTGACCGGGGACAATTCAGAACTGCCCTTGTGGCATGGGGGCTTTAGCCCTGCTTTTGCCTTGGTCAATTCAGGGCTAGATTCCAAGGTGGCAGCATGACCGTTCGCACCATCACCCGCACCGATCACCAGCACCGCCTAGACATCCTGCGCAGGCTTGTCATCGGTTCGCCAGATGCCTGCCACAGCCTCTATCAAGCCTGTGATGGGTCTGCCGCCGAAGTAACCATGGCAATGGATTCATATGAAAAACTCTGTGCGGCTTTCCGGGACGGAACGAATTTGACCCGTCATGACGTGGTGCAGCTACTATCGGGGGCAGTCGAATGACCGCGTACCTAGTCAGCATTCGCCGCCTTGTTCTGTCCAATCAAGCAGCTTGCCGGAACCTCCACAGACTCGGCGGCGGAACCGAAGCCGGAATTGAACGAGCGCTCAATTCGGAGGCGTACCTTACAGCCGCTTTCAAGTCGGCAACGCGATTAAAACGCGATGAGGTAGAGCGCCTCATTAATTCGGTGATGGGGTCAAATAAAGAAGAGACCACGAAAGCTACATACAATGATGTGCAGCATATTTTGATGGCAGAATTTGCCGCAACGAAAGGACGTTAAGATGTTTGAAAGTGATACAACACAGTTTGAAAAGCTAGTCTCAGATTCAGAGACGCTTAAAACCAAGTGGACAGCCGTCTGTGAAGCTGTTCAGACCGACATTAAGAATCGCTATGGACTCGACGTGGACGAGTCCACTGTGCGCAAGATTGGTGAGGTGCGGCTATTCACATTGTCCAATTACGCTGCGCTAGATCAAGCGGAATACTCAAAGCAAGTAGAGGCATTGCCACAGCTTGCCGAGGTCATTCGGATTCGTGAAATCGCCGCCGGAAACATGATTGTGCGGAAGGCCGCGCTGGATGAAATCAACGCGATGCCAAACCGCTCTAAAACCAACCGCGCCGATAAGATCAGCGAAGCCCGCCGTTTGAATGTGGCCACCAGTGGCGCGGATTATGACGACTCCGGTTACAGCCATGAGCAGAAGGTTCAAATGTTGCTTACGATTTCCAATATCTCTGCCCGGATCAGTCAGGCGCGGGCATGGGGTATCCTGAAATGACCGAAGAGGAACTCCAGCCAATAATTGACCATATCCGCGAGTCTGGCGTGGACCCTTGCAGCCTGTTCGCTCCGATGCCACCCCCGGCACGCTGGAAACGCGGTCAAGCTAAACCCGCACCTGACAGCACGCCGCGCATGGATCGGCCCTTCCGAGTATTCACCCCTAGCGGGCAGGTGCTGAATACGCACGAATATATCCACGCCATCTATATGACCAAGTCCGTGCCACGTCTCGCACGCGCGATGGGAGGCATAGCATGATCACACTAGACCACTGCCAACTGCATTCCCATTGTGTGCGCGTGTGTACTGAGGGGCTAGACCCCCTGACGATTTTTGGACCCGATCAGGAAGGATACCGGGTTTCAATTTGGGGCGGATGGATTAGGACCCGTGACCACGAGCGGTTTCTGCTGCAATGTGCTGGCACGCTCAAAGCTATCGGTATGAAGCGTCAGATTTCAGCAGCTTGGAATCTGGAGAGGGGCCGATGGTGAATCCGATCATGGTAAAGCTTCCGTTCAAGCTTGGGCCGATTGTGTCCGAGATCAGACTATCTAATAAGCCCCCTTCGGCGTTCTTCACTGCCAGAAGGGCGGATGGGTCAAGGCTCTGCCACATTGGCGGGCAAGGTATTCGCGTCAGCGAAGCCGAGTATCTCCAGATTCTCAGTGCGCTACAGCCCGCCACAGGCACCAGCCCCGAACAAATCAGGATTTGGAACCTCCAGCGGCGAGCTGGTGGCAGGGATTAGGGGCTGTGGCGGGGTATGTTTGCTACCCCCGCCACGGCTTAGGACGCGGCTAGTCTCCTAGAAGCCCGTCCAACGTCGCGCACAAGGCCCTGAGATAAGCCTTGTGCGCGGCGTCTAGGTTTTTGTTCGAATCATCTGCGATCTTGTGAGCAAGGCGGATGATCTCGGACTCGCGCTGTTCTTCGGTCTGCATGGTGTAGGCTCCTTATCTTGGTTAAGTTTGAGCCTCCAACATACGGAAAAACTGCGGTAAAACAATGCCTTACGGGTGATAGAGTTAATGACATTGCGCAAGTCTGGCTTACATTGTCAGGGAAAACTGCACCGGAATACCTAAATGACACGGAAACTAACCGTTATGCCCGGAAAGTTTGACATTCACTTATTGTGTGGTATGCATGGCACACAGGTGTGATGCCAAAACAACATGATGCCATTCCCCTAGATGTATAGCCCTAATCTACCTGCGCTTCAAGCGAAAAATGAAAGAGATCGAAAATGAAAGAGACCCCAAAATACGTCACCCGCGATGCCATGCGGGACGCCCTCGACAGTTGCAAAACCAGCTTCGGCGCATGGCTGCAGATGGTGAACGATGGTGAACTACGCGCCCGCCGCCTTCGATCAAATGGGAAGGCGCTGTGGGCATACGACCTAGAGCAAGCCGTTCGTTTCATGGCGCGCCATACATTCAAGTTTGACCGCGATGCCGAGCAACGGCTGCGCGTCAGCTCCTTTGAGTTGTCCGCCTGATGCTGGGTGGCCGTCCCGAATGGATATACGACACCCCCGACTCCAAGCCCCGCCGCCCTACCACTTCCGAGAGGTTGGCAAGGAACGCCGCGCAACAGCGGTTACGCCGGGGCCTACGCGCGCGCGAAAACTGGACTGACGAAGATTTTGAAGTGGAAGAGCAACTTCTTGCGGCACAGGTCGCGGAGTGGGTGGCGGCTGGGCAAGTCCAAATCTTCCCGCCGGGGTGGTCTCGCTATGAGTGAAAAAGAAAAGAGGCCCGTGTGACAAGCACGGACCTCCGAAAGACTAACGGATGCCGAAAACACCCGTGCACTACAGTACATAACTTAGTGCAGAACCATACATTATGCAAGTGAAAGACTCCACTATGAGCGAACTACCACACCAATTTGATGACGCGGAAGCCGTCACACCGACACCAGAGGCACCAGCCCTTCAATGGCACGCTGCATGGCTGCGTGGCACCAAGACCCCCGCCTATACCCGCCTGCTAGGCACCACAGCGACTCTGATGCTGGGCGAAGTCTGGGGCCAGCATGATCGCCGCAACACCCCCGATGGAGAGTGGCAACCCGTGACCCTCACTTGGGAAGCATGGATTGAAGGCGGTCCCGCCAAGGATGGCAACCCGGCATGGGGTTTCAGTCGACACCCGATAGGCAAGCACAAGGAAGGCGTTTCCGTTGTGCTGGGCAGTAGCGAACTGAAAAGCCGCAAGGCCAAGGAAGTCGAATACATGTACGCGCTGGGGTTGGACCTCGACAGCGGCGTAAGCTTTTCCAGAACGATTGATAAGATCGAACAGCTTGGCCTGTTCTGTATTGCCTACACCACATTCAATGACGGCAAAGACGTCATGGAACTTGACCGGGACCACGTGCTGACGAAAACGGGGATCACCACTGATCCTACTGCAGATCAGATCAAAGCCTATCTTGCCAGCGGTGGCAAAGACGGCAAGACCGTGCTGGAGCCTGAATTCATCGCCGCAGTCGAGATTGAGCACCAGAAAAAGCAGATTAAGGGTGGCGTGAAGATCATCCTGAAAACTCCGACCCTCGATAAGTTCCGGCTAATCTTCCCGCTGGAAACGCCTATGAAGCTGATCGATCTGGACCCTATCCATGCCAAGGCTCTTGAAGTCTGGGAGGATGCAATCACCGGGTTTGCGCACAAGCACCTAGGCGTCACCTTCGATACATCCTGTACGGATTCAGGGAGGGTCTACTATACCCCACGTCATCCGAAAGGCTCAGAGGATCACGCTTGTGTTGTGGTGCAGGGCGACCCGTTGCGGTTTGAGGATATCAAACCGATGAAAAAGGCGGCGTACATTGCTATCCAGAAAAGCGGTGGTGGTGACAATCCTTTCCTTGAAGCTGGAGGCACTACTGCCAGTGACCTACCGCCACAAATCACCACCGACAGCGGACTCAATTTGAACAAATGGCACAGCCGGTTCAAGGCGAGGTTCATGGTCGCCGATATGCTGGAGCAGCACGCCCCGGACAAGCTGCGGCTGACTGGTAGCGAACCGAACGGGGCGGTGACAATCGAATGTCCCTACGAGAGTGAACATACTTCCGAAGGCGGAAGTGCTGCGATGGCAATTAACTGCATCAACGCTGACGCCGGATTCTGGACAGTGTTCTGTCACCACGCTGCCTGCCAAGGGCGCTGGAAAGGCGAATTCCTTAACAAAATGCTACAAGATTGGGGGATTGAGGAGTCACTACTCACCGATATCGGAGAGGGATATCTGTTGCCGCCGGGTGATCAGGATATTGAAGACGACGCCGAAACCACGGACGAAAAAACCGTGCCGCAGGATCGAACAGAACGGCACGCGGAAAAGGAATCCGAGATCACTTCCGAGTTTGAAAAGCGGGCCAGCGAATTCACCAAGCAAACCACCGACGCGGAACTCGAAGCGCTTATGGTGTGCATGCTGGAAGCTGGTGCGGGGGAATCCGCACGTCAAAAGGTCAAGGAAATTGTGGAAGCAAAGACCGTGTTCAAGGCAGCGGCTTACAACCGGATGTGGAGAGCGGCGGAGAAAGCCCACAAGCTGAAAGCTAAGCGCAAACCAAAATCCAGAGCAGGCGACATTGAACCTATCGACGTGATGGCCGATTTTGAAGACCGGATCGAATATGCGCAAGGGCGTATCCATGCGGCTAACGCCGCCAGTCCAAGCCTCTTCCGCTTCGGTGATGCATACGCCACGCCGAACCTGTTGCAGGGGCAGGTAAGCTTGCTGGAGGCCCAGAACGACTTCTACACGCCACTGGCCAAGGTGACCCGCTGGCTGAAGATTACCGACAACGATATGCGGACGGTAGCCCCGCCCGATGACGTGGTTAAGTACATGTACAATGACCCGGAATTCATCTCGGAGTTGCCAGAGTTGCTTGGCGTGGTGACAACGCCATTCTTTGCCGCCAATGGCGACCTTGTGCTGGAGCCGGGATACCATGCCGGGGCGCGGGTGATATTGGAACCGGGTGATTTGAAAGTGGCTCGCGTTAGCGAGGTTCCGACTAAAGCCGAAGTCGCGGATGCAGTGAAATTTCTGATAGAGGAAGTCATTGCCGACTTCCCGCTTGCGGGCAAGGTACGCGCCGAGATCATGGCAGCCAAAGGCGATGACGCCGCAGTCATCGCCCATTCGCTGGCGCTGATGTTACTCCCAATGGCGCGTTCCATGATAGCAGGGGCGACACCGGGGCACGTGATCACCAAGCCAGAGGCTGGCACCGGGGCAACTATGTTTGTTGACGTGTGCTCCCTCATCTCGATGGGCAGCGTAGCGCCTGCAATGTCCCTACCCGATAGTGATGTGGAAGTGGGCAAGTCTTTGACAAGCCTATTCAGCGAAGGGGCGAACATCATTTTCTATGACAACGTCAAAGACGCTGTATCCAGCACAGAACTTGCCAGCGCCATGACTGGGAAAAAGTACCGCGCGCGTTTGTTGGGCAGATCGGCAACGGTGGAAGTTGCCGTACGTGTTGTCTGGGTCTTCACCGCCAATAACTTCGAAGGCACCAAGGAATTGCTCCGGCGGTTTATCTTCATTCCGATGGATGCGATGTTAACGAACCCGGAAGAGCGTGTGCCAGTTGACGGATGGCGTCACCCCGACCTGATGGGCTGGGTGGAAGAGCACCGCGCCGAACTGGTGCACGCCTGCCTGACTATCATTCAATCATGGGTGGCCAAGGGCATGCTCCGACAAACCAAAGTTAAACGTGGCGGATTTGAAGACTGGTCTGCCGTGATGGGCGGAATTCTTGAGAATGCTGGTATCGAAGGTTTCCTATGCGGTCAAAAAGAAGAACAGGACAAAGCGCGCGATGATGGGCAGGAAGGCCAGCAAGCGCTTGTAGACGTCATGGCAGAGTATCCCAGCGATACAACATGGTTCCGACCGGGCAGCTCGAAGCCACCGGGCGCAGGGAAAGACCCAGCGGTCAACATTCAAGACCTATTGAATGGTGCCGACCGTTTCGACTTGGATTCGTATGGTGATGCTCCAAGCCCTATCGTGATAGACAACTGGGGATACAAGGATTTCACCAGCAAGTACGAAAACGCGGTCCTGATCGGCAGGCGTATGGTGAACTTTGCTCGGAAGCCTCACCTTAGCGGCGACTGGATTATACACCTCGAAATGTCCGAGGATAACCACGGCAAAAAGTACCGCATGTGGAAAGAACCCGTGAAGGTGAAGCTGACGGTGATCGACGGCGGCAAGCAAGACATGGCAGCGTGATCATCAGTACATTGTTAAGCGGAAGGGCGGCGGTTGCCGCCTTTTCCATTTGCAGATTGGAGTGATGGGAAATGTGTCAAGGGTGCGGACATGGTTTCATTTTGTGTTTTCGGTGATGGGGGATTGTTTCGTTTTGGGTGGTGAAGTTGGACGTGCGCCCGTCAGGGCGGGATTTCAGAGGAAAACGAGGGGGTACGATGCCATCAGAGGGGGTAGCGAGGGGGTAGGGTTTTGCGTACCCCCTCTCAATATTATTGTTCAATTACAGTATATTACAAGGAACGAGAGGGGGTAGAGGGGGTTAAAAGAGTATTTGTAGAATAAGAAAAGGGTATATATTTCTCTGCCCTCATTCTGACGCTGTAAAATACATATACGGTTCCCCAGCCGCTCCAGAGGTTCCGTACCCCCTCTACCCCCTCGTTTCCGGCTGAAAATCCGACAAGCACATGTAATCGTTTGATAAAACATGAGAGGGGGTAGGTCATTCGTACCCCCTCTCTCGCCTGCCAGATCAGGACCGGGCCAATCCCGGATACTGCGCGTGCAGTTGCGCCGTCAGCACCCGCGCACGCTCTTGGGTTTGGCGCGTGTGCTCTGCAGCCCGCTCTTGCAGCAACAGCCGAAGCTCCTTGCGTTCCTCTGGTGTGAGATCATCGTCAATCATCTTTCAGGCCTCCTTAGCCTTGGGCGTTATGCCTCTGCCAAGTGTACCAGCCGACTGGGACCACAGCCTATGCACGCGGGCTATTCCCCTGCAGTCCACAGATCGGGGCGAGAAATACATATCGCAGATCAGGGCTAGGCTGTTACACTGTCGTCATGCCGCTATTCCATTTCCCTTTAACATTCTGGGTTCCTGCGACCTCTGACATGGTGCCTTGCTCGCCGTTCGCATTTGTCCCCCGACAATGGGAGGTTTCCGTATACGACCTTTATTCACTCGCCGCAGAACAACACCCACTAGGCCTTCCAGTGGAGTTGATGCAGGTCTATCTCAGGCATGTGCATCTGGAAATTGCCGTGGACGCCCCGGACCACCCCACAGCGTGGAGGTTGCTCGATACATTGCGCGCCGTGCTGTACAGTCGTGGCTTGAAGCCGACGGTTGCACCTTTCGCAACAAGTTACTCCCTCAATGCCTACGCAGGTATAAACTCCAGAGGCTCGGAAACATTGCGGGCAAAACTGCCTGACGGATTACGTGACGGCATTCAGGCCAAAGAAACCAAGGTTCAGGCATGGCCTACCGAATTATTCCTAACGTGTCATAGGGGCGGACCGGACCTCACAGAGATGATAACGCCTGAGGATTTTCTTTCTGCCGTCGAAGCCTGTGCGATCTGGCAACGTATTGAAGACAAGCACTCAGCCGCTCGCGTCATCCGCAACGCTTTAGTAAAAGCGCCTCTGATGCCCGACCTCTCATCTTCAATTTTGCATATGTGGCAAGCACTCGAAAATCTGTTCGGTATCAGCAGCGAAATCACTTACCGAGTCTCGCTCCTACTCGCAGAATTGTGCGTACCAGTTGCACCCCGAAGCACCACCTACACAACAGCCAAGGCCAGTTACGGTGACCGGAGTAAAATTGCACATGGGTCAAATTCTCCAGTTGTGGATGCCCAGTGGCAACGCGCTTGGGGACTTCTGCAAAACGTGTCAAAAGCCATACTCCACAGAGGCAGCATTCCATCTGCCAATGATTTGACCGATGAACTTCTAAACCGCTAACCGTCCGAAAGCCCTTTCAGCGGCCCTCGATCATTGGTTTTGAAACCATTAACACGTTAAGTTATAGAAAGTTGCGCCATCATGCATCAAAACGAGCGATTATTGCGTAAGGGATTTTCGGCCCTCCCTATCCGCTGCCTGACGGCAGCAGTCATAATCTTGCGAAATCAAACATCACAGAGAAATAATATTACGCACGGGACAATCGAGCTATGCTGTCAGCGCGTAGCTAGCCCCTTAATGACCAGAAATCCCCCCTCTCCGACCCCCTCAAAAACAACCCCCATTGAAATCGTTGGATAATTCTGGGGTCAGCACCCCTGCGGCATATTACATAATGACTATTATAGGACTGTTAGCGCTAACATTTGTCAGTTATGACTTGCTTCGACTGATTACCTCGACACCGGGCAGGGCATCACCTCGACACACACACACGCCTAACGGCGTCCAGTGTCACCATACCACGCCAGCACCACGACCCCCACACCCTCGACAGGCCC
Source organism: Cypionkella sp. (assembly GCF_030652235.1). GTDB lineage: Bacteria > Pseudomonadota > Alphaproteobacteria > Rhodobacterales > Rhodobacteraceae > Cypionkella. The sequence goes on from NZ_JAUSBA010000057.1 coordinate 68,775, forward strand.
ATGACCTCGACACGCCTATGACCTCATACACCATCACCGAACGCCGTTAGGCGTCATGCTGTCAGTACATCACACCATCACGCCTAACGGCGTCCACTGACAGCCCACTGACGCCATACCCTGCTGTATCCGCTGCCTTACACACGCCAACCTGACAGGCCCTTAGACCGCCTCCTATGGCCTCTGTTGGCGTGTCGTGCCGATGCCCGATCAGGGTGTGAAGTACCCCCGCCATCACCTCGACATGGTGAAACGTATGCGCGCCGATCACATTGCAGGGTCAAAAGTACGCCCGCCGATGACATGACAGGGTGTGACTCGGTGGCTTGTCCGATTTGCTGACATTTGACCGACCGCCGTTAGGCGGCAATTATCCAGCAAAATCAATGGGGTGGCTCCAGACCGGGGTACCCCCCACCTGCAGGAAGTGCCCTGTACCCGCGCACATGCCGCTACACAACCCGGCGATTTTGGAATCCGAGAATCCAATTCGTTAAAACACATGCCTCACAAAAATTTTCACCAATCCAATGCCACAGAAGTTGTATTGATCGCCCCGAATTGCAGCGTGATCGGATAAACCGATATGTCCCCCGATTTGAAAATTGGGTCGATTCCTGCTATATAGATAGAGCCTAGCCCAGATAGGCAAAGGGCAGCGGACGAAGTTTTTCAGCCATTCAATAATCCGCTGCCAACCATAAAAATGTGGTGGGCCGTTTAGATATCGGCCCATCACCACCCCCAAATCCCCCACATTTTTATGATCGAATACGCCTATGGCCTCCAGCACTGAATCCCACTCACTTGTATTGCAAATCGACGCGGCTCCGGCGGAATCTGGAGCCAAGAAATTTCAATCTGCTATCAATGCAATCAAGCAAGCCGTGGCTGGCCTCGACCGAGACACTGACGGACTCTTCTTGAAGCTGAAAACTATCAGCCCAAAAGTTGACGTATCCGGGCTGAAAACAGCCACCAGCGCTACCAACGAACTAACATCCTCGACTGGTTCCGCTGACGCGGCAGCAACCCGCATGGGCCAGCAAATCCAGCGCGTAGCACTGGCCAGCGCCGCAGCCCTGCGCACGTCCGAGAACGCTGCACAGCGCCTCAATCTCCGACTCCACGATGTCGGTGATGTCGCCGGAATTGACCGCGCCAACGCCCGTCTGATTGCCCTACGCACAAGCCTACTTGCCGCCTCGACACCCCTACAGGTCCGCCAAGCCCGTTCAACGTTCGCGACAGCACACGACTCCGACAGCCGCAGCGCCATTGATGCACAGACCCGCCGCTTCGATCTCCAGCAACAAGCGCAAGCCGAGATTCAAGCCTCGAAAGCCGCTGCGCTTCATGCATCCGAACTTGACGCCCTTGCAATGAAGTACAATCCACTCCGTAGCGCCTCGATGGCATACGCGGCAACGCTGGAGGAAATCAATCGCGCGGAATCCGCCGGGGTTTTGACTTCGCAGCTTGCTACCGCCGCGCGTCAGCGCGCTGCACAGTCTCTCACCTCTGCCAGCGCGGGCAACGCTGCTTATGCCGTATCGGCAGGTCAAGCAAAATTCGCTGCACAATCAATGGCCTACCAAACGCAGGACGTGATTACCATGGCCTTGATGTCAGCGAATCCGCTTCAAGTCGTCGCCAGTCAAATTTTTCAGGTTTCCAGCGCCATGGATCAGGCAGGAAGTAAATCTGCCGCTTTGAAGGCTGTAAAATCTTCATTGCTAGGCCTACTTTCGCCAAGCACGCTCGCCGTGGGTGCGGTGATCCTGCTTACAACGGTTCTGGTGCAACTCGGAACTTCCATGTTCGGGGCGTCAGAACCTACTAAAACATTCGCGGAAGCCTTGGGAGATTCCACCACCGCCATTAGCAATCTATCTAGCGCGACAGATACGCTTGCCAGTGCGCGTTTGGGTTCGCTGGCTTCGGGTTACGGCGTGGTGAATGAGGCCCTCCAAACGCATCTGGAAAAACTGCAACAGGTCGCCACGCTGGAGGCTATGACGGCGAACCGCAACAACGTCCAAGCCGCTGAATCTGGCCTCACCGGATCATGGTTAAATTCCGATCTAGATGACATTCAAAACAAATTAGGAATGACTATCGGCAGCGCCCGCCAATTCGTCTTTCTTTTGGATCAGGTCAAGGCAAGCGATTCATTCGCGGAGCAAGCCAAATCTATCAGCAACGCGCGCTCATTCATGGAATCGCTGGGCATAACTTTGACCAATTCTGACGGCGCGGCCCGCGATATGCTTATGAGCCTGATCAAAGCAGAGGACGCCGGATTGAAGTTGAAAGCCGCCGCCGATGGCAGCGGTTCCGCCATCGCGACCGCCACCAGCCAAACGAGCGCTTGGGCGTCCGCTATGTCGTCTGTTCGGTCAGAAATCTCTGCCATAATGGCGGGGTTGTCCGCCTTGTCAGGCGGCGCGATCAATTTCGCAGCAGGACGCGCGGAACTCTTGGCCCTTAACGCTGGCAAGTCGATTGAAGCAGCCGCCCAAGATCGCCAGCGCGCGGAACTCGATATGAAATTGGGACAAGAGGCCACCGCCGCCGCAAGCAGGGGCAAAGGCGCTGTGTGGATCAACGCAGGCCTCGCCACCCTCCAGCGCAGCCAATTTGAGGCCCAACTGGAGCAAACCACCGCGCTCAATACAGCACGGGAAGCCGCCCGCAAGCGCGACACGGCAAGCGCAGGTGGTGGCGCTGGTAAGGGCGGATTCAAGGCCCTAGACGATACGAAAGTCACAGCCGACATCTTGAAGCGTGCTCAGGCCTTGAACGTGGAAAACCACGCCCTGCAAGCCGTGATCAACAGCACATACAAATCAGAGGAAGCCGCAAAGCTGTTCGGGGAAGCCATGGTTGCGGGTAACGGTGCAGTGGACAGCACGACCCGCGCCATGCTCGCGCAGATCGACGCGGCGGCTCTGCTCAATGAGCAGTTGACGCGTGCGGCTAAGGACCCTGTCCGCGAATTCTTGGCATCGGTTCCGCTATGGGAAGAGGCCAGCCGATCCATCCAAGGGTCTATCGTTAACAACATGTCTGACACGCTGGCGGACTTCTTCAAAACCGGAAAACTCAATCTTGCTTCCTTTGCGTCATCGGTGGCGGGAACCATGGCGGATTTCCTCGCCAAGCAAACCACTGGGATGATCCTAGGCAAGTTTGGGATTACGGGGGCAATCACCGGGAACGAAACCGCGCGCGGCGGACAGCAAGCCGCTGGCATGATCGGCAATAGCATGATTCACGCCGGACAGGTGGTCTCAAACCTACTGCACGGGTCGCTTGTATCAGGCGCGCGCAATGTTGGCACGACCGTTACCACCACCATGAGCACCAGCGGGCAAGCCGCTGGAAACAGCCTGCAGCGCGGCGTTGAAACAGGAAGCCAGCGCGGCGCGCGGACATTGGGGGATGTGTTGATGCAGGCCCTGTCAGGTGGCGGTGGTGGCGGCGGTTTCTTAGAGGTGATCGGCGGCGTTCTAGCTGGCGCGTTCTCGGAGGGCGGTTATTCATCTTCGCCCATATCCAGCACCATGCTATCGCCAGCGGCTTTTCGCAATGCACCCCACTTTGCTGAAGGAACGGCTAATACGTCTGGGATTCCGGCAGTGCTCCACGACAACGAAGCCGTAATCCCCCTAAGTCGTGGTCGCAAGATCGGTGTGGACCTCAAAGGCGGCGGGGGCGGTGGCAACACCACAACCACGTTCGGCGATATCAACACCACCGTCACAATCGACGGCGCAGGCGGTGACATGTCCGACTCCGCAACCGCCACCGCCATGGCAAACAACATCGCCACCATGATCAATCTAAAGGTCAAAGAGTCGATGGCGGATGCTGCCCGATACGGTGGTATGATGAATCCGAGAGGCGGGCGCTAACTATGCCTGACACCTTCCCCGCCATTGCCCCAGACACCAAGTCAAAGCGCCAGCGCGCTGCCCGTATCCTTCAAGCTGACTTCGGAGACGGATACGCCCAAGCTGGACCCGATGGAATTAACACCACCGTCGAAAATTGGGACCTCTCCTTTGAGAATTACCCCATCTCGGACGTTACGACCCTGACCGCCTTCCTCGATGCTCAGGCATCATACAAAAGCTTCTACTGGACCCCGCCGAATGAGGCCACGCCGAAGCTATGGCGGCAGGATGGTGACTACACTGTGGGGTATCCGGGGCCGCTGACGCGGTCCCTGTCGGTGAAGATCAAGCGAGTCTACTCGCTGTAGAATCGGTGCTAACGCACCCCCGCCCTACCCCGTCACCTCCATACATGAAGAGCCGCACATACATACATGGGTGCGGCTCCGTTTCTGTAAGTCATTGATTTTGTTGTATCTGATCCGTCAAAATGGCAGTCAGCGACATCACCGTGATATGACGAAAGAGGTTGCCCTCGACAAATTTCGCCTGCTGACCCGGCGCTTTAACCACTTGCTCTGCCATCTACACCCTGCGGAAAGTCACCCCTCCGCTACCTTTGCTTCAAATTGCCCGGAAAATTGCCGCGCGGGGGCAGGATGTAGCTTTGCATCTGCAAGAACAAAGGATCAAGCCGCAACCAGCCCATACGGCGGCGCAAAGCCCCTGCGCAAATGATTGACGCGGGCAAGCCAACTGGCCGCCCGCGTCATGCGTGGTTAGTGGTCTGGCAGTGGGTTTAGTCAGTGCTTGTCTCGCCCAGTTGCAGACCCGCCGGGGCGTGCAGATCATGCACTGGCACGAACGAAGTCGGCAAGTCTTCGCCCCGCAGTGCTGCGTCAAGCTTGCCGCGATCCAGCGCATTCTCCCAGCGGCTGACCACCACCGTCGCCACGGCATTGCCGATGAAATTGGTGATCGAGCGGCATTCCGACATGAACCGATCCACCCCAAGGATAAGCGCCATGCCCGCGACCGGCACCGTTGGCACCACCGACAGGGTTGCCGCCAGCGTGATAAAGCCCGCACCCGTCACGCCAGCTGCCCCCTTCGACGACAGCATCGCCACCGCAAGCAGCGTGATCTGATCGCCGAGCGACAGGTCGATATTGGTCGCCTGAGCGATGAACAGCGCGGCCAACGTCATGTAGATGTTGGTGCCATCGAGGTTAAACGAATAGCCCGTCGGCACCACCAACCCCACCACCGGGCGGGCGCAACCGGCACGCTCCATCTTCTCCATCAGCGCAGGCAGCGCCGATTCCGATGACGAGGTGCCCAGCACCAGCAAGATTTCGGTTTTCAGATACGCGATCAGCCGGAAGATCGAGAACCCGTTCAGCGCGCAAACCGTGCCAAGCACCACGATGATGAACAGGGCCGATGTCAAATAGAACGTGCCCACCAAAGCCGCCAGATTCACCAAAGATCCGATACCATATTTGCCGATGGTAAAGGCAAAAGCCCCAAACGCGCCAATTGGGGCTGCTTTCATCAGGATATCGACGATGCGAAACACCACTTTGCTGATCGTCTCAAACAGATCGACCACGGGCCGCGCTTTCTCGCCAATCAGGATCACGCCAACACCAAACAGGATGGCGATGAACAGCACTTGCAGGATGTTGCCGTCGACAAAGGCTGAAACCATGGTGTCGGGGATTATGCCCAGCATAAAGCCGGTCACCGTGGTCTCATGCGCCTTCTCGCTATAGCCCTGTACCGCAGAGGCATCCAGCGTGGCCGGATCAATGTTCATGCCAGCGCCCGGTTGCACCACATTGGCGACGATCAAGCCCACGACCAGCGCTAGCGTCGAGAACACGAAGAAATAACCAAACGCCTTGGCCGCAACCGTTCCGACACCGCGCAGGCTGGTCATGCCCGCCAGCCCGGTGACGATCGTCAGAAAGATCACTGGGGCGATGATCATCTTCACCAGCTTGATAAAGCCATCGCCCAGCGGTTTCAGCGACTCGCCGACGCTAGGCCAGAAATGCCCGATCAACGCGCCCAGAATGATGGCGAAGATGACTTGGAAATAAAGTGTGCGATAGAACGGACGCGGCACTTGTGCCACGGAAGTGGTGTTGATCTGCATTGTGGTCTCCTCCCAACATGCGGATGACTAGTTTGTGACGCTATAGTGACAGGTGACCTACTTGTTGCGTAGAAATGAGGCGCCTAATGGCAATGCGTTGATGTCATAGGTTTTTCTCGCCGATCAGTGCAAATATATGTGCGCTTTTCCACACGCTTAATTCGTGATAGTCTGGAAATAGAAACAACAGGCCGCAGATGATCTTACGCATGAAAAGCGCGCTGACGCGGTTTGTCCTTGCCAGTGCGGCGCTTGGCCTGCTGGCGCTGGTGTTTTACTTCGGTCAGGCAAGCGCTGTGTCGCGGCTGGGCGAACAGGCCACGGCGGCTGCAGAATCGCGGGTGCAGGCGTTGGAAAGTGTGCTGGCAACGCAGCGCGCGGTGGCGGCAATCCTATCGGATGATGGCTTGGTCAAAGACGCCCTGAGGTTAGGCTCGACCAGCGCGCAACAGGGGGTTTCGCGCAAACTCGATCAGTTGCGCGCCGAGACCGGCAGCAATGTGATCTACCTGCTCAACACCACAGGCACAGCGATTGCAGCCTCGAATTGGGACGAGCCGGTGTCGTTTGTCGGCATCAGTTATAGTTTCCGGCGCTATTTCACCGATGCGATGGCCAAGGGCATCGCACTGGAATTCGCGCTTGGCACGGTGAGCAAGCGTCCAGGACTCTATTTGTCGCATGTTGTTTCAGATGGCGCGGCGGTGATCGGCGTCGTGGTCGTCAAGATGGAGTTTGACACGCTAGAGGCCAGTTGGGCCCGCAGCCCTGATCAAACCCGGGTCAGCGACGGCTCGGGCATGGTGTTGCTGTCTTCCGCAAGCGATGAGCGATTCAAGCCGATGCCACGCCTGCAAGACAGGCTGAACATGACCCGCCCGGTGCCGGGGGCGCCAGATTGGACGCTGACGCTTAGCACCTCGATTGCTCCGGCGCGACAGGCCGGGGTTTTGGCTGCAGGGGCTGCGCTGGGGTTCGAGATTATCCTTGGCGCACTGATCTGGCGGGCGGGACGGGCCAAGCGGCGGGCGGAAAGCGCCATCGTCGCCGAGCGCCGCTACACCGCCGATCTGCAACGCGCGGTCGATGATCGCACCCGCGATCTGACCGCCGAGATGGTCGAACGCCGTCACGCCGAAGCGCGATTGGCGCGGATGCAGGCCGATCTGGTGCAGGCCAACAAGCTGGCGACCTTGGGGCAGGTCACCGCTGGCCTTGCGCATGAGGTCAATCAGCCGCTGGCGACGATCCGGCTGCTGGCCGAAAACGCGCTGGCCTTGCAAAATACCGCGCCAACCGAGGTCACCGAAAACCTTGGCAAGATCGTGCGGATGTCGGAACGCATTGGCCAGATCACCACCCATCTGCGCGGTTTTGCCCGTAAGGCGACCGGGCAAGTCGGTTCTGTCAGCGTCAAAGACGCCATTGACGCCTCGGTGATGCTGACCGCATCGCGCCGCCGGGATGAAGGCGCACGGTTGGTGATCGAAGGGGCGCTGCGGGATCTGATGGTGCGGGCCGAGGCGGTGCGACTGGAACAGGTCTTGGTCAATCTGATCCAGAACGCGCAAGAGGCTTTGGTGGGGCGGCCTGATCCCGAAATCCGCATCAGCGTCGCAGCGGACGCGACCCATGTGATGATCAGCGTCGCCGACAACGGCCCCGGCCTGCGCCCCGACATTGCCGCACAGTTGTTCACGCCCTTTGCCACCAGCAAACCCGACGGTTTGGGCCTTGGGCTGGTGATCGCGCAAGACATCCTCCGCGATCTGGGCAACGAGCTGACCGCTGATCCTCCTCTACCAGGTCATGGTGCCACCTTCCGTATCAGGTTGACCCGCACATGACGCTGTCACTGGTCCGCCTTGTCGATGACGACACCGATCTGCTTCAGGCGCAGACCCAGTCGCTGCGTATCGCCGGGTTTCAGCCCGAAGCGTTTTCCTCTGCCGCAGCCGCCCTGCGCGGCATAGATGCCGATTATCCCGGCGTGATCCTGTCGGATGTGCGGATGCCGGGCATGGACGGGTTTGAGTTGTTCCGCCGCATCCGCGCGATTGATGCCGAACTGCCGGTGATCCTGCTGACCGGGCATGGTGATGTAGCGATGGCGGTGGCCGCGATCCGCGAAGGGGCTTGGGATTTCCTGACCAAGCCGGTGGGTCTTGATGCCCTGACCGCAGCGCTGCGCCGCGCCGCACAAGCCCGCGCTTTGGTGCTGGAAAACCGCCAGCTGCGCGCCTTGCGCGAGGTGCCGGTGGCGGCGGGGCAGTTGCTGGGCAGCAGCGCCGCGATGGTGCATCTGCGCGACACGGTGGCGCGGCTGGCCGGGGCGGGGGTGGATGCGCTGATCACAGGGCCTTCGGGGGCGGGTAAAACCCTGCTTGCCCGCGCCATTCACCGCGAGGGCCCACGCCACGCCCGCGCTTTCGTTCACGTCGCCTGTGATGCCTTGGACGCCGCCCGGTTTGATCTGGATTTCTTCGGGGCCGAGGCGGGCCAACCGGGTGCACCGCGTCATACAAGGCTGGTGGGGCGGCTGGAGAAGGCGCATCGTGGCACGTTGTTTCTGGACCGGATTGATCGGCTGAGCCCGGCGCAGCAGGCCCGCATCCTGCATGTGATTGAGGCGCGCGAGGTTTGGGCTGCAGGGGCCTCTGCCGCGCGGGCGGTGGATTTGCATGTGCTGGCCGCCACGCAGGTGGATCTTGCCGCGATGGTGGCGCGGGCGGAGTTTCTGCCGGATCTGTATTATCGGCTGTCTGGCGTGACGCTGAATGTGCCCGCGTTGAGGGATCGGCGGGGGGATATTCCGATCTTGTTCCGGCGCTTCTTGCTGGCCGCCTGCGCGCGGCTGAATCTTCCCGTGCCGCAGATCACTCCGCTTTCTCAGGCAAGGTTGGCGACGCATGATTGGCCGGGCAATGCGCGGGAATTGATGCAGTTTGCGGAGTCTGTGGCTTTGGGATTGCCTGCTTTGGGGGAAGTTGCAGGAGAGGAAGTGGTGGGGTTGGCGGAAATGATGGCGGGGTATGAGGCAGGGGTGATCCGCGAGGCTTTGTTGATTTCTGGCGGAAATGTCAGCCGCGCGATGGAGCGACTGCGGCTGCCTCGGAAGACGTTTTATGATAAGGTGAACAGGTTGGGGATCAGGCCAGAGGGGTTTCGGAACCGGGGGAAATGACTTTGTCCACGCGTGGACACGGTGCGGTATTTATATATCAAATGGTTACGTTGGCCTTGTTAACACCTTTTTCATCTTTGCACGCACCGACATTGCCACGCCGCCCCTGATCAAGGAAGGGGCGGCGTGGGGTGGGGGATGGGTTTAGCGGCCCAAGCCAGCCGGGCTTTCCATCCGGTCGCGCCATTGGCTGATCGGCAGCAAAGCGTTGGGCGCGTGGCGCATCAAGGCGTGCAGGGGGATCGGCGCGGGAGTGCTTACCGGGATCGCTAGGGCCTCGGTGGGGGTGCCTGTGGCCCATTGGGCCAGTTCGCGCCCCATCGCAGTGGTCATCGCGATGCCGCGACCGTTGCAGGCGATGCCTGCGATCAGGTTGGGGGCCGGGGTGATCAGGCGCGGCAGGAAGCTGGGCACGACGGCGGCGATGCCGGACCATGTGTATTGCAAGGGCGGCAGGTCGCTCAGGTTCAGCATGTGCGCCATGCGGCGGTGGATGGCTTTGGGCACGCGGGCGTCGGCCCCTAGGCCGAGGATGTGCATCCCGCCGGTGATCAGGCGGTTGGCGGCATCGAAGCGGAAGGTGAACAGGTTACGGCGGCTGTCGGAGACGCATTGGCCGCCGGGGAGAAGCCTGTCGCGGACAGATTGCGGCAAGGGTTCGGTGGCGATCTGGAACACTTTCAGCGGAAAGAAGCTGTGGGCGAGGCCGGGGATCAGGTTATCTGCGTAAGCATTGGTGACATTGACGACGCGAGCCGCTTGAATGGTGGCTGATGCGGTGCGGGCCTGCCAGCCTTCGGGCGTGGGGTTTAGGGCTGTGACGCGGGAGTTCTCATGCAGGCGTGCGCCTGCTGTTTCAGCCGCGCAGGCCAGACCTCGGGCATAGGCGACAGGGTTCAGCACACCGCCGGAATGGTCAATCCAGCCGCCGAGCCAGCCGGTTGCTCCGGTCAGGTTTTTGACGGCGGCGGCGGTTAGAAACTCGGCAGGGCGGCCTTCGGCGGACCATTGGCGGACGCGGTCCTTGGCGCGGTTGAGGGAGGTGGGGGAGTGTGACGGCTGTATCCAGCCAGAACGATGGGAGGCGCAAGCGATGTCGTGGCGATTTATCAGATCGAACACCAGATCGGCACTGGTTGCTGCCATTTGCACCAGTTGGCTGCCTTTGGTCTCACCCAAAGTGGCGCGGATGCCGTCGGGATCGACCTTGGCGAAGTTTGGCACCACGAAGCCCGCGTTGCGGCCTGTGGCGCCGGATGCGATTTGGTTGGCTTCCAACAGCACGACGCGCAGCCCCGCCTCGGCCGCATGCAAAGCGGTGGACAGGCCCGCGAAACCGCCGCCGATCACCAGAAGGTCGGCGGTTATTTCACCCTGCGCTTGGGGGCGCAGAGCGGCGGGTGCCGCGTTGGCGTGCCAGAGGGTTGCGGGTTCGGGGTTCATCACAAGCGGCGTTTTCCGAACAGTCCGTGTGGGCCGAAGAAGCCTTGCGGCCGCCACAGCAATATCAGGCAGAGCATGACGCCGATGGCGACGATTTGTAAGGACGCCGCGCGGGCTTGCCAATCGCCGGGGACCACGGCGGCGCTGAAGGCCCCTGCCCCGACCCAGATCGCCCAGACCACGACCGAGCCCAAGATTGCGCCTCGGTTTGAGCCTGAGCCGCCAACCATCAGCATGGCCCAGACTTGGAAGGTCAGGGTGGGCAGATAGCCGTTGGGGGCGATGAAGCCGATGAAATGGGCTTGCACGGCGCCCGCAAGGCCCATCACGGCACCGCCTGCGGCGAAGGCTTGGATGCGGTAGGATCGGGCGGATTTGCCCAGAGAGATCGCGGCGCGTTCGTCTTCTCGTAGCGCTTTCAGCACGCGGCCCCACGGGCTGCGCGCGAGGTGTTCAAGGGCGAGGTAGACGGCGATGGTGACGGCGGCGATGACGGCGAGGTTGATGAAGTTGAACAGTGCGGGTTGGTCTTGCAAGCTAGCAAAGGGGCGCGGGATGAAGGCGACGCCGAAGGGGCCTCCGGTTAACGATTGGGCGTTTAGCGCCACCAGTTGCACGACGACGGCGACGCCGAAGGTGGTGATGGCGAGGTAATCGGATTTCAGCCGCAGCGTGGCAAATCCGGTGAAGGCGGCGGCGGCGGCGGTCACAACGGCGGCGGCAAGCCAGCCTGCAAGGATCGGCCAATCGAAGCCGCCGATGCGGTCTGCGGTTTCTGGGGTGGTGAGGATGGCCGAGGTGTAGGCGCCAATGGCAACAAAGCCTGCGATGCCGACGTTGAACAGCCCGGTTTGGCCCCATTGCAGGTTGAGGCCCAAGGCGATGAGGCCGAAAATCAACGCGCTCGACATAAAGAACGCGCCGTAACCCAACAGATCAATCATCTTTCCGCCCTTCCAAACAGCCCCGTCGGGCGCACCAGCAGCACCGCCATCAGGATGGCGAAGGCGATGGCGGCGCGCCATTCCGCGCCGATCAGTTGCACGGCGGCGGCTTCGGAGAGGCCGATGATCAGGCCTCCGAGCACCGCGCCGGGAACCGATCCGATGCCGCCGAGGATGGCGGCTGCGAACATCGGCAAGAGCAGATCAAGGCCCATCAGCGGGCGGATTTGCACGAGGATGCCGACCATGACCCCCGCCGCACAGGCGAGGGCCGCGCCGATGATCCAAGTGGCGCGCACGACGCGGGCGGTGTCGATTCCGACGACGCGGGCCAGGCTTGGGTTCTGGCTGTAGGCGCGCATCTCACGCCCGGTTTGGCTGCGCTGCATGAAGAGGTGCATGGCGGTGACGAGGATGATGGTGGTGGCCAGCATCACCATTTGGTCAGGGGTGATGCGGATGCCAAAGCCTATGGGGATCGCCATTTGAATGCCGCGCGAGAAATAGGTCGGGCTGGAGGTGAAGATGAATTCCAAGAGGCTGCGCAGGGCCATGGATGCCCCGAAAGACGCCATCACCACGATGATCGACTGGCCGCGGTCACGCAGGCGGGCGAACAGCAGCCAATCCAGGACGAGGGCAAGGCAGGCGGTCATTATCATGCCTGCGATGGCGGCGAGGATCAGGGGCCAGCCGAACGAAAGCGCGCCCATGGGGGCGGTGGTGCCGACGAGCGCGCCGATGGCTGCGACAACGGACAGGGTGCCGTAAGCGCCCCAAGCCATAAAATCGCCGTGGGCGAAGTTCGAGAACCGCAGGATCGAATAGGTCAGGGTGATGCCGATAGCCCCCAGGCCGATCAGACTGCCTGAAATCAATCCGTCGACGATGAATTGCAGGTTCATGCGTGCCTCCGCTGGCCAAGGTAAAGCTCTGCCACCACCGGATCATCCCACAGGGTGGCGGCGCGGCCTTCGTGGGCTTCGCGGCCTTCGACCAGCACATAGGCGCGGTCGCCGATGGCCAGCGCGGCACGGGCGTTTTGTTCGACCAGAACGATGGTGAGGCCAGCGCGGCGGATTTCATTCAGGCGGGCGAAGACCAGCTCAACAAATTTCGGCGACAGGCCCGCAGAAGGTTCATCCAACATCAAAACCCGCGGATGCACGATCAGGGCGCGGCCCACCGCGAGCATTTGGCGCTGGCCGCCCGACAGGCTGCCTGCGGCGAGTTTGCGTTGGCGGGCGAGGTCGGGGAACATGGTGTAGGTCTCGTCGATGCGGGATTGCACCTCGCCACGCTGAAGAACGCCGCCCGCGACGCGGAGGTTTTCTTCGACGGTCATTAGGGGGAAGATGTTGTCGGTTTGCGGTACGAAGGCAAGGCCTTGGCGCACGCGCAGATGGGCGGCCCCGTAAGTTATGTCGTGGCCATCGAGCAGGACTTGACCGCCTGTGACTGGGACCAATCCGGCGATGGCTTTGATAAAGCTGGATTTTCCGGCACCGTTGGGGCCGAGGATGACCACGATTTCGCGCTCATCGGCGTGGATGGATGCGCCTTTGACAATAGAAAGCCCCGGCTCGTAGCCTGCGATCAGGCACTTTACGTCGAGGATACTCATGCCGGGGTTCCTCCGAGATAGGCCTCAATGACACGGGGGTCGCGGGCAACTTCGTCAGGCGCGCCTTGGCAGAGCATGGCACCCGAGGCCATCACGAGGATGCGGTGGCAGAGGCGCGTGACCATGTCGATGTTATGCTCGATCAGCACAAAGGTGACACCGCTGCCGTTGATTTCGCGGATGCGGTCGATCAGGACTTCCAGCAGGGTCGGGTTGACGCCTGCGGCGGGTTCATCCAGCAGCACGACCTTGGGGTCGGCCATCATCACGCGGGCCAGTTCCAGCAGTTTGCGCTGACCACCCGACAGCACGCGGGCGGGATCATCGGCCAGTTTGCGCAACGCCACGAGGTCGAGCAGGCCCAAAGCCTTGTCACGGGCGGCGCGTTCCTCGGCGGCGATGCGGCGCGGGGCTAAGAAATTTGCCCACAGCCGTTCGCCGCTTTGGTTTTGGCGGGCAAGCAGCATGTTGTCGATCAGCGACAGTTCGGGAAATGGACGTGGGATCTGAAAGGTGCGCCCCATGCCGCCGGCCAAGCGGCGGTGCGCAGGCGCGCGGGTTACATCCTGCCCCATCAGCTTGATTTGCCCGGAACTGGCCGCAACCGACCCAGCCAGCAGATCAAACATCGTGGTTTTGCCCGCGCCGTTTGGTCCGATCAGGCCGAGGATTTCGCCGGAGGCCACCGAGAACGACATCTGGTCAACGGCGGTGACGCCGCCGAACCGCTTGGTCACATTGAGGGCTTGCAGAACTGTCATCGTCACCCTGATGTTTGATCTGTGATCACACTTGATTTGATCACAGTATGGGCGTCTAATTTGATCTAGCAAGATGATTCGTGAGGTTCAGATGGCGGTTGCTGACACAGGTTTGACGCTGGCGCCGGTGGGGCGCGAAAGCGTGCAGGATCGGGTGTATACCGAGTTGCGCCGCGCGCTGATCAGTGGGCTGTTCGCGCCGGGGCAAGTGGTGACGATCCGGCAGTTGTCGGATGCGCTGATGACCTCGACCATGCCCGTCCGCGATGCTTTGGGCCGTTTGATCAGTGAGCGCGCATTAGAAGCTTTGCCGAACCGCTCGATCCGGGTGCCGCCGATGACGCTAGAGCGGATTGACGATCTGTTGCGCACGCGGATTTTGATTGAGGGCGAGGCGATCGCTTTGGCCGCCCCCCGGATGACCGCCGCCAATATCGCCATGCTGCGGGGACTTATGGCGGAATGGCAGGTGTTGCGGTTGGATGGCGATCCGGCGACGGTGGATCAGGAAGCCGCACTTAATCAGGCGTTTCATTTTGAGATTTATAACGCCTGCGGCTCGCCCGTGTTGATCCCGATGATCGAAAGCCTGTGGCTGCAATCGGGGCCTTGCACGCGGGCGGCGATTTTCGCGTTCTCAGAAGCGGGAGAAAGCGACTCGGCGCATTTCCATCTGTCGATGATTGAGGCTTTGGCTGCGGGCCAAGCGCAGGCCGCGCGCGAGGCTTTGGTCGCCGATATCAGCCGCCCCTTCGCGTTTTTGCGCAAGAAGCTTTTGTCGAAAGAGATCGCCGCATGAAGAATATTCGCATCAGTCACGCCGCTTCGGGCATGGATATTTTGGCGGTGTTGAGCCCGGAAAAGGCTCCGGTCAACGCGGCTTTCCTGTGGCGGTATCTGGAAACGCCGCGTGTGGTGCCGGGGATGCATGCGATCTGGACGGGGCCGGAAATTTCCTGTCCGATCCCCACGGCGCATTTCAGCGCGCCCGAGACTGCATTGCCGCCCGAAAATGCCACCCTACACCCGCAGGCGGGGGATATTGTGCTGGCCTATGTGCCGACGCGGATGTGGGGCGGCAACCCGGACCCGATCTTTGACATCGGGCTGTTCTATGGCCCCGGCGCGCGGATGCTGTTTCCGATTGGTTGGTTGGCGGGATCTGTGGTGGCGCAGGTGCGGGCGGAAGATCGCGCGGCCTTGGCCGAGGCTTGCGGGAAGATACGGCGCAGCGGGGCTTGTGAGATCTGCTTTGAAAGGGTCGCATGATGGATGAGTTTGAGCTTTACGATCTGCGGGTGGAATTGGTGGCCCCCGAGGGTGCGAAGATTTACTGCGGCAAGGTCGGCGATTGGTTTGAACTGCATGGCGAGCAATTGCACATGCCGCCGGGCCAAAGTTTCTCGATCTATTCTTTATCGTCGATCCTGCCTTTGTTGCCCGCCAAACAACGGGTGACGCATCCGCATGATTGGATGACCTCGGATGCCGAGGTTGCCTGCCCCGATCCACATTGCCCGTCGCGGTTGCGCATCACACGGCTGGGCAAGCGGCGGTTTTCGCACGCGGATACCACCGCCGTTCCATTGCCACAGGAGTCCGCAGAATGAGTGTTCCGACCCTGGAATTGCGCCCCGGTTATACCACATCGCGGGTGATCCGTGGCGGTTGGCAGTTGGCGGGCGGGCATGGGCCGGTCGATGCCGCGCAACAGGTCGAGGATATGATCGCCTTCGCTGATGCCGGGATCACCAGTTTCGACTGTGCCGATATTTATACCGGGGTTGAGGAGTTGATCGGGGCGTTCCGCACCGCTTACAGCAATCAGCGCGGGGCCGAGGCTTTGGCGAAGATCAAGGTGCATACCAAGCTGGTGCCGGATCTGGCGGCTTTGGCGGTGGTGGACCGCGCCAGCATCCGGCGCAGCGTGGAAACCTCGCTGTCGCGGTTGCGGATGCAGCGGCTGGATCTGGTGCAGTTTCATTGGTGGGATTATGCGGTGCCGCGCTATCTGGAAGCGGTCGGCTGGCTGAATGAGATGCGGCTGGAGGGTAAGGTTGACCAGATCGGCGGGACGAATTTTGATACTGCGCGGACGTTGGAGATTATCGAGGCCGGGGTGCCTTTGTTGTCGATGCAGGTGCAGTATTCGCTGATTGATACGCGAGCGGAGCGGTTGCTGGCCAAGGCGGCTTTGGCAAATGATATGTGGATTTTCTGCTATGGCACGGTGGCGGGGGGCTTTCTGGGCGACCGTTGGCTGGGCGTGGCCGAGCCGGAGCATCCGTTGGAAAATCGCTCGCTGACCAAATACAAGCTGATCATCGACGATTTAGGCGGCTGGGATTTGTTTCAGGCATTGCTGCGCTGTCTGCGCGCCATCGCGGATCGGCATGATACCGATATTGCCACCGTTGCCAGTGCAGTGATGCTGGACCGACCAGCGGTGGCGGCGGTGATCGTGGGGGCGCGCAACCGCAGCCATTTGGCACAGAATTTGAAGGTGGCGGGGCTGCGGCTGTCTGCGCAGGACAGCGCGGAAATCGCAGCGGTGCTGGCGCAGGGCCATGTGCCCGAGGGTGACACCTATACGTTGGAGCGTGACCGTCATGGGCGGCACGGTCAGATCATCAAATACAATCTGAATAAGGCGTCCTGACAGGGCACCGGCGCGCTGATTTGCCTGCATTTGCGCGGATAACAAAAGGCCATTCCAACAGATGAGGACAACATGAGAAAGTTACTTCTAGCCAGCGCCGCTTTGGCCCTGATGCCCCTTGGCGCGCAGGCCTGCGACATCACCGTCGGGCTGGTGCTTGAGCTGACGGGTGAAGCCGGGGCTTACGGCCAGGCCGGGGCAAAATCGGTCGAGATGGCGTTTCGCGATCTGAACGATGCGGGCGGTGTGGCCGGATGCACGCTGAAAACCGATACCCGCGACAGCCAGACGCAAGCTAACTTGGCGGTGGATGCCGCGACGCAACTGGTGCAGGTGGCCAAGGTGCCCGCGATCATCGGTGGCATCATCAGCCCGATGTCGATCCCGATCCTGACTTCGGTGACGGGGCCAGCCAAGGTGCTGCAAGTATCGCCCGCCTCGTCTTCGCCAACGCTGACGGCTTTGGGCAAAGACGGTAAGACCAATGGCGTGTTCTTCCGCACCATCACTTCGGACGCGCTGCAAGGTGTGGCTGCGGCGAAGTTCGCGATGGATCAGGGCATGAAGAAGATCGTGATTATCCATCAGAACAATGACTTCGGCGTCAATCTGGTAAAGGAATTCACCGCGCCCTACACCGCTTTGGGCGGCACGGTGGTTTCGGTGACACCCTATAATGCCAAGCAGTCCAGCTATGCCTCAGAAGTCACAGCGGCTTTGGCGGGAGAACCGGATGCGTTGTATCTGATTTCCGACCCGGTCGATGGTGCGACCATTGCGCGGACGTGGATTTCCCAAGGTGGGGTGCAGAAATTCCTTTTGAATGACGGCATGAACTCGGATGATTTCGTCGCCGCTGTTGGCAAGGAATATCTTGGCGGGGCCTATGGCACCTCGTCGGGCAGCGTGGCTTCGGCCTCGACCGAATATTTCAATGCCAACTACACGGCATTTTCGGGGCTTGACCCAGCAGCGCCTGCGGCTGACCGTTCCTACGATGCGGGCGCGCTTGTGGGTCTGGCGATTGCCATCGCGGGCGGGCCGGATGCGGCAAAACTACCCGAGGCTTTGCGCAAAGCGGTCGATCCGGCGGGCGAAGTGATTTACGCGGGTAAGGAAGAGTTTACTAAGGCCTTGGCGCTGATCAAAGACGGCAAGGCGATCCGCTATGAAGGCGTGATTGGTCCGGTGAATTTCGACCAATACGGCGATATCTCGGGGCCGTTCCGGCTGTGGCAGATCGTTGACGGCAAAGTCACCACGATTGGTGAGATGACCACGGCGGATGTCG
This sequence comes from Cypionkella sp., assembly GCF_030652235.1. Lineage (GTDB taxonomy): Bacteria > Pseudomonadota > Alphaproteobacteria > Rhodobacterales > Rhodobacteraceae > Cypionkella. The sequence continues at coordinate 86,741 of NZ_JAUSBA010000057.1, forward strand.
ATGCAGTCAAGGCTGAGGTAAAGTAAGCTGAACGCAGCCTTTGGGCGCGGCGGTGTTGTCGCGCCCAAAGTTGCCTTCCGGTCGGATGGTGTAACACGTTCTGCCGGCTGCCGGCTGCCCGCTGGCTTTGCTGACATGACGGTGCGTGTCTTAGCGAAAAGTCTTGCCTGTCTTTGCTGCCAAGATTGCTCCATCTGCATGTCGCCATAGGCCTTGCGGCGGTGCTTGGTACGGCGGGCGCGGCGCGGTCGGACAGCGGTTGTTTGAAACTCTTCAGCGTTGAGATGTGCATGGGCCCTGCGTTGCGCGCTGCAGGGAATGCCTTTGGCGATCCGCATGGCAAGACATACTTCGATGCGATTTTGCTGACCGATGTGACGGTTGATCGGAATGGTGCAAAGCATCGGGTTTTATGCGCACGGGCTGTGGGCTGCCGCTTTGGCCGCGACCGCGTTCTTTGCCGGGTGCCGCTGATCTTTGATTTGCTGACCCGCCCGGCAGCTTTGGCGACGACCGTGGCCCTGCTGCTGAGCAAGTGGTTCCACTGCGACACGCTCAGCCGTCGCCAGAAAACATTGGCCGTGAACATCCCACATCGGCGCGCGCAGGGTCCGCTGCACCTGCTGATCGACGGCGCGGGGATCAATGTCGAAGGTGAAGGCGAATGGGATGCCCGTAAACACGGTGGCCAGAAACGCCGTGTTTGACGCAAGATCCACATCCAATGCCTGCCAGACAGGATAACGCTGTTGCGCCGAACCGAATCTGGCAGCCCTGCCAGTGCCCCCCCGCCAGCGTCGCCAGCGCCAAGGTGCGCAGTTCATCTACGCCACCAAAACGTGAATTGTTCAGCAGGAAGCCTTGGTCAGCACAACACTCTGCATGGCACCTTGCGGCCATGATGATGGTTCGGAGATGCAATGACAATCGCGGCGCAGACCGTTAGGTTGTCTTGAAACAATTGACGGCGCGGGATGAAGAACGGCATGGCAATCACTTTGAAAGACGTTGCAGAACGCGCGGGTGTGTCGCGGGCGGCGGTTTCGAGATCATTTACCGATGGGGCTTCGGTTTCGGCGAAGACCCGCGCAAAGGTTGAAAGCGCGGCTGCCGAGCTGGGCTACAGCCCGAACATCCTGGCCCGCAGCCTGACAACGCGGAAAACCCAATTGGTCGGACTGGTTTCAAACAACTTCCACAATCCGGTATTCTTGCAGATTTTCGACCTTTTCACCCGCGGCCTGCAAGAGCAGGGTTTGCGCCCGCTGTTGGTCAATCTGTCGGATGAAACCGACCCGGCACGTTCGGTGCAACTGTTGCGGCAGTATTCGGTCGATGGCGTGATCGTAGCTTCTTCGCATCTGCCGGTTGGCTTTGCACGGGCGTTTCGCGATGCGGGCCTGCCGGTGGTGCATGCCTTTGGCCGCGCCACACTGTCCCCAACCGTGCATGTGGTGGGCATCGACAACTTTGAGGCCGGCGCAATGGCGGCCGAAACCCTGATCGCCCGGGGCTATGGTCGTATCGGGTTCATGGGGGGGCCCGAGCAGGCCTCGACAACGCAAGACCGCCTTGCAGGCTTTGTCGCGGCGGCCAAGGCAAAGGCTGTGACGCCTTTGGTCAGCTTTGCGGGTGCGTATAGTTTCGAAGCCGGCCGCGCTGAAATGGCCCGCCTGCTGCGGAGCGCATCAGCCGAGGCCTATTTCTGCGGCGATGATGTGTTGTCGATCGGGGCTCTGTCGGCGGCGCAGGATGCGGGTCTGGTTGTGCCAACCGATTTGGGCATCATCGGTTTGAACGATATGGCAATGGCATGTTGGGCGAACATCGCGCTGACCACGATCCATCAACCCTTTGAGGACATTGTGCGCGCATCGATCGACCTGATCATTTCCAGCTTTGCGGACCCCGGAGCGATCCCCGAGGCCCGGTTGTTTCCCTGCCACATCGTCGAACGCCGCACCCTGCGGCCGATGCTTTGACCCCCGTCAGCGAAACAGCGCTGGTCGCGCGTCAACCCAGACGCCGTCTTGGGCCGCCGAGGCCACCGCCGCATGAATGGCGGCGATAGATCGCAGACCATCTTCGGCGGTTGGAAACAACGAAATCGCCGGATCTGGCGCACGGTCTACGCGTGCGGCAAACAAACTTTCCGCCAGATCGCGGTAGATGTTGCCAAACGCCAGCGGCATGCCCTCGGCATGACCGACGGTGACGCGCGAGGCGCGGTCGGCTTCGGGTGAAAGGTTGCCCTCGCCGCGCTCGATCACCTGCAAACGTTGCCCCAACGGCATGTAAAAAAGCTGGTTCGGCTGCTCTTGGCTCCAACGCAGACCGCCGGTCTCGCCAAAGACCTGAATGGCAAGGCCGTGTTGGCGCCCGATGGCTACCGACGAAGTCCAAAGCCGTCCAACGGTGCCACCGTCCATCCGGAAGTTGACCATGGCGTCATCTTCCAGCACCCGCGAAGGCAGGCAGGACGCGAAATCTGCCGACAGCTTTGCCACATCTTGCCCGGTGACAAAGCTGGCCATGTGCAAAGCGTGGATGCCGCAATCGGCGAATTGCGCCGAAACCCCCGCCTGTGCCGGATCATAGCGCCAGCGCACGCGCGGATTGTTGGCGTCGGCTTCATCGGCATGATGGCCATGGGCAAATTCCGCCACCACCAACCGGACGCGGCCAATATCGCCGCGCGCCACCATAGCGCGCATGTGCCGCACCAGCGCATAGCCGGTGTAGCCGTAGTTCACCGCGCAAATCACACCACTTGCACGGGCGGTCAAAACCAGATCTTCCGCCTCACCTTCCGTCACTGTCATCGGCTTTTCACACAGCACAGTGATGCCCGCCTGCAAGAACGCCTTGCTGATCTCATAGTGGGTCGCATTGGGCGTGGCGACGGTGACCAGATCGATCTTGTCGGCGCGGTTGCGCTCGCCCTCCAGCATTTCGCGCCAATCGCCATAGGCCCGGTCTGCGGCGATTCCCAGCGACTGCGCGAACGCGCGGCCCGCAGCGGGATCATGATCCAGCGCGCCGGCGACAAAGCTGAAATGGCCGTCAAGCCCGGCCGCCAGCCGATGCGCAGGGCCGATCTGGCTGCCGTTGCCGCCACCGATCATACCCCAGTTCAGTTTCTTCATGGTCCGACCTTTCTTAGAAGCCGATGGAGGAAAGAAAGGCGCGATTGGCGCGCGCATCATCAATGGGCGAGGTGCCGCCCGCTGGGTCGCAGTCTTGTTCAACCGTGCACCAACCGCTGAAATTTGCGTCCAGCAATATCTGCCGCACGCTGGGAAAATCCACATCGCCGGTGCCAAGATTGCAGAATATTCCCTGCCCGCAGGCCTCATAAAACCCTGTGTGATGTGCGACGGCGCGGGCTTTGACTACAGGGTCGATGTCCTTGAAGTGCACATAAGAAATCCGGCCGATGTGGCGGCGCATAAAGGCCACGGGATCGTACCCGGCATAGGAATGATGGCCGGTGTCAAAACAGATTTTCAGCAGGCCTTCGTCCACTTCGGACAGCAACCGCTCCAATTCCGGCTCAAAGTCGATGAAGCCCGCGGCATGCGCGTGGATGCCCACGGTCAGGCCGTGATCGACGCCCAACTGCGCCACGCGGCGAATGCGGTCGACAAAGCTTGCCCATTCGGCCGGGCCCATCGCTTCGGCCTCGGCTGCGCGTCCGGCGGTGGCGGCGCGGCGCGGCGATATCGAATCGATCAGCACCAAATGCTGGGCGCGATGGGCCACCAAGGCTTTGCAGGTGCGCTCTGCCGCGTCCCACACGTCGTCCCATTTGGCGCTGTCGTGAAACGGGCGAAACACCACGCCGCCGATCAGGGTCAGCTCATTTTCAGCCAAGGCATCGGCGAGAATCGCCGGGTCCTCGGGCATGAAGCCAATTGGGCCAAGTTCGATGCCCTTGTAGCCCGCGCCCGCGCAATCAGACAGCACACGCCGCCAGTTCGGGTTGCGAGGGTCATTGGCGAATTCAACGCCCCAAGAGCACGGCGCATTGCCGATCTTTATCATCTTTGACATCCCCCTATAGATTTATCCATGTGCCTGACCCAGCCGAAGCATGTGCCGCCTCGATTACGCGATTGACCTCCATGCCATCGGCAAAACTTGGCCAGATTGATTGATTGGTTTCGATCGCACGCAAGAAATCCCGCGCCTCGATAATGATCTGATCTTGATATCCTGTGCCATGGCCGGCACCTTGACAGAATTCCAGATAATCGGGATGGTCGGGCCCGGTCAGGATCTTGCGGAACCCGCGCTGGCCCGGCGCATCATCAGCGCGGTAAAGCCAAAGCGCGTTCTGATCTTCCTGATCAAAGCGGATTGCGCCATTTGTTCCCGTAATTTCATAGGCATAGCCCATTTTACGGCCCAAGGCCACGCGGCTGAATGACAGATGCCCCATAGCACCATTGGCAAACCGGCACATGAACTGTCCGATATCATCGTTCAACACGCCCCCTTCGGACCCCGGCCGTGTCGCATGAATCGTGGCGATATCGGCGCTGAGACGGGCAATCGGGCCAATCAACGCTAGCGCCGCGTTGATCATATGCGGGGCCAGATCGCCCATTGTGCCATTGGCCGCGCCAAAGTTGCGCCAGGTCGCGGGCTTGGTCGCATCGGCGTCGAAATCCTCGCTGTGTTCGCCGCGAAACCAGATCACATCGCCAATCTCGCCGCGCTGCACAAGGGCGCGGGCATATTGTGAAGCGGGCGTGCGGATATAGTTGAACCCAACCATATTGACGCAGCCCGAGGCCTGCGCCGCCGCCACCATCGCGCGGCTGTCGTCAAGATTTGCGCCAAGCGGCTTTTCGCAAAACACCGGTTTGTTCGCGGAAAATGCCGCTTCGGCGATGGCACGATGGGTTTCTTGCGGGCTGGCGATCACTACGGCTTCAACGCGCGGGTCCGCCACCAAGGCCCGCCAATCCGCAGTCGCCCGCGCAAAGCCAAAAGCGGCGCGATAGCGCTCGGCGCTGGCGTCCGAGGTGGCACAGATCATCTCAAGCCGGGGCCGAAGTGCTGTGTTGAACACCGCACCCACAGCCGCCATCGCCACTGAATGCGCCTTGCCCATATAGCCGCCGCCAACAATTCCGATGCCTATTTCGCGCATGGGGGCCGTCCTTCAAAAGAGTTTGCAACCGGTTGCAAAATTGATATCGTAACTGGCGATGCATCGTCAATGCGATTCCAGCCCTCAGGCAAAAAGGCACGAGCATGGACCCGACCACGACAAGCTTGCCCTTAGGCGATTTGAAAACGGCGACCCTGCGGATGACCGTAGCACAGGCCATCGTAACCTTTCTGGCCAATCAGTTCATTGAAATTGACGGGCATGTGCAAAGGGTCTGCGCCGGCGGTTTTGGCATATTTGGTCATGGCAACGCTCCGTCCCTGGGCGAGGCGCTTTACGCCGCGCGGGACAAGTTGCCGCTTTATCGCGGGCAGAACGAGCAGAGTATGGGTTTTGCTGCGGCGGCCTACGCCAAGGCGCAACTGCGGCGGCGCTTCATGTTCTGCACCGCCTCTGCCGGGCCTGGCACCGCAAATCTGCTGACGGCTGCGGCTTTGGCTCATGCCAACCGCCTGCCGATGCTGATGCTGTGCGGCGACAACTTTGCCACGCGCCTGCCAGATCCGGTCCTGCAACAGCTTGAACATTTCGGCAACCCGGCGTTTGGCGTTACCGACGCGTTTCGCGCGGTTTGTCGGTATTGGGATCGCATCACCCACCCAGCCCAGATCCTGAACAGCCTGCCCGCCGCCCTGAACACCATGCTTGATCCTGCAGATTGCGGCCCGGCGTTCTTGGCGTTGCCGCAAGATTTGCAGGGCTGGGCGTATGATTACCCCGCCGCCTTCTTTGAACCGCGCATGCACCGTATTCGCCGTCCCGCCCCGGATCCGGTGGAGGTTGCAGCAGCTGTGTCGCTTTTGAGCGCAGCGAAGCGCCCGCTGATCATTGCGGGTGGTGGTGTGCAATATTCGGGCGCTGTGACAGGGTTAACTGCCTTTGCCGAACGTCACGCGATCCCGGTTGTGGAAACCATCGCCGGGCGCGCGAATATGCTTTGGGATCATCCTTTGAACATCGGCCCTCTGGGTGTGACCGGATCAGACAGCGCCAATACAGTCGCGGCATCCGCCGACGTGATCCTTGCAGTTGGCACGCGCCTGCAAGATTTCACCACCGGATCATGGGCCGCGTTTGCTCTGGACAGCCGCATCATCAGCCTGAACGCGGCACGTCACGACGCGTGCAAACATCTGTCGCAACCTTTGGTTTGTGATGCCAGAGCTGGGTTGGCGGCGCTGGATTCGGCCCTTGGCCAATACCGCGCCCCAACCAATTGGCTGGCTTTGGCACAAGCCGAGCGACAGAATTGGAACGCCTATGTCGCGCACAACGTTGCTTCCCGCAATGGATTGCCCAGCTATGCGCAGGCCATCGGTGCAGTAAACGCGCTTTGCACGCCGCAAGACCGCATCGTCACCGCCGCAGGAGGTTTGCCTGCCGAGGTAACCGCCAACTGGCGCAGCCTTGGCATCGGCACCGTGGACGTCGAGTTTGGCTTTTCCTGCATGGGTTATGAAATCGCGGGCGGCTGGGGGGCGCGCATCGCGCAAGCCGAAACCCAACCAGACGCGCAAACGGTGGTTTTTGTGGGCGACGGATCCTATCTGCTGATGAATTCGGATATCTATTCGTCGGTGCTTTCGGGCCACAAACTGATCGTGTTGGTGTTAGATAACGGTGGGTTTGCAGTCATCAACAAGCTGCAAAAGAACACGGGCAATGCCAGCTTCAACACGCTTTTTGCCGATTGCCCGACCATCGCGGCACCGTTTGGCGTCGATTTTACTGCCCACGCTCGCGCAATGGGGGCGATTGCCGAAGAGGTGGCGTCGGTCGATGAATTTGGTGCCGCGTTCGCGCGGGCGAAAATCGCCGACCGCACCTGTGTCATCGTGATGAAAGTTGATGCGCACGAAGGTTGGACCGACCAAGGCCACGCCTGGTGGGAGGTCGGAACCCCCGAAGTCAGCACGCGCGAAGCTATCGGAACCGCCCGCGCCAAGATCGAAGCCGGTCGCGCCAATCAAAGGCGGGGTCTGTGATGCAGCGGCTGTGGCAGCGCATCAAACTGAACCAATTCGTGGTCTTGGGTCGGGTTGGCATGGATCTTTACGCCGATCCCCCCGGAACGCGGATTGAACAGGCGCAGCGGTATACCTCGGCGATTGGGGGGTCTGCTGGCAATATCGCGGTGGCGCTTGCCCGTCAGGATGTGGGCGCGGCGCTGCTGACTTGCGTGTCCGATGATCCGATCGGGCGCTATTGTGTCGCTGAACTTACGCGCTACGGCGTCGATACCCGTTATCTGCGGGCAACGGCTGGCGAGGCGCGCAATTCACTGGCGGTGGTGGAAACCATCGCGAGCAACTGCCAAAGCGTGCTGTACCGAAACGGAGCCGCCGATTTTTGCCTGTGCGATACCGACGTGGCGGCGGTCGATTATTCCGGCGTCGCAGCCCTTGTGGTCACCGGAACGGCGCTTGCCTGCGAGCCCTCGCGCCACGCCAGCTTTGGCGCCATGGCGCAAGCTCGGATGGCCGGGGCCTTGGTTGTTCTGGATATCGACTATCGTGCCTATTCATGGACTTCGCCAGCAGAGGCCGCACTGATTTGCCGCCAAGCCTGCGCCGCATCCGATATCATCGTCGGGAATGATGATGAATTTGGCTTGCTGGCCGGTAGCCATGAAAACGGCAAAGCCTATGCGAAGTCTTTGACCTACCACGGCGCGCTGCTCTCCATTTACAAGCGCGGTGCGGCGGGCTCGATCACCTTTACACCCGATTACAGCTTCGAGACCGGAATTTTTTCCGTCACCGCCCGGAAACCGATGGGGGCGGGTGACGGCTTTATGGGTGGGCTTCTGGCGGGATTGGCGCAAGGCCATACCCTTGAAACCTCTGTCCGGCGTGGGGCCGCGACCGCCGCACTCATCGTGGCGGGCATCGGCTGCGCCCCGGCCTCGCCCGACACCGCAGCACTTGACCACTTCATCAGCCAATATTGACGATCCGAAAGGCCGCCTATGCACATTGCCCCCTATGACAACCAAAATCAGGCCATCATCGCAGCGGGTCACCCGAAGGTGCCGTTGGTGTATTTCAACATCGTCAAACTGACACGCGGCGAAAGCTTCACCTCGCATGTGCCCGGATATGAGACCTGCCTCGTCCCCGCCACTGGCACCATTGACGTGCAGACCGGCGCCGACAGCTTTGCCACCATCGGCACGCGCCGCCTGAATGTCTGGGATGGCCCGCCCGAAGGCGTCTATATTTCCTCGGGAATGGCTGCCACGATGACGTGCCAATCCGATCACGCCGAAATCTTCATCGCAGGCGCGCTTTTTGATCAGGTCTTGCCTGCTTTTGCGGTGCGCGCCTGCGATATTGACCCAGTGCAATACGGGTCCGATGACACCAAGACCCACCGGAAAATAAAGCATATCCTTGGCACCAAATACCATGGCCGCGTCGGTCGATTGCTGGTGTCGGAACTTTACACCGTTGGTGCCGGAGGCTGGTCCGGCTTTCCCAGCCACAAGCACGACACCAACCGCCTTCCCGACGAAACCCGCCACGACGAGGCCTATAACTTCCGCTTCAATCCGCCCCACGGCTCAGGTCTGCAAATGCTGCAACGTGAGGATGGAAAATCGGGTGACGCCTACCACATCGTTGACGGATCAACGGTTGCCATCGACAAGGGCTATCACCCCTGCTGCGTGCTTCCGGGTTATGAGATGTATTATTTCACCATTCTAGCCGGCGAAACTCAACGTTCGCTGGTGCAATATTTCCAACCCAGCCATGCCGATCAGATCGAAACAATTCCCGGTATCAAAGACATGATCGCCAAGTTCAAATGAGCCTTGCGACGCTGCAACAGGTGCTGCCCCCCTGCCTGACCAATGGCACCGCCGTGGCCGGGTTGGTGGTGCTTGGCTGGGAGGACGCTATGGCCTATGTCCGCGCGGCCGAGGCATTGCAGCGCCCAGTTATCTTGCAAGCCGGGCCCGGCTGTCGCGCCCACACGCCTTTGCCAGTGATGGGTGCGATGTTTCGCACCTTGGCTGCGGCCGCCTCGGTTCCGGTTGTGGCGCATCTTGACCATGGTGAAGATGCCGCCGTATGCCAAATGGCGATCGACTGCGGCTTCACGTCGGTGATGTATGACGGATCTGCGTTGCCGCTCGCCGAGAACATCACCCGAACCGCCGAAATCGTCACCTTTGCGCATCGCCAAGGCGTGTCGGTCGAAGCCGAACTGGGCTATGTCGGTTATTATGGTGGCGCGCACTCGCTGGGAACCGACCCCGGCGAAGTCGCGCTTTTTGTTCGCGAAACCGGGGTGGATGCGCTGGCGGTCTCTGTCGGTAACAGCCATTTGATGATCCGGCCGGATGCGACCGTCGATCTGGCCCGTGTGCGGGCCATTCAGGCGGTGGCCCCGAATGTGCCGCTGGTCCTGCATGGCGGATCGGGCATCCCGGCGGCGCAGCGACAGCAGTTGGCGCGCGAAACCACGATTTGCAAATTCAACATCGGCACCGAGTTGCGCATGGCCTTTGGTGCGGCATTGCGCGCCGCAATAGCACAAGATCCCAACTGCTTTGACCGCAATCAACTGCTGCGAGAAACCATTGATCCAGTGAGCGCCGCGGCAAGGACCGCTATCAAGGGCCTGGCTGGGATCTGACGCGCCAAACCCAGGCTGCGTCCCTAAAGCGCGGGGACCGAGTCGGATGCGAAGGTGGCTGACCGCCTTCGCTATCGGCAATGATGTGGCGAAGTACTACGCCATCCTTCCGGCGATGTTGGTGGGCGCCTGCTACGGCCTTGCCGTGCGGAACATCATCAGCCCCGCTTCGTCGAATTCGGCGATCCTGTCGGCGGTGCTGCTGCGCCGCAACGTGGCTGTGTATGGTCTGGCCCACCTGATCGTGCCGTCTTTCACCAACCCCGGCTACCTGCACCCGCGCCCTCAACCTCAAGCCACCGAGCCACCCCCCTCCGGTGCCTTCAACCTTGGCCCCACCAATGCGTTCTTGATCGCCGGCGTCGCCGAACGCCGCGCGGCCCATACCGCAGAAAACGGTGCCGATGCCCTGATTGACGCCGTAACAACCACCTCAACCTCTGGCTTGGACCCCAACAGCAGCCCGGAACCTGCCGCCGCCAAAGCCGCGCGGATTGCAACCGCCCGCAAAGCCGACCCGGCGGCGGTGCAGGCGCTGATCGCCAGCCAGAGCAAAGCGCGCCTTTTTGGGCTGTATGGCAAGCCGCTGATCAAGGTGCTGCAACGCAATCTCGCGCAGGATGCGGCTTTCTCTTGCCGAAATGACCGCCTCAACGCATCAGATCGGACTCGGTCCAGCCAAGGACCGCCATAGCAACCCACCTGCTTCCGCGTCTACGCCAGTGACAACACCCTACTAAAAACCTTTCAACGCGCGGCCCATAAACAACCAAGGCCCCGAAACGAGAAAGGCGGTGGCACCCCAGATGCCACCGCCCAGTCTTCGGGGGAAATACGCTTTGGTCGCAAGGGTTCCATCAAACGGCTTTGAATATATCTTTTGATAGCGCAAGACCCACCCCGCCCGCATACCCAAATTGCGGTAGAGCGGCAGAGATTCTCACCGCCTTGGCAAAAATCTTTCCAACACGTCGAACACCTGTGGCCATTCCTTGAAGAACAGCAACTGGCCGGTGTTCGGCACAAAGCGGATATCCAGATGGGTATATTCTGCCATCAACTCGCGAATGGTCTGCAACGGGGTCTGCGGGTCTTGATCGCCCTGTAACAACACCACCGGTGCCTGCACCCGCTTGACCAGATGCGACCAGTCCTTTTCCGATCCGATACATTCCCGCGTGAATGCCTCCGAGGCCAAAATCCGCTCCCCAAGGCATACTTCCGACCCCGCCAGCATCGCCTCGCGGATCTCTGGGTCGGCAAAGGCTTCCATGTCGGCGGGCGAGCCGCCATTGACCTGCGCGAAGAACTTCTCCTTGCCCAGCCGCCGCGCCAAGGAAAACCCCGCCTTGACCAGAAACGGCAGGATTTTCGGCGCATAGCGGGCATTGGCAAGGATAAAGCGCTGCCACTTGTCCATCCGCTCATATTGCACCGGGGTCCGCAGCGGCAACTGGCAGGCACAGCCCAAAATCCCCGTTACCATTTCGGGGCGCTCTAAGCTGAGGCTCATCGCAAAGCGCAGATCCGCGCCCAAAGCGATCACCGCCGCGCGCTTCACCCCCAGATGCTCTAGCACAGCAATGTAATCCGCCGTCACCCCTTCCAGATGCCCCACACCTTTCGAATGCAACTCGGTCCGCCCATAGCCCGCCCGCACCGGCACGATCACCCGCATCCCGCGGTGTTTGGCGGCACGTTCCGCGCTCGCAGGCCAGCGGATCAGCCCGAAATCTAAATGCATGAACACGCAGGGCGCGCCCGAGGGCTGGCCGAACTCGATCCACTCCAACCGACGCCCGTCCGGGCCGCGCATCTGCTGGAACGACAATGCCTCAAGCGTCCCCGCCTTGGCCACCGCCACCGCACCCTCGGACGGCAGCACCGCCACATCCATCAGACCCAGCACCACCCGCACCAGTTCGGATTGGCTATGCGTTTCGGTCTTCGCCAAGATCGAGCGCACCTGCGTCCGTACCGTCTCGGCAGACCGCCTGCGCGCCTCGGCAATATCCTTCACCGGCAGCCCCAAAGTGATCCCGCGCACGATCTCGACTTCCGCCGCCGTCAGCCCAAACGCCTCTTGCACGGTCTCCTCAAAGCCCTCGGGCCAGACCAACTCCGTCGATATCACCAGCGCCAATGGCTTCGGGCCGGGGCTTTCCACCGGCCCCACCCGCACGATCACCGGACTGCCCGTGCGATGCGACCGCATCCGCAAGGTGATCGCCTTCTCGGCCTTCCCCGCCGCCACCTTGGCAATCACCCCGCGCAGCAGCTCGATATCTTCCACCTCAAACGGCAAATCGCTTAACCGCGCCGCGTCACCCAGCCCAAACGCCACCGCCGCAGGCCGATTGTGCCCTGCCAGAACCGGCCCACCGTCGCTTAGGAAAGCCGCCGAGCGCGGAATATCCTCCAGCACCGAGCGATAGACGCCATTACCGCGCGTCGCCTCAAACCGATCCAGAAACACCGAGGCCCGCGCCATATGCGCCTCTATCTCGGGGTCGTCCAACTGCACCGGATCATCCCCCGGCCCGCTGCGCAAAGGCGCTATCCGCCCCTCCCAGACATCAAGCAGATCTTCCAGCCGGATTGGGTCAAGCGCAACCTCATAGAGCCGATCGACAATCTCGGCTCTATCCTCGCGCGAGGGCGTCTGCGCGGCGTCAGCTGGGGACTTCGGCTCGGACATACCCTGTGGTGGCGCAAGCCTGCCGTTACGGCAAGTAAAATCCTGTCGCGGCAGCGCAGCAAACACCGGGAATCTTCCGATTTCCGCGAAGCCCGCCGCCACCCCTTTCCGTCGCCGCGATCTTTGCCTAAGAATACCGCGAAATCGCCGCCACAGGAGCCCGCAATGATCACCCTATACGGAGTTTACCGCTCCCGCGCCTCGCGCCCGTTATGGCTGCTGGCCGAGTTGGGCCTGCCCTACACCCACATCCCGGTGATCCAAGGCTATCGGCTGGCAGACCCCAAAGCCGCAGATGCGCCGCTGAACACCACCTCGACCGCCTACCTTCAGGTCAACCCGCAAGGCCAAATTCCCGCCTATACCGAAGACGGTCTTGTGCTGACCGAAAGCCTCGCCATCACCCTGCACATCGCTCGCTGCCATGGCGGAGCCTTGGGCCCGCAAAACAACGCCGAGGCCGCGCTGATGGAGCAATGGTCGCTGTTCGCCGCCACCTCGGTGGAAACCCCGGCGCTGGAAATCCTTTACATCATCGGCGATGGCGGCGACAAAACCCCCGAGGGTCAAGCCAGCATCGCGGTCAATGCCGAGAAACTGCGCCGCCCGCTCTCCCGCTTGGCTGCGCATCTGTCAGTCCATGATTGGCTGGTCGGCGACCGCTTCACCGCCGCCGATATCAACGTGGCCGAAATCGTCCGCTACGCCCAATCCCACCCCACATTGCTCGGCGAATTTCCAAGCCTGCAAGCATGGCTAGTGCGCTGCCAATCCCGCCCCGGCTTCAAGGCGATGTGGCAGGCCCGTGCGGCAGAACCTGCGTAATGCAACATGTAGGGTGCGCTTCAGCGCACCACTCCACAGCCCCAAGCACGCCATGGCGAAAGCCACCCCACCTTACACCGTCGGATCATCCACATAATTCCGCCAGTTATGCTGCTCCTTGAACCCCAAAACCTCGCGCGCCTTCCGGTTCGACAGCAGACTCTCCTGTGCCCCAACTGGCCTCGAAAGCGGCACTTTCGGAAAGAACCGCGCCAGTAATTCCTGATTGCTCTGACAGACCGAGTTGGTGTCATTGCAGGCATTGAACACCTGAAACCCCAACCCATCCTTGCGCAAAGCCAGATCAACAATCTGCCCCAGATCCCGCGCATCCATATAACTAAAGGTGATCCGCCGCCGCTGCCCCGGATCGACAAAGAACCCCGGAAACCGGCTGCGATATTCTTGCGGCTCAATCACATTCCCGATCCGCAAAGCATAAATATCGTTGCCAAACCGCCGCTGAAAGCTCCGCGCCGTGGCTTCATTAACCTTCTTTGACATGCCATAGCTATCCATCGGATCAATATCGTAATCCTCCTCCAGCGGCAGCACTTTGGGGTCCACAATGCCATTCGAAAAACAAACCCCATACGTCGTCTCAGAACTCGCAATGATCACCTTCGGAATACCCAGCTTACAAGCCGCCTCCAGCACGTTATAGGTGCCCATCACATTGACCCGGTAGGTCTCATTCTCGGCTTGCAACATCAGCGCAGGCACGGCGGCGAAATGCACCACCGCATCAAAACGCGGCGCCGCCCCCGCGTCCAACTCCGCCTCATCGATATGCGCGCTCATCGCATTGAACATCTGGCCAGAATCGCAAATATCGGCATTCAAATCCGCCACGCCCGGATGCCTTAAAGCCACCCGGTCCACGTTCAAAACCTTATGCCCAGCCGCCGCCAGATACGCCACCACATGCCGCCCCGCCTTGCCCGACCCACCCGTAAACAGCACCCGCATCGCGTCCTCCTTGCATTTTGTACATTTCAGTGTATATTTAATCGTACATCACAGGAGTCCACCATGACCCGCCTCGCCACACCCCAGATCTGCACCATGACCGAATTGCGCGAGCCGCAAAAGGTCTTTGACCGCGCCGGCGGCCAACCCGTCGCCATCCTGAAGAACTCGGCACTGGTAGGCTATCTGGTGCCCGCCGAGGCTGTCGGCCGCGCCGATCACCGCGACGCCACGATGAAGGAAGTGCTGGAAAGCCTCAACCGCCGCCGCGCCATCAACCAGCCCGTGCTTGACTACCTGAAAGACAAATGACCTTCTGCCTGCTCACCCCCGAACTGGTCAAAGCCATCCATGACTGCGTGCTGAACCCCGGCGAGTTGCAGGGTCGTGCGCTGAACAAATCCCTCGAAGGTGCCTTGGCCCGTGTCGAAAATCGCCTCGCCTACGGCATGATCGAGGATGCGTTCGCGCTGGCCGCCGCCTATGCTATCTCCATCGCGCAAGGCCATTGCTTCAACGATGCCACCAAACGCACCGCCCACCAAAGCATGGACGTGTGCCTTGACCTGAACGGCATCCAAATCCCTTGGACCGTCTCAGAAATCGGCCCCGTCATCATCCGCGCCGCCCAAGACCTGCTGGATGAGGGCGAACTCGCCCACTGGCTGCGCACCCACAGCTAGCCCCAGATCTTGCGCGCCCTGCCCCGCATCTGATCTAAGGACGCCAACAATCCGCATAACAAGAATCGAGCATCCCATGGCCAATGACCTGCTTTCGGGCGCACAGGACACCTACGACGCCTCCTCGATCGAGGTGCTGGAACCGCTAGAGGCCGTCCGCCTCCGCCCCGGCATGTATATCGGTGGCATTGACGAGCGCGCCTACCACCACCTTGCCGCCGAAATCATTGACAATTCGATGGACGAAGCCGTCGCAGGCCACGCCAACCGCATCGAGGTCGAACTCCATGCCGACGGCTCGCTCACCGTGCGCGACAATGGCCGTGGTATCCCGGTCGATCCGCACCCGAAATTTCCCGACAAATCCGCGCTCGAAGTCATTCTCTGCACCCTGCATTCGGGCGGAAAGTTCAACGGCAAAGCCTATGAAACCTCGGGCGGTTTGCACGGCGTCGGCAGTTCCGTCGTCAACGCGCTGTCGGATCACCTTTATGTCGAGGTCGCCCGCAACAAAGAACTCTACGCGCAGTCGTTCTCGCGCGGCACGCCACTTGGTCCCATCCAGAAAATCGGCGCCGCCCCCAACCGGCGTGGCACCGCCTTCACCTTCCACCCCGATCCGCAAATCTTCGGCAGCCACCACTTTCGCCCCTCGCGCCTGCTGCGCATGGTTCGCTCGAAAGCCTACCTGTTTTCCGGCGTCGAAATCCGCTGGAAATCTGCCATTCCCGATGGCGACACGCCAATGGAAGCCACCTTCCACTTTCCCGGCGGCCTCGCCGACTATCTGTCAGATACGCTAGAGAAAACAACCACCTACGCCGACCGCCCCTTCGCGGGTAAAGTCTCGTTCCAAGAGAAATTCCAAGTCCCCGGCTCGGTCGAATGGGCGATCAACTGGAGCCCGGTGCGCGACGGCTTCCTGCAATCTTATTGCAACACCGTCCCCACCCCGGAAGGCGGCACCCATGAATTCGGCTTTTGGTCTGCGATCTTAAAAGGCATCCGGGCCTACGGCGAACTCACCAAAAACCGCAAAGCCGAAATGATCACCCGCGACGATATGCTCGCCGGGGGCTGCGCGTTAATATCCGTCTTCATCCGCGAACCGCAATTCGTCGGCCAAACCAAAGACCGCTTGGCGACCGAAGAAGCCACCCGTTATGTCGAACTCGCCGTGCGCGACCACTTTGACAACTGGCTGGTGTCGGATTCCAAATCTGCAGGCGCGATCATGGATTTCCTGATCCTGCGCGCCGAAGAGCGCCTGAAACGCAAGCAAGAGAAAGAAACCCAGCGCAAGACCGCCACCAAAAAGCTGCGCCTGCCGGGGAAACTCACCGATTGCTCATCCAAAACCCGCGACAACACCGAATTGTTTATTGTTGAGGGGGATTCGGCTGGTGGTTCCGCCAAAGGTGCGCGTGATCGTGAAACCCAAGCCATCATGCCGCTAAAGGGTAAAATCCTCAACGTGCTGGGCGCGGCTTCCGGTAAACTTAACGAAAATTCCGAAATCCGCGACATTTGCGAGGCTTTGGGCGTGCAAATGGGCAGCCGCTTCAAAGTCGATGACCTGCGCTACGATAAAATCGTCATTATGACCGACGCTGACGTCGACGGCGCCCATATCGCCAGCCTGCTGATGACCTTCTTCTTCACCCAAATGCGCCCGCTGATCGACAAAGGCCATCTGTATCTCGCCTGCCCGCCGCTCTATCGCCTGACCCAAGGCGCGCGGCGGTTGTATGTCGCCGACGATGCCGAGAAAGAGCTTTGGCTGGCCAAAGGCCTGGGTGGCAAAGGTAAAATCGACGTGCAACGATTCAAAGGCTTGGGCGAGATGGACGCCAAAGACCTGAAAGACACCACCATGAACCCCGCCACCCGCAAACTGATCCGCGTCACGATTGACGAAGATGCACCGGGAGAGACCGGGGATCTGGTCGAGCGTTTGATGGGGAAAAAGCCAGAATTGCGCTTCCAGTATATTCAGGAGAACGCGCGGTTTGTGGAGGAGCTGGATGTCTAGAAATAATATTTTTGTAACATCCTACTCATTTGCATCTCGTCCAATAGAGTTGTTTTCAAATGGAATGAGCATTGGTAGCGCAACTTGCTTTTTTGTTGGCTTGACGGGTGGCTCTTATGCATTATTGACTAACTGGCATGTATTATCCGGTCGAAATCCCTACACAGGTCAAGCACGCCATTTTTCGGGTGCTACACCAGATATGGCAAGGGGATTGTTTTGTAAGAAGGGAAATCTTGCTGAGTTTTTAAATTTTGATTTTAGCCTTTTGAAGGAAGATGGGCAACCTGCTTGGTTTCAACACTCCGCAGGGCAAAAATACGATATTGCGTTTATGCTTGTACCACCAGATGCGCCGTTCGATATTTTTCCAGCAATTCGGTCAGACGAAACTCCTAATCTTAGATGCACTCCCGGTCGCGATGTTTTTATAATCGGATATCCGCTTGGAGTGACAAAGCAGCCGGGATTACCAATTTGGAAACGCGGTTCAATAGCAAGCGAGCCAGAACTTGAAGCCGATCAGCTTCCCATCATTTTGGTAGATTCATCAACGAGAGAAGGAATGTCAGGTTCTCCAGTAATCGCTCAAGCGATTGATGGTGCACTTCTTGATAATGGAGACACTGTCGTGGGAAGTGGTCCTTACGTTCGGTTTATCGGAATGTACTCTGGCCGATATGGCACTGATGTTGATGATAAATTGAGCGTTGGCAGAGTATGGAAAAGAGAAGTACTTGAAGAAATGGTTAGGACCTTAACTCCCGGAAACTACATACTGTCAAAATAGAGTGCATATGGCATGCTTTGCTTACTATCTAGACCACCTGGTAATCCCCCCCGAAAGTAAGGGGCTGCATAAGTAGAATTTTCTCGGTAATATGAACGAGGAGATTCCGAATGAAGACAAGCAGATACACTGAGGCGCAGATCCTCGCGATCCTGCGTCAGGCTGAAGGCGGGATGCCGG